>CAZHOK010000044.1:0-20322 GCA_964534115.1 uncultured Beijerinckia sp.
ATTGATCGGCTCGCCGACCGAACCCAGAAGGCGCAGGCTCGCGCGCGAGGTCTTTTTCACCGCTTCTTCGCCAGCGCCCATGAACGCGCGAATGGCGGTGGGCGCGGTGTAGAAAATATTGACCTTGTGCTTGTCGATCACATCCCAGAAGCGCGACATGGACGGATAATTCGGCACGCCTTCGAACATCAGCGTCGTCGCGCCATTGGCGAGCGGGCCATAGACGATATAGCTGTGGCCCGTGACCCAGCCCACATCCGCCGTACACCAGTAAATATCGCCCTCGTGATAATCGAAGACATATTGATGCGTCATCGAGGCATAGACGAGATAGCCGCCGGTCGTATGCACGACGCCCTTGGGCGCGCCGGTCGAGCCTGACGTGTAGAGAATGAACAGCGGATCTTCCGCATTCATCTGTGCGGGCGGACAATCGGCTGAAACGCTTGCTGCCTCGTCCTCATACCAGAAGTCGCGGCCAGCCTGCATGTCGACCTTGCCGCCGGTGCGCTTGACGACGATCATGGATGTGACGATGCCGCCGGCCTTTTTCGCCGCTTCATCGGCATTGGCTTTCAAGGCGACCTTGCGGCCGCCACGCAATCCCTCATCCGCCGTGATGATAATTTTCGACTTGCAGCCTTCGATACGTCCGGCCAGAGAATCGGGCGAGAAACCGCCAAAGACGATCGAATGGATCGCGCCGACGCGCGCGCAGGCGAGCATGGCATAGGCTGCCTCGGGGATCATCGGCATATAGATCGTCACCGTATCGCCTTTGGCGACACCGTGCTTCTTCAGCACATTGGCAAATCTGCCGACATGTTCATGCAATTCGCGATAGGTAATGTGCTTGGATTCATTCGGGTCGTCGCCTTCCCAAATGATGGCGGTCTGGTTGCCGCGCTTCTCCAGATGGCGATCGATACAATTATAGGCGACATTGGTGACGCCATCCTCGTACCATTTGATCGAAACATTCTGCGGGTCGTAGCTGGTGTTCTTGACCTTTGTGTAGGGCTTGAACCAGTCGATGCGCTTGCCCTGCTCGGCCCAGAAATCCTCCGGAGCCTGAACCGACTGCGCATACATTTGCTTGTATTTCGCGTCGTCGATAAAGGCGCGCCGTGCCCATTCCGCGGAAACGGCGTAAATTTTGTCAGACATATCTCTCTCCCCGGAGACGCGCGCAGCCGCCACATCGGCAAGCGGCAGCCCGCGCATGAATTGTGCGGCGCATTATGCCGATACGTCGCCCGCGAACAAGAAGCGGACGATCACACTTTGGTCGAGAGACGTTTGACGCAGATCAGCCTTTTGCTGCAGTTTTTTGCGCAGCAATCAGGGGCATTCCTTCTGCACACGATCAAGTGCGCCGGCGAGACCGGTCAGCGAATAGGTGTCGGTCGTCAGATTGCCGCGCAGCGACGTGGCCTTCACCGTGAGGCGCTGGCCCTTGCGCAAGGACTCCACAATGGCCCCGGCCCGGTTGGTGTCGCGCAACCACAAATGCGACCCTTGCGAGGAAAAAGCGAATTTGTCGCTGCCGATCTGTGCCTCGGGCGGGGCCTTATTGTCCGCCTTCACATCGAAACCCATAATGATCGAGATTTCGTGGCGGACCTTTTCAGCCGGGCGGCTTGAAATGAAGAGATAGGCCGGATCGCGCTTCAAATGGCCCGGCGCCCGGTCTTTCGGCTGGGCGAGGGCATAGCATTGCCGGTCGCGCCCATTGGTCGCCACATAGACGCTCCAATCCCCCACATTGGCCACAAGGACAGGTTTGGGCGGCTCTGCGGCCGGCTGGGCCGGCTGCTGGGCCCTGGCCGGCTGCCCGGCGGCCGGGCGGCGCTCCTGGGCATGCAAGACAGAGGTCACGCCGGCCACAAGCGCGGCGGCGAGGGCAAGACGGGCACAGGACCGCGAGAGCGGCGAAGCGATTTTGCGAATCATGTCGAGATAATACAGCCAACAACCGGGCTTGCGGAGGCCCCCCGCCCGAGTCCTCGCTTAAAAATGATAATAGCGGGTTCGCAAAGCGGTCCGGACGTGCAACAATCACCTTCTGTCCAGTCAGGTTGACAGATCGATGTGTGAACCTGCCGGCTAGTCGGCCAGCTCCTCACCTCGATCATCTTCCTGGATGGAGCCGCCCCTTCGGGCGGGCCGACCTACCGGTTCGATCCTTCGGGCTCGTATCGGTTTTGCTCTGAAGAGAATCGATTTCAGAATGTCCCTTATCGCCATCGAACATGCTGCGCTTGTCGCTGCGGTTGCTGCATCGCGCGACCGCGAAGCGTTCACGCGCCTGTTCGATTATTATGGCCCACGCATCAATGCCTATCTCTTCAGATTGGGATGCGACCGCGCTGCGGCCGAAGAAATTACGCAAGACGTCATGGTTTCGCTCTGGCGCAAAGCTCATTTGTTTGAGCCGACCAAATCTTCGCTGGCGACCTGGCTCTATCGCATTGCACGTAACCGGCGGATCGACCTGTTGCGGCGCGACCGCGTCGAATTTGTCGATCCGGATGATTTTGCGCTCGATATTCCCGACGAGTCAGGCGTCGATGCCGATCGTATGCTCGACACGCAAATGCGCGACGATATTTTGCGCAATGCGATGAATCATCTCCCGCCAGAGCAGCTGGCGCTTGTCCGTCTGGCTTTCTTCGACAGCCTGTCGCATTCGGAAATAGCCGAAAAGACTGGACTTCCGCTCGGTACGGTGAAATCGCGCATCCGGCTTGCCTTCACACGCCTGCGCCGCGCGCTGGAAGCCAATGGCGTTGTCGAAGCCGATTGAAGATCAGAGATTGGCGCTGCGTCCGGCCGCCAGAATCGGGCCGAGATTGTCGCCCCAGCTCTTCTGAACGATCACGATATAGCCGTCCGAATCCTCGCCACGCGCTTCGGGAAGAGGCATTTCAAAACGCGCTGGCGCACCTGTCCAATGGCCCATGCGCGTCACTGAGCGCACAACATTGGTGTAGGTCACCTGCCGGCCGCCATTCTCGCCACGACCGATCGAAACTGTTCGACTGGCAGCAACACGCAGCAGCCAGACGCCGGCGCCACGACCGAGATCGCCCGAACCCGCACCAAGCTCGGCAACAACCATTCCGTCGCGTTCGGCAAGCGTCAGCTCCGCACCCTGCGTCTTGCGAGCCGCACTCATTTCATCGACGAGCGACAATAATTGCTGGCGATCGCTGCCCACGCCATGGGCAATACCATCGATCACAACCTGGGGCGTATAGACCTGATGATCGCCGCGGCTATGCGAATAATGCCGCTGCCGGGCGGTGAACTCGGGCTTGGCGAGCGTGTCTTTCCAGCCCGTGTAATCCCATATGTCCACCGGGAATGACAAAATGATGAGATCGCGGCGCTCCCGTGCCAATTGGCCCATCAGCAGGTCGGCCGGCGGACAGGAGGAGCAGCCCTGGCTGGTGAAAAGCTCGACGACGGCGGGGCGCTCGGCAGCGGAAGCGGGCGCGGCATGGCCGATCCAAGCGGTCAAGACCGCAATGGCTCCCCATGTCAGGCTTCTCGCAAACATGCCTGCTCCTTATGACCCCGTTTGTCCCGACATTGAATATGGGCATTGCCCAGATGCGGCGAGTCACATCGGGGTGAAAGTCGCATCAGCCGCCGCGCAGCAGTTTCAAAATCCGTTGACCGGGGCGACCATCCTCCGAAAGGCCATTGCGACGCTGAAGGTCCACAATGGCCGCGCGCGTTTTGGCGCCGATGGCCCCATCGGCCTCGCCAATATCGTAACCGCGCTTGATTAAAAGAACCTGCAATTCGCGCCGCTGGGCACGAGACAGGCCCGGATCGTCGGTCGGCCAGGGCGTTCGCAGACCGGGCTGACCCTTCAGCCGGTCCGCAAGCAGGGAAATGGCGAGCGCATAGGATGTCGCGCCATTATAGGAAAAGGCCGCATCGTAATTTTTGAAGACGAGAAAGGCCGGGCCTTCCGCACCGGCAGCCAGAACAAGTCCCGCCGGCCCCGGACCGGACAGGGCGCCGCCATCGACCCGCGTCACTCCAGCCTTGGCCCAGAACTCGAGCGGCTTTTTCTCCCGTCGGCCGGAGGGGCCGGAATAATTGCGCGGAATGCGCACTTCATAGCCCCAGACAGCGCCTGTCTGCCATCCGGCCTTTTCGAGAAAATGCGCGGTTGAAAAGAGCGCATCGGGAATGGAATCGACGAGATCGCGCCGCCCATCGCCATCGCCATCGACAGCAAGGCGCAAATAAGTGGAGGGCATGAATTGCGTATGGCCGAAAGCGCCCGCCCATGAACCGCGCAATTTTTCCGGCGCCAGATCGCCGCGCGCAACAATTTTGAGCGCCGCCATCAATTCACCGCGGAAATAATCGCGCCGGCGTGGCGCTGTGCAGGCAAGAGTCGACAGAGATTGCGGCAATGACCAGCGCCCGCCGATCTTGCCATAATCGCTCTCAACACCCCAGACAGACAGAATCGTATGGCGATCCACACCGTGACGGGCCTCAGCCGCGCGCAAGACGGAATCATATTTTTTCAAAAGCGCCCGGCCTTCAGCGATTTTCTCATCATCGACCAGAGTTGCGAGATAATCCCAGATGGGCGTCACAAATTCAGGCTGGGCTTCGGACAGCTCGATGATTTTGGGATCGGGCGTAACGCCCCGCATCACACGATCGAATGTGGCAGCAGGAATGCCCTGCTCGATGGCCTGCACGCGAATGCCAGCGACACAGGTTTCAAATTGCGCTGCGGCGGGCTGGGACAGAAAAACCAGCGCGAGACAGGACGGAATGATGATTCGGCTCATAATGCGAGCCTATCGCGCAAGGCCTGCGAAGTGAATCACGCTCTCGTCAGACTGCGCGACGCCCATCTGCGCCGCGCAGGATTTTCGATCAGGCCCAAGCGCGCTTGGCGAGCTGGTCCTCGAAGGATTTGATCTTCGGTTCCTTGACCATGGTGAGGCCGATGGAATCGAGACCGTTGAGCAGACAATGCTTGCGGAATTCATCGATCTGGAATGTCACCTTGCCGCCATCGGGGCCGGTGATTTCCTGCTTGGCGAGATCGACCGTCAGCGTGGCATTGGAGCCCCGCGAGGCATCATCCATCAGCTTGCGCAGATCTTCCGGCGAGACAATGGCCGGCAGAATGCCGTTCTGGAAGCAATTGTTGTAAAAAATATCGGCGAAGCTGGTCGAGATGACGCAGCGAATGCCATAATCGAGCAAGGCCCAGGGCGCATGTTCGCGCGACGAGCCGCAGCCGAAATTATCTTCCGCGACGAGGATCTGCGCCTTGCGATAGGCGGGCTTGTTGAGCACGAAATCGGGATTTTCCGAACCGTCCTCATTGAAGCGCAATTCCGAGAAAAGCCCCGCACCCAGACCGGTGCGTGCAATGGTCTTCAGATATTGCTTCGGGATGATCATATCCGTGTCGATATTGGTGATCGGCAGCGGGGCGGCGACGCCAGTGAGGCTCGTGAACTTGTCCATCGCGGTTTCATCCGTCTTGTCGGAGGGCCGCCCCGAAGGGCAGCAGGATCGGGCCTTTCAATGAAGCCTTGAGGCCCGCCGGTCAAGGGGAGGTGGCGGGCTCTGGCTGAAGGGCTTGCGCCACATAGAGCGGGTCTTTGGCGATCACACGCAGGAAGGCGCGGGAGAAACTGTCCGGCAAGTGGCGGGCCTGCTCCCAATCACGCAGGCGCGCGACATTCAGCCCGTAGGTCTGCGCAAATTTCTCCTGGCTCATCCCCATCGCCTCGCGCATCAGCCGGATGTTGCGCCCAACCACGGCCCGCTCAAGCTCCTCATCGGTGCTGGGCGGATTGTCGGGGTCATCAATCGCATTCTGCTCGATCTCTTCAGGCGTCATGGCCTCGAGCCGCGCCCGTTCCTCGGGCGTCATCCGCCTATTGGCGAGTTGCGCACGGCTAAGTCTCACGATGCCCATAGCGACGCTCCTCGGATGCATTGGCGGGCCGGGCAGAGATGATCCTGCCTTTGGCGTTTCGAACCGTAAAAACCACAGAGAGCAAACGCCCCTCAACCAATCCCACGATTTTATAGCGTGCCTCAAAGTCGGTCGGGCGGCTCACATCCCATTCAATCCGGCGGGAATCAAAGAAGACCTTCGCCCCGGTGATGAATGAAAGACCATGCTTTTTCAGGTTGGACGCAGCTTTGGCCTCGTCCCATTCAAAATCACTGGGCTCAAACATACGGGTATCCCGTATAAACATCAATCAAAAAATCTGACCGAGCCTAGCCTGCGCTCGCCTCAATCGCCTCCATATCCTCATCCGAAAAACCGAAATGGTGGCCGATTTCATGCACCAGAACATGGGTGATGATATCGCCCAGTTTCTCCTCATGTTCGGCCCAATAATCGAGGATGGGGCGGCGGTAGAGCCAGATCATATTGGGAAATTCGCCCGTCTGCAGCGTTGCCTCGCGCTGGGCGAGGCCGCGGCCCTGGAAGAGACCGAGCAGATCGAAATCGCTTTCGCATTCCATATCCTCGAGCGTCTCCTTGTCGGGAAAATCCTCGATATGGATGATGAGCCCGTCGCAAAGCGCGCGAAATTCATCCGGCAAAGCGGCATAGGCTGCGTCTGCCATGTCCTGAAAATCTTCAAGCGACGGCGCCTGAATGCGCGCCCAATCGTTTTTCTCCGCCATTTTCAGAAAAACCATCCGGTTGCGAGATTGAGTGCGAGCAGACCCAGAACGATAAAGCCCAGAGCGCGGCCAATCAGGCGCGCACAGACTTCCACCCGATCCGGCTCATGGTCGCTCATGGACAAACTCTAGCATGAGCGCAAAAGAAAAGGACCGGCGCAAAGGCCGGCCCCATTCTTCACGTCCTTGCGAGGGAATGACAAAATAATCCAGACTGAGCCAGCGGCTCTGGATTGCTTCGTCGCTGCGCTCCTCGCAATGACGGCCCCGGGCGGATCGTCAATTCCACTTGCGAATGTCGACAAAACTTCCCGCAATCGCCGCTGCTGCTGCCATGGCAGGCGAGACGAGATGGGTGCGGCCCTTAAAACCCTGACGGCCTTCGAAATTGCGGTTCGAGGTCGAGGCGCAGCGCTCGCCCGGCGCCAGTTTGTCGGGATTCATGGCAAGGCACATGGAGCATCCCGGCTCGCGCCATTCGAAACCGGCGGCAACGAAAATCTTGTCGAGGCCTTCGGCCTCGGCCTGGATTTTCACCAGCCCCGAACCCGGCACGACCATGGCATTCACATGCGAAGCCACTTTCTTGCCTTCGACGACCTTGGCAGCGGCACGCAAATCTTCGATGCGGCCATTGGTGCAAGAGCCGATAAAAACACGGTCGAGCTTGAGATCGGTGATCTTCTCGCCGCCCTTGAGGCCCATATAATCCAGGGAGCGCTGAATCTTGGCCTTCTGCTGATCGTTGCGGCCATCTTCGACGCGCGGCACAAAGCCCTCGATCGAGGCAACGTCTTCGGGCGATGTGCCCCAGGTGACGATCGGCGGCAGATTGGCGGCATCGAGATGAATCTCGGCATCGAAATGCGCGCCTTCATCCGATTGCAATGTCTTCCAATAGCGCACCGCTTCATCCCAGGCCGCGCCTTTGGGCGCTTTCGGCCGATCTTTCAGATAAGCGAATGTCTTTTCATCGGGCGCAATCAGGCCGGCGCGTGCGCCGCCTTCAATCGTCATATTGCAGACGGTCATGCGGCCTTCCATCGACAGCGAGCGAATGGCTTCGCCCGCATATTCGATGACATGGCCAGTGCCGCCTGCCGTGCCGATCTTGCCGATAATGGCGAGAATAATATCCTTTGCAGTGACGCCGGGAGGCAATGTGCCATCGACCGTCACGCGCATGTTTTTCGCGTTCGACTGCAGCCAAGTCTGGGTGGCGAGCACATGCGCGACCTCGGACGTGCCACTGCCATGTGCGAGTGCGCCGAAAGCGCCATGCGTGGATGTATGGCTGTCGCCGCACACAATCGTGGTGCCGGGCAGCGTAAAGCCCTGCTCAGGCCCGATGATATGGACAATGCCCTGACGCTTGTCGAACGCATCATAATATTCGAGGCCGAAATCGGCGGCATTTTGTGCGAGCTGTTCGATCTGCGCCTTGCTCTCGGGATCCGTGACATGGGCGCGTTCATCGCCCGTGGTCGGCACGTTGTGATCGACGACGAGCAATGTCTTTTCGGGTGCGCGGACTTTGCGGCCGGCCATGCGCAGACCCTCAAAGGCCTGCGGGCTCGTCACTTCATGGACGAGATGGCGGTCGATATAGAGGAGGCATGCCCCGTCCGGCTGGACATCGACGACATGGTCATCCCAGATCTTGTCATAAAGCGTGCGCGGCTTGGCCATTTTCTTCTCGTCCCGATAAGCCCGACTGGCGCGGGTCTGCCCTAGATGGTGCGCCTTCATACTCGAAAAACAGTTCGAAGGGGAAGGATTTTGGCCAAAAGACATGCCCCCGACCCGCTGGCGGCCTTGCACATCTCTGCTAGGGTCTCAGAAAGCCTCAGAAGGAGAAAGCCTTGCTCGACCGCCCCCGCGTCGCCCCCTATCTGACCGTTTCCCCAGCCCTTGGCGCCATTGCCTTTTATACGAACGTTTTCGGGGCGACCCAGCGCGCCCTCATGCCCGCCCCCGACGGGTTGCGGGTCGCCCATTGCGAATTGGTGATCAATGGCGGCTCCGTCATGCTGGCCGATGCCTTTCCCGAGCTTGGCCAGACGCGCATGCCAATCCCCGGCGAACCGGTGACCATGTCGGTGAGCCTTGAATTCGAAACCAAACAACAGCTTGAGGATGCTTTTGCCAAGGCGACCGGCCTCGGCGCCAAGGGCGATGTGCAACCGACCAATTCCTTTTGGGGCACACGCTTTGCCGTCATCCGCGATCCGTTCGGCCATCGCTGGATGCTGAATGCGCCGATGAACAGCTGAATGCCCTATTTTCTCGCCACCAGGCGCCGGGGTGAGCCGCCAGCGTCTGCGGCGCGTATCAAGTTCTTCTGGATATATCAGGGAGGTTCAAAATGACGATCGGGTCGAAGCTCACGCGCCGCAGCGCGCTTGCAACTCTCGGAGCCGGAGCGGCGACCGCCGCCGTCGGGCCCGACATGGCCGGCACTTTTTCGCCCGCCCACGCCAATACGACGCCGGCCAGCAAACAGGCGCCCGGCTTTTATCGGCAAAAAGTCGGCGACATGGAAGTGACCATGATCACCGATGGCGCACGCACCATGACCATGCCGGAAAATTTCGTCCGCAACATTCCCCGCGACGAGGCCGGCAAGGCACTGGAGGCGGCCTATATGTCAGCCTCCAGCATGACCGTGCCCTATAATCCCGTCATCGTGAAAACGGGCGGCAAGATTGTGCTGATCGACACGGGCAATGGACAGGGCGACCAGAAGGGCGAAGTCGGACATCTTCTCCCCAACATGGCAGCCGCCGGCATCGATCCAAAACAGATCGACATGGTCGTGCTGACGCATTTCCACGGCGATCATATCAATGGCCTGCGCCTCGCCGATGGATCTCTGGCTTTCCCCAATGCGGAAGTGAAAGCGCCAGCAGCCGAATATGCGTTCTGGATGAGCGACGAAAATCTCGCCAAAGCGCCCGATGCCATGAAGGGCGCCTTCAACAATGTGCGCCGCGTTTTCAAGGATCTGGGCGATCGCGTGGTGCGCTATGAGATGGACAAGGAAGTGGCCTCAGGCATTACGCCTTTTGCCACGCAGGGCCACACGCCGGGACATTCATCGCTCGCATTGCAATCGGGAAATGCGCGCCTGTTGATCCAGGGCGATGTGACAAACATTCCCTCGCTCTTCCTGCGCAATCCCGGCTGGCATGTGATGTTCGACATGGATGCTGCACGCGCCGAGGAAACGCGCCGTCGCTTCTACGATCGCGCCTCTGCGGACAAAGTGCTGGTCGGCGGATTCCACTTCCCCTTCCCCGCACTCGGATATGTCGAGAAAGATGGCGCGAATAATTTCCGCCTTGTGCCGACCATGTGGAATTCGACACTCTGAAACAAGCATTCGCTGAAAAAGAAAAAGCGCGGCTCTCGCCGCGCTTTTTTATTTCCGCATATCGGAAAAAATCAGGCCTTGGTCTTTTCCGAATAATCCTGACGCTCGGCGATACGCGCCGACTTGCCGCGACGATCGCGCAGGTAATAGAGCTTGGCGCGACGCACTTTGCCGCGACGCACGACCTTGATCGAATCGATGTTCGGCGAATGGATCGGGAAGACGCGCTCGACGCCTTCGCCATAGGAAATCTTGCGAACGGTGAAGCTCTCATTGAGACCGCCGCCATTGCGCGCAATGCAGACGCCTTCATAGGCCTGAACGCGCGAGCGTTCGCCTTCCTTCACCTTCACATTGACGATGACCGTATCGCCGGGCTGGAATTCCGGAATGGGACGGGCGGCGGCAAGTTTGGCGGCCTGCTCGGCCTCGAGCTGCTGAATCAGGTTCATTTGTATAATCTCCGTTTCGCCTCATGGGCGAGCGTTTCGGAACGCTGTTTTGATTGGAGCCGCGCTTCTACACGCCTTTGATCGCCTTGTCGACTCAAGGTGGCCGATCAACCAATTCCTAACCCTGTTTTGCCCGCAGGGTTAATGCGCCATTCACCAAACAAGGCAAAAATCTTATCTTTCAATGGCTTGTAGCCGCCTCAGCGGAGCAGGTCCGGCCGACGTTCACGGGTCAGACGCAAGGCCTCCTCACGCCGCCATTTGGCAATTTTGGCGTGATCGCCCGAAAGCAGGACCTCGGGTATCGCCCGCCCCTCCCATTCGCGCGGGCGGGTGTAATGGGGATATTCGAGCAGGCCGCCCTCAAAACTCTCGTCAGCGCCTGATTCCTGCTTGCCCATCACGCCCGGCAGGAGCCGCACGCAGGCATCGAGCACGACGAACGAGGCCATTTCGCCGCCCGACAGAATGTAATCGCCGATCGAGACCTCTTCGAGACCGCGCGCCTCAATCACGCGTTCATCGACGCCTTCGAACCGGCCGCAGATGAGAACGGCACCGGGACCGCTCGCCAAAGCGCGCACACGCGCCTGCGTCAGCGGGCGCCCGCGCGGGCTCATGAGAAGGCGCGGGCGCGGATCATCGGCCGCCAGCCCCGCATCGAGCGCCTGGGCCAGAACATCGGCGCGAATGACCATGCCGGGACCGCCGCCGGCGGGCGTATCGTCAACAGCGCGGTGACGACCAATGCCATATTCGCGAATGTTGCGCGTCTCGAGCGACCAGATTTCGCGGGCCAGCGCATCGCCCGACAAGGAAACAGCCAGCGGGCCTGGAAACATTTCTGGATAGAGCGTGAAGATCGTCGCCGACCACATCAGCCCTCTCCCGCTTCTTCCTCGCGCACGACAATTTCTGTCGGCAATTCGACAATGACGCGTCCGCCTGCCAGATCGACGACGGGTACGATTTTCTTTGTGAAGGGGAGGAGAAGATTTTCACCCACATCGGGGCGCACATCCAGAATATCGCCAGCGCCGAAATTCTGCACGGCAGCGATCTTGCCGATCAAAACGCCCTCGCGCGTTTCTGCACGCAGGCCGATGAGATCGGCATAATAGAATTCTTCCTCATCGGCGGGCGGCAAATCTTCGCGCGCGATGGAGAGAGAAATATTGGTGAGTTTTTCTGCAGCATTGCGATCGCTGACGCCATCGACGCGCACAATCAGCATATCGTCCTTGATGGGGCGCGCAGCGACAATTTTGAACGCGCGCTGGCCGCTCTCATCCGTGAGACGAGGATAATCGGCAATCGCCATCGGATCGGCGGTGAAAGACTTCAGACGCAGCTCGCCGCGCACGCCATGCGGCGCACCAAAAACACCGACGAGAATACGAGACTGAGCCATATTTTCATCCCATCGATCGTCATTTCAAGGGGCCAAATGACGAAGCAATCCATCGGCCCCACCTGAGGCCTCTGGATTGCTTCGCTCACGCTCGCAATGACGAGCAAAGATTACTCGGCAGCCGGAGCTTCTGCTGCAGCGGCAGCAGCAGCAGCGGCAGCAGCGGCGCGCTCCTGAGCCTTCTTCTTCGGCTGGGCCTTTTCCGGGTTGTTGCGCGTATCGCGCTTCATCGCACCCAAAGTGTCGAGCAGACGCGCGACGCGATCGGTCGGCTGCGCGCCCTTGGCCATCCAGGCCTTGGCCTTTTCGACGTCGAGCACGAGGCGCGAGGCATCATCCTTGGCCTTGAGCGGATCGAATGTGCCGATCTTCTCGATGAAGCGGCCATCGCGCGGCATGCGCGCATCGGCAACGACGACGCGATAGAAGGGGCGCTTTTTCGCGCCACCGCGCGACAGACGGATTTTCAGGGACATGCTTTCTTCCTTTCGATTTGATCTTCGTCTTCAGTCTCTATGGTCATCGACCAATTGTTCGATCGCAGCCCAGGGATCTTTGCGCATGCCTTCGGATTTGAAGACTTCGACATCCACCGAACCGTCCTCGCGCACATCGATCTCCCAATATTCACCGGGCACATGCACAAGGAACGAAAACGCATCGTCGCGATACGCTTTCGTGTCGTAGTAAATGTTCGCGGAATCCAATTGCGCCTTCACGCTCTTGAACACTTCGAACATGTTCACCTTCATCTCCATCGGGATCACTTCTTCTTCCCGAACGGATTGAAACCTCCAAGACCCGGCAGGCCGGGCAATTTATTGCCAAGGCCCGGAAGTCCGGGCATGCCGGGCTTCGGACCGAAAGCGCCGGGCGGCGGCGCATCGGGCAGTTTCGGCATGCCGGGCATGCCACCTGCGCCCATCTGCTTTTGCATTTCGGCAATTTGTTCGGGGCTCGGCATGCCGCCGCCCAGACCGAACATTTGCGCCATTTTGCCCATCGGCCCGCGCTTGTTGGCGCCGCCCATGGCTTTCATCATATCGGCCATCTGCCGATGCTGTTTGAGCAGGCGGTTGATGTCTTCCACCTTGGCGCCCGCGCCTGTCGCGATGCGCTTCTTGCGCGAGGCTTTCAGAATATCGGGATTGCGGCGCTCTTCGCGCGTCATGGATGAAATGATTGCGCGCTGGCGTTTGATGACGCGCTCATCCAGATTGGCGGCAGCGAGCTGATCTTTCATCTTCGCCATGCCGGGCAGCATGCCCATGATCCCGCCAATGCCGCCGATCTTTTCGACCTGCGCAAGCTGTTCGGAGAGATCTTCCAGATCGAACTTGCCCTTGCGCATTTTCTCGGCAATGCGCTGGGCTTTTTCGGCATCGATCGACTGCGCGGCTTTTTCAACCAGCGAGACAATATCGCCCATGCCCAGAATGCGATTGGCAATGCGCTGGGGATGAAACTCGTCGAGATCGTCAACCTTTTCGCCCGTACCGATCAGCTTGATCGGCTTGCCGGTGACGGCGCGCATGGAGAGTGCTGCGCCACCGCGCTCATTAAAATTCTTGGCGAGATTGACCGCGTCCTGACCGGTGAGCGAATCCGCCACCAGCAGAATTTCATGCGGATTGGTGGAGGCTTTGATCTCCGCCATTTCCGCCATCAGCGGCTCGTCAATATGTGTGCGGCCCGCCGTGTCGAGAATGACGACATCGAAACCCTGGAGGCGCGCAGCTTCTTCTGCACGGCGCGCAATCTGCACGGGCGTCTGGCCCGCAACAATCGGCAAAGTGTCGATGCCGATCTGGCGACCGAGCACGGCCAATTGCTCTTGCGCGGCCGGACGCTTCACGTCGAGCGAGGCCATCAGCACTTTGCGCTTTTCGCGGTCGCGCAGGCGCTTGGCAATTTTGGCGGCGGTGGTGGTTTTACCCGCGCCCTGCAGACCGACCATCATGATCGCGACGGGCGGGGCGGCATCGAGATTGATCGGATCGGCGTCAGAGCCCAGAGTCTCGATCAAAACGTCATTGACGATTTTGATGACCATCTGGCCGGGCGTGACGGATTTCACGACATTGGCGCCGACTGCGCGGTCGCGCACTTTGTCGGTGAAGGAACGCACGACATCGAGCGCGACATCGGCCTCAAGCAAAGCACGGCGCACTTCGCGCAGCGCCGCATTGACGTCGTCATCGCTCAGCACGCCGCGCTTGGTCAGCGCGTCGAATATGCCGGAGAGCTTTTCGCTCAGGCCCTCGAACATGTGCGGTCCCGTCCTTCGTTGCGTCTCATCCTGCCAAACCGGAACCCACAAAGGCTTTCGCGCCCGGGGGCGCATCGCGCTGCCGGGCGTGGACCTCCAGCCTCAAAGGGCCGGTCGGCGGGTTCAGATCGTCAGAATGTGACGAAGATGACGGGGTTTTAGGCCTCGGGAGGCTCAAGAGTCAACCGGAGCGGCTTGTACGGGCCGCCAGACACACTAGGTCTTGGCTTTGATCGCAGGATTTTCCATGAACCGCCGCCAATTCATCGCCGCCATCGGCCTCACCGGTGCGGCAGCCACTGCCACCGCAGCCTTCGGACAGACCATGTCGGGACGCAATCCCTATTATAACGGCCCCGTTTCGGACCATTTCGATGGCGAACGCTTCTTCCTGCCCGGCCATGCGCGAGACAAGAGCCGGGCGGATCTCCTCAAATGGAGCCTGTTCGAGAGCAAGGCGCTGTGGCCCGCCCAGGCGGCCGGTGCTGCCTTCGATCGCCCGCCCGAGCGCGTGCAGGGATCGACGTTGCGCGTCTCCTATGTCGGCCATGCGAGCCTGCTCATCCAGACCCATGGGGTGAACCTGCTGATCGACCCGGTCTGGTCGGAGCGCGCCAGCCCCTTTTCTTTTGCCGGCCCCCGGCGCGTCAACGAACCGGGCATTCGACTCTCAGACCTGCCGCCGCTCGATGCCATTCTCGTCTCGCACAATCATTACGATCATCTCGATGCGAGCACGCTGAGCGACCTCGCAAGAACCCGGCCCACGCGTGTGCTGACGCCGCTCGGCAATGACACGATCATGACCGATTACAATTCCGCCATTCGGGCAGAGGCCTATGATTGGAAAGCACGCGTTGAAGTGGGACGCGGCGTCTTCGTGCATTTCGAGCCGTCCTATCATTGGTCCGCGCGCGGCCTGTTCGACCGGCGCATGGCGCTCTGGGCGGCCTTTGTCATCGAGACGCCGTCAGGCGCGATCTATCATATTGCCGATACGGGTTTCGGTGACGGCGAATTGTTCCGTGCGGCGCGGCGCAAATATGGCGGCTTCAAACTCGCCATTCTGCCCATCGGCGCCTATGAGCCGCGCTGGTTCATGAAGGATCAGCATGTCGATCCGGCCGAAGCCGTGAAGATTTTCGAACTCTGCGGCGCGCGCCAGGCCATGGGCCATCATTGGGGCACGTTCCAGCTTACCAATGAAGAAATCGACGCCCCGCCAAAAGCCCTGGCGGCAGCCCTGAAAAAGGGCGGACATCGGGAAGAGAGATTCCGCGTCTTCAGGCCGGGCGAAGTGTTCGATGTGAAGCAGAGCACGTGAGGGCCTCGCCCCTCTCCCGCCTGCGGGAGAGGGTGGATGCCGAAGGCAGACGGGTGAGGGAGATTGGCGAAAGGCGCAATGTCGAACCGCCCTCATCCGTCACGCTGCGCGTGACACCTTCTCCCGCCTGCGGGAGAAGGGTTTTCGCGATCCAGCCTTACGCCTTCTTCGCCTTGATCAGCTTGCGCTTCAACAGCGCCTCCGCGATCTGCACGGCGTTCAATGCTGCGCCTTTGCGCAGATTGTCCGACACGCACCAGAAGGCGAGGCCGTTTTCGACCGAAATATCTTCGCGGATACGCGAAATATAAGTCGCATCTTCGCCGGCTGCTTCATGCGGCGTGATGTAGCCGCCGTTCTCACGCTTGTCGATGACAAGCACGCCCGGCGCATGCCGCAGGATTTCTCGCGCTTCATCCGCCGTGATCGGCTTTTCGCATTCGATATTCACCGATTCCGAGTGCGAGATGAAGACCGGCACGCGCACGCAAGTGGCGGTGAGCTTGATCTTCGGGTCGAGAATCTTCTTGGTCTCGACATTCATCTTCCACTCTTCCTTGGTAAAGCCGTCTTCCATGAAGACGTCGATATGGGGAATGAGATTGAAAGCAATGCGCTTGGTGAATTTCTTGGTCTGGACATCGCCGAGCGAATAGAGCGCCTTGGTCTGGCGGTCCAATTCGTCCATGCCTTCCTTGCCCGCGCCCGAGACCGATTGATAGGTCGAGACGACGACGCGCTTGATGCCGAATTTGTCGTGCAAAGGCTTCAGCGCCACGACGAGCTGGGCGGTCGAGCAATTCGGATTGGCGATAATATTCTTCTTGGTGAAACCGGCGAGCGCATCGGCATTCACTTCCGGCACAACCAGCGGCACGTCCGGATCCATGCGCCAGACCGAGGAATTGTCGATCACGACGCAACCCTGCGCACCGATCTTCGGCGACCAGACTTTGGAGACATCGCCACCAGCCGACATGAGGCAAATGTCGGTATCGGCGAAATCGAAATTGTCGAGCGCCTTGCACTTGAGCACTTTGTCGCCAAAGCTCACTTCCGTGCCCTGCGAACGCGACGAGGCCAGCGCCACGACTTCATCGGCGGGGAACTGGCGCTCGGCCAGAATGGCGAGCATTTCGCGGCCCACATTGCCAGTGGCGCCTACGACGGCGACTTTGAGACCCATGGTCAAACCCTCATCTGAAACTCGGGCGGTGAAGTGCACCTACAGGGCTTCCTTGTCAATGCGACCTACTCAACCCTTGATCGACTGAATCGTTGATCGGGCCCAACACATATGGGAGAGGCTCATGAAAGGCGCTTTAAAGGCATGGATGCTGACAAGTCTGGCCTGCGCCGGCGCAGGCGACGCACTGGCGCAGACGCGCCCAAGAGAAAGCGCGCCGCCGCTCACCATCCAGCGGCGATCCTTCCTCGATCCGGGGCCGGTCGTGGCGGTGGGCAGTCTCAACCGGCATGTGCAGGCGATCACCACATTGGCGGTGCCGGCCTCTGCCGAGATCGGCGTGCCGGGGCGCTTCGGCTACGACACATTGCCCCGCCGCTTCGACCCGCCGGGACGGCCGCAACCGCTGTTTACATTTTCGACAGGGAATGGGGGGCGGTAAGGCGTGGGCACGCCCCTCTCCCGCGACGCGGGAGAGGGTGGCCGCGACAGCGGTCGGGTGAGGGAGACCGGGCCGCCTCGCGCAAAAAGAAAGGGAGCGCCTTTCGACACTCCCTCATCCGTCGCGCTTCGCGCGCCACCTTCTCCCGCTCTCGCGGGAGAAGGAAGATAGCTCACTTCAACTTGCCAAGCTCTGCGACAATTGCATCGCCCATCTGCACGGTCGAGACTGTGCTTGTCGCATTGCCCTTGATATCGGCGGTGCGCAGGCCTGCATCGAGCACATTGGCAATGGCCTTGTCGACCATGTCGGCAGCGTCGCCCAGATTGAAGGAATAGCGCAGAGCCATGCCGAAAGAGGCGATCATCGCGATCGGATTGGCAATGCCCTTGCCGGCAATATCGGGCGCCGATCCATGCACGGGCTCGTACATGGCCTTGCGCTTGCCGTTTTTATCCGCTTCGCCAAGCGAGGCCGAGGGCAGCATGCCGAGCGAACCTGTCAGCATGGACGCGACATCGGACAGCATGTCGCCGAAAAGATTGTCGGTGACAATGACGTCGAATTGCTTGGGCCAGCGCACGAGCTGCATGCCGAGTGCATCTGCCAGCATGTGATCGAGCTGCACATCCGCATATTCGCGCTTGTGCAAGGCGCAGATGACTTCGTGCCAGAGCACGCCGGATTTCATCACATTGCGCTTTTCCGATGAGGTCACTTTATTGCCGCGCTTGCGCGCCAGCTCAAAAGCGACGCGGCCGATGCGCTCGATTTCGTAAGTGTCATAGACCTGCGTATCGATGCCGCGCTTCTGGCCATTGCCGAGATCGATGATTTCTTTCGGCTCGCCGAAATAGACCCCACCGGTGAGCTCGCGCACGATCATAATGTCGAGGCCTTCGACAATCTCGCGCTTGAGCGAGGAATCATCCGCCAGAGCCGGATAGCAGATGGCCGGGCGCAGATTGGCGAAGAGACCCAGATCCTTGCGCAGACGCAGCAGGCCTGCTTCCGGGCGCACATCGTAAGGCACGCTGTCCCATTTGGGGCCGCCGACCGCGCCGAAGATGACTGCATCGCATTCCATCGCGAGCTTCATGTCGCTTTCACTGATGGACTTGCCATGCGCATCATAGGCCGCACCACCCACGAGGCCCGTTTCGCTCTCGAAAGAGGCGACGCCCTGCTTGCCAAGCCAATCGGCCACTTTGACCACTTCGGTCATGACTTCAGGGCCAATGCCGTCGCCGGCCAGAAGAAGGAGTTTGTGCGTCGCCATGGGAGATCCGTCGCCTTGATGAGAAAACAGGCCCGTTTGCTAGCCTTTGCCCCGCGGCTTGGCAACTCCCCGCGCAAGGACGCACAAAAGGAAACCGCCGGAGCTTTCGCCCCGGCGGCTTTTCATCACCGATCCTGGTGCAATCAGGCAGCTGCGAGCTGACGGATCACATATTGCAGGATGCCGCCGTGGCGGAAATAGGTCAGCTCGTCTTCGGTGGCGATGCGGCAGAGAAGCGGGATCTTCTTCACCTTGCCATCGCCATAGACGATCTCGGCTTCCATCTTCTGGCGCGGCTTGAGGCCGTCGCCGAGGCCCAGGATCGTGACCTTTTCGTCACCCTTGAGGCCCAGCGTTGCCCATGATGTGCCGGGCTCGAAGGTGAGCGGCAGAATGCCCATGCCGACGAGATTCGAGCGATGGATACGCTCGAAGCTCTGCGCGATCACGGCACGGACGCCGAGCAGGTAAGTGCCCTTGGCCGCCCAGTCGCGCGACGAGCCATTGCCATATTCTTCGCCGGCAAAGAGAACGAGCGGCGTGCCCTCATCCTTGTACTTCATGGCGGCATCATAGATCGGCATTTTCTCGCCCGAAGGATAATGGGCCGTATTGCCGCCTTCCGGCACATTGCCGTTTGCATCGCGCAGCATGAAATTCTTGATGCGGATGTTGGCGAACGTGCCGCGCATCATGACTTCATGATTGCCGCGACGCGTGCCGTATTGGTTGAAGTCCTCGACGCGCACCTGGCGCTCCGAGAGCCACTTGCCGGCAGGAGACGCCACTTTGATCGAACCGGCCGGCGAAATGTGGTCGGTCGTGATCTTGTCGCCGAAGAGCGCCAGAATGCGCGCGCCCTTGATGTCCTCGACCTTGTCGGGGGTCATCGTCATGCCTTCGAAATAGGGCGGGTTCTGCACATAGGTGGAGCCCATTTCCCACTTGTAGGTCTCAGACGACGGCACTTTCACCTTGCGCCAATTGGCATCGCCCTTGAAGACGTCGGCATAGCGCGCCTTGAAGGCCTTTTTCGTCACATTGCGACGGATGAAGAGATCGATTTCTTTCGAGGTCGGCCAGATGTCGCGCAGATAGACGGGATTGCCCTTCTTGTCGGTACCAAGCGGCTCTTTCGTGAGATCCTTGGTCACCGTGCCGGCCAGCGCATAAGCAACGACGAGCGGGGGCGAAGCGAGATAATTCGCCTGCACATCGGCTGAGACGCGGCCTTCGAAATTGCGATTGCCCGAGAGGACAGCCGCAGCAACAATGCCATTGTCATTGATCGACTTGGAGATGGCTTCCGGCAGCGGACCCGAATTGCCGATGCAGGTCGTGCAGCCGAAGCCGACGAGGTTGAAACCGACCTTGTCGAGATATTTCTGCAGGCCAGCGGTTTCCAGATATTCAGCAACAACCTGCGAGCCGGGCGCCAGCGAAGTCTTCACCCAGGGCTTGGCGGTCAGGCCACGCTCGGCCGCATTGCGGGCAAGGAGACCGGCGCCGATGAGAACCGACGGGTTCGACGTATTGGTGCAGGACGTAATGGCCGCAATCACCACATCGCCATGGCCGAGATCGTAATTGCCGCCCTTGACGGCAAAGCGCTTGGCAGCCTCGCCAACCTTTTTATATTCGGCCTCAAGCGCGGTGGCGAAACCATCGGCAACGCCTTCCAGATTGACGCGACCTTCGGGGCGCTTGGGTCCGGCCATCGAGGGCACGACATCGGCGAGATTGAGATCCATCGTTTCGGTGAAAACGGGATCAGGCGTCTTGGAGGTGCGGAAGAGGCCCTGCGCCTTGGCATATTTTTCGACAAGCGCCACGCGCGAGGGCGCGCGGTTTGTCGTCTTCATGAAATCGATCGTTTCATCATCG
>CAZHOK010000045.1:0-8793 GCA_964534115.1 uncultured Beijerinckia sp.
AAGGAAATCGAAACGACCATCGCGACCATGGCGCGTATCCCGCCCAAAACGGTCTCGAAGGACGATGCCGAGGTGTTGCAACATCTCGAAGAGACCTTGCGTCGCGTCGTCTATGGTCAGGATGAAGCCATTGGCGCCTTGTCCTCGGCGATCAAACTGTCGCGTGCCGGTCTGCGCGATCCTGAAAAGCCGATTGGTTGTTATCTCTTCTCAGGCCCGACCGGCGTCGGCAAAACCGAAGTGGCGCGCCAGCTCGCCAAGAGTCTGGGTGTCGAGATCACGCGTTTCGACATGTCCGAATATATGGAGCGCCACACGGTGAGCCGCCTGATCGGCGCACCTCCCGGCTATGTCGGTTTCGACCAGGGCGGCCTGCTGACGGATGCCATCGACCAGCATCCGCATTGCGTGCTGCTGCTCGACGAAATCGAAAAGGCGCATCCCGATCTCTACAATATTCTGTTGCAGATCATGGATCACGGCAAACTCACCGATCACAACGGCAAGCAGATCGACTTCCGCAATGTCATCCTGATCATGACGACCAATGCGGGCGCGGCTGACATGGCCAAATCGGCTTTCGGCTTCCACCGTTCCAAGCGGGAAGGCGATGATGTGGAGGCGATCAACAAGCTGTTTGCGCCGGAATTCCGCAACCGCCTCGACGCCATCGTACCGTTTGGCCGTCTGCCGGAAGCGGTGATCACGCAGGTCGTCGACAAGTTCATCATGCAGCTGGAAGCCCAGTTGGCCGATCGCAATGTGTCGATTGAACTGACTGACGAGGCGCGTCGCTGGCTTGTCGAACATGGTTACGATGAATCCATGGGTGCGCGGCCCATGGCGCGTGTCATCCAGCAGCACATCAAGACGCCGCTGGCGGATGAAGTTCTCTTCGGTCGCCTCAAAAACGGCGGCACGGTGCGCGTCGTCGTCAAGGGTGAAGAGGATGGCAGCCGCAAGCTTGGCTTTGTCTATCCCGAAGGCCCGGTGCTGCCGCGTCCCGAACGCGCCATTGTGGAGGCAGGCAAGAAGCGCCTGCGCTCCGAACCCGAAGTGAGGGCGAAGGCGAAGAAAAAATCGTCGCCGAAATCGCCGAAGGGCTCGACGATGGTGCCAAAAGTTCCGTTGAAAAACTAAATCGAAAGGCCGGGGCAACCCGGCCTTTTTGTTGTCGTCATTTTTTGGATCTCTTCACGTCGCTCGCAATGATGCTCAGCTGATTGCGACGAAAAGAATGGCAAAGGCGCTTGCCCAGATCAGAATGATTGCAATGAGCCCCGCGCGGCTTGTCGGCTTCTCCATTTCGCTCGCACGTGCGCGAAAAACCTCCATCAATTCAGGCGGCACGAGGCGCAGTGCGAGCCAGATCCCTGCCGGCACGATGATGAGATCGTCGAGAAGGCCGAGAATCGGAATGAAATCGGGAATGAGATCGATCGGGCTCAGGGCATAAGCGGCCACGCAGCCTGCAGCGATCTTTGCCAGCACGGGCGTCCTTCTATCGCGTGCAGCCAGCCAGAGCGCGACAATCTCGCGCTTCAGTTTGCGTGCAATCTCTTTGAGGCGTGCAATCAAAGAGCGGCCTTGATCTTCTCTGCATGCGCCTGCAGCACATCTGCCTGTTCCATCTGGCCCGCATGTTTGCGCAAGGGCACGCCTTCCCAGCGCGGGATGATGTGGACGTGGAGATGAAAGACGGTCTGGCCGGCGGCCGGCCCGTTGAATTGCGTGATGGTGATGCCATCGGCATTCATGCCCGCCTTCACGGCGCGCGCCACTTTTTGCACGGTCGCAAAGAGAGGTGCGAAGACCGACGTATCGGCATCGAGCAGCATGGTCGATGGTTTTTTGGGGATGACGAGCGTGTGGCCATCGGCCTGGGGCATGATGTCCATGAAAGCGAGCGTGTGCTCATCCTCACAGACCTTGGTGCAGGGGATCTCCCCGCGCAGGATTTTGGCGAAAATATTGTTGGTGTCGTAGGCGGTCATGGAGGGCTCCAAGCAACCCTCTCCCAGAGGGAGAGGGTGGCCGCGCAGCGGCCGGGTGAGGGGTTAGGCGCTTTCGATTGAGGCTTTTATCCCCTCATCAGTCATGCTTCGCATGACAGCTTCTCCCCATGGGAGACGCGGGGGCGCGCCTGCATGGCTTCGTCTTTATCATTGCCCTTTTTTAAAAGGAACATGCTCGGCATAGATCTCGATCTCGGCCTCGATCTGGTTTCGCTCGCGTTCGAGATAATTGGCAATGGCCTGAGTCATTCGCGGATCGGCGAATTCATGGGCGGAAAATGTTTCCACCGGTTCATAGCCGCGCGCAAGTTTATGTTCTCCCTGCGCGCCGGCCTCGACCCGCAGGAGCCCGTGCTCCAGCGCGAAATCGATGGCGCGATAATAACAGAGCTCGAAATGCAGGAAGGGGTGATCCTCGAGACAGCCCCAATTGCGCCCGTAGAGCGCATCGTCGCCGATGAAATTGATCGCGCCGGCAATCCAGCGCCCCGCACGTTTGGCCATGACGAGCAGAATGCGCTCGGGCATGGTGCGGCCGATCTCGGTGAAAAAGGCGCGCGTCAGATAGGGCTGGCCCCATTTGCGCGCGCCCGTATCCATGTAGAAAGCAAAAAATGCATCCCAATGTTCCTCAAGCAGATCCGCGCCCGTGAGCATGTGGACCTCAATGCCGGAGGCGCCTGCGGCTTCGCGCTCTTTCCTGATGTTCTTGCGCTTGCGTGAGGAAAGAGCGGCGAGAAAGCCATCGAAATTCTGATAGCCGCGATTGAGAAAATGAAATTGCTTGCCGGTGCGCTTGAGCCAGCCGGCCTCGCCCAGAAAATCGCAGTCCGCCTTTGAGGGGAAAGTGACATGGGTGGAAGATGCGCCCGTCTGCGCGCGCAAGGCCTGCAGGCCGGCGATCAGCATGTCGCGCGCTTCAGCTGCACGTGCACCTTCTGCCACCAGAAGTCGCGGGCCTGTCACCGGAGTGAAGGGAACAGCCACCTGCAATTTGGGATAATAGGCGCCGCCCGCGCGCTCATAGGCATCTGCCCAGGCGTGGTCGAAAACATATTCGCCCATGGAATGAGATTTGAGATAGCAGGGGGCGCAGGCGAGCAATTGTCTGCTCCCATCCTCCACAATCAAATGTGTCGGTCCCCAACCCTGGCGCGCTGCGGCCGAGCGCGATCGCTCCAGCGCCAGAAGAAACCGATGCGAGAGAAAAGGATTGTAGCTCTCTGCGCTGTGCAGCTCCGATTCCGTTCCCGGTTTCTTGCGATGCGCAGGCAAGAGCCCGGCGGGATTTTGCGGATTGGCACAAATATCCCATTGGCTCGCATCGATCTCCTCAATCGCGCGGATCGTTCGCAGGGTGAGTTTTGGGGACGACATGCGGGCGAGGGAACCTTTCTTGCTCTCTCATCTAGAGGCTGTGGCAGCGGCTTCAATGCAGCGGATGTGTTTCTGTCAGGGAAGAAATCCTTCAAAGACGATTTGATCGGCATAGGCGCGGGCGCGCGCCAGATCGGCCCTCTCCCGCAAGGTCCAGGCCATGATGGGAATGTTGAAGGCGCGGCAGAGCGAGGCTGTGGCATGGGGCAGGTCGCCGACATGCCAGGAAAGAAAATCCGGCCGCGTCTTGTCCCAATGGGTGAGGGCGGACATGCCGAGCCTTTGCTCCGCGCTGAGGATCGACCATTCCGCTTCATCGAATTGCGCTTCGGCGACAATGCCCAGCGGCACATGGGCGATGCCGAGTTCGGCTGCATGATGGCGCAGATAGGCAATGATATTGGGATCGAAACTTTTCAGCGCCACGGGCCCCGCATAAGCAGCCGCAATGGCTGCCACGCGCTGCGCCAGCCCGACATTGCCATCGAAAGCGCTCTTGATTTCGCAGATCACGCCGACGCGCCCGCCAATGCGCGACAGAAAATCGGACAGAAGTGGGATGGGCTCGCTTGTCTCGCGCAGTTTGATCGCAGCGAGTTCTGCTGCGGGCAGCCGGGCGAGTGTGCCTTGGCGCGTCGTCAGACGTTCCAGCGAAAAATCGTGAAAGACAAAAGCCTCACCATCGGCGCTCGCCTGCACATCGCATTCAATGTGATAATCATGGGCCAGAGCGGCGGCTGCGGCAGAATGGGAATTTTCGACCATATCGCGCGAGAGGCCATGCAGGCCGCGATGGGCGATGGGTCGCGCCACAATCCAATTTCGCCAGTCGCTCATCATGCAATCTCGAACATGGCCTCGATTTCGACCGCGCTGTCGAGCGGCAATTCGCAGGCGCCGACGGCAAAACGGGCATGTTTGCCGCGCGCCTCGAAAACATCGGCCATGAGATTGGACGCGCCATTGATAATGGCGGGGATTGACTCAAAACCCGGTGCGCAATTGACGAAGCCTCCGAGTTTGACGCATTGGGCGACATGATCGAGCGAGCCCAGCGCGGCTTTGACCTGCGCGAGAATATTGATGCCACACAATCGCGCCGCTTCCTGTCCTGCCTCAATCGAGACATTTTGGCCGAGCTTGCCTGTGTGAGCCGGCGCCAGTTTGCCGTCGGGCCCCAAAGCAAGCTGGCCGGAAATGACAAGCAGGGATCCGGTGCGCACGAAGGGCACGTAATTGGCGACCGCGGCGGGCGGTCGCGGCAGGATGAGTCCCAATTCTTTCAGTCTGCTCTCAGCTCCCACAGCCCTCTCCCCTTTGCAGCCAGCCCATGAGACCCTATCTTGCATCAGACTAGCAGATTCCAGACTGGATCGGAGCGGCCCGCACATGATTTTCACCCATCGAGCCTTCCGTCCCGGTGTTTTCGGCTGTTTGGCCGCCATGGCCCTGAGCGGCGTGGCATGTGCCGAGACGATGCCCTTTGCGCCCCATCGCGCGCTTTACGATCTCGAATTGGTGAAGAGCAGCGGAACATCTGCGCCCAGTTCCGCACGCGGGCGCATTGCCTATGATTTTTCGGGCTCCGCCTGCGAAGGTTATGTGACGACATTCCGGCAGGTGACAGAGCTTTTCCCCAATGAGGGCGACGTGCGCACCTCCGACATGCGGTCCACCACATGGGAGGATGGGGCGGGAAAGCAATTTCGCTTCAAGATCGAGACGCTCGTCAATGGCCGCACGGCGGAGACGGTGGATGGCGTTGCGCGCAAGAGCGATGATGGCGGGGCCATGTCGCTGGACTTGCGTTCTCCCAAACCCACCAAGCGCGATATTGCCGCATCCCCACTCTTCCCGACCGAACAGGCGCGCAAACTCGTCATTGCCGCGCGCGAAGGCAAGCGCACCTATGAGGCCAAGGTTTTCGATGGATCGGATTCAGGCGAGAAAGTCTATGACACGCTGACCGTGATCGGTGCACGCGCCACATCGGCGCCGGCCGATCCGGCTCTGCGCGACCATGCTCTGCGAAATCTTGCGCGCTGGCCTGTGGTCGTCAGCTATTTTGAGGATGGCAAGCCGGATGGAGATCCGGCCTATGTGATCGGTTTCGATCTTTATGAAAATGGCGTCTCCGGAAATCTGCGCCTCGACTACGGCGATTTCGTTCTCTCTGGAAAAATGAGCCGCTACGAGGAAAGCCCGGTCAAGGGCTGCAAATAGGGGCGGATAATTTTTTAAGCGGCCGCGCTGGATTGCTTCGTTGCTTGGCTTTTTGCGAGGGCGCGGCAACTTGGGTGACGCGCTAATCCTCCTCGCCAAAAACAATTCCGCGCACAATGGCCCCATCGCCGAATTTTGCCCGCAGGGCATCGACTGCCTTTTCGCGCGCTTTGTCGCGGGTGACTTGCGTATCGGCGAGATCGCCGTGATCGGCCTCTGTTGAATCGCACAGCGAGCTGAGGCCGACGCCGATGAGGCGATAGGGCGTGCCGTCGGCCTCTTTCTCGAGCATGTCGCGCGCCGCGGCGAAAATGCGTTTGGCGAGTTGCGTCGGCTCGCTCAATGTCCGCGCCCGTGTGCGGATTTTGAAATCGGCGCTCTTGAGTTTCAGATTCACAGTCCAGCCCGCCAGTTCGGCCTCTTTCGCGCGGGCCGAGACTTTTTCGGTCATTTGCCAGAGAATGCGCGCCAGCGTTTCCAGGTCGCGAATGTCTGAGTTGAAGGTCGTCTCGTTGGAAATGCTTTTCGTCTCGCGCTCGGGGCTGACGATGCGCTCATCCTCGCCGCGTGCCAGATGCCACAGGCGCGCGCCCTCCATGCCATAGCGACGCATCAGATCGCTCATTTCGGCTTTTTGCAGATCGCCGATCAGGCGATACCCGTCATTCTCGAGCCGCTCGCGCATGACGCGGCCCACGCCCCAGATGAGGCCGACAGGTTTTCCAGCCAGAAATTCCTTGGCTTCGTGTTTGCCGATCACGGCAAAGCCGCGCGGCTTGTCGAGATCGGAGGCTATTTTTGCGAGAAACTTGCAATAGGACAGCCCGATGGAAACGCTGATGCCGATATCGCGCTCCACATCGCGGGCAAAACGCGCCAGCACTTTGTCGGGGGCTGCGCCATGCAATTTCGTCGTCCCGGTCAGATCGAGAAAGGCCTCGTCGATGGACAAAGGTTCGACAAGCGGGGTGAGGTCGCGCATGCGTCTGCGCACCTGTTCGCCGACCTGCGCATATTTTTCCATATCGGGGCGAATGACGATGGCGTCCGGACAGGCCTCGAGCGCTTTGAACATGGGCATGGCCGAGCGCACGCCATAGGTGCGCGCAATGTAGCAGCAGGTCGCCACGACGCCGCGAGTGCCGCCGCCCACAAGCACCGGCTTGTCGCGCAAAGCGGGATTGTCGCGCTTTTCGACCGCTGCATAAAAGGCGTCGCAATCGATATGGGCGATGGTGAGCTTTTGGCGCTCCTCATGGCGGATGAGGCGGGGCGAGCCGCAGGCGCGGCAGCGCGCCGGGGAGCCTGCCGGCACCTCTTCGGCCAGACAGTCCCGGCACAGGACCGGGGTCAAGGCGTGTCCCAGAGGCTGGGGCCGGAAAGCAGCGCACGAGCGGCTGCAATCGTCTCCGGCGCTTCGCCGATCTCGGCGGCAAAGGCCAGAAGGGAGGCCTCATCGAAGGCAATATGATCGAGCACGGCGCTCAAAAAGCCCGGTTGGCTGGCGGCGGCGCGGATCGAGCCATGGTCGAGCCCGCTCAAAGCGAGGAACCGGTCGAGCCGCTCGGGGTCGGCGGCCATCCAGGACAGGCCGGCAATGGCCAGTTCATGGGCCTTGTCGGGCCCGATTGCGGGCAGGCGGGCCGCCGGGGCGGACGCTTTGGGCCGATCTGGCCGGGGGGCCGGCTTGGGGTGGGGGCGGAAAGGGCGTTCGCTCATGTGTCTATCTTTGTCGCTTCGGATTCTTAATTCGGCAAGGTTCCGCAGGTAAGATAAGTGTCAGTTCCGCCGTCGGGTCCATCCCGCGGCGCTCCCGGGAATGGCGCATGAGCAAGAAAGTCCTGATCGTCGAAGACAATGAGCTCAATATGAAGCTCTTCAACGATCTTCTCGAAGCCCATGGCTATGGGACGGTCCAGACGCGCAACGGCAACGAGGCGCTCGATCTGGCGCGCGAACATAAACCCGACCTCATCCTCATGGACATCCAATTGCCGGAAGTCTCGGGGTTGCAGGTCACGCAATGGCTCAAGGAAGATGCGCAATTGCGCCACATCCCGGTCATTGCCATTACGGCCTTCGCCATGAAGGGCGATGAAGAAAAAATCCGCCAGGGCGGATGCGAAGCCTATTTATCCAAACCCATTTCAGTCGTGAAATTTCTCGAGACTGTGAGGAATTTCATCGGAGACAAGTAAAGGGGATTGCCCCATGCCCGCACGGG
The DNA here is from genome assembly GCA_964534115.1 of uncultured Beijerinckia sp. GTDB lineage: Bacteria > Pseudomonadota > Alphaproteobacteria > Rhizobiales > Beijerinckiaceae > Terripilifer. The sequence goes on from CAZHOK010000045.1 coordinate 7,840, forward strand.
TTCTCGTTGTCGATGATCTATTGCCGAATATCCGATTGCTGCAAGCCAGATTGAGTGCCGAATATTACGAAGTTCTCACGGCCCAAAGCGGCGCCGAGGCGCTTGCTGTCTGCGCGCGCGGTGGCTGCGATCTTGTGCTGCTCGATGTCATGATGCCGGGCATGGACGGTTTTGAAACCTGCGCCCGCATCAAGGCCGCCCCCGAGAGCGCCCATATTCCCGTTGTGATGGTGACAGCGTTCGACCAGCCGTCCGATCGCGTCCGCGGGCTGGACGCAGGGGCAGATGATTTTCTCACCAAGCCTGTCGATGAACTGGCTCTGATGGCGCGCGTGCGCTCGCTCTCGCGCCTCAAAACCATGCTGGACGATTTGCGCGAACGCGCCAAAACCGCTGCGGCGCTGGGATTTCCGGCCCATGACCCCGATGCGGTGACGGCCGACAAGGGGCGCATTCTCATTGTCGACGACCAGCTGCGCTCCAGCGCGCGTCTGGTTGAGTCTCTGGGCGGGCGATTTGAAACCCATGTCGAGGCGCAGTCGCAGGAGGCTTTGTTTCGCGCCGCCCAAGGCCTGCATGAGCTTGTGATTGTCAACATGGGGCTCGCACATTTCGATCCTTTGCGATTGTGCAGCCAATTGCGCTCGCTGGAGAGCACGCGCGATCTGCCGATCCTGATGGTTGCCGATCTTGACGATCGCATGCGCGTGTTGCGCGGTCTCGATCTCGGCGCCAATGATTACATTTTGCGGCCCATCGATCGCAACGAGCTTCTGGCGCGCGTGCGCACACAGATCAGGCGCAAATTCTATGCAGATGCCTTGCGAGAAAATGTCCGGGCCTCCATCGAATTGGCCATGCTGGATGGGCTCACCGGCCTGTTCAATCGCCGGCATTTCGATCTCAATCTGCCCAAGCTGATCGACTCCTGCCTGTCGCGGCGCCGGCCCTTGT
>CAZHOK010000045.1:8803-20319 GCA_964534115.1 uncultured Beijerinckia sp.
CCCAGGGGCTCAGCGATCCGCTGACTGGGCTAAAGAACCGGCGGGGCTTCGACGTGGTCCTGTCATCTCAGGTGGCGGCCTGCCGCAGCGGTGGCCAGCCACTGTCTCTCATCCTCGCCGACATCGATCATTTCAAGGCCATCAACGATATGCATGGACATGATGTCGGCGATCAGGTCTTGCGGCTTCTGGCGCAGAGATTGCGCGGCGCCTTGCGCCAGTCCGATCTGATTTGCCGTCTGGGCGGCGAGGAATTTGCCGTCGTCATGCCCGAAACCGATCTGGATCGGGCCGCCAGCGTCGCCAATCGCGTCCGCCTGGCCATTGCCGAATATCCCTTTGCTGTGGGGCAGGGACGGGGGCCGATCAATGTGACCATCTCGGCCGGTGTGGCCGGCGCGGCCGAGGGATTGAGCCCCGAAACGCTCTACCGGCAGGCCGATGCGGGCCTTTATCGATCCAAACAGGCAGGCCGCAACCGGGTATGCGCCGCTGCCGCCTGAGCCGGACCGTGCCGCATTTTCGACGCCTTGGCTTGGTTTTCTGCAGGAAGGAAAGGCGGTTGATTCGCATTAACCGCAGTTCTTTAGGTAAACGCGAGGGATAAGTCCCCAGCTCGGGCGGGGCCGATTGCAATTCAGCCCGGCCTCTGCAAGTGTCCGCAGACCGGGCGTCCAGCGTCCGAAAAGTTTCAGATACCCTACGGGGTGCTCAGGTCCGCCGCATCTCCTGGGTCCGTGGGGTCGGCCGGTCGGGAATGGTAGGAGTGGCCTCCTCAATCCGTTCTCTGACCGGCCACCAATTCAAAGGCCCCGGCTCTCCGCGAGCCGGGGCCTTTTTTGGTGGCCAGCCCAAAGAAAAAGCCGCCCGGAGGCGGCTTAATTTCCCGAGTAAAGCGAAGATCTTACTTGATCTTCGTTTCCTTGAACTCGACATGCTTGCGAATGACGGGATCGTATTTCTTGAAAGTCAGCTTCTCGGTCTTCGTACGGGCGTTCTTCGACGTCACGTAGAAAGAGCCGGTGTCCGCGGGGGACAGGAGCTTGATCTTGATATTGGCGGCCTTGGCCATGGTCTTGTTCCTGGAAAAGCCGGCGCTGGCCGGAAAAGGGATCGACCGGCGAGTGAGCGCCGGTCGGATTGGGGCGCACCTTACGGACCCAGCGCCGGATGTCAAGATTTGCTGCGCCCCTAGAGCAGTTCGCGCCGCCAGATGCCGTGCGGGCATGTATAAAGGGGGACAGGCAGATAGGGGCGCATGCCCGCCTCAAGCCGCGCAGCAAGCTCGAAAAGGGCGGTGCGCGTGATCGGCAGCATATCGAGCTGACCGGCTTTTTCGATGGGCAGCCAGACGAGCTCCACCAGTTCACGCTCCGGCCCGCTCATATCCTCCACACGATCGGCGACATCCTGCGCATCGACGGCGAAAAAGGCGGTGTCGAAACGGCGGTTGCGCCCCGGCGGGGTGATGGCGCGGGCAATCAGATGCAAGCGGTCGAGTTCTGGAAACAGACCTTGGGCCGCATAAAGGCTCCAGGCCCCCTCCGGCGGGTTTTCGGGCGCGCCATAATCGCGCGATCCGATGAGCAGGCCGGTCTCTTCAAATGTTTCGCGAATGGCGGCGAGAGCCTGGGCGCGGGCGCGCTGCGGGCTCGGCTTTTTCACCCCGCACAGAAGCCGGCGCTCGACATGTTCATCGAGCGCGCCGGCGACATTCATCCGACGGTCCGAGGCCTCGACGCGGCCGCCGGGAAAAACATAAATGCCCGGATGAAACGCCAGTTTCTCATGGCGACGCCCCATCAGCACGCGCGGCTGCGCGCCCGAGCCATCGATAATCATCATCGTGCCGGCTGCCACAGGCCGCAAATAGGGGAGCGAGGCATCGCCTGGATCGGCGCGCGTGCCTGCCAGACCGTCGAAACCTGTTGGCTGCGTCCCGTTCACGCCGTCTCGCCGATGATCTTGCCGATGGGCTTGCTTGCCGGCGCTGTTTCAAACCCATGCATCCGCAAGGCCCATTGATAGCCAACCAGCGCACCCTTGATGCGCGGCAGGAACCAGAACATCAGCGCCAGAGTCAGAACCGGCCAGACGGCAATATGAATCCAGATCGGCAGAGCATCATTATGCTGCTCGACCCAGAGCATCATCGCGCCGATAATATGGGCGACAATAAAAATGGTGAAATAGGGCGGCGCATCGTCGGCACGGTGATGGTGCAATTCCTCGCCGCAGGCCGTGCAACTTGCATTGACCTTCAGATAGGAGCCGAACATGCGCCCTTCTGCGCAGGCCGGGCAGCGGCAGGCAAAGCCTGTCTTGAGTGCGGGCCACCATTCACGCGGGGCATTTTCGGTTTTTTCCGGAGCAGACATAAATGCACCCTTTTTAACGCCGACGGCCGGAACCAGATGAAGGTTTTTGCTGCTTTTTGCGAGAGGACTTGGTGTCGCGCCCGGCCTTGCTCTTGCGCGTCAATCCCTGCGATTTGGTTCTTTTACCATCGCTGAGCATTTCGAAACGCAGTGCCCCGGCAAAGGGCGCAGCCTCGACCAGTTTCACGTCGACAATATCCCCGATGCGGAAGGTCTCGCCCGTCCGGCTGCCAATCAGCGCATGCATGCTTTCGTCGTAGCGGAAATAATCTGCGCCCAATGTGGCGGCGGGAATAAAGCCGTCGGCTCCGGTTTCCGCCAGTTTGACGAAGAGGCCCACTTTGGTGACGCCTGAAATGCGCCCCTGGAAGGATGCGCCGATCTGTTGCGACAGCCAGCCGGCGATGAGCCGGTCGATTGTGTCGCGCTCGGCCGCCATGGCGCGGCGCTCGGCGGCGGAAATGCGCGCCGCAATTTCTGCCAATTCGCCACGCTCCATATCGGGCAGGCCATCTGGCCCGAGTTTGAGTGCGCGGATCAGCGCGCGATGGACGATGAGATCGGCATAGCGTCGAATGGGCGATGTGAAATGCGCATAGCGGCGCAGATTGAGCCCGAAATGCCCGTAATTGTCGGAGACATATTCGGCCTGCGCCTGCGTGCGCAAAACGACTTCATTCACGGCATGTTCGTGATCGCTGCCCTTCACGCGTGAAAGAATCTCGTTGAATTGCTGCGGGCGCAGCACTTGGCCCTTGGCGAGTTTGACGCCGATACTGGCCAGAAATTCCGACAGGGCATTGAGCTTTTCAGCCGATGGCTCGTCATGGGCGCGATAGATGAGATCCTGGCTGTGCTGCTCCAAAGTCTCGGCTGCCGCGACATTGGCGAGGATCATGAATTCCTCGATCAGCCGATGCGCTTCGAGCCGCTCGGGCACGATGACGCGATCCACAGTGCCGTCGGCTTTCAGCAGGATTTTGCGTTCGGGCAAATCGAGATCGAGCGGGGCGCGTTTGTCGCGGGCTTTCTTCGCGGTCTCATAGGCCGCCCAAAGAGGCTTCAGCACAGGTTCAATCAGCGTCCGTGTTGTCTCATCGGGTCGCCCATCGATGGCGGCTTGGGCCTGTTGATAGGCAAGTTTGGCAGCTGAGCGCATCATCACGCGGTGAAACGTATGGCGCTTTTTTTGTCCATGGGCATCGAGCACCATGCGCACCGCCATGGCGGGCCGGTCTTCGAGCGGGCGCAAAGAACACAGATCGTTCGAAATGCGTTCGGGAAGCATCGGTACGACGCGATCGGGGAAGTAGACTGAATTGCCGCGCTCGAGCGCCTCGCGATCGAGCGGGCGGCCGGGGCGCACATAAGCGGCGACATCGGCGATGGCGACGGTGACAATATGACCGCCTTCATTGTCAGGATCGTCATCGGGCCGCGCATGGACGGCGTCATCGTGATCTTTTGCATCTGCCGGATCGATGGTGACAAGTGCCAGATCGCGCCAGTTCTCGCGATGATCCATCGTCGCAGGCTTGGCGCTGTCTGCCTCTGCCAGCGTTTCGGGGCTGAACACATTTGGAATTTGATGCGCGTGAATGGCGATCAGGCTGACCGCTTTCTCGCTCGTCATGGAGCCAAGCCGTTGCTTGACGCGCGCAGCCGGCAGGCCGAAACGGCCCTCGCGCATGATCTCGACAGCAACAAGATCGCCATCGCTGGCATCGCGTTCCGCCCCTGCCGGGACGATGAGTTCGCGGCTGGCATTTTTCTTCTCAACCGGCAGCAATCGTCCGCCACCGCCAGGCAAGGCGCGATAAATGCCGAGCACCTGCATTTTTGCACGCGACATGAGTTTGATGACGCGCGCCAGATAGACGGGCTTGTGTTCGTCGCCCTCATCCGACAATTCGGTGCGCAGGAGCGCACGGTCGCCAATGCCGGCAGCTGGCTGTCCGGGCTTTTGCTTGCGCGGTGTCCGGACGATGATTTTGGGCGGCGTGCCTTGGTCCTCATCCCATTCGACCGGCACAGCAAGCAATTCGCCATCGCGATCGCGTGCGCGAATGTCAGCAAGGAGCACGGTCGGCAGCATGCCGGTTTTATGCAAATGCTTGCCGCGACGCTCGACGTCGCCGCCTTCTTCCATTTCTCTCAGCAATGCCTTGAGCCCGATCTTGTCGGCGCCGCGCAGACCGAAAGCACGCGCAATCTCGCGCTTGCCGATTTTGAGATTGCGATCGCCGGCCGCCTCGCGCTCACGGACAATGAAGGCGAGAATCTCCGCCTTGGAGGGCAGGGGAGCGCGGTCGGAAGAATCGGCGCGAGAGGGTTTTTTCGGCACGGGATTCCCGGGAAGAGGGGTCGGTCATATCCTGTCTAGCACAGGGGGACGAGAAGAGGCTCTATCCCCGTGCGCGTCCTTCTCCCGCGCTGGCGGGAGAGGCGCGCGCACACAGATCAGGCTTTCTTCTTGGCGGCGGCCTTTTTCTTGGCCGGCGCTTTCTTCTTTGCGGCTGCTTTCTTGGCAGGGGCCTTTTTCGCCGGAGCCTTTTTCTTGGCTGGCGCTTTTTTGGCGGCTCTGCGCGCAGCGCCGGGGCCTTCCTTTTCAGCGATCAGCGCCAAAGCTTCTTCGAGCGTAATGTCATCGGGCGAGGTGTTTTTTGAAATGGTGGCGTTGACCTTGCCCCAATTCACATAAGGCCCGTAGCGGCCAGCGCGCACCGTGACGGCGCCACCTTCAGGATGCTGGCCGAGCATTTTGCCGGAGCCGTCGCCTTCGCCATTCTGCTTTTTCTCGATCAGTTCCACGGCCTGTTCGAGCGTGAAGCTTTCGGGATCGGTCCCCTTGGGGATGGTCGCATTGATCTTGTTCCAGGCGACATAAGGCCCGAAACGTCCCGATTTGATGGCAATTGCGCCGCCCTTCGGGTGATCGCCAAGCGCCTTCGATGAGCCGCCAAAACGCGAGCCGCCACCGCCTGCTTCCTTGGTGAGAATGAGATCGATGGCGCGATTGGCGCCGATCGACAAAACATCATCGTCACGGCTGAGATTGGCGTAGGTCTTGGCATGTTGCACATAAGAACCATAGCGCCCGATGCCGGCCAGAATGGGCTCGCCACTATTGGGATGTTTCGCCACTTCGCGCGGAAGCGACAACAGCGCCAAGGCTTTTTCAAGATCGACATCGCTGGCGTTCAGCCCTTTGGGCAGTGATGAGCGTTTCGGCTTGTCGCCTTCGCCCAGCTGCACATAAGTGCCGAAGCGACCGTCGCGGATGGTCACTTCTTCCTCGGTTGCGGGATCGACGCCCAGCACTTTCACGCCCGGCCTTCCACTTGCATCGCCATCATCGCCCGGCGTGATCGTGCGCGTGAATTTGCATTCGGGATAATTCGAGCAGCCGACGAAAGCGCCATATTTTGACATTTTCAGCGACAGCTGTCCGGCTGCGCATGCCGGGCAGGCGCGCGGATTTGATCCATCGCCCTTGTCGGGGAAAATATGGGGCGCGAGCAGATCGTTGAGGGAATCCAAAACCTGCGTCGTTCGCAGGTCTTTCGTGCCAGCCAGAGCAGCCGAGAATTCTTTCCAGAAATCGCGCAGCAATTGCTTGTAATCGGCGTCGTGGTTCGAGACCTTGTCGAGCTTTTCTTCAAGCTCGGCAGTGAAATCATATTCCACATAGCGCGTGAAGAAGCTTTCCAGAAAAGCGACGACAATGCGTCCCTTATCCTCTGGAATCAGGCGTTTCTTGTCGATGCGCACATATTCGCGGTCGCGCAGGACGGCGAGTGTGGAGGCATAGGTGGACGGCCGGCCGATGCCAAGCTCTTCCATGCGCTTGACCAAAGTCGCCTCGGTGAAGCGCGGTGGCGGCTCGGTGAAATGCTGGTTTGCCTCGATCCGCTCTTTGCCCAGCCGGTCGCCTTGCGACATGGGCGGCAGACGATTGGACTCTTCATCGTCATCGTCATCCCGGCCTTCCTGATAGAGTTTCAGAAAGCCGTCGAAACGCACGACCTGTCCGGTGGCGCGCAGATCGATCTGCTTGTAGGCGCCGCCACTCACGAGGGCGGCAATATCGACGCTGGTCCGCTCGAGTTCGGCAGATTCCATCTGGCTGGCAATGGTGCGCGTCCAGATCAGATCGTAGAGGCGCGCCTGTTCGATATTTTCGGCCTGGCGATTGAAGTCGCGCGGCAGGCGGGAAAGATCGGTCGGGCGCACGGCTTCATGGGCTTCCTGCGCATTTTTGGCTTTGGTCGAATATTTGCGCGGCACGCCGGGCAGATATTTGCCGCCATATTCGGCTTCGATCACACGGCGTGCACCCGCAATGGCTTCGGGCGCCATATCGACGCCGTCGGTGCGCATATAAGTAATGACGCCATCTTCATAGAGACGCTGCGCGATCTGCATGGTGCGCGCAGGTGCAAAGCCGAGCTTGCGCGAGGCTTCCTGCTGCAGCGTCGATGTCGTGAAAGGCGGATAGGGATGACGCTTGGCAGGCTTGGATTCCACCGATGCGACGTTGAAGGTCGCGGCCTCCAGAGCCGTGCGAAAGGCTTCTGCTTCCGCGCCCGTGCCGACATCGAGACGGTTGATCTTCTTGCCATCGGCGCCGACAAGCCTTGCTGTGAAGGGCGCGCCGTCTTTCGTTTTCAAAAAGGCGGTCAGCGACCAATATTCGCGCGGCCGGAATTTTTCGATTTCGAGTTCGCGTTCGCACACGAGGCGCAGGGCCACCGATTGCACGCGCCCGGCCGAGCGGGCGCCGGGCAATTTGCGCCACAAAACGGGTGAGAGGTTGAAGCCGACGAGATAATCGAGCGCGCGGCGGGCGAGATAGGCCTCCACCAGCGCCGTGTCGATCTCGCGCGGATTTTTCATCGCCTCGAGAATGGCTGATTTGGTAATGGCGTTGAAGACGACGCGCTGGACCGGCTTTTCCTTCAGCACGCGCTTGTTCTTGAGAACTTCGAGCACATGCCAGGAAATGGCTTCTCCCTCGCGGTCCGGATCGGTCGCGAGAATGACGCGGTCGGCATCCTTCACCGCCGAGGCAATGTCCGACAGGCGCTTGGCCGCCTTGGCATCGACTTCCCAGAGCATGGCGAAATCGGCCTCCGGATCGACCGATCCATCCTTGGCGGGCAGGTCGCGGACATGGCCGAACGAGGCATAAACCTCGTAACCGGTGCCGAGATATTTGTTGATCGTCTTGGCCTTGGCAGGCGACTCGACGATGACGACATCCATGGAAATATCCTGAAATTCAGTGACTTGGCCCTGAAAACCAGAGCCGTAGGACCGGCTCCGGAGGCGTTCCGGGGGGCGGGCTTGAGGTTCGAAACATGGTGGAGGCCCCCCCGGCTTGTCAAATGCGGGGGGTGGAGCTTAGGTCTCAACCCCTGTGCTGGGGCAGGCTCCAGTCAAAATAAATGGCCGCTCCGCGCAGGGCGAGACAGGCGACAAAACCACTGACGAAAGCAATGTCCTGGGGCACCGACAGGCCGATCAGGCCAACATAGGCCAAGGCCCCGAACAAAGCGGCGGTGATATAGATTTCCTTGCTGAAGATGATGGGGCTCTCGCCGCCGAGCACATCGCGGATGATGCCGCCGAATGTGGCGGTGACCATGCCCATGGCGACTGCAGCAACCGGGCCGGCGCCGGCTGAAAGGGTGCGCTCTGCCCCCGTGACGCAGAAAAGGGCGAGGCCGATGGCGTCAAACCAGATGAGAAATCCGGCATCGCGAATGCGGCGCGAGAAAAAGACAACGACGCCCATGGCAACGCAGACGAGCAGATATTCGGGTTGGCGGATCCAGAAGACTGGCGTGAGTCCCAGCAGCAGGTCACGGATCGTACCGCCGCCAATCCCTGTGACGGTCGCCAGCATGGCAAATCCGACAATGTCCATTTTCTTATGTGCGGCGACAATTCCGCCGGTCGCGGCAAAGACGGCAAGGCCGCACCAGCTGAGAATATGGATGCCCGTTTCAAGCATGATTCGATCCGGCCAGAGACAGTCATGCAGTAAAGACTGGGCGCTGCTGTCGCAAGCTTGAGGCGAGCGGACTGGCTTTGACGCGCATGGCATTTGGTTTATGCAGGATGAATGACACGGGAATGACATGACCGAATTGCGAAGCCTGGCTTTCGAGCGTTTCTTTCCGCTCTGGCTGCGAACCTTCGTTCGCGCGCGGGAAGCCGGGCTTGTGGTGATTGCCCTGGCAACGGGCGCTCTGTCGGGTGTGCTCGTCGGCCTGATCGCCAATGGCGCACAATGGGCGCATGAGTTTTTCTTTCTGTTGCCGCTCGACAAGCATTTGTCGGCAAGCGACAGGGTCGATGCCTGGCGTGTGTTGATTGTCCCTGTTGCGGGCGGTCTGGTCCTGGCGGGCCTCGTTTATTTTGTCGGCAATCGCCTCAAGTCGCGCATGGCCGATGCCATTGAGGCCAATGCTCTGCACGGTGGGCGCCTGAGCATGGTGGGCTCTCTTTATATTACAGCCCAGACATTCATCTCCAACGCCTGTGGCGCCTCTGTGGGGCTGGAGGCCGCCTATACGCAAATCTGTGCCGCGGTCTCTTCCTTTTTCGGACGCGGACTTGCCGCGCGCCGTTCCGATATGCGCCTGCTGGTGGCCTGCGGTGCAGCAGGCGCAATTTCAGCGGCTTTCGGCGCGCCCTTGGCGGGCGCCTTTTATGCGTTCGAAGTGGTTCTGGGCGCCTATACAGTTGCCTCGCTCGTGCCTGTTGTGGCCAGCGCGATTGTTGCCAATCTTGTCGCGAGCCGTATCACTTTTCGCCATGATCCTCTGCCTGCCATTGCCGACTTCAATGCGGCGACGGGCGAGGTTTTCGTTCATGTTTTCATTCTCGGCGTGCTCTGTGCCTTTGCCTCGATCCTGCTGATGCAAGGCGTGGCCGTGGCCGAGCGCCTGTTCAGCCACAAGCGTCTGCCCCGCTTTTTGCGCCCGGCGCTGGGCGGTTTGATCGTCGGCGTTTTTGCTCTTTTCACGCCGCAGGTTCTCGCCGCCGGACATGGCGCTTTTTATCTCAATCTCACGACAACCGTGCCGCTTGGCATGCTGGCCGCTGTCATCGTGTTAAAGGCGCTGGCGTCGGCCATATCCCTGGGGGCGGGCTTTCGCGGCGGCCTGTTTTTCGCCGCTCTTCTTCTGGGCGGATTGATTGGCCGGCTTTATGCCGATGCGCTCACGCTTCATACGCCTTTTGTCTTTCCCGCGGCGCTGGCGGCCATTGCCGGCATGGCAGCTTTCGGCACGGGCGTGCTCGGTGCACCCGTCACAATGACGGTTCTGGCGCTCGAGACGACCGGCGATTTTTCCGTGACGGCGGCAGCGCTGGCGGCTTGCGCCGTCTCGGCACTGATCGTGCGCGAGACTTTTGGCTATTCCTTCGCCACCTGGCGTTTCCATCTGCGTGGCGAGACGATCCGCGGGCCTCACGATGTCGGCTGGCTGCGCCAGCTCAATGTTGCAAGATTGATGCGCACCGATGTGCGCAGCCTGCCGGGCGAGACGACAATTGCGCTGGCGCGCGACATGTTTCCGCTCGGCATGGCACGCGAAATGGTCGTGACCGACGGGCAGGGCCGCTATGCGGGCTTGCTGCTCGGCGCCGATCTGCATGCGGCCCCGGCCCATCGCGCCGGGGAGCCCGTTCTGTCTCTGGCCTCCCATCGCGGGGCCTGGCTTTTGCCGGATATGACCATCCGCGAAGCGATCGATTCCTTCGAGGCGAATGAGGCCGATGTTCTGGCCGTGGTGGACGAGGGGGAGGGCCGCCAGGTTCTGGGCCTGGTGAGCGAAGCCCATGCCCTGCGCCGTTATGGCGAGGAACTGGAGCGGCGGAACCGGGAATTTGCGCGCTAAGGCCGGCTCGGCGCTTGCGCCCCCCACGCCTTACACCCTATAGAACCAACTCATGTCTCAGACGCCCTCGCCGTATTCCTTCCCGCACCGGCATTTGCTCGGCATCCAGGGTCTTTCCCGTCCCCAGATCGAATATTTGCTCGATATGGCCGATGAGGCGGTGAACGTCTCCCGTCAGGTCGAGAAAAAGCGCACAGTCCTGTCCGGGCGCACGCAGATCAATCTGTTCTTCGAAGCCTCGACGCGCACGCAATCTTCCTTCGAGCTGGCCGGCAAGAGGCTGGGCGCCGATGTGATGAATATGGCGGTTGCCAATTCGAGCGTGAAAAAAGGCGAGACGCTGATCGACACGGCCGTGACGCTCAATGCCATGCGCCCCGATCTCATTATTGTGCGTCATCATTGTTCGGGCGCGGTCGAGCTTTTGGCAAAAAAAGTGACCTGTTCCGTCATCAATGCGGGCGACGGATCGCATGAACATCCGACACAGGCGCTGCTCGATGCGCTGACGATCCGGCGCAACAAGGGCCGGATCGACGGTCTGACAATTGCCATTTGCGGCGATGTCGCTCATTCGCGCGTGGCGCGCTCCAATATGATCTGCCTGACGCAGCTGGGCGCACGCGTGCGTGTGGTGGCGCCGTCCACGCTCCTGCCGGCGGGGATCGAGCGTATGGGCGTCGAAGTGCATCGGGATTTTCTGAAAGGCATTGCGGGCGCCGATATTGTCATGATGCTGCGCCTGCAGCGCGAGCGCATGGATGGCGCTTATGTGCCCTCATTGAAAGAATATGCGCGCTTCCACGGGCTCAATGAGGACAAGTTGCGCGCTGCAGCGCCGGAAGCGCTCGTCATGCATCCCGGTCCGATCAATCGCGGCGTCGAGATCGACAGTGCGGTGGCCGATGGCCCGCGTTCGCTGATCAATGAACAGGTTGAAATGGGCGTTGCCGTGCGCATGGCCGTGCTCGAAGCGCTTGCCAGGAACCTGCCCAATGCGTGAGACCGACATGCCCAAAATCGCACTGGTCAATGCGCAGCTGATCGACCCTGAAAAGGGAACGCAGACCCATGGCGGCGTGATTGTCGAAAATGGACTCATTGCCGATTTCGGCGCGCAGGTGACGCGCGCCAATGCGGGCTCGGATGCGCAGGTGATCGATTGCGCCGGCGATATTGTCTCGCCGGGCCTGATCGACATGCGTGTCTTTGTCGGTGAGCCAGGCGT
>CAZHOK010000046.1:0-2661 GCA_964534115.1 uncultured Beijerinckia sp.
TCTCATTCTCGATGAGGCGACGTCGGCGCTCGATTCCTTCACCGAGCGCGAAATCCAGACGGCGCTCGATCGCGTGTCGCAAGGCCGCACCACTTTGGTCATCGCCCATCGCCTGTCGACCATTGTCAATGCCGATGAGATTCTGGTTCTCGATCAGGGCCAGATCGTCGAGCGCGGACGCCATGACGATCTTCTGGCCAAGGGCGGCGTTTATCAGGCCATGTGGAATCGCCAGCGCGAAGTCGATGCGGCGCAAGAAACCTTGCGGCGTGCCGAACAGGAAGAAGGCAAGCCCGCCCGCAAGCCGGTCGAGGTCTAGGCTTTAGCCTTGTCATTGCGAGCAAAGCGTGCGCCATCCAAATTGCGCCTGAGGCAAAGATGGATTGCCACGTCGCCTTCGGCTCCTCGCAATGACGAATCTAGACGAGCGCCTCAACGTGTGGTCGCGGGTCGCTTGGTAGGCGCTGGCTTGGCGCGACATCGACGCTGACAGACAAGGTCTGATTGCCAGACGCCAGGATCACCCCGTCAATGGGCGAGACATCGGCATAATCGCGCCCGCGTGCAATGACGATATGGTCATTGCCTGCCAGCGTCGCATTGGTCGGATCGAAATCGAGCCAGCCGAACATGTCGCCGCACCAGAGCGAAACCCAGGCATGCGATGCATCCGCACCGACAAGCCGCGGTTTGCCCGGCGGTGGAAGCGTGCGGATATAGCCGCTCACATAAGCAGCCGGCAGGCCGAGCCCGCGCAGGGCGGCGATCATGATATGGGCAAAATCCTGGCAGACGCCGCCGCGCGCTGCAAAAGCCTCTGACAGCGGTGTTGAAACGGCAGTGGCTTTTGGATCGTATTTGAAATCCGCGGCAATGCGTTTCATCAGCTCATCGGCCGCCTCGACAATCGGCCGGTCGGGTCTGAAACTTTCGCGCGCATAGGCTGTCGCGGGGTCGTGCAATGGCACGAGCCGGCTTGGATAAAGGAAATGCGCCGGCGCGCGCGGATCGAGCGCAGCGGAAGCAAAGGCAGATTCGCGCACGCTTTGCCATTCCGGCGTCAGTGCCGCGGCCGGTGCGCTGCGCCGCTCGACTTCGACACGCGAGAGCGCTGTGATGCGCAATTCGCGATGGGCGGTTTCAATATCGACATGGGTGACGCGTGTGCCGAAAAAGTCGACCCGCTCGGTCAGTTTGGCCGGTTGCGGCACGACTTCCAGGCCGCTGTCGAAGACGCGCTGGCCGTCTTCGGTTGCGGGCATCAGGCGCAGGCTGCAGCGCGCTGCGGATACGGGCGCGTCATAGCGATAGGTCGTGACATGGCGAATATCGTAAATCATGCCAGATCCATCTGACGGCCCTGCCGCTGTGTGGCGGGCCCCTGCAGGAAGTAGCGTTGCGCAATGGCTTCTGCCAGTGCCATCAAACTTTGCTCCAAACCAAGGATTTTGTTCTGGTCCAGTCGCTCGGCATCTTCGACCGACAGATCGGACACGAGTTTGACGGCAATCCGGCGCGGCGCCTCCAGAATTCCGTCCTCGTTGAGCAGGGGCAGGGTGGCGAGATGTTCGTCGATCCTGTCGGTCTGGAAAGCCACCGAGCGCGGGTTGAATGTATCGAGCAGAACCATGTCGCGCACGGGTGCAAGCGCGACGCCGACAAGATAGCGCGAGCGATAGGTGATCTGCGAGTCGATGAGATCGAGCAGCACGTCGAGATTTTCTGCCGTCGCATCCTTGTCGGCAAAAGTGCGGGCGAAACGGCATGTGTTGATCGCGCGCTCGACGCGCCGGCCCATGTCGAGAAAACGCCAGCCGGCAACGCGATTGGTGTTTTCCTGAAACAGACCCGACAAAGCGGAAATAATGCGCAAGGCATCGTCTGCATGGTCAAATGCATCTGCTTCGGGGAGGACAGGCGTGCCCTTGGCCAGCAATTGCGTCTCCAGTTCGCGCAGCAATTGCCAGGCATCGGGCGACAGACGCTCGCGAATAACGGAGGCTGCGCGCTGTGCCGATGTCGCCAGGGATACGGCGGAGCCGATCTGCGTTTTGTCATGCAGGGCGGAGGCGGCAATTTCAGCCGTGTTGCTTTCTGCCATGTCGGGCGCAATCGCGCCCCATGCGCTGAGCATGCGAACAAGGCGGAAGGTCGATTGCCGCCCGTCGCCGGTGGCGGAATCGGGATCCATCACGCGGCTGCACAGGCAGCGCACAATGCGCAAAGTCGCTTCCGCGCGCTCCATGTAACGCCCGAGCCAGAAGAGATTGTCGGCGGCGCGACTGGGCAGATTACCGAGCAGGCGACGAATTTTCACACTGTCATCGGAGGGCAGCAGCGTCGTCATTTCAACCGGCTTGTCGGCCAGCACCCAGACATCGGCCGATTGCACGCCATCGCCCATGGAGACGGCGCGCGCATCGGCGCGATCGGAGACGCGACAGAAACCGCCGGGCATGATTTCCCATCCGTTTTCTGTGGCCGCTGCATAGACGCGCAGGATGAAGGGACGTGGCGTCAGCTTGCCGTCTTCCCAGACCGGCGTTGTCGAGAGCTGCACCATTTCCTGACCGACGTAATCGATGGGGCGCTGGGCAATCTGGTCTTCGAGCTGGGCGCGCGCTTTTTACCCGTCGATCCAGGCCGCCTCGGCGTACCCGT
>CAZHOK010000046.1:2671-20201 GCA_964534115.1 uncultured Beijerinckia sp.
TGTCGAGATCGGCGCCGATCAATCCGCGCTGGCGTTCCGTGCCGGGCAGAATGTCGGAAAAGGCCCCGGCAATGACCATTTCGTCGAGACGTTCCAGAACTTGAGCGCGCTCGGAATTCTGGCCGCACCACCATGTGGCAATATTGGGCAGGCGCAGATCCTCCCCCAGAATGCGCTGACACAATGTCGGCATAAAGCCGAGCAGGGCGCGCGATTCAATCAATCCGCTGCCCGGCATATTCGCCAGCGTGACCGAGCCATTGCGGATTGCCTGCATCAATCCCGGCACGCCAAGACGCGAGGCAGCATTGGCTTCGAGCGGATCGCACCAATCGGCATCGACACGACGCCAGATCACATCGGCGCGTTTGAGCCCGGCAATGGTGCGCACATGCACGGCGCCATCGGCAACGGTGAGATCGTCGCCCTCGACCAGAAGAATGCCGAGATATCGCGCCAGATAGGCCTGTTCGAAATAGGTCTGGCTGAAAGGTCCGGGCGTCAAAAGGCAGATGCGCGGATCGGTGCGGCTGGCCGATTGCGTCAATCCCTTGCGGAATTCGCGGAAGAAGGGCGCCAGTCTTTCCACATTCATGTCGCGGTAGAGATTGGGAAAGGCGCGCGAGAGAACAAGCCGGTTTTCGAGCGCATAGCCCATGCCTGAAGGGGCTTGCGCACGATCGCCCAAAACCCACCAGCGCCCATCGGGCCCGCGTGCAATATCGGCCGCATAAAGCCGCAACCAGCGCCCGCCGGGCGCCTTCACGCCCTGCATGGGGCGGATGAAGTCAGGACTTCCGGTGATGGCTGCTGCCGGCAGGGCGCCATCGCGCACAAGCTGTCCGTCTCCATAGACATCGGTGAGCAGGCGGTCGATCAATTCGGCGCGCTGGGCAATGCCCGCTGCAATCTCGCGCCAGTCGCGTTCTGGAATGAGGAGCGGCACATGCGAGAGCTGCCATGAGCGCTCATTTGTTTCGCCATAGACGCGATAGGACACGCCGAGATCGCGGATATGGCGATCGGCAGCGGCAAAGCGGCGATCGATCTGGTCATCGTCGAGGCGCGCCAGCGCATTCAGGAAATTCAGCCAATGCGCACGCGGCGCACCTTTGGCATCGACGAATTCATCGGTAATGCCAGGCAGGCTCGCATAGGAGGCGGTCCAGTCTTCGACGCGCCGCGTTGCAGCTGCGCCGCGTCGTCCATTGCCGCGCTGCGCGGGTGATGACTCTCTAGACAAACGCTTTCCTCAGATCGAGCGTGAGTGGAAATTCGCTCGATGGAATTTCTCGCACCGATTCCACCGGGCCGGGAGTATGGCCGTGATTCTGGAACCGCGCCAAGCGCCTCGCCTGTGCCTCATAAGAATTCACCGGGAAAGTGTCGTAATTGCGCCCGCCCGGATGGGCGACATGGTAGACGCAGCCGCCCAGCGACCGGCCGTTCCACAGATCGACCAGATCGAATGTGAGCGGCGCATGGACGGGCATGACCGGGTGCAGACCCGAGGCCGGGTGCCAGGCCTTGAAGCGCACGCCCGCCACAGCCTCGCCTTGGCGCCCGCTCGGCGTCATTGGCAAGGGACGTCCATTGCAGGTGATGGCATGGCGGCCGGGCACAAAACCTCTGGCGGTCACTTCGATGCGCTCGACGGAGGAATCGACATAGCGCACGGTGCCGCCAATCGCACCTTCCTCGCCCAGCACGTGCCAGGGTTCGAGCGCCTGACGCAGCGTCATGGTGACGCCGCCCTGTTCCACCTCGCCATAGAAGGGAAAGCGGAATTCGCGATGGGCTTCAAACCAGAGCGGATCGAAATCATAACCGGCTGTGCGCAGGTCAGAAAGAACGCCGAGAAAATCTTCCCAGACAAAATGCGACAGCATGAATTTGTCATGCAGCGACGTACCCCAGCGCACGAAAGCGCCTTGCTGGGGCTCACGCCAGAACCAGGCGACCAAGGCGCGCAGCAATAATTGCTGCGCCAGCGACATGCGCGCATCGGGCGGCATTTCGAAACCACGAAATTCGATGAGACCGAGCCGTCCTGTTGGACCGTCGGGCGAGAAAAGTTTGTCGATGCAGATTTCAGCGCGATGCGTATTGCCGGTGACATCGACGAGAAGATTGCGAAAGAGCCGGTCGACCAGCCAGAGCGGCACATCTCCCGCACCGGGTGCGGGCACTTGCGCCAAGGCAATTTCGAGTTCGTAGAGTCCATCATGGCGCGCTTCATCGATGCGCGGCGCCTGGCTTGTCGGGCCGATGAAGAGGCCGGAGAAAAGATAGGACAAAGAGGGATGGCGTTGCCAATAGAGCACGATGCTTTTCAGCAGATCGGGGCGACGCAGAAAGGGCGAATCCATCGGCGTGGCGCCGCCCAAGACGACATGATTGCCGCCCCCCGTGCCCGTATGGCGTCCATCGGTGAGATATTTGTCGGTGCCCAGCCGTGTCAGCCGCGCTTCTTCATATAGGGCGATTGTATTGTCGACTGCCTCGCGCCATGAGGCTGCCGGCTGGACATTGACTTCAATCACGCCGGGATCGGGCGTGACCTTGATGACTTCGATACGGGGATCGTGCGGGGGCGGATAGCCTTCAATATGAACGGGTGTCTGGCAGGCATGAGCAGCATCTTCGATGGCCACCAGCAATTCGAGATAATCTTCAATTTTGACGACAGGAGGCATGAAAACATGCAGGACACCATCGCGCGGTTCGATGGTGAGAGCGGTGCGCACCGCGCCTTCCACCGCAATCTGCTCGGCAATTTCCGAGCGCGTATCTGCGGTGGTCGGCTCATTGCGCTGAGCCGACAAGGCACGCGGATCGGGCAGGGCGTCGCGCGGCTCGGTTGGATCCTGCGGGACGATATAGGGATAAGCGGCGGCCGGCACATGCGGCAGCGCATTCAGCGGCAGACGAAAACCGACAGGTGAATCGCCTGGCAAAAGCATCAGCTTGCCACGGCGCAATTGCCATTTTTCCGAACGCCAGCGCCCGAGTCCGGTCTCGCGCATATTCCAGCGCTGCACCGGCAAAACATAGCCCGAGGGTGTGGAAAGACCGCGTTCGAAAACGCGGATCATGCGCGCGCGTTCTTCCGGATCGTCGATCTTGGGATCGCTTGGATCGACATTCACCGGCAAGGCGCCTTCCTTCACCATCCAATGCGCGGGATCTTCATAGGCGGGAAGGGCAAAATCGCCGTCAATGCCAAGATTTTTTGCTGTCGCCTGAATAAGCTTTTCAGCTGCGCCAATGGCTGCGATCTTGTCGGTGAAAAGTCCGCGCCCGCTCTCATCGGCAATGAGATCGCCATTGCGCCAGATCGGCTGGCCATCCTTGCGCCAGTAAAGAGCAAAGGCCCAGCGCGGCAGGCTTTCGCCCGGATACCATTTGCCCTGTCCGTAATGAAGAAATCCGCCCGGTGCAAAACGCTTGCGCAGACGACGGATCAGCGCATCCGCATAATGGCGCTTCGTTGGGCCCACAGCCGATGTATTCCATTCGGCGCCTTCGAAATCGTCGATGGCCACAAAGGTCGGCTCGCCGCCCATGGTCAGGCGCACATCTTGGGCCACAAGATCGCGATCGACATCCTGTCCCAGTTGGTCGAGCCGCGACCAGGCCTCATCGGAAAAAGGCAGAGTGACGCGCGGCTCTTCGCGAATTCTCTCGATGCGCATGGAAAAATCGAAATCGCAATGCGCGGGTTCGACCATGCCGGAAACCGGCGCAGCCGAGCGGTAATGTGGCGTGGAAGCCAGCGGCAAATGACCTTCGCCGCAGAGCAGGCCCGACGTCGCATCAAGGCCGATCCAGCCAGCGCCCGGCACATAGACTTCAGCCCAGGCGTGCAGGTCGGTGAAATCATGGGCCGCGCCTGCAGGTCCATCGAGCGATGCAATGTCCGGCTTGAGCTGGATCAGATAGCCGGAGACAAAACGTGCGGCCAGACCGAGCCGTCGCAACAGATGCACAAGCAGCCAGGCGCTGTCGCGGCATGAACCGGTGCCGAGCGTCAATGTTTCTTCCGGCGTCTGCACGCCGGGCTCCATGCGGATCACATAATTGATCTCGCGGCTGAGGCGCGCATTGAGCTCGACCAGAAAGGTCACGATGCGCTGTTTCCCGCGCGGAATGGAGGCGAGATAATTCTCAAACTGCGGCCCTTGCGCCTCATGCTGAAGATAGGCGGCAAGCTCGCTGGCTTCTTCGGGCGTATAGGCGAAGGGAAATTCTTCCGCATAGGGTTCGACGAAAAAATCGAACGGATTGATCACCGACATATCGGCGGTGAGATCGACCTCGATCTTGAATTGCGTTGCCTTCTCCGGAAAGACATAGCGGGCAAGCCAATTGCCATGGGGATCCTGCTGCCAATTGACGAAATGATCGGCGGGCAGAATTTTCAGCGAATAAGAGAGAATGCGCGTCCGGCAATGTGGGGCGGGACGCAAACGGATCATCTGCGGACCCAGCGCGACCGGTCGATCGTAGCGATAGGATGTGACGTGGTGGAGGGCGACGCGGATCGACAAGGCGCTTTGCTTTCGATGAAATGGCTTGGCCGTCAGTGTCGGTCTCGCAATCGCCCTGTCAATCGAGACAGTCAGGGGCAAGGGCCGGAAAATGCACGATTGCCCCGCAAATCAGCCGATTGCTCACCTCTGTGGCGGGGGGTGCTCAATTTGTCGCCGGTTTCGCTCAGGCCCGCCCGACCCCCCGCCTGACGCGAGCCAGGCTTGCAAAAGGCGATCGGGCTCAGAGGCTTCCTGCCCGCCCGCCGCATGATTTCGGCATGAGTGCTGCCCGGCAGCTCAGGAATGGGCCTGTCGGCTCCCGGCCCCAAGACCGGGACTTGGCAGGTTTATGCGCAGGCCGCGTGACTTCCGGTCGCCAATTTGCGAAAAGGCGTCCAAACGGAGCTTCAGCTACCTATGTCCATGATCGATTCCATCCGCCGGCAGATCGTTCCGATCCACCGGGAGGGCTATGTTTTCATCGCCATTTTCGCGGTTATTGCTGCGATTCTCGGCTGGGTCTGGTCCCCCTTGGGCTGGATTGGCGGCATTTTGACCGTCTGGTGCGCCTATTTCTTCCGCGACCCGCCGCGCGTCACGCCGCTTCGCGAGGGTCTGGTCGTCTCGCCTGCCGATGGCATTGTCTCTTCGATCGGCTATTTCGTGCCGCCGCCGGAATTGGGCCTGGGCGACAAGCCCATGTCTCGCATTTCCGTCTTCATGTCGGTGTTCGATTGCCATGTGAATCGTGCACCCGTGACCGGGCGCATCGAGCGCATTGCCTATAAGCCGGGCCTTTTCCTCAATGCCGATCTCGACAAGGCGAGCGAAGACAATGAGCGCAATTCATTGATCATCGACAGCCCGCAGGGACGTTTTGGCGTTGTGCAGATTGCCGGCCTCATTGCGCGGCGCATTGTCTCTTTCTCGCGCGAGGGCGACACAATCGGAACAGGCGAGCGTTTCGGTCTGATCCGTTTCGGTTCGCGCGTCGATGTCTATATGCCTGACAATGCCGTGCCGCTGGTCGGGCTCGGTTCAAAAGCCATTGCAGGAGAGACGGTTCTCGCCGATCTGTCCTCAGGCGAACAGCGCCGCAGCTACAAGGTCGGTTGATTCCCATTCGGGCAGGACGAAAGACCAGGACGAAAAGACATGGAAGCTGACAGCAATTCTGCAGGTCGTCGCCGTCGTCGCTTTTCGCGCGTGCCGATGCGCATTGTTCTGCCCAATCTTGTCACGCTTCTGGCGCTGTGCCTGGGGCTCACCTCGATCCGTTTCGCTGCCGATGGCAAGTTCGAACTGGCCGCCGTGATGATTGTCGTGGCGGCCGTTCTCGATGGTCTCGATGGGCGTCTTGCCCGCGCGCTCGATGGAACGTCGCGCTTTGGCGCAGAGCTCGATTCGCTGGCCGATTTTGTCGATTTCGGCGTCGCGCCCGCCTTCCTTCTCTATTTCTGGTCTCTGAAGGACATTCCCAGTTTCGGCTGGTTCGCAGCCATGGTTTTCGCCATTGCCGCAGCTTTGCGTCTGGCGCGTTTCAACGTGATGATCGACGATCCGAACAAGCCCTCGTGGCATGGGCAGTTTTTCGTCGGCATGCCCGCGCCGGCTGGCGCGATTTGCGTCATGCTGCCGATCTATCTGCAATATTCGATCATCGGCATGCCGCGCGGCGGATTTTTCACCGTGCTTGAGATTGCCTATGTCCTGTTCGTCGCATTTTTGATGGTGAGCCAGCTGCCGCATTTTTCGGGCAAGCAGATCGGCCGTGTGCCGCGCGAATATTTCATTCCCGTCCTGTTCGCCGTGGCCGCGCTTGTGCTGCTGCTGGCGACATTCCCGATGGAAGTTCTCATCGGAATGACCTTCGCCTATCTGGTCATGTTGCCGCTCTCCATTCGCCGGCATCGCACCCTGACATTGGCCGATGAAGCGGCTGCGCTTGCGTCCGGAGAGAGCAAATCCGGCTGAAACCGCGATTTTGCGGCGGGAAAATGCCGATTGAGCCCTTCCTGAGGGCCTCTATGAGTTCACAAAGCCGCCGTTCTCGATTAGGGTCCGGCCACTTCACCCATGGACAGGCCGTCTCGTCTCCCGGTTTTAAGGCCGGGCCCGGACGCCGCCGGAGACGTACTGACACATGTCGAAAGAAGAATTGCTGGAATTTCCGGGCGTGGTGAGCGAATTGCTCCCGAATGCCACCTTCCGGGTCAAGCTCGAGAACGATCACGAGATCATCGCCCATACGGCAGGCAAGATGCGCAAGAACCGCATTCGCGTTCTGACCGGCGACAAGGTTCTCGTCGAAATGACGCCCTATGATCTGACCAAGGGCCGGATCACCTATCGTTTCAAGTAATCCGGACCGACAGGATGGGCGACATGGCCCGTCTGTCGCTGGCTCAGGCGAGGCGCGCGTGACCCACGAAGGCAAGGACGCTCAGGAGACAGGCTGGCGTCCGAAACTCGTGCTGGCGTCTGCCTCGCCACGACGTCTTGCGCTGCTGCAACAAATCGGCATCGAGCCCGATGCGCTCTTGCCCGCCGATCTGGATGAAACCCCCCATCGCAACGAATTGCCGCGCAATCTTGCAGCAAGGCTCGGCATGGAAAAGGCGCGCGCTGCCGCGCAAAGCCTGCGCGAGAAGCCCGAACTCGCCGATGCCTATATTTTGGCGGCCGATACTGTGGTCGCCGTCGGCCGGCGCATCCTGCCGAAATGCGAAGTGGCGGACGAGGCGGCGCAATGCCTGCGTCTTCTGTCTGGCCGCGCGCATCGCGTCTTCACCGGCGTTTCCCTGGCGACCCCGAAGGGGACCGTGCGCAGTCGTCTGGTGGAAAGCCGGATCCGGTTCAAACGGCTCTCGGAGGCCGAAATCGAGGCCTATCTCGCCTCCGGAGAATGGCGCGGCAAGGCGGGCGGCTATGCGATTCAGGGGCTGGCCGGCGCTTTTGTCATCAAACTGATCGGCTCCTACCCCGCCGTTGTCGGCCTGCCGCTTTATGAGACTGTGTCGCTGCTGTCGGGCGAGGGCTATCCGACCCATCTCCTTTGGCTCAACCGGGTGTGAGGCGCGATGACGGCCGCCAATGATAACAGGTCCAAAGCGGGAGCCTGCCCGATCTGCCGGAAGCCGGCAGAGGAGACCTATCGTCCCTTTTGCTCAAAACGCTGCGCCGATATCGACCTCGGCCGCTGGCTCGGCGGCACTTATGCGATTCCCGCAGTCGAGACCGATGAGCCCGACGAAGATGAGGCCCAGCCGCCCCGTCGCCCCGCCGGGCAGGATGAATAGGCCATCGTGACAGAAACTTGTCTGCAAGGCCCAAAGGTTGGGCGGATCGACAGACATTCTCGCTAGACATTCGCCGGTCATCTTCCTATAAACCGCCCACTCCTTGGGCCTTGCGGCTCAGAGCGTAGGCCCGGGTAGCTCAGTTGGTAGAGCATGCGACTGAAAATCGCAGTGTCGGTGGTTCGATTCCGCCCCCGGGCACCACTTTAAAAAATCCCCCGATCTGCCCTGACCCTCTCGCCTCGCCGGCGCGATCTGCTATTTTGTTTTCAACAAAAGCAAAACGAAAAGATTTCGTTCGGGGAGGGGTGGAATGATCAGATCATTGGCTTTGGCGCTGGCGGTAGGGTTGGCACTTCCCGGCGCGGATGTGCGCGCCAATCCGGTGGCTGATTTTTACAAGGGCAAGCAGGTCCAGGTCATTGTCGGTTACGGACCGGGTGGCGGCTATGATGTTTATGCCCGCCTGTTGGCGCGGCATATGGACCGGCACATTCCCGGCAATCCCACGCTCGTTGTCCAGAACATGCCCGGCGCAGCGAGTCTGATTGCGGCCAATTATCTTTATGTGCGCGCGCCGCGCGACGGCACAGCTTTTGGCATTATCGATCGCGGTCTGCCGCTGATGGCCATTGTGAAGAGCAATCCGCAGGTCCAGTTCGATCCGATGAAATTCACCTGGCTCGGCTCATCCTCAAATGGTGCGACCGATGCTTTCGTCCTGATGACGCGCAAAAATGCGCAAGCCAAATCTCTGGATGACATACGTCGCGCCAATGGCCCGAAATTGATGGTTGGCGTGACAGGCAAAGGCGCAACCGACACAGAAGTGGCGAAACTTTTGCGGGACATCGTTCGCCTGAACATCCAGATTTTTGCCGGATACAGAAGTGGCAATGACATCAATCTGGCTGTCGATCGTGGCGAAGTCGATGCGCGCCCGACGACCTATTCCTCGCTGTTTTCGACCAAGCCCGATTGGCTGAAGCCCGATGGCAATATGCATATTCTTGTCGCCATGGGCCGCGATACGCGCATGCCTGAATATCCCAATGTGCCTTTGGTGCGGGAATTGGTTTCCGACCCCAAGGATCGGGATCTGGTCGATCTCGCTGACATGCCTTTCCGCGCGCCATGGCCCTGGGCTGCTCCGCCGGACATTCCGGCAGATCGGGCGGCTGCTTTGCGCGAGGCGTTTTTGGCCGTGTCGAAGGATCCCGTCTATATCAACGAGGCGACCAAGCTGACGCTTGATGTGACGCCTATGGATGGCGATGAAATTCTTGCCATGATCAGGCGCGCGACAGCCTTCTCGCCCGACGTTTTGGAGCGTATGCGCGCCTTGCAAAACGAGGAAGTGCCGACCGAACAGCGTTAAGTCGGCGCCCGTCTCACGGCGGCAGGCTGGCGATATATTGTGTCAGCGCCTTGATGTCGGCATCGCTCAAGCCCACGGCAGCATTGCTCATCAGCGCATCGGCGCCTGAGCGTGTGCTGTCGCGGAATTCTTTCATCGCCTGTTCGGTATAATCGCTTCTTTGTGCGGCCAGGCGCGGCATGTGATCCTGACCGCGCAAGGTTGGCAGATGGCATGATCCGCAGCGTGCTTTTTCGGCGAGCTGGCGGCCTTTTGCGACAAGTTCCGTGCCGATGTTTTCATCGCTCTTCTGCGCCGGCATGGCGGCCAATGTTTCGGCCAGGCGCACCAATTCGTCATCGCTCATTTTATCGAGCAGACCGGCCATGGCCGGAATCTGGCGCACGCCTTCGCGGATATAGACAAGCTGGTTGGTGAGAAACAGAACGGGCTGTCCGGCCAGCGAGGGCACGAGCGGCGTGAGCGAATTGCCGCCCGCGCCGTGGCAGGACAGGCAGGTTTCAAGCGAGGGCGGATCTGCCGCCCTCGCCAGAGATGGTGTCAGCAGGCAAAGGAGCAAACCGGTCCGGATGGCCTGTCCAGCGAGCTGAATCATTACCGCGCCGCAACGCGCTTGGCGTCATAGCTGATGCGGTAGAGAACGCCGGGCAATTCATCGCCGATGAGCAGCGAGCCGTCTTTCATCTGCATGACATGGCTCGGACGACCGTGGAATTCGTTCTTTTCCGTATCGAGCAGGCCGGTCAGAAAATTCTCGACCCGCGCTGTGCCGTCTTTCTGCGGAAAGGCGACGACAATGTCATAGCCGAATCTCTTGGTGCGGTTCCAGGAACCATGACGCGCGATAAAGGCTGCGTTTTTATATTTCGCCGGGAAAGAATCGCCCGTGTAAAAAACCATGCCGAGCGCTGCAGCATGCGGGCCCATCAAAGCGGCAGTCGGGATTGTTCCGGCGCAGGCATTGGGTTTTTTAATGTCCTGATCCGGCACTTTATTGGCGTGGCAATAGGGGAAACCGAAGGAAGCGCCTTCCTTGCCCTTGGGCAAACGGTTGAGCTCGTCTTCTGGACCTTCATCGCCGGCCCAGTCGCGGCCATTATCGGTGAACCAGAGTTCGCGCGTCACCGGATGCCAGTCGAAACCGACTGTATTGCGCACGCCGCGCGCCACAATTTCCATGCCGGTTCCATCCGGATTATAGCGGCGGATATGTGCATGCGTGGCCGGATTGACCTCGCAAATATTGCAATTGGCGCCAACCGGCACATAGAGTTTTCCATCCGGGCCGAAGGCGACATATTTCCATCCGTGCTGCGTGTCAGCCGGCAGATTGAATTGCGCAGTCAGATCGACGGGCGTCGGCAATTTGTCGAGATCGTTTTCGATTCCGTCAAAGCGCAGGACTTTGTTGATCGCGAAAACGTAAAGCGATCCATCCTTGAAGGCGAGGCCATTGGGCTGCGTCAATCCCTGCAGAATGATTTTGTTTTCGCGCTTGCCGTCTTTCGTCACCACGGCATAGACGCGCCCGATGGCGCGCGAGCCGACGAAGATTGTGCCCTTGTCGCCCTGCACCATGGTGCGTGCGCCCGGCATGCCATGGGCATAGACTTCCGCCTTGAAACCCGGCGGCAATTTGATCCGCTCGAGGGGCACTTTGTCGAGCGGTGTGACGGTGGCAGGAATCGGCAAGCCGCGCAGATTGGGATCCTGATTGCTGCGCCCCAAATCCGAGCGGTCGAGCGGGTTCATCTGGGTCGGCGGGCGCTGCGCCAGCGCTGGGGAAAGGCCGGCGCATAATGCGGCGGCAATGATCGTGCTGGCGCACAGGCGATGTCTGGATAAGGTCTTGCTGAAAATGGACATGGCTTTTCCCCAGAGTCTTTTTTGGCGGAGCGGGCCGCCGCCGCTTTTTGCGGTCAACGACAGGATTGGCCAAAAATCGGGAAAGCGCAAGGAAAGCTCTGCCCGCATGGCGGTACAGCCGATTTGCATCGCGGAAAATCTGTTGCCCGGCTGCTTTAGGCCCCGCTAGGATGGGCGAGGTCATAAAAAACTTGCGGTTGCCGCCGCCCGATCAACAGGAGGGAATGCCATGTCGCTGTCGCGTCGTGCTGTCATGGGCTTTGCCGGTGCATCCGCTTTGGCCGTTTCTGGTCTTCTCGCGCCCGAGGCGCAGGCTCAGGCTTGGCCCAACAGGCCGATCACTT
This sequence comes from uncultured Beijerinckia sp., assembly GCA_964534115.1. Lineage (GTDB taxonomy): Bacteria > Pseudomonadota > Alphaproteobacteria > Rhizobiales > Beijerinckiaceae > Terripilifer. The sequence goes on from CAZHOK010000046.1 coordinate 14,091, forward strand.
TCGTTGTGTCGCAGGCGGCCGGCGCCAGCCCGGATGTGATGGCGCGTTTGCTTGCCGATCGCCTGTCGCGCTCGCTGGGGCAGGGCGTCATCATCGAGAACAAGCCGGGAGCCGCCAATGTTGTGGGCGCCAATGCCGTGGCCCGCGCGACGCCCGATGGTTATACATTTTTCTTCGCCACTTCGGCGGCACTCGTGTCCAATCCCTTCCTGATCGAAAAGCTGAGCTACGATCCGGTGAAGGATTTTGCGCCCGTATCGATGATTGCGCGCAGTCATCAGATGATTGTCGTGCATCCCGATGTTCCGGCGAAAAACCTTCAGGAATTGATCGCGCTCGATCGTAAAGAGCCCGGCAAATTGTCGGTCGCCGTGGATTCGCCGCGCAATCTCGCCGGTATTACGGCGCAAGCCCTGAAGAAGCGCGCCGGCATGGAATGGGTGCTCGTGCCCTTCCCCAATATTGCCAATGCCCCGCAGGATGTGATGGCGGGCCGTCTGCAGGCCGGCGTCTTCTCTGTTGCCGTGGTCGAATCCCATATTCGCGACGGCAAGCTGCGCCCCATTGCCATTGCCTCCGACAAACGCGCCTCGTCGATGAAGGATGTTCCCACAGTGGCCGAGACGCTGAAGGATTTCGACTTCGCCGGCTGGTTCATGCTGATGGCGCCGGCAGGCACGCCGGAGCCTATCCTTGCGCGCATGAATGCCGAAGTGATCAAAGCCATGCAGGATGAGAAAATCCGCGAGACAGCGCCGGGGCTGGGTTTCGAGATCGAAACGGGTACGCCCGAGGCTGCACGAAAAATCCTCTCCAGCCAGCTCGATCTGTGGAAGAACATCACCACTGAGCTCGGCCTCAAGCCGCAATGAAAAAAAGCCCCGCGCCTGAGCGCGGGGCTTTTCTTGCGGGATGACAGGCAGGATCAATCCTGCGGCGGAACCTTGGTATCGGCAACGAGCCGCGCATATTTTTCCATTTCCGCTTTCACAAAGGCGCCAAATTGCGCCGGCGTGCTGCCGACAGGTTCAGAGCCGAACCCGGCGATCCGCTTGATCACATCGGGATCCTGAATTGCCTTCAGCACTTCCTGATGGATTCGTTCAATGATGGGTTGCGGGGTTTTTGCCGCGACGAACATCCCCTGCCAGCTGTCGGTCAGGACATTTGGATAGCCCTGTTCGGCAATCGTCGGAACGTTCGGCATGAGGGGCGAGCGCTTGGCTCCCGTGACTGCAATGGCCCGCAATGTGCCGGCCTCCACTTGCGGGGCGGCTGTTCCAAGCGGAGACACGGCCATTTCGACATCGCCCTGGACGAGCGCCTGATTGAGTGGCGCATCGCCGCGGAACGGCACCATCTGAATGTCGATTTTTGCAGCGACTTTCAGCATTTCCATTGTCAGATGGAGCGGGTTGCCGATGCCGGTCGAGCCGTAATTCAGCGCGCCCGGTTTGGCGCGCGCCAGCTGCACGAGTTCGTCGAGCGTTTTGGCCGGGAATTTCGGATTGGTGACCAGCAGCAGGGAGGCGTTGATGACCTGCGTCACCGGCGCAAGATCGTTGACAGGATCATAGGCGAGCTTCTTGTAAAGCGACGGGCTGATCGCATGGCCGACCGTCGTGAGCAGGATCGTTGTGCCGTCTGGCGGTGATTTCGCGACAGCGTCAGCTGCTATATTGCCGCCCGCACCCGGACGGTTTTCCACGATCACCGGCTGCTTCATCGAGTCCTGCATTTTCGCGCTGACGATGCGCGCAAGCGAGTCGACTGCGCCGCCGGGTGCGAAAGGCACCACGACTTTGATCGGTCGGTCGGGATAGGTCTGTGCATCGGCCGTCGGCGCGATCATCAAGCCGATGGCGCATGTCATGGCAGCAATGATTGTCTTCATCGAAATATCCTCCCGGTGCGGCGCGATCATGTGTCGAGCCGTGTGTCTTTTTGATCGATGACGCTGAGATTGAGGTTTTTGAGCAGGCGATAGATCGTATCGACTTCAACCTGCATGGGCTTGGGCATGGGCGGGCGCATATAGGGATTTGGAATGAGCCCACGCAGCCATGTTGCTGTTTTATAGCGGATGTGCAGGCGGCCCATATCGGCAATATATTCCTGCAATTCGGCGAGGCCGCTGTCCCAGACTTTGCAGGCGCCGTCGAGATCGCGGCGGTCCCATGCATCGAGATGGGCCAGCATGGGTTCTTTGGCAAAATTCCAGAAGCCGCTCAGCGTGCCGTCGAACATATTCGTCAGACGGTATTCATGGAAGCGCGATGCCAGCGCGCCCATGACGGCGACATCGCGGTCGAGGCCGCGCAATCCCTTGGCGATCAGCCGGAAGCCTTCATATGTGTAGGTCATTTTCCAGCCGACAACATTGGGCACTTCGCGGCAGATGCGCAGCGTGGCAGCCAGCGGAAGGCCCGGATAGAAAGGCGGCTTGGCGCCACCCACCGGATGCGTCACGATCGGCAGATCGACAGCGCGATCCTGTTCCTTGATCTGATCGAGCCAGATTTCGGGATAGGTGTCGGCATCCCAGCACGAGGTGACATCCTGTGCGCCGCCCGGTGGCGTGACGAAAATGCCGTCGACGCCGAGCGCCTTGCAATCTTTTGCGGTCTCAACCGTCTCGGCAGTCGTGATCCCCCAGGTGCCGGCGATGATCGGCAATTTGCCGTGCGCTTCTTCCATAGAGATTTCGAGCACGCGGCGTTTTTCGGCGCGGGTCAGGTAGAAAATTTCAGCAGCTTCCGGATTGACGCACAGGCCGCCCTCTTTGACGAAGGCGGGGTCATTGACGAAGTAACGGACAAAGCGGCGATAGGCCTGTTCATCGATGGTCATGTCGCGGTTCATGGGAAGGAGTGCCGCGACATAGCGGCGATGCCCGATCGTTTTCATGCGTTTCCCCTTTTGATGGTCTTGGGGCGATTATCCTGCGGCAGACCATGATTGCAACGGCGGTTGTTGTCATGGCATCATGAATGAAATTCATGATCTGCAAGGAGCCGGGCGTGACCCTCGCGACCCTCGATTTCAACCTGCTCAAAATGCTCGATGCGCTGTTGCGCACGCAAAGCGTCTCGCGTGCGGCCGAACAGCTCAATGTGACGCAATCGGCGGTCAGCCATGCCTTGCGGCGCCTGCGCGCCATTTTCGGCGATCCTTTGCTGGTGCGCGAGGGCGCGGTGATGAAGGCGACGGCCCGGGCGCTGGCGCTGCGCGATCCGCTCGAGCGCGCCATGTCGGATATTCACGCGCTCATGACCGCCTCAAGCCATTTCGACCCGGCTTCGTCGCACCGCCTGTTTCGCTTGGCGATGAGCGATGCGATGACGGTGGAGGGGCTGCCCAGCATTGTAAAACTCGTCCGGCGCGAGGCGCCCAATGTCGATATCAGGGTCGAGACGGGCGGGCCGGTGCACTCCTGCCGCCTGCTGCTGGAAGACAAGGCCGATCTGGCACTCGGTGTGTTTCCCTCAATGCCTGACGGGCTGAAGGGCGAAGAACTCTACCGCGACGAACTTGTCTGCATTGTCGATCGCGCCAATCCGCGTCTGCGCAACGGCCGGCTCAGCCTGCAGGCCTTTCTCGACCTGCCGCATGTGACGGTCGCGCCCAGCAGCGATTCCGGCGTGCAGCTCGACGATATTCTTCGCGCCATGGGATACAGACGGCGCATTGTTGCCAGCGTGCCGCATTATCTCGCCATTCCCTCCCTCATATCCGGAACGGATCTCATCGCGCATTCGCGGCGAAAGCTGCTCGATGTTTTTCGCTCGGCAAGCGGCCTCGTCATGCTTCCCGTGCCCGTGCCGTTTCCGGTTCCCGATCTCGTCTTCGCGCAGGTCTGGCATGAACGCGAGGATCTCGATGCCGGCCAGCAATGGCTGAGGGGCCTTGTCAGCCGCGCCCTTGCCGCGCCGCGCTCCGGGGCTGTGGATACGCGCGCCGCAGGGCGCCGCAGATAGGCTGCCAATGGCTGTGCCTTTGGGCGCAAGCGGCCTATATAGACGCCAGACAAAGGAGTGTTTCACATGGATCTGGGCTTGCGCGGCAAGGTCGCTTTGGTTTTTGGCGCTGGGGGCGGTCTTGGCGGGGCGATTGCCCAAGCGCTGGCGGCAGAAGGCGCCAAGGTCGCTTTGGCCGATATTGACGAGGCGGCCGCCAAGGCCCAAGCGCAGCCGATCGCAGCCTCTGGGGGTGTGGCGAAAACCTATCAATGGGATCTGGCCGACATTGCCGGCATTGGGGCGCGTATTGCGCGGATCGAGGCGGAACTCGGCCCCATCGACATTCTCGTCAACAATACAGGCGGCCCGCCGCCCACACCCGCCGCCGGTCAGGATGCGGCGCTCTGGTCGAAACATTTTGAGAGCATGGTGCTCGCCGTCATCAAGATCACGGATGCGGTTCTGCCCGGCATGCGGGCGCGCAAATGGGGTCGCATCATCACCAGCACATCCTCGGGCGTTGTCGCTCCCATTCCCAATCTCGGCATTTCCAACGCCCTGCGCGCCAGCCTCGTCGCCTGGTCGAAGACGCTTGCCCGCGAGGTCGGGGCCGATGGCGTGACCGCCAATATCGTCCTGCCGGGGCGCATTGCCACGCCACGCATCAAGTTTCTGGACGAGAAGAAAGCCGAGCGCGAGGGCAGGGCGCCGGCGCAGGTGGCGGCCGAGAGCGAGGCTTCCATCCCCGTCGGGCGCTATGGCGAGCCGGCCGAATATGGCGCTGTCGTCGCCTTTCTGGCCAGCCGGCAGGCGTCTTATGTCACCGGAACGGTGACGCGGGTGGATGGCGGCCTGATTGCCAGCATCTGAGGCTCGACAAGCGCCAGTCACTTGCCTAGAGCAGGCGGAACGCTGGCCGTTCCGCGGCCGTCATCCGTGGTGATCACATGAGCTTTCTTTCGGCGCTCGGCGCTATTGTCGGGGAAAAACACGTCCTGACGGGCGAGGAACTCGCGCCCTATCTCACCGACTGGCGCAATATGGCGACGGGTGCGGCCCAATGCGCCGTGCGGCCGGGCTCAACCGCCGAGGTCGCCGCAATCATGAAGCTGTGCGCCGCGCAAAAAGTGCCGGTCGTCACGCAGGGCGGCAATACAAGTCTCGTCGGCGGGGCGACGCCCGATGCCTCGGGCCAGGCCATCGTGCTGCTTCTGTCGCGCCTCAACAAGATTCGCGCGATCGATCCCGACAATGCGACAATCACCGTCGAGGCCGGATTGATCCTGCAGAATTTGCAGCAGGCGGCGCGCGATGCCGGTTTTCTCTTCCCCCTGTCGCTGGCGGCCGAAGGCTCCTGCATGATCGGCGGCAATCTTGCCACCAATGCAGGTGGCACGCAGGTTCTGCGCTACGGCAATATGCGCGATCTGACGCTCGGGCTTGAAGTCGTCTGCGCCGATGGCGAGATCTGGGATGGATTGCGCGGTCTGCGCAAGGACAATACGGGCTATGATCTGCGCGATCTGTTCATCGGCAGCGAAGGCACGCTTGGCATTATTACAGCCGCGACGCTGAAATTGTTTCCGCAGCCGGCAGCCAAATGCACGGCCATGCTGTCTCTGTCGTCGGTTGAAAACGCCATTGCCGTTTTGCGCCGCGCGCGCAAAGCGTTCGATACGGCGCTCACCGGCTATGAACTCATGGCCGGCGTTTGCCTCGACATGGTCCATCAATGTTTTCCGCAGCAGAAACTGCCCTTCGCAGAAAAGCCTGCCTGGTATGCACTTCTTGAAATCTCGGATTCAGAGGGCGAGGAACATGCCCGCGCCATGTTCGAGGCCATGCTGGGCGAAAGTTTCGAGGCCGGTGAAATCGACGATGCAGTGATTGCCGAAAATATCGCGCAGTCGAAAGACCTCTGGCATTTGCGCGAGAGCATTACTTTGGCGCAGGCGCAGGCGGTGAAAAGCATCAAGCACGATATTTCCGTGCCGGTCTCGCGCATGGCCGAATTTATCGCCACGACCGATGCGGCCCTGCAGGAGAAATTTCCCGGCCTGCTCAATATGACCTTCGGGCATTTGGGCGACGGCAATCTGCATTACAATGTCGGCACGTCAGAGCGTTTCGATGGCGCTGCCATGCAGAAGAA
>CAZHOK010000047.1:0-657 GCA_964534115.1 uncultured Beijerinckia sp.
CCGTATTGCCGGCTATACGGAAGACGAGAAGGCCGAGATTGCAAAAACGCATCTCATTCCGAGCGCAACCACGAAACATGGTTTGAACGTCAAGGAATGGTCGATCGAATCCGATGCTTTGCTCCTGCTCATCCGTCGCTACACGCGCGAAGCAGGCGTTCGCAATCTCGAGCGTGAGATTTCCAATCTCGCCCGCAAGGCCGTGAAGGAAATTCTGACCTCGAAGAAGAAGAAGGTCGTCGTCACGACAGAAAATCTTTCCGATTATCTCGGTGTGCCGAAATATCGTTTCGGCGAAGCGGAGACGGAGGATCAGGTCGGTGCAGTGACGGGCCTCGCCTGGACGGAAGTCGGCGGCGAATTGCTGACGATTGAAGGCGTCATGATGCCCGGCAAGGGGAAGATGACGGTGACGGGCAATCTGCGCGACGTGATGAAGGAATCGATCTCGGCGGCGGCCTCTTATGTCCGCTCGCGCTGCGTCGCTTTTGGAATCGAGCCGCCGCTCTTCGACAGGCGCGATATCCACGTGCACGTGCCCGAAGGCGCGACACCGAAGGATGGCCCGTCTGCAGGTATTGCCATGGCAACGACGATCGTCTCCGTCATGACCGGCATTCCGGTGCGCCGCGACATTGCCATGACCGGCGAGGTGAC
>CAZHOK010000047.1:667-19801 GCA_964534115.1 uncultured Beijerinckia sp.
GCGGGTGCTGGCGATTGGCGGGTTGAAGGAGAAACTGCTCGCAGCGCTTCGCGGCGGCCTGAAGAAAGTGCTGATCCCGGCCGAAAATGCCAAGGATCTCGCCGACATTCCGGACAATGTGAAAAACGCTCTGGAAATCGTTCCGGTCTCGCGGATGGATGAAGTCCTGTCGCATGCTTTGGTGCGCCAGCCCGAGCCGATCACCTGGGATGAGGACCATGCCGCCAAGGCGGCCCCCGCAGCCTCGGGTGATGAATCAGGCGTTGTCGCGCATTAAGCGTGGCGCATGAATGAAAAAGGCCGCGGTCAGCCATGATCGCGGCCTTTTTTCTTTTTGGCGGAGGGGCGGGATGTCAGATCTTGCGCTCCACCGCCTCCGAAGCCTTTTTCACGGCATCCTTGATGTTTTCTTTGGCCTCGCCCAGGGCCTGCTGACCCTTGCCCTTGATCTCCTGCCCCGCACCTTCAGCGCGCGCAGCCTGTCATTGCCGGTCATTTTGCCGACGCCCTGTTTGATCTTCCCCATGGCCTCGTTGCCGATGCCCGATGCCTTGTCGCTCGCGCTACCCATGAGAGCCTCCGTTTTGGGTGACGGCTAACAATCCCGGGCCCGCGCCCCGGTTCCGGCCATTCGCGAATTGCGATTGCTTCGGTCTGGACGAAATATAGAAAGGAAAACTTATGAAAAACTGATTCAGGACAGTAATGTACATACAGCTTCATAAACTCGTAGGTGCGTTGCCCGGGTCCGTTCCGCTGTTCAGGCTCATCCGGAAGAGAATGCGGCCTTTTGCTGGCTTTGCCGTTCGCAAGCGCGGCACCCTCGAAAGTTTCGAATTCTCAAATTGGGAGACCCGGAATGAATCGACGCTTCAGCTCATCGCAGATGCCGTGGAGCAGTTCCAGATAGCTGATTTCGACTGGATATTGGTCAATACCGGGGATCGCGACACCCAACACAAGGCGCCTTTTCCCATTTACAGTTACAGCACGTCTTGTGGGCGTTTTGAGACATGCTGTCCGGATTTCGTTTTTGATCATTGGCGTCAGACCGGGCTCGACGATTTCGAGGAGCAACGGAAAAGATTGCGCTCAATCGATGCACCCGCGCTGGAGGACAAGCTCGGCTGGCGCGGCGCCAATATGAGCGCCACGCGCGAAAAATTTGCTGCCGATTTCACGGGCGGCGACTTTGACGTGCAATTGATCGTCTGGGACCGAACCGATCCAAACCGTTTGCAGGCAAAGAATTTCGTGTCTTTCGAAGATCAGGTGCGGCGCTGGCGCTTCCTCATCGACATTGAAGGGCTGGGCTATTCGGCTCGACTGAAGCTGCTCTTGTCGGCCAATCGTGTTGTCTTCATTCAAAAGCGGCCGTGGGAGGAGTTTTTCTTCCGCGATCTGGAACCCTGGGTGCACTATGCCCCTGTCGCGCCCGATTTCTCAGACCTGCGCGATAATCTTGCACGGCTGCGTTCCGATCCATCTCTCGAAGCGAGCATCATTGCCCATGCGCGGGCCTATGCCGATGTTCATCTCACGCGCGCTGCTGCCGTGACGCGCTGGGCGGATATTCTCGTGGCGCGCGCCGCCGGGCGCTCCGGCCATTGACGGGCAGGGGTCGCCCGTGCGATTCCCCTGCCATCGGGCGGTTAGCTCAGTTGGTAGAGCATCTCGTTTACACCGAGAGGGTCGGCGGTTCGAGCCCGTCACCGCCCACCATGTGCCTTACATCGCTTCCTTGATGCGATTCGTCTGCGCAATCGTCATATCGACAAGGCATGAGAGGCGATTGACCTCGCCACCCGGCGCATTGGGCAATTCCGCTTCCAGACGGCACCATGAATCGCGATAGCCGATCCATGCGCGCTGGGCTTTGACGAGCGCATCTTTGGCTTCGGGTGGAACCTGCGCCTGCAATTCGCGATAGGCGGCGTTGAGCACCTTGTCCTGGCGGGCGAGTTCCTGCGCGTAGCAATTGCCCCATTGCGTGTTTTTCATCGCGCCGAGATCGACATTGTCCATACAGGTCTGGAATTGCGCGCTTGTCGCGGCTTTTTCCTGCGCCTGCGCAAATCCGCCAGTCAGCGCGAAGGCTATCGCAATTCCCAGATATTTCATCGTCATGCTCCGCCAAGGGATCTTTATTGAGACGGGAGCAAACTACATATCGTTGGTGGAGAATTCAATGAAAAATCAAAAGATTGCGATCTGTGTTGAACCTTTGTTGATTCACTTGCTGTCCCGCCTGGCCTTAGACTGATTTCACGCCGCACATCTGGGATACGCGGTTTCAAGGGGGAGACGCATGTCTGACTCAGTCAGCACCACTTTCGTAGCCGGTTCCGGCAAGCCCATGTTCGCGACGACCAAATTCGGCGGCTATGCCGGCGTGGTCCTCGCCAGCCTCACCATTCTCGTCAGCGTCTATTCGCTGCTGGTGGGTGTGTCCGGTATCGGCAAAGGCGCCGTGACTTTCGGCATTCTGTTCAATGGGATCTTTCTTGCTTTCGCCTATTTCTATTTCATGGGCGGGCGCAAGATTGAAAACCGCACGTCGGGCGGGCTCGTGCTGTTCGTCGTGGCTTGCGCTTCGGGCCTTGGCGTAGCGATCGTCTCCGGCAAGAATGCCAGCTATATGTTGCCGATGGCCATTTATGCCGGCGCCTATCTGCTGGCTTGGGCGAGCTTCGTCTGGGATCTGTCCGACGATCGATAAGCCAAGTGAGGGGAGCTTTTGCTCCCCTTTCTCCGGCTTTGCCTTGCCAGAATCCCGGCAGCTGCGCAAAGATCAACCTATGCGCATGGTGCGGTTCCGGCTCGTCTTGGCGGCCTTCTTCATGATTTCGTCAGGCGTCGCCGTTTCGGCGGCGCCCATGACGTTTAAGCTCGTCGATTTCGGCGACAAGACGGCCTGCGCGAAAGGCTGCCCGCAGGTGATCGCCGCCGATGGCGAGATCAATTCAAAAACCCCTCAGGCCTTTGTCGATTTTATTGGCCGCCACATCGGTTCTGGCCGGCTGCATTCGATTGTTCTGCTCAATTCGCAAGGCGGGCAGGTTGTTGCCGCCATGGAGCTCGGCCAGGCCTTTCGCCGGATCGGCGCCGCCGCTGTGGTTGCGCGCGTCGGCGAGGGTGGCACCGGCCGCGGCGGGCAGGTTCTGTCGGGGCGCTGCTATTCAGCCTGCGTTTACGCTTTGATGGGCGCCAGCAAGCGCGTCTCGCCGCCGCAGAGCCGTATCGGCATCCATCGCATGTTCATGTATGAGGCCGAGCGTCGACCGGACATGCCCAGCAATGTCACGCGCACCTTTGCGACTGAGCCTCTGGTGGCCCGGCTTGGCGAATATGCCCAGATGATGGGCGTCAGCCATGAGCTGGTCTGGAAGGCCGAGACGGTGGATCCCGATCGCATTCACATCATCAGCGCGACGGAAATGCGCCGCTGGAAGCTGGCCGCGCCAAATTTCTGAGAGCGGGGCGATTTAGCCGCCAGAGTCACCGATTTCGAGTTGACTTGGGCGGCCGCGCACTCTATTCGACCATCCTCTGCCGACGGGGTGCATGACATGCGCTTCGGCACGCGGGGGAGTAGCTCAGTTGGTTAGAGCGCCGGCCTGTCACGCCGGAGGTCGCGGGTTCGAGCCCCGTCTCTCTCGCCATTCTTTCAAATTCACATTATGCCTTTTCGCTCTCCTTCCCAGAGCCGGCTCTACCTTTCGCGCTGTATTTTGTCGCTCTGGCGGTCTATCGAGGCGCGATGGAGATTTCAGCTGAAACTTTGGCGTTCCTCGTCGCGATCGCCTTTCTTGCGGGAACGATCGATGCCATGGCGGGTGGCGGCGGTCTCCTGACGCTCCCGGCTTTGCTGGCGGCTGGTATTCCTCCGGTTCCTGCCCTTGCCACCAACAAGCTGCAAAGCGCCTTTGGCACGGGCGGGGCCTGTCTGGCCTTTATGCGGGCAGGCCATGTCGATCTGCGCCGTTTCGCCTGGCCGGTGGCCGGCGCCTTTCTCGGCTCGGGAGCAGGGACGATCTGCGTCCAGCTGGTCGATTCGTCTTTTCTGGCTGGCCTCGTGCCGATCCTGCTCATTCTGATCGGTCTCTACTTCCTGTTTGCTCCACAGCTTGGCGATGCCGACCGGCGCCCGCGCCTGGGCATGGTCGGTCTGGCGGCCGTCTCGACGGGGATTGGCTTTTACGATGGATTTTTCGGGCCCGGCACCGGCTCCTTTTTCACCACGGCGCTGGTGGTTTTGGGCGGTCTTGGGCTGGTGCGGGCCATTGCCAATACCAAGCTCCTGAATTTTGCCACCAATCTGGCCAGCCTTCTGGCGATGATTGCGGGTGGGCAGGTGCTCTGGATGATCGGCTTGTCCATGGCCTGCGCCAATATTGCCGGCAATCAGCTCGGGGCCCGCATTGCCATTCGCTACAAGGGGCGGGGCGTGCGGCCGCTGCTGGTCTTCATGTCCATCGCCTTGACGGCCAAGCTCCTGTCCGACCCGGCCAATCCACTCCGGCTGTTTGTCATGGGGCTCCTGCCCTGAACTGTCAGGGCAAAGAGACAAGAGTTGATGTAAAATAGGATTGTCACACCCATCGGTCGATTGTAAGCTTGGCCTTACACTTGCCGGATCAGGGGAGGCAAACGTGTCCAGCAGCCAGACGCCTTTGCTCGATCGCATTCAGCGGCCCGCCGACCTTCGCAAGGTTCCGGTCGCCAAATTGAAACGTGTCGCCGAGGAGGTTCGCGCCTCGATGCTTGAATCGGTCGCCATAACGGGCGGCCATCTGGGAGCGGGGCTGGGGGTCGTCGAACTGACGATTGCGCTTCATCATGTTTTCGACACGCCGAAAGACACGCTGATCTGGGATGTCGGCCATCAGGCCTATCCGCACAAAATTCTCACCGGCCGGCGCGATCGCATGAAGACGATCCGACAGGGCGGGGGATTGGCCGGTTTCACCCGCCGCGCAGAGAGCGATTACGATCCTTTTGGCGCGGGCCATTCCTCGACATCCATTGCAGCCGGGCTTGGCTTTGCTGCGGGACGCGATCTTCTGGGTGGCGACGAGCGCGTGATTGCCGTTATCGGCGATGGCGCCATGTCGGCTGGCCTTGCCTATGAAGCGATGAACAATGCAGGTGCGCTGAAAAGCCGGCTGCTGGTCATTCTCAACGATAATGACATGTCGATTGCACCGCCCGTCGGCGCGGTCTCCAAACATCTGGCGCGGCTTGTGTCTGGCCGCCGCTACATGTCGATGCGCGAGGCCGGGCGTCGTTTGACGAGCCATCTGCCGGAAAAAATCGATCGCACGATCACGCGTGCCATCACCCATACACGCACGCTTTTGACAGGCGGTACGATCTTTGAGGAAATGGGCTTTTTCTACATAGGCCCTGTCGATGGGCATGATCTGAAAACGCTCGTCCCAATCCTCACCAATATACGCGATGCCGGTAACGGTCCGATTCTGCTGCATGTTGTGACGCAGAAGGGCAAGGGCTATGCACCGGCTGAAGCCTCGGCCGACAAATATCATGGCGTCGTCAAATTCGATGTCGCAACCGGCGTGCAGGCCAAGAGCGCGCCCAAGGCGCCAGCCTATACAAAAGTCTTCGCCGATGCGCTGACGCGCGAGGCCGGCCGCGATCCGCGCATTGTTGCCATCACCGCCGCCATGCCGGCGGGAACCGGTCTTGATATTTTTGCCAAGGCGCATCCGACACGCTTTTTCGATGTCGGCATTGCCGAACAGCATGCAGTGACTTTCGCCGCCGGTCTTGCTGCGCGCGGGATGAAGCCCTTCTGCGCGATCTATTCAACCTTTCTGCAGCGCGCCTATGACCAGATTGTCCATGACGTGGCTTTGCAGAATCTCAATGTGCGATTTGCCATCGATCGCGCCGGCCTTGTCGGTGCAGATGGGCCCACCCATGCGGGGGCTTTCGATCTCGCTTATCTGACCTGCCTGCCGAATATGGTCGTCATGGCGCCAAGCGATGAAGCTGAACTGGTCGATGCCGTCGCCACGGCCGTTGCCCATGATCATGGGCCGATTGCTTTCCGCTATCCGCGCGGCGAGGGAACTGGCGTTGCCATGCCGGAAAAGGGCACGGCCTGGAAGATCGGCAAGGGTCGGGTTTTGCAGCGTGGCAGCGACATTGCCCTTCTGTCGCTGGGAACCCGTCTGACGGAGGCCTGTTTTGCTGCCGAGCGGCTCGCTGAAATGGGTTTTTCAGTCACAATCGCCGATGCCCGTTTCGCCAAGCCGCTCGATTGCGACTTGCTGCATGATCTTGCCGCCACGCATGATCTTCTTGTCACCATCGAGGAAGGTTCGTCTGGCGGTTTCGGTGCAGCCGTGCTGCATGAGCTCTCGGACAAGGGCTATCTCGATGGGCCGTTGAAAATCCGGACAATGCGCTTGCCTGATAGTTTTATCGAACAGGATACACCGCAGCAGATGATCCGCGAGGCCGGGCTCGATGCCGATGCCATTGTGCAGACCGTCCTTGCAGCGGTTGAAACACGGTCCGAGAAGGGTGCACGCCGGCGCAAGAGCGAAGAGAGACATGAGCGCCCAACTCGTCTTCGAACGTGACGGGCGCGATTGGCCCAACCGCACTGCGAGCCGGTTTGTTTCGGCCGCCGGTCTTCAATGGCATGTGCAGATGATGGGCGAGGGGCCTGTCATCCTGCTTTTGCACGGCACGGGATCTTCGACACATTCCTGGCGCGATCTCATGCCGCGTCTGGCAAAATATTTTGAAGTGATTGCACCTGATCTTCCCGGCCATGCTTTCACCTCCATGCCCTCGCGGGATGGTTTCACTTTGCCTGGAATGGCACGCGAAATTTCTTCTCTTTTGGAAAAGCTCGGCAAATCGCCGGCCATGATCGTCGGCCATTCGGCTGGATGCGCCATTGCCATTCGCATGGTGCTCGATGGTCTTGCACAGCCACGCGCCATTCTGGGTCTGAATGCGGCGCTTTTGCCATTCCAGAATGTCGGTCCGATCTATTCAGCAATCGCCAAAGTGCTGACGCTGAATCCTTTCGTCCCATGGCTTTTTTCTTATCAGGCGCGCGATCCGCGCATGGTTGAGCGATTGCTCGCGGATACGGGATCGCGCATCGATGCGCAGGGTGCCGTATTTTACCGTCGTCTTGCCGAACATTCAGGCCATGTTGCCGGCACGTTGCGGATGATGGCCAATTGGGATCTGAACATTTTGCGCGCCGATCTGCCGAAGCTTGCGACGCCGCTCTATCTCCTGACCGGCATGAAGGATGGTACGATAGAGCCGTCCCGCGCGAAGGAGGCTGTTGCCCTTGTGCAGCATGGCGAAGTCATACCCTTCGCCGGTCTGGGCCATCTGGCGCATGAGGAGCGGCCCGAAGAATTTACGCAAACCATTTGCGACCTGGCGCGACGCCATGGCCTGATCGGAGATGAATGACATGTTCGACTCGCCTCATGCGAAAATGCCCCATGCCGTTGTGATCGGCGCCGGCTTTGGCGGTCTTGCGGCTGCCATAAGGCTTGCCTCTCAGGGTTGGCGCGTGACCTTATGCGACAAGCTCGATGGGCCAGGCGGGCGTGCCTATGTCTTTCGGCAGGATGGCTTTACCTTTGATGCCGGGCCAACCATCATTACCGCGCCTTATCTGCTCGAGGATTTATGGAAAGAGGCTGGCGCGACATTATCGGACGATATCGATCTGCGCCCCATCGATCCGTTTTATCTGATCCGTTTCGACGATGGGGAAACGATCCGTTGCGTTGCCGATCTGGCCGGCATGCGCGCGGAGGTCGAGCGGATCGATCCGCGCGATGCTGCGAATTTCGACCGTTTCATCGAGGCGAGCGAAAAGATTTACGATGTCGCATTCAAGGAGCTGGCGGATTTTCCGTTTCACAATTTCAGCTCCGTCATTTCAGCGGCGCCCGATCTTGTGCGTCTGCGCGGTTACAGCTCGGTCTATTCGGAAGTCTGCCGCTATTTCACCAATGAAAAATTGCGCGTCGCTTTCAGCTTCCATCCGCTTCTCATCGGCGGAAACCCGCTGACGACGACAGCCTATTATTGCCTGATCTCGCATCTGGAGCGCAAACATCTCGTCCATTTTGCCATGGGTGGGACGGGCGCCATCGTCAAGGCCATGACGCGTCTGATTGAGCGCAAAGGTGGGACGATCCGCTATAGTGCCGAGGTTGAGGAAATTCTCGTGCGCAATGGCCATGCAGCAGGAGTTCGGCTTGCCGGTGGCGAGACAATCGACGCCGATATTGTCGTTTCAAATGCCGATCCCGCCTGGACCTATGGGAAATTATTGAATCATCATCCGCGCCAACGCTGGACAGACAGAAAGATCGCGCGCGCCGATTATTCGATGAGCCTGTTTGTCTGGTATTTTGGCACAAATCGTCGGTTCGACGATGTCTATCATCACATGATGATTTTGGGTCCGCGTTATGAGGAATTGCTGAAGGATATTTTCAGCCGGAAAATTCTGGCAAAGGATTTTTCGCTCTATCTGCATCGGCCGACCATGACCGATCCTTCGCTGGCTCCCGAGGGCTGCGATGCTTTTTACGTTCTGGCGCCTGTGCCCCATCTCGACAGCGGTACCGATTGGCAGGCCATGGCCGAGCCCTATCGCAAGGCCATTGAACAGCGGCTTGAAGAAACGGTCATGCCCGGTCTTTCGCAAAGCATTGTCACATCGCGCATGATGACGCCGCTGGATTTTCGCGACAGGCTGAATTCATGGAAGGGCGCGGCCTTTTCGCTTGAACCGAAACTGTTCCAGAGCGCCTGGTTCCGGCCCCATAATGTCAGCGAAGAGGTCGAGGGGCTCTATCTTGTCGGGGCCGGCACGCATCCGGGAGCGGGTATTCCCGGCGTCATTTCATCGGCGAAAATTGTCGGCGATCTGGTCGGCAAGGCTCAGGATTTTGTCGTGCGCAAAGACGGCGTCTGAGATTTTCTGAAGCGCCCGTCGAGCCGTGCCCAATGGTAGAGAATGAGGCCTATTCCCGTGCCCAGCGGAATGGACCACATGATCGGATTGAGCGCGAGTTCGGGCAGGATGCGGACCGAGCCGAAGGCCATAAAGGCCGTATAGACGGAAATTCCAGCGCCCACGAGCGCCTTCAAATGTTCCTTCTGCCAATCGACCGGCGAGAGGCGCGGCTTGTACATGTACCAGAGATTGGTCGCAGCCGTGGCAATGCCGACAAAGGCAATGCCGACCATCAGAAACTCGCCGATGAGCCAGCCTTGCCAGGCGCAATTGAGCGAGGCAATGACAAGCACGGGTTGCAGGATGAGATTGCGCCATTCGCGCAAGGCTTCGCGATCGCGCGGATGGCGCGCCGCCAGCCAGCCATACCAGACGAGATTGACCGTCAGAATGCCGAGATAGAGCATCATCCAGCCAAAAATCCCGCGGATGAATGCGTCGCCGAATTTGCCTTCGAGATGGGGATGGGTGGCGATGGGCTCAGCCAGCGTCAGCAGGCTCATGAAAATGGCGCAAAAGCCGGTGACCAGCAAAGCACGGGTGAAAATCCGCCCATAGCGGCGGTGTGTGTCGCCGCCTTTGCGGCCGATCACCGGGACCCAGAAAGTCACAGCGCCAATCACCCCGCCAAGAATGTGCAGGGCGATCAGGACTTCAAACAGGCGGTGCGCCACTGGCCCTCCCCGAGCTGAGCCCTTGCAGTTTAAACGCTGACATGATCGAGTGTAAAGAAGGACTGACAGGAGCCATGCATTGTATCTTCCGCCGCGCCCGAGGCCGCTGCCCGCGGTCGTTTCGCTTCTGCGCGCCGCCATGCGCGGGGAGGGGAACCTGCTCGACCTTTTGCCGGGTAGCGCCTATCGCATGGATATTGGCCCGCTAGGCTGGTCGCGTCGCTCGACCTTGATCGTCAATCGGCCAGATCTGGTCCGCCGGGTTTTGATTGAGGATGAAGCGCGTTTTCCGAAATCCGATCTGATGGTGCAGGCGCTTGAGCCGCTGATTGGCGATTCTATTTTCGTCTCATCGGGCGACACTTGGCGCCGCCAGCGCGGCATGGTCGATCCGGCTCTCAGCATGATGCGCATCGGGCGTGCTTTCCCGTCCATGCAGGCGGGCGTGGAGGAATGTGCTGCGGGTCTGCGTCGGATCGCGGAAGCCGGCTCATGCGTGAGCCTCGATCTGCTCATGTCGCATCTGACTGCCGACATTATCTGCCGCACGGTTTTTTCCACGGCACTGACCGAAGATGTCACGCATGAAGTCTTCGAGGCCTTTACGATTTTCGAGCGCAGCGTCGCACAGGTGGAAATCAAGCGCCTCGTGCTCGACAAGGCCTGGACGAAAGTGCCGCAAAAGCCGGAAGTGCTCGAGGCCTGCAGGATTATCCGGGATCATATCGGTGCCTTGCTCGATCGCAGCGGTCGCGACCATGACGACATCGCCAGCGCGCTTTCGCTGGCCGAGGATGGCGCGGGGCAGAAATTTTCGCGCGAGGAATTGATCGATCAGCTTGGCGTGCTTTTTCTGGCCGGGCACGAGACCAGCGCCAGCGCCCTGACTTGGGTTTTCTTCATTCTCGCCTCGCAGCCCGATCTTGTTGCACGCATTCGCGCAGAAGTTCGCGCCCATTGCGGCGAGGGTCCGATCTCCTTCGAACAATCGAAGAAACTGGCCTTCACGCGCAATGTCTTCCGCGAGGCGGTCAGGCTCTATCCACCGATCACCTTCCTGCCGCGTGTGGCGCTCGAAGATTGCGAATTGGGCGGGCGTCATGTGAAGCGCGGTGCGCTTGTCATTGTGGCGCCATGGGTTTTGCACCGGCATGAGAAATATTGGCGCGATCCAGATGTCTTCGATCCCGATCGCTTCTCACCCGCGCGCGAAAGCGAGATTACGCCGGGGGCCTATATTCCTTTCGGCATCGGTCCGCGCATTTGCTCGGGCGCAGCTTTTGCCAGTATCGAAGCCGTGCTCATCATCGCCAGCCTTGCGCGCGATTTCGATTTTCAGCTGGATGAAAAGACGCAGGTGCGCCCTGCTGCGCGTCTGACAACGCGTCCGGTGAAACAGGTCATGTGCCGCATCATGAGGGCGCCAAACTGATGCCAAGCGTTCTCATCACTCTGGGGAGATTTCCAAAAGGTCTCGATCTGGCGCGTTCTTTTGCGTCAGCCGGTTGGCGGGTCGTGGTTGCCGATCCCTTTCAAAATCATCTTCTGGGCATTTCGCGCTCGGTTGAAAAATCTTTTCAGACGCCGACACCAGCCCAAGACCCAGGTGCCTATATCGACGCCTTATGCGCGATTGTGGACGACGAGAAAATCGATCTCGTCGTACCCGTGTCGGAAGAGGTCATGTATGTGGCAACCCTGCGCGAGCGGCTGTCCGGGCGCACGCAGGTTTTCTCCATGCCTGCACAGGCCTTGCACAAAGTGCACGACAAATGGCTTTTCGTGCGCGATGCGGGCCTGTATGGCCTTGGCGTGCCGCAATCCTCTCTCGCCAGCGATCCGGCGGCAGAGGCCATTTCGCAAACAGGCGATTTTGTCATCAAGGCACGCCATTCCTGCGGCGGTGGCGGAGTGACTTTTCATCAGCGCGGCGAGAGTTTTTCATCCAGCGCGGATCACATAGTCCAGGCGCGGATTCGCGGTCTTGAACATTCATCCTGCACGCTTTCCCATGAGGGGCATGTGCGTGCAACTTCGATCTATCGCGCCAGCGTCGTCTCCGGCACGGTTGCGGTGGGCTTTATGCGCGTCGATCACGCCGCGATTGAGGCGTGGATTGCGCAATTTGTCGCCATGACGCGATGGACAGGCTTTATCTCCTTCGACTTCATCGTCGATGCGCAGGGACAAGTCCATGCGCTGGAGTGCAATCCGCGCGTGACGAGCGGGATCCATTTTTTCGAGACGTCGGATCTTGCGCCCGCCATTCTCGACCCCTCGCTCACCTTGCGATTGCGGAGCGATTTCCATTTGCAGCAATTCTGGGCCTGCCTGCAGGAGGCGGTGAAGGAATTGCCCAATCTGGCGGCTTATGGGGCGCGCTTGCGCGATATCTGGCGCCGGCGTGACGTCACCTGGTCGCGATCCGATCCCTGGCCCTTTCTGGCCATGCCTTGGGCGGCGCGCGATTTGCTGGCGCGCTCCTGGCGCAGCGGTCTGCCTTTGGCGGTTGCTGCCACCGACGATCTCGCCTGGACGCCCGCCGCGCAGGCACAATTTGGAGTGCAGCCATGACATCGATTCCATCGGCTGCCGATTTTGAGATCTGCCGTCAGCTCTTGCGGGCCGGTTCCAAAAGTTTTTACGCCGCCTCGCTCCTGCTGCCTTCCGAATTGCGCGCGCCGGTTTGGGCGCTTTATGCCTTTTGCCGTGTCGCCGACGATGCAGTGGATGGCGAGCGCGACGGGCTGGCAGCGGTGACGCAATTACGCCGCAGGCTTGTGGCGGCCTATGAAGGCGCGCCTTTCGATAACGCGGTCGATCGCGCTTTTTCGGCAACGATTGCGCGCCATCAATTGCCTTTCGCTCTGCCGGCGGCCTTGATCGAAGGATTTGAATGGGATGTTGAGGGCCGTCTCTATGAGACGCTCTCCGATACGCGCGCTTATGGCGTGCGCGTGGCAGGCACGGTCGGCGTGATGATGAGCGTCCTCATGGGCGCGACCGAACAGGAGGCGCTGGCGCGTGCTTGCGACCTCGGTGTGGCCATGCAGCTCACCAATATTGCCCGCGATGTCGGCGAGGATGCACGGCTGGGCCGTCTCTATCTGCCGCGCGAATGGTTTGCCGAGGAGGGGATCGATCCCGACGCCTGGCTGTTGTCGCCCGTCGCCTCGCCGGCCTTGGCGCGCATGGTGAAGCGCCTGCTCGATGAGGCAGAAATTCTTTATCGCCGCGCCGAACAGGGCATAGCTTTTTTGCCGCTGGGCGCTCGCCCGGCCATTTGGTCGGCGCGTTATATTTATGCCGAGATCGGACGCGAGATTGCGCAAGCGGGTTTTGACAGCGTGACGCGTCGCGCCATTGTCTCGCATCCGCGCAAAGCCATTCTTCTGGGCAAGGCGATGGGGGCTGCGGCTGTCGCGGGGGCGGGCGTCGATGCGCCGCCGCTGGCGGAAGCTGCCTTTCTTGTTCATGCCGCTGCCCGGCCGCGCACGCCGGTGCGCCCGCGCATTGAGGCTGTGATCGATATTTTTGAAAAACTCGAGCGCCGCGATCGCGAGTTTCGTCAAGCCGGACGTCGCTGATCTTTCAGAAAAAGGCCCGGCTTGCGCCTGCACGGGGCATGCGGAAGGGCAGCATGGCTTGCACGACCGGATTGCAGAAACGGTTGAGCGACAGGCTTTCGTGCACGCCCAAGAGATTTTGGCCGAAGAGACGGCTCTCGATCATCGAGCGTGAATAGAAAGGTGCGTCTTCAAAAGTGCGCACAACACGCGCTGTTTGCGGTCCCTCGCTGCGCGTCTGTCTTTTCATGCGCCAGAGGCTTGTCGACAGTTTTTGCGGCGGCGGCGGTTCGAAATCCTCGATGCGCCCGTCTGGATTGAAGCGGACGGCCAGATGGCGCGATCCACCGTGGCGCGGCAATGTGTCGTAAAGAACAATTCCCGATTGTCCCGCATCGGAGCGCGACCAATCCCATTCTGCAAATCCGTTCTCAATGGGTTCTTGTCCGCAATTATGATCGAAATAGGCTGTGCCGCTCCATGAGAGAGAGGGTTGGCGCATGTTCACTTCAATATGTGCCGCAGGCGCCAAGGGCTGCCAGACATGTTTTCCATCATCATCCAGATAAAATCGTGTCGCGGGCAGGCAGGTCGGAATCAGGCGGATCGTGCCGCGCACAGGGGCGATCAGCGGAAAGGCTTTTTCATCGATCTCGATCGTCAATCCACGCTCGTCAAAAGTCATGCTGCTCGGGCCGACGCTGAAATGATCGCGGCTGCGCGAGAGTTGGGATTTTGACCGCTCGGTCATCGCCCAGCGCGCTGCGCCGCGCGTATAGAGCGCGACATTGATGGCAGAGAAATTTTCCGGATCGACAAGATTTTTGCGCCGCGCATATTTGTAATAGGGAGAAAAAACCGATCCGACGAAACCGATTATGGTGAGCCCATGCACACCGTCATGGCTCATTCCATCGACATACCACCAGGCATAGCCGTTTGGTTCGACCTTCAGCGCGAAATCAGGTCTGCCATCAGGCAATGTGCAGCGGTCAGTCCCGACATGGCTGCCATCGGCACGCCTGGTCCCGGATTGACGCTCCCGCCCGTCAGATATAGGCGCGGAATCTGGCTGCGCACGCCCGGACGTTTGAATGTCGCCTGCCATCCATGTGTCGGTCGGCCGTAAAGCGCTCCCCCCGTTGCTGGAAACAGACGGCTGAACCCGCGCGGCGTCGTGATCGTGTTCGGGCTGGGCGGCTGGTCGATTTTCAGACCGCATGTCTCCAGCCGGCGGAATGTCTTGGCGGCGCATGCAGCGATCTCCTCGCTAGGGTAAGTGTTGCTGTCGCCATTTGCAGGTGCATTGACGAGAATGAGCAGGCGTTCGCGCCCGCCCAGAGCGTGATCTTCATCGCCGCGATCTTGCGCGCAAATATAGACCGTGGGATCGTAGTCGACGGAGCCGCGCGCAATGGCATTGAACTCGGCCCCGTAATCGGGCGAGAAAAAGACATTGTGGCGCACGAGCGGAAAGCCCGATGTTTCTACCGCACAAGTCCAGGTCAGGGCTGAAAGAGAGCGGTCTTTTGCTGTCAGTGCAGGGGCGGCATCGCGGACGCTTTCGCCCACAAAACCCTGTGCCAGTGCATTGGCATCGCCGTTGAAGATGACGGCATCGGCCTCAAATATACGGCCATCGGCCAGTTCGATGCGCCCGCCATTTTCTTGCATGTCGATGGTTTGAACATGGGCATTGTAATGAAAGGTTGCCCCCTTGCGCGCGGCCTCTTGCGCAAAGGTTTGGGCAAGCCGATGCATGCCGCCCTCGATCATCCAGACGCCGTCCTGCTCGACATGGGCAATCAGCATCAAGGTTGCAGGCGCCAGAAATGGCGAGGAGCCGCAATAAGTGGCGTAGCGCCCGAAGAGTTGACGCAGGCGCGGGTCAGAAAAATGGCGCCCCAAAGCATGCCAGAGGCTTTCGAAAGGCGATGTGGCCAGAAGATCCGGCAGGCCCTTCAGCCCGGCGCCTGCAATCATGCGCAGGAGATTGGCGCGCGGCGCGCGCACGACGGGGCGCTCCACCGTGCGCCAGACACGGGCCGCCTCGCGGCAGAAAGCGCGAAAACCGTCTGCCTCGCGCGCACCGGCAAATTCGCCGATCGCCTGCGCGGAGGCATCCGGATCGGCAAAGAGATCGAGCCTTTCATCGGGCCCCCAGGCGTGCCGGGCGAGAATATTCGCTTTGGTGCAGGGCACGAGTGCATCGAAATCGAGCCCCGCTTCTTCGAATATTTCGGCAAAGATCCGTTTGAGCGTAAAAACGGTGGGGCCGGCATCCATGGCATAGGCGTCATCTGCGACCTGGCGCATTTTGCCG
Source organism: uncultured Beijerinckia sp. (assembly GCA_964534115.1). Lineage (GTDB taxonomy): Bacteria > Pseudomonadota > Alphaproteobacteria > Rhizobiales > Beijerinckiaceae > Terripilifer. The sequence continues at coordinate 16,268 of CAZHOK010000047.1, forward strand.
CCTGGAGTGGCCGCGCGCTCCAGAACGGTCACATGGAGGCCGCGGGCAGCCAGGAGGAGGGCCGAAGTGAGCCCGCCTATGCCCGCACCCACGATTATGACCCGCCCGTCCCGCATCCCTTTGTACCCCTGCCATTGACACTGACGCCTTGAGCGTCCAGCATAATGGACACACTTTGATGTCATGTACACATGACATTCCAATGGGGGTCCCCATGGATAGCGCCGGCCGGATTGAATTGACCCTGGAGCAGGCCTTGCTGGGAGCCGCCCGGGATTGCCCGCCCAAACTTGCAGCGGCACTTCGTTATGCCGTCTTTCCCGGCGGTGCACGGCTGCGCCCAAAACTCTCTCTGGCTGTGGCCTGGGCCTGCGGCGAAGACGATCAGGCCATTGTCGATGGTGCGGCGGCGGCGGTGGAGCTTCTCCACTGCGCCTCGCTCGTCCATGACGATCTGCCCTGTTTCGACAATGCCGATTCGCGCCGCGGGAAAATGTCCCTGCATCGGGCTTTTGGCGAACAGATCGCCGTTTTGTCCGGCGATGCGCTGATCGTTCTGGCCTTCGATACTTTGGCGCTTGGCGCGCACAGACATCCTTCTCGGCTTGCGCCTTTGTCGATCATTGTCAGCCGCGCGACCGGCGCTCCCGGCGGGCTTTGCGCCGGGCAGGCGTGGGAATGCGAGGATCATATCGATCTGTCGCGCTATCATCGCGCCAAGACGGGCGCCTTGTTTGCAGCCGCCACAATGGCGGGTGCCGCGGCTGCGGGCGTTGCCCATGAGCCTTGGCGCGCTTTGGGCGAATATGTCGGCGAGGCCTATCAGGTTGCCGATGACATTCGCGATGTGGCCGGCAATCCGGAAACCATGGGCAAGCCTGTGGGGCGCGATGAAGCTTTGGCACGCCCCAGCGCATGCCGGGAACTTGGCCTGCGCGGCGCGGTGACGCGATTGAACGATCTTGTCGATCTGGCGGTCGAGTCCATTCCCGCTTGCACGCGTGCGGCTGAATTGCGTGCCCTGATCCGCCATCAGGCCAGCCATTTCCTGCCCGCCGATATTGCGCAGGCTGCGGCCTGAAGCGAGAAAAGCCGTGCGAAACTGGCGCGACTGGCGCAATGATCTTCTTGCAAGCCCGCGCTTTCAGGCCTTTGCAGCGCGTTTTCCGCTGACGCGCCCCATTACGTCGCGACGCGCACAGCAGGTGTTCGATCTCGCTGCCGGCTTTGTCTATTCGCAAATTCTCCATGCCTGTGTCGAACTCGATCTGTTCGAACATTTGCGCGCAGGCCCGCGCAGTCTTGCCGATGTACAGCGTTTGACCGGCTTGCCGGAAGAGGGCGCCTTGCGTCTGCTGCGCGCAGCATCGGCGCTTGGCTTGCTTGAAAAGCGCGACGGCGGTTGCTTCGGTCTTGGCCCGCATGGGGCAGCGCTTTTGGGCAATGCGGGCGCCTTGTCGATGGTGCGTCATCACAAGCTGCTTTATGCCGATCTGGTCGATCCCGTTGCCATGCTGAAAGGCGAGGGCGGGCCAACGAGCCTGTCGCGTTTCTGGGCCTATGCGCGCAATGGCGCGCGCGATGGCGTGAGCGATTCGGAGGTCGCCTCCTACAGCCAGCTGATGACGCAATCCCAGACTTTGGTGCGTCGCGACGTCCTCGACACGATCTCGTTGGCCGGTGTGCGCCGCCTCGTCGATATTGGCGGCGGGGAGGGAGCTTTCGCCGCCGAGGCTGCACAGCGCTGGCCGGAGCTTGGCGTCGTGACTTTCGATCTGCCGCCCGTGGCTGCCCGCGCCCAGGCGCGGTTCGAACAGCTGGGGCTGATTGGCCGGGCCAAGGGAATCGGCGGCAATTTCCACACCGATCCCCTGCCTGAGGGGGCTGATGCCATGAGCCTCGTCAGGGTTCTCCACGATCATGATGATGGCGCGGCCCAGGCCCTTCTCAACCGAATCGCCCGTTTCCTGCCCGCCGGGGGACGGTTGATCGTGGCCGAACCCATGGCCGGAATTGCCGGGAGCGAGGCGATGGGCGAGGCCTATTTTGGCTTTTACCTCATGGCTATGGGCTCTGGCCGGCCGCGTGGCGCCGATGAGATCGAGGCCATGCTGCAAAAGGCCGGCTTCCGGCAGGTCCGTCGTTTGCGCACGCCCCGGCCGATGTTGGCAAGCGTGATTGACGCAATCCGATAGTAAAGTTTTCTTGACACCTAATTTTGTCATGTTTTACTGACAAACGAGAGCTGGTCAGTCCCGACCGGCCGCGAGTGCCCATCCACATGAACACGCTCGCCATAGTCATGAGGGCTCCAAGAGAGCTCGAACTCGACCGGGTTGGCCTCACCGCCCCGGGCGATGATGATGTCGTTGTGGATGTTCAATTCAGCGGTGTGAGTGCCGGCACAGAGCGATTGCTCTGGAGCGGGCGGATGCCGCCTTTCCCCGGCATGGGATATCCTCTGGTTCCCGGTTACGAATCTGTCGGCCGTGTGGTCGATGCAGGCGCAGGCGCGCGCGCACGAATCGGCGAGACAGTTTTTGTCCCCGGCGCCAATTGCTATCGCGATGTGCGTGGCCTGTTCGGCGGCGCGGCACGGCGCGTCATCACGCCGGCGCGGCGCGTGACGAAAGTGAATGAACAAACGGATGCGCAAGAGGCTGTGCTGCTCGCACTGGCTGCAACAGCGCAACATGCTCTGGCTGCACGCGATGCACATGCGCCTGAACTGATCGTCGGACATGGTGCACTCGGGCGCCTGCTTGCCCGCCTGACGATTGCCAATGGCCATGCAGCGCCGACTGTCTGGGAGCGCAATCCGCAGCGTCGCAGCGGCGCGCAAAATTATCGGGTCATCGATCCTGCCGAAGACGAGCGCCGCGATTATCGCGCGATTTACGACGTCAGCGGCGATGCAGACATTCTTGACGAATTGCTGATGCGGCTTGCTCCGCGCGGCGAAATCGTTCTTGCGGGCTTTTACGATCAACGCCCGAATTTCAGTTTCGTACCGGCTTTCATGCGCGAAGCGCGCTTGCGAGTTGCGGCGGAATGGCAGCCGGAAGATCTGGCTGCTGTGCAGGAGCTCATAGCACAAAAAAAGCTGACGCTCGACGGATTGATCACGCATTGCCGCGATGCGGCCAGTGCCGACGAAGCCTATCGCACGGCTTTCGAAGATCCGTCCTGCTTAAAGATGGTGCTCGACTGGAGGACATGCTCATGAACGCGACACACGGACCATCAGCCGGAGCCATGTTGCAAAGCGCAGTCGATCGCGCTCTGCGTGAAGAAGCAGCCATCGAGCCCGATGCGCCTGCGACCGGACCGGTCAAGAAAGAAACCCAGATCATTGCCATTTATGGCAAGGGCGGAATTGGCAAGAGCTTCACGCTCGCCAACCTCTCCTACATGATGGCCCAGCAGGGCAAGCGCGTCCTGCTGATCGGTTGCGATCCCAAGAGCGATACGACATCGCTTCTGTTTGGCGGTCGCGCCTGCCCGACCATTATTGAAACCTCGACCAAGAAAAAA
>CAZHOK010000048.1:0-19792 GCA_964534115.1 uncultured Beijerinckia sp.
AGCCAGGCCCAACAGAACGGCATGGAAAGCGATGTCATCGCGCTCGAGCAGGAAGTTGCAAGGCTGAGACAGATTGCGATCACCCTGATGGGACGTTGATCGATCCCCGATCATGGAAAACGCCCCGGAATGTTTCCGGGGCGTTTTTTTGCTCCACACTCCTACAAGAGTGACTTGCAATCGCGCATTTTTAAAATGATGTTCAATATTGAAATGGCATCGAAACCATTCAGGCCAGAGGCGCTGGGGAGATGGATATGACGGACGGCAAAAAGAACCCTTGGGATTATATGGGGCCGGCCGAGACCGCTATCCTCGGCGACAGTGTGCTCGATCGCAAAGAGCAGGCCAGATGGGGTCGCGCCATGCTGTTTGGCACGCTTCCCTATATGTGGCGCGAGAAGGCCGGCGTCATCCGCGACATGATCTATGACAAGCTTGCTCTCAAGCCCGGCGATAAAGTTCTGATCATCGGCGAATGTGTCGAAGTCTGCGGCTTTCCATCCGACATGCAGGAGCGCATGAACGGGCAAGGCGAAATCGACGTGATCGACATTACAGCCAAAGCGCGCGGCGCTTATATGGAAGGAATTGTCGGGCGCGGCGGGCAATTGGCGACCTGGAAATGGACTTATACGGAAAATGTCCCGGACGCATATTATGATGCAATTGCCGTGTTGCAGGCCGTCCAGCACACAGATGACTGGTTCGAGACTGCGCGCGAATTGACCCGCATTCTCAAGCCCGGCCGATCCATTGTGCTTGCAGAAATCATGCTTGGACCCAATATTCTGACGTCAGCCAGTATCGATATTCATATCGAGGCCTGGGTGGAGAAAATCTTCGCACGCATGGGCTGGGATATTGAAAAATTTCCCTACTACACACCCGAACAATTGCTGGAAGCCTTTTCGGGGATCGTCGAAAAGCCCGGAACCTTTCTCTGGAAAGGGGTGGAAGTTTTCTGGGGTCGCAAACCGGGCTAGGATTTTCCTTGGGCTGCAAGTTTGCAAATTTCAGAAGCATTGCACCCATTTGCATGCGCAAGCTGCAAATGAAGGGCGCTGTTTTCTGCGCGATGAAATATCTTTATGGGTAAGGTGATGGCAGATATTGGCTTCGACGCCCAATAAGTGACGGATTTGCAAGATGACCAACGCTTTACCTTCCATCCTCATTCTTCTTCCCTGGGAAGAAAAAATCCGTTTCAGCTTCGAGAAACTCATTCTCGCACGTTTTCCCGACCTCAGGGTCACAACGGTCGCCAGCCTGAAAGAGGCCGCAGAGCGCATTGCAGATGCTGAAATCTTCATGGTCTTTGGCGTGGCCGTGAAAGAGGATATTTTTGTCAATGCAAAAAAGCTGCGCTGGGTCCATGCTTTGGGCACCGGCGTTGACGGAATTATCGATCGTGAGGGCCTGCAAAAACATGTTGTCGTGACATCCACGCGCGGCATCCACGGCGCACCCCTCTCGGAAATAGCAATTTTGCACATGCTGGCATTGGCGCGCAATTATCCACGCTCCATCCGCGCACATGACAAGCATCAATGGGATCGGTTTCGCGCCAGCCTTCTGCAAGGAAAACGCGCGGGCATTTTGGGTGTCGGCCTGATCGCCGAGGCACTTGCACCGCGCCTTCATGCACTGGGCATGCATGTGGTGGGCATTTCGCGCACTGCCCGCAATGTGCCGGGATTTTCCTCCTGGGCGCCGCGCGACAACCTCAAGACATCGGTTGCGGATCTGGATTTCCTGATCTTGCTCGTGCCCTATGACGAGACAACGCATCACATGATCGATGCCGAAACGATCGGCGCCATGAAGCGCGGTGCCTTTATCGTCAATATTGCCCGCGGCGGCATTATCGACGAGAAAGCATTGATGGCGGCACTCCATTCAGGCCATCTCGGCGGAGCCGCACTCGATACGGTTCACAAAGAGCCATTGCCTTCAGACGATCCCCTCTGGGACACACCAAATCTGATCATCACCCCGCATCTTGGCGGATTTTACGATACCTATCCAGAAGACAGTATCGATCAGATCCATCAAAACATATCTGCGTTTCTGTCCGGACGATTGCAGGAGATGATCAATCTCGAGGTCAGATCCTGATCGTTTTCTCGCTGCGGATTTTTTGTTTTTAAGCAGCACATGATGATTGAAAACCGCGCACACACGGGAGAAAGCGTCAGCTTTGCTTATCGATTTGACAAAGCGGCGACCAAAATTGCGGAAAAATGGAACCTGGGAGCGCTCAGGACATATTAAGAAAAGAGCCGCAATTTTTTGAAAAGTTCAGCAATGTTCAAGAACAGGGCCTCGACTGCACATCGTCGCAAGCAGGAAATTGGCTTGGTCCGGTTCGGTGAACTCGCGCTGAAGTCAGATAATCTCGATGAAATCTTGACCGAGGCCTGTCATCTTGCACGGGAAGTTCTGGGAACCGATCTGGCCAAGGTCGTTGAACTTCAGCAAGACGGGAAAACACTTATTGTGCGTGCCGGCGTTGGCTGGAAGCCGAATATTATTGGGATCGCCACCATCATGGCTGACGAATATACATCGGAGGGTCATTGCCTGCGCACGGGCGAACCCATGATCTCACCAAATATTTTCGAGGAAAAGCGCTTCAAATATCCGCCATTCCTGATCGAACATGGTGTTCAGGCTGTTGCCAATGTCATCATTATTGGCGGCCATAATCGTCCACCTTTCGGTGTCTTCCAGGTCGATAGCCGGGTTCCGCGGGAATTTACCGAATCCGATACTCTGTTTTTGCGAAGCTACGCCAATTTGATTGCAGCTGCAGTCGACCGCATTCGCCTTGCCAAAGAGATGCGCGAACATGAAACCCAACTCCGACTGGAACTTCAGGAAACTGTTGCTGCCCGGACCCGTGAGCTAACCCAGGCCAATGAAAAGCTTCAGGCCGAAGCGGTTGATCGCTCCAAAGTCGAAGAAGCACTGCGTCAATCGATGAAAATGGAGGCCGTGGGCCAATTGACCGGCGGATTGGCGCATGACTTCAACAATCTTCTCGCCATTATTTCAGGCAGCCTCCAATTGATGAGCAAACGCATCAGCCAGGGACGAGTATCGGAAGTCACCCAATATCTTGACGCCGCAACGGCATCTGTCGAGCGGGCTGCAGCATTAACCCACCGTTTGCTGGCATTCTCGCGTCGACAAACGCTTGAGCCGAAGCCCACATCGGTCAATCAGCTGATCGAGGGAATGCAGGAAATCTTCGTTCACACTCTGGGGCCCGGCATCAAGGTAGAGGCCGATTTGGCGCCCGATCTCTGGCCCACTCTGTGCGATCCCAATCAACTCGAAAACGCCATTCTCAATCTGATCATCAATGCCCGCGATGCCATGCCGGATTCCGGCGTCATTCGCATTGAAACATGCAACAGCATTGTCACCGATTGGCGCTCATCCCAGGCCGAGAATCTTTACGGCCGCATCCCGAATGGCGAATATACGGCACTTTTTGTGAAGGATACCGGGCAAGGAATGTCCGCATCTGTGATTGAACGCGCCTTCGATCCATTTTTCACAACAAAGCCGATCGGACAAGGCACAGGTCTCGGCCTTTCCATGATTTATGGTTTTGTCCAGCAATCAGGGGGGCATGTCTTGCTCAACAGTTCGCAAGGACATGGGACAACGGTTGCAATATATCTTCCCCGTTTCCTGGGATCTGAAGGCGCTGCACAGGAGAGCGTTCCGACAGCCCAATCCATTCAGGCAGAACCCGGCCTGGTCATTCTTCTGGTTGAAGATGAGCCCGCGGTTCGCCAGGTTATGGCCGATATACTCGTTGAAAACGGCTATCAGATCATTCAGGCAGAGAATGGCCTTTCAGCCCTGCATCACATTCAATCTTCAACCAGGATCGACCTGCTTGTTTCGGATGTCGGCCTGCCGGGGGGCATAAATGGGCGGCAATTGGCAGATGCCGCGCGACAATATCGCCCCTCGTTGAAAGTTTTGTTTGTGACGGGCTATGCAGAACAGGCCATGGTCCGCACGGAGCTGAAAGAGATCGGCATGGGCGTGATCAGCAAGCCCTTCAACATCGAGGCTTTTGCCTCAAAGGTGCACAATATTCTGCTCAAAAACTGAAGCGAACCGTCAAGCGATTGACTGAGTTCGCGGGCGTTTTCCGGCCCTCAAATGCGCTCACCGATGGATGGCACCACCCAAGAATCTCTTCGGGAAGAAATCGGGGCGCAGATCATGTTTTCGACCTGCGCCCCGATCATTCACAGACGAATATTCGCCACTTTTGACAAGGCGCTATATTTCTCGATGCCCTCTTTCAGCACAGCGGCAAAATCTGCCGAACTATTGGCGATGACCTCAAATCCCATCTCGGTCAGCCTTTTCTGAATGGCTGGCATCTGCATGGCTTTGATCGCGGACTGATGAAGCTGTTCGACAATGGCAGCAGGCGTTTTGGCCGGAGCAACCAGAGCGGCGTAAGTGGTGAAATCGTAGCCCGCAACGCCCTGCTCAGAAATGGTCGGCTGATTCGGGAATACGGCCGAGCGCGCGGCCGAGGTAATGCCCAGCAGCTTCAATTTGCCCGTGTTGATCAATTCATTGGGCGCCGGAAGGCCGGTAATCATCAGCGGGACATGTCCGCCCACCACATCGTTGAAGGCTTGCGCAACGCCGCGGTAAGGAACGTGATTGAGCTTGATCCCCGTGGCATGCATCAGCAATTCCATGGAAACATGCTGCGGGCTGCCAAGGCCGCCCGATCCATAGTCGATCGCACCCGGCTTTGCCTTCGCCATGGCAATCAGCTCCTGGACATTATTGGCCGGGAAGGAAGGATGCGCGATCAGAGCGAAATTGATCCGCACGACTTGCGTGATCGGCGCAAAATCGGCCACCGGATCATAGCCGACATCATCCTTCATCGTGGGCAGCATGGTCATGATGCTGTCGTTGACACCGAGGATTGTATAGCCATCGGGCACAGCGCGTGCGCCCGTACGCATGCCGATCATGCCTGACGCGCCAGGCTGGTTTTCAACGACAAAAGATTGCCGCAGATCGCGCCCCATCTCGTCCAGAACCATGCGCAAGGCGACATCGGTCGCCCCCGAAGCAGCAAGGGGGACAATGACGCGGATGGGCCGGGCGGGAAAGGCCTGGGCCAGCAGATCCGAGCGCGTGGCCGCAAGAGCGCCCATTGCCAATGTAGCCTGAAGTGCGCTGCGACGAGAAAAGGTCATCATTTGGTTTCATCCATCCCATCGGGGTGTCATCGAAATGTTTGTTTTGCCGTGATGGACGATCCACGGACGAGGATCAAGAGTGAGGCCAGCCCATGAGGGGATCAATTCTTGGTTCCCGGCAGGGAAAGACCCGTCAAACAAGCCAGACTGATGCTTCCCTGGGGCGAGAAGGGATCCTTCGACCGCAAATCCACTGAGACCGTTTGGCTGGGAATATCCCGGAGACAGGCGCTTGCGAGAGCCTTCAAACGAAGGCTCCAGAGGCCGCAGGCAAACTTGTCAGGAGCGCAAAAACAAGGCACATTTTTCCTCAAAAGAACCATCGGCCGCAGAAAAATCGGCTGAGGCCAAAATGGGAGGAGAGCATGCGTCGCGCATGGATGGCACTCGGCATTGCCTTGGCTTGCGGCCTGTCGGCTGGCGCGGCACAGGCGCAGGATTTCTACAAAGGCAAAACCATTACTGTTGTGGTCGGCAATACGCCGGGCGGCGGTTTCGATGCCAATGGACGCCTGCTGGCCAGACATATCGGCCGCTTCATTCCCGGCACACCCGACGTCATCGTCAGCAATATGCCGGGCGCCTCCAGCCAGCGTGCTGTTCAATATCTCGATCTCAATGCCGCGCGCGACGGCACTGTGATGACGATTTTCAATTTCGGCCTGATTGGCGAGTCTAAACTCATGCCCGACAAGGTGCGGGTCGATTTCACGAAATATAATTGGGTCGGCAGTATCGGGATGGATATTTCCGTCTGCTACATGTTTCACGCCAAAGGCATCAAAACGCTGGCCGAAGCACAGAAAGCCCCGCTCATCATTATGGGCCTGACGAATGTCGGCACGGCGAATGATGTGACGCAGCGGATCATGAGCAAGCTCTTCAATGTCAAATTGAAGCAAGTTGCCGGCTATCCCGGCAGCGCCGAATTGCGGCTCGCCACTGAGCGCGGCGAACTGGATGGCGATTGCGGTTCATGGGGAGCCGTGCCGCAAGAATGGATCGAGGGGAAGAAAATCTTTCCGATCCTCCGGACAGCCGCAATCCAGCCGCCGGACCTGCCCAATGACGTGCCCTATGCCGTCGATATTGCGCCGACGCCGGAAGCAGCCGAGATCATCAAATTCCTGGTCGCCTCCGTCGAGCTCGGCCGACCATTCATCATGTCGGCTGCTGTGCCAGCGGAGCGGATGAAAATCATCCGCACGGCATTCGACCAGATGGTCAAAGATCCGCAATTCATTTCGGAAGCCACAAAGCAACGTCTGCCGGTCACACCAAGGTCGGCAGCAGAGGCGGAAGAGGTGGTGCGAAGAATTTACGCGGCCTCTCCTGCCACGATCGAGGCGGCCCGACGGCTCGTGGCTGAATGATTCATCAGGCTGACGCCAAGTCTGGACGCCAGCCCCAGCGGAAAAGATGGAGCGTATGGAAATTCGCGATCCCAAACTCGTCATCCCTGCGCTCAAACCCTTTTACAATCTCTCGATCCCATTCTCATGGGTGCTGATAAGATGCGGCGCAGGCCTGCTTCTCGCCTTGCATGGCTGGGGCAAAATTGGCCGCACGCGCGGCCCCAATGAACTGATGCAAAGATTGCCCGAACTGGCATCGATCGGTGCAGAGATCACCTTCCTGCTGATGACGATCGAATTTGTTGGCGGCCTCTGCATTGCACTCGGCCTGTTCACGCGTTTCTTTGCCGCGGCAGCAGCGATCGAAATGGCCGTGCTGACCTTTTATATTTATTGGGGGAACGGTTACAGCTGGACGGCACGCGGCTATGAATTCACATTGCTTTGGGGTGTCGTTCTCTTCGCCATAGCCTTGCGCGGCGGCGGCCCGTTCTCGCTCGACCGCAAAATCGGTCGCGAATTGTGATCGCGCTCCCGACGTTTCAGGACATATCTGGCCGGCAGGCCTGATTGGAAAGCAAACAGGATCATCCAAAACGGCATTGCGCCCCACTCATCAATTGTTCAAATTGGGCAAAGCTGCGCCCGCATCTGACAGATCTGAGCCGGGACGCAACGATTGCGGACTCATGGAACCGACCTTTTGAAAACTGACCCGACGAATCTGGCTACGGCACAAGCAGCATCGACCTACCCCAAGCCTTTAGCCGTGCTCGAATTGCTGAAACCCATCACCTGGTTTCCGCCCATGTGGGCCTTTGCCTGCGGCGTCGTCTCGTCCGGGGCGCCCTTGTTGGCGAATTGGTACATTATTCTGGCAGGCATGATCCTGGCCGGCCCTCTGGTCTGCGCCATGAGCCAGGCGATCAACGATTGGCACGACCGTCATGTCGACGCGATCAATGAACCCGACAGACCTATTCCCTCCGGCCGCATACCCGGCAAGTGGGGGCTTTATATTGCGGGCATCTGGAGCCTTCTCTCATTGCTCGTCGCCGCGACGCTCGGCCTCTGGGTCATGGTGGCAACCATTGCAGGGCTCATCCGCGCCTGGGCCTATAGCGCGCCGCCCTTTCGCCTGAAGCGCAATGGCTGGCTGGGAAATGCCGCATGCGGTTTTTCTTATGAAAGCCTGTCGTGGATCACCGGTGCTGCCGCCATGCTGGGCGGATCTCTTCCACCCCTGCAAATCCTGATTGTGGCAGCGCTTTATGGCGCGGGCGCCCACGGCATTATGACGCTGAACGATTTCAAGGCGATCAAGGGCGATCGCGAAATGGGGATCAATTCACTGCCTGTCCTTTTGGGCGCAGAGCGCGCCGCGCTTGTTGCAAGCGCCATTATGGTCGTGCCGCAGGTGATCGTCATCGGGCTCCTGGCAGGTTGGGGGCAATATTGGCAGGCCGGCATTGTCACCCTGCTGCTCCTTGGGCAATTGCTCATGATGAAAAAACTGCTGCGCGATCCGATCAAGGATGCCTATTGGTATAGCGGCTTTGGCGTGCCGCTTTACGTGCTCGGCATGATGGCAAGCGCTGTAGCCCTGCGGATGTTTGCCGGATCGTAAAGCCAACCATCTTTTGTTCGGGAGGCAATGTGCGCGCATTTCATTCGCGTCTTCTGGCAGCAATTGCGGGGCTTTTACTCTGTGCCGCAGGCGTCTGGAATCTTGAACAGGCACGCTCTGGAATCGCAATCGCACCTCTTGCTGTGGGCTCAACACCGGCAACAATCTATCGGCTTGCAGACGCCCCCAAGGCGCCAGCTGTCGTCATCGCCCATGGCTTTGCCGGATCGCGCCAGCTCATGGAGGCCTATGCCCTGACGCTGGCACAGGCTGGATATGTTGCCGTCTCTTTTGATTTTGAGGGACATGGCCGCAACCCCACACCCATGACCGGCGATGTGACGCATGTGGACGGCACGACACAAATTTTGAGGCGCGAAGTTGCACGCGTCATTGACGCTGCACTGGCATTGCCGTCCGTCGATGGCCGTGTCGCGCTTCTCGGCCATTCCATGGCGTCGGATATTCTCGTGCGCGAAGCTGTCGAAAACCAGCGCGTGGCAGCGACCGTGACCATTTCCATGTTCTCCGAAGCTGTGACGAAATCGGAACCCCGCAATCTCTTGATGATCTCTGGAGAATGGGAATCCTTCCTGCGCAAAAATGCCTTGCGCATGGCCCAGCTCACCAATCCATCGGCGCAAGAGGGCGAAACTGTCACCGACACTTCCAGCACCAGCCGTCGACGCACTTTTGTGGCCCCTCATGTCGAGCATGTCGGCGTGCTCTATTCGCCGCAGGCCATGCGCGAGGCGCGCGATTGGCTGGATGATGTTTTCGCTCGCTCAAGCACGTCGCCGGTCGCTGCGACCGGAGGCTGGATTGCAATCCTGCTGACCGGGATCCTTCTTCTGGCTTGGCCGATGTCTGCGCTCTTGCCGCGCATGGACGCGCCAGCAACACTTCTGCCGCCTCGTTTATTTCTGCTTGCCAGCCTTGTGCCGGCCATATTCACGCCGCCCCTTCTGGCCCTTTTCGATACGCGCTTCCTGCCAATCCTGGTGGCCGATTATCTGGCAGTTCATCTGTTTGTCTTTGGGATCATCTCGCTCGGCATATTGGCGTGGAATGGAGTCAAGCTGAAACCGGTCGCATGGATGTCAGCAGCAGCCCTTGCTGCTTACGGCATTTTCGTTTTCGGTTTTGCGCTGGATCGTTATGTGGCGTCTTTCATGCCGAATGGCGCCCGCGCGCAAGCGATCGCCGTCATCGCCATTGGAGCCTTGCCCTATATGATCGCCGATGCCCTGACAGCCGAGGGTGGAAGAGCGCCCTATTGGCGCATCTTTCTGTCGCGCGGCGCCTTTCTGGCGTCATTGGGCGCAGCTGTCCTGTTTGACTTCCAGCGGCTGTTCTTTTTGCTGATGATCATCCCGGTCGTGCTGCTGTTCTTTGTTATTTTCGGAACGATGGGCGGGTTCGTGGCACGGCGTATAATGTCGCCCATAACTGCAGGGATCGGACTTGGCCTGATCTTGGCGTGGTCTCTGGGCGTCAGCTTCCCGATGTTTTCGCCAGGATAATCAGAGCTGAAGAATCTCGAGGAAAAAACGCCCCGGAGTTTTCACTCTCGGGGCGTTTTGTCACGCGCTTCAGCTGCGCTTATGCCTGTTTTCCGGTTTTGGCAGACCGAGATGCTCGCGCAAAGTGGTGCCCTGATATTCTTTTCGGAACAGGCCGCGTCTCTGCAATTCCGGAATGACGAGATCGATGAAATCATCGAAAGCTTCGGGGAAATGCGCGGGAAGCAGGACGAAACCATCCATGGCGCCGGCCTCAAACCATTCCTGCATCAGATCGGCGACCGTTGTCGGACTTCCGCACGCCAGAAGATAGCCGCGCGCAATGGCAATCTCATTGTAAATATCGCGAAGCTTGTAACCCAGTCTCTTTGCCTTGGCGGAAGCAACCGTGCTGTAGCCTTGTTTGAGATTGGACACGGGCAGATCCGGAACGGGCCCATCGAGCGGATATTGGGACATGTCATGGCCGAAACGGCGAGACATGGTCCGCATGGCGCTTGAGGAATCCACGTAAGTCATGAGATGGGCAAGCTTGGCCTGCGCCTCCTCATCCGTTCGACCGACAATCGGAACCATGCCGGGCAGAATGTTGCAATGTTCAGGACGACGGCCAGCGGCAACAGCATGTTTCTTGATATTGGCGTAATATTCGCAGGCCACATCCAGTTCGAGCTGAACGGTGAAGACGACTTCCGCAATGCGCCCTGCCAGCGCCTGGCCGCTTTCTGAAGAACCTGCCTGCACAATGACGGGCCGGCCCTGCGGTGTGCGGGTCATATTGAGCGGACCCTTCACCGAATAGAATTTTCCCTTGTGGTCGAGCGCATGCACCTTGCTGAGGTCGTAATATTCTCCGGTTTCCTTGTTGACGACACGGGCGCCATCTTCCCAAGAATCCCACAAGCCTTGAACGACCTCGACGAATTCGGCAGCGATCTCGTAGCGCTGACCATGTTCGACCATTTCGCGGCCAAAATTTTCAGCGGCCTCGGGCAAAGTGGAGGTGACGACATTCCAGCGGGCACGGCCACCGCTCAGATGATCGAGCGACGCAAATTGCCGCGCAATATTATAGGGCTCGCTATAGGTGGTGGAGGCGGTGCCGATGAGACCGACATGCGTGGTGACGGTGGAGAGTGCTGAGAGAAGCGTCGTCGGCTCGAAACGTGTGACTTGGCCCGGATGCCCTTCAGGCAGAAAGGCAAGACTGTCGCCGACGAAAAGAAAGTCGAGCTTGCCCCTCTCGCAGGAGGCTGCAATCTTTTTGAAGTTTTCCAGATTCTCGCCGCTTGTCATGGCGCCCGGATAACGCCAGCCGGCAATGTGATTGCCGGTTCCAACCGCATATACGCCGAGGTGCATCTGCCGCTGACTCATGTGCCCACCCTTTTTCTTGATATTTATTTGGCCTCTGTGAGCGCGATTGCGCGATCGATCACGGATCGGTCGAATGTCGCGATCCGGGCGACGACTTGCTGCATGATCTCGCCGGATACGGGATCGACCTCAATCTGAATTTTTTCTGCATCGGCCAGGAAAGCCGGATCTTTCACAGTGGCATCGAAGGCGCGACGAAGAATGGCGATACGCTCCTTCGGGACATCGGGGGGCGCAATCAAAGGCCAAGCGCCGATTTGCGGCGAAAAAAGCAATTCCAGTGCTTTCTTGTCGAGATCGGTCTTTGCAAAATCCATGATCAGGGGAACATCTGGCAGATCTGAGGCCTTTTGCAGCGCCATTTGAATCAGGACATTGATCTTTTTCTCGTCGAGCCAGACTTTTGAGCGGCTCTTGAGGCTCCCCCATGACCAGCCAAAGCGCGCATCGACTTCACCTCGCTCCATTGCCATGGTGACATCATTGCCACCGGGATAACCCGTGACGACTTTGATTTTTGCGCCTGTCAGATTGCGGACAAGGGTCGGAAAGCGCCCCGTATCGTCAATAATGCCGGTTGCACCCACTGTGATCTGTTGTGTTTGCAACTCATCCAAAGATTTAACACCGCGCGTGTGCCACACAACCCCGACCGACACTTCCTTGCTGGTGCTGCCAATTGGCGAAAAGCGGGTCGGATCGTATTTTGCCATCTGCGGGTTGAAAGCCGGCTCAATGGCGTAACTGCGCGCCAGCATGCCGAGCGCCGTGCCGTCTCGCGGCGAAACGCTGTAGAGATTCAGAATGGCTTTGATTCCGCCAGCACCGGGAAGATTCTGCGGCAGGAAATTCGGATTGCCGGCAATGTGACGGCCCATATGGCGCGCCAACAATCTCGCTGTTGCGTCATAAGTACCGCCGGAAGCATATCCGATCAGGATCGTGACATTCTTTCCGGCGAAAAATTCCGCATCGTTTGAGCGCGCACCCGTAGCACTTGCGACCAAAGTGCCAACACATAATGAGACGGCCAATAATTTGCTCATGCAGATGACCCTTCTTGCGCGTCTCCTCGCTTGCAGGCACGGGGCGCGCCGCTCAGGAGCGACGGTTTTAAGTGTTCTGAGCGAGCCTCAATCGGGCGAAAAGAACTTGCCTTGGGCATAGACACGCTTTTTGGCTGTCTCGCCATTCTTAACGTCTGTGCCGACCTTCACGGACCCATCGCCAAACTTCGTTTGCTGCACAACATCCTTGGGCGTGCCAAACGGCGTCAGATGATCCAGCCCCTTGACCGTGCGTTCGCCGCCACCGACACGCAACAAGACAAGATTTTCCGCCTCATCGGCCTCAAACTTATATTGTACGTTTTTGGGGATCATGACTCCTTCATGCATGCGGACGACCTTTGAGGCCCCGTCTGCGAAAGTGAAGGTCGCCTTGCCCTGAAGCACGATGAAAGCGTGATCTTCGCCGCCATGGGCATGAAGAGCATTCTCACCGCCGCTGGCATAGACCTTGACGGCGGCCCAAAGATTCTCGGCCGTCGCCAAAGGATCATAGCTCGTGCCCTGCTCAAGCAGCGGCAGATTGCGCATTGAGAAAACAGCTGCATGATCGATTGCAGCAATCGGACGCCGCTCAACGAGCTTTTCACCGTCCATGGGCCACCTCCCCCAGTTCTTTATTTTCGGCAATCCTGCAGGCGCGCCCCAAGCCTGTCAATCCATCTCCCCTGAGGGTGGCCAGCCCGGCTTGCGATTTCAGCCCAGGCTGAGTGTCGAAGCCGCGCCAAAAGGCCTCCACCCGCCCCAGACCTGTTCACGAAAAGGTTCTCCAGATCAGCCACATCCTGCCTTTTCAAAACCCGCGCGCAGGATAGGCTCCGGTCACGGTCCTTAGAGGCCAATGGATAAATCGGGGGAGGCTATGAATTTCTTTGCGAAGCCGGCGATCATTCTGTCGGCCCTGTTGTGCACATCCGGCGCTCTCGCCGATCCGGTTGCCGATTTTTATCGCGACAAACGTATCAATATGATTGTGTCCTTCGGCACCGGCGGCACCTACGGCCTGTATGGCCGATTGATTGCCGATTACATCCCACGTCATTTGCCGGGCAATCCGAAAATTGTCGTCCAGCACATGCCCGGAGCCGGCGGTATTGTTGCAACCAACCACATGTTCAATATTGCGCCGAAAGACGGCACCACGGTCGGCATGCTGTTCAAGGACATTGCGCTGGCGCAAGTTGTCCAGCCTGACAGCGTTCGCTATGACGCGCGCAAGTTCAATTGGATCGGCAGCGTCAATCAATATTACGCCGTGGTCATGACATGGGCTGCCTCCGGCGCAGATTCGCTCGATGCGTCGCGCCAGCGCGAGGTCATTATGGCATCGAGCGGCCCGGGCCATCATGGCACGGTGCTCTCGCAGGCGATGAATGATTTGCTCGGTACGAAATTCCGCTCCATCACTGGCTATGATGGCGCAGGCGCCATGCATCTGGCCATGGAGCGCGGAGAAGTACAGGCGCGCATCGGCTCCTGGGAAAGCATCAAGACAGGCCAGGCTGACTGGATCCGCGACAAGAAGATTCACCTGATCGCGCAAGCAGGCATAGCAAAGGCGCCCGATCTGCCGCAGGTTCCCCTGGTCCTTGATCTCGTCAAGGATCCCGCCGACCGCAGCATGATCGAATTGATCGATTCAGGATCGATCGTCGGCTGGTCGCTGACCTTGCCGCCGGAAGTGCCGAGCGAGCGCGTCGACGCTTGGCGTCGAGCCTTCGAAGCTTTGATGAAGGATCGCGAGTTTCTGGATGCTGCAAAAAAGGTCAATGCCGATGTCGACCCCAAGAGCGGCAAGGAGATCAGCGACGTGATCGAGAGAGTTCTCGCCAGCAGCCCGCAGGTTTTTGATCGCGTCCGCAAGATTGCAGCCAGCGCCAAATAGCAGCATGCTCCAAGCAACAAAAAAGCCGCCCCAAAAGGGCGGCTTTTCCTATTGGTTTTTTATTCGCAAAGAGGCTGTCAGAATTCCTCGCGCGGATAGACGGGTGGGATCGGCTCGGCTGCATTGATTTGCGGCCCGATCTCCTTTTCGATCTCATCCAGCGCCGACAGCCAGGTCGTCAGCCGAATGGCGATGGAATCCAGCTCATTTTCTGGAACATTGATGCCTTGCATCTGCGTCAGGAGACGGACTTGTTCGCGATTGATCTGCACGATAATGGCTCCTGAATTAGGATAAAGTTTTTTCAAGATCGGGATGGCGCTTGTGCCATTCGGTGGCCTGTTCATAGGCATGGGCCACTTTGAAGGCCGTCGGCTCGCCAAACGGCCGCGACGCAATCTGCAGCGCCAGCGGGAGGCCCGCTTTCGAAAAGCCGCAGGGAACCGACAGAGCCGGAACATTCGACAGGCTGAAGGGATAATGTGCGATGCGCCGTTTGATGAGCTTCGGCAAAACGTCGCCTGAATCGGAGACATTTTCCTGCGCTTCTTCGATCAGGCGCGGCGGCGTCAGATTGGTTGGCGTCAGCAGCGCGTCATATTTGCGCATGGCCTCCAGAACCTGCGCGCGCACCACCGTTCGCGCGCGCATGGCGCGGCTATAGGTGGCAGCCGGAATGAGGCAAGACGTGACCAGACGTGAGCGCGTGCCTTCATCGAAACGGTCATAGCGATCGCGCAGATAATTGGCGAGAAACCACGAGGCCACATCGGCATCGGTGGTCAGCATCTGCAGCGGCACGGCCCATTTCACCAGCGGCAGCGAAATCTCTTCGATAACCGCGCCGCGCTGGCGCAGCACATCGAGCGCGGCCTCGAAGGCTGCGAGCACTTCGGGATGGGTCCATTCGCTATAGGCAATCTCGCGCACGATGCCGAGCTTCATGCCCTTGAGATCGGATGAGAGATCGCGCGTGAAATCGGGCACGGGGCGCGGGCTGGAGAGAACATCGGCAGGATCGTGGCCGCTGATCGCCTGCATGACCAGTGCAATATCCGTGACTGTACGCGCCAGCGGCCCGAATGTGTCGCTTGTATAGCCAGCCATCACACCGCCGTGCCGGCTGACACGACCGAATGTCGGGCGCAGACCGACAACGCCATTGCAGGAGGCGGGTCCACGCACCGAGCCGCCTGTATCTTCGCCAATCGAGAAACTGCACATGCCGGCAGCCGGCGCAATCCCCGAACCCGTCGATGAGCTTGAGGCATCATGCGCAGGGTTCCAGGGATTGCGCGGCTGGCCGTAAGGAAAATCGATTGTGCCGCCTTTGCCCCATTCATGCAGATTCTGCTTGCCGAGAAGAATGGCGCCTGCATCCGACAGACGCTTGACGAGTGTCGCGTCATGGGGCGCACCCATTTCGCTTTCATCCAGAACGCGCGTTCCCAAGGATGTCTTGAAGCCCAGCGCATGCATCTGGTCTTTCACCCCGTAAGGCAGACCATGCATGGGGCCACGATAATGACCGCGGGCAATTTCATCTTCCGCCTGTTTGGCAAGGCGCATGGCGCGTTCTGCATCGACGGAGATCCAGGCACGCAATTTGCCGTCATAGCGCTCAATCCGGTCCAGACTGGCCCGCACAAGATCGACGGGGGAAATTTCGCGCTTCTTGATCGCAGCCGATTGCTGCGCAGCGCTCATATAAACGAGATCTTGTGACACCAGATCCATCCCTTTGCTTGATTCATGAGGCAGAACGCAATGTCTCACCGGGTCCAGCCATAGGCGACCCGGCGAGACATGTGACTGCCGCTTTATTTCTTGAGCATGCCGATATCGTCGAGCATGGCGCTCGTCTCGACAAATTCCTCCTGCAGGAATTTGCGTGTATCTGCCGCGTTCTTGTAGGCAGGCGACCAGGCATTTGCATCCAGATAAGCGGCCCACTGCGGGTTTTCCGTCATCTGCTTGATGAGACGCTCCCAGGTCGAGACTTGCTCAGGCCGCAGCGATTTGGGTCCAATCAGGACGGTCCAGTTTTCCGCCACGACATTGATGCCCTGCTCCTTGCAGGTCGGCGCAGTCGGCAGCGAGGGTGCGCGCTGTTCGGCTGTGACGCAGAGCACGCGCATCGTGCCGGCATTATGATGCGTGATGACATTGTTGATC
Organism: uncultured Beijerinckia sp.; assembly: GCA_964534115.1. Lineage (GTDB taxonomy): Bacteria > Pseudomonadota > Alphaproteobacteria > Rhizobiales > Beijerinckiaceae > Terripilifer. The sequence goes on from CAZHOK010000048.1 coordinate 16,268, forward strand.
AGTCCGGCCATTGCATCGATATGACCGCCAAGAAGATTGGTGACCGATTCCGCACCGCCGCCGAACACAAGGATCTTCAGGCGTTTTGGATCGGCGCCATAGGCCTTTGCCGCGAGAGCCACACCCAGATGATTGGTGCCGCCGCGCGCACTGCCCACCGAAATGCTCACCGATCCCGGATTGGCTTTGATCTGCTCAAGCATGTCGCGCATCGTCTTGAACTTGGAATCGGCCCTGACCGCAATAGCAACAGGCTCGGCGCCAATCATGCCAAGCGGCGTGACATCGGCGAGCTGCAGCGGGCTATTGCCGAGAATATTATTGGTCAACAGGCTCGCCTGCGCGACGCCAATCGCATGCGGATCGTTTTTCTGGCTGACATAAGTATAGGAGATTGCACCGCCGCCGCCGACCTTGTTGAGGACAACGCTCTCAACCAACTTGGTATCGGCCCAGATTTTCTGGATGGTGCGGCCCGTCTTGTCATTGCCGCCGCCAGGCGCGGAACCCACCACAATCTCGACAGGCTTCTGCGGCTGCCAGGTGCTTTGTGCCTGCGCGCCCGTTGCCAGAAAAGATGCGAGCAAGCAGAGCGAAAGACAGCTCGTCGACGTCTTCATATTCATCATGTCCGACCTCACATGCGTTGGAAAAATGGCGGCGCTTTCACGACAGGCCGAGCTTGGGCGACCTGTTTTTGGAGATTGTTCGATAGAGAGTCAGAAGGAGGATGGCGACACCGATCGCCGCCAATCCCATACCCAGATGACTTTTCACAAAAACGGCTGGATTGCCGTCCGAGATCGTCATGGCCTGACGGAAAGATTGTTCCATCGTCTTGCCCAGAACAAGCGCCAGAACCAGCGGAGCCAAGGGAATATCAACCTTGCGGAACACATAGCCGAGAATGCCGAAGAAGAGGCAGAGATAGAGTTCTTCAATGGCATTATTGACCGCATAAACACCCACTGCAGACAGGACGAGAACGATGGGAAGCAAAAGACCCGTCGGGACATAGAGCAAGCGGACGAAAAGAAAGATCAGCGGCAGATTGAGAATGAGCAGCATGATGTTTCCAACATACATGCTGTTGACGAGCCCCCAGACGACATCGGGTCTTGTTGCAAAAAGCATGGGGCCGGGCTGGATGCCAAACATGACAAAAGCGCCCAGCATGACAGCGGTCGATCCCGAGCCGGGCACGCCCAGTGACAAGAGCGGAACCATGGCGCCGGAACTGGCGGCATTGTTGGCCGTTTCCGGACCGGCCACACCCTCGATCGCGCCCTTGCCGAAATCTTCCGGCCGTTTGGCGAGATTCTTCTCAAGCGAATAGGACATCAACGAGGCGATGGTCGCCCCCGCACCCGGCAGAACGCCGACAATGAAGCCCAGAATGCTGCCGCGCGTGATGGGCATGACCGAGCGGCGCCATTCTTCGCGCGTCATCATCAAGCTTCCGGAGAGCTTGATCATCGCACCCTTTTTCATGAAATATTCTTCAATCGCGATGAGCACTTCGCCGACTGCGAACAGGCCCACGACCACAATCACGAAATCAATGCCGTCCTGAAACGACATGACGCCCATTGTGAAACGCAATTGGCCGGTTTGCAGATCCGTGCCGATGGTTGCAATGACGAGGCCCAGCATTGTGGCGAACATGCCCTTTGCGGGCGACACGCCCGAGAGCGTGAAGACTGCGCTGAGGGCCACAAGCATGACCATGAAATATTCTGCCGGGCCGAAGCTCAAAGCGAATTTCATCAGCGGCACGGAAAGCAATGTCAGGCCGATCACGCCAGCCGTCCCGCCGATGAAAGATCCCCAGGCCGACACGGCCAAGGCAGCGCCAGCCCTGCCCTTCTTGGCCATTTGATGGCCCTCGATCGCGGTCATGACGGATGAGGATTCGCCCGGCGTATTGATGAGAATGGACGTGACCGAGCCGCCATATTGAGCGCCATAATAAACGCCCGCCATCATGATGAGGGCCGCCGTCGGATCGAGCCCATATGAAATCGGGATCAGCAGAGCAATGGCGGCTGAGGGCCCGATGCCGGGCAAAACACCAATCGCCGTGCCCATGAGAACGCCGATAAACGTATAGAGCAGATTGATCGGCTGAAGGCTGACGCTGAAACCAGCGAGGACTTGCGCAAAATCATTCATATCGCTCGCTCCTCAGCTGAAGATCGCGCCAATGGGAAGATTGGATTTCAGCACGAGCGTGAACAGGAGATAGAGCGAGGCGGAGAAGCACAGAGCGACAACCGCATTCAGGACAAGACGGCGGGCATCGAGAAGGCTGGACAGCGCAAAGAGATAGAGACTTGTCGAGAGCGGAAAGCCAAGCGGCTCGATGAGCAGGTAATAGACCGCCGTGCCGAGAATGACCGTGCCGATCACATGGAGCTTGGGCCATTGCACGAGCGCGGTCTCATCGCCCTGCTGCGCCAGCCGACGCTTGCCAAATTGCTCCACAGCCATCCAGCCCAGGGACAGGAGAAGGCCCATCGAGATGAGATAGGGAAAGCTCCGCGGCCCTATCGGATCGCCGGCAGTGGTGGGGATCTGGGTGGCAGCAAAACAATATAAAGCGGCGACAATCAGCCCCGCACCCATAATGACGACATTCGCCACGTCTCAGCCCCCAACCCCAAGTTATTATATTCCAAAGTATCACTAAAGCGGCGCCCACGGTCAATTGTCAACAATTCACAATCCAGGGTAATCCCTTGCTGGCCAGCGGGAATCTTCGAGACAGCTTGGCATTTCCGGCTCGACATCGAGGCCCTTCAAGCGACTGATCGCATCTGCGCCGACAAAGCCACCTTTTCGGCCCGACAAAAGCAAAACGCCCCGGAGTTTTCACTCACGGGGCGTTTTGTGTTTGGTTGCGGGGAGGCGCGGCCACCGAGGGTTGAGGTGTTGGGCTTGATTTTCGTCATACCATTACAGGCGCATTGACCTGATTTTTTCCCCCCCCAGAAAGACTCGGGGGGGCGATACGATCCACCCGGCCCGCATGAAATCAAAATGTCATACGAATCAGTTTAGATATTTTCAAGGCTCTCTTCCTTGCAGGTTGCATGCGTAGCTTCTTTGGCACCCCTCTTTTTTGCTTCCGGCGCACCTGCCTCTTTTTTGCTTCTTCGCTCTCGCTCGACCGGATGGCTTCATCCGGTCATTTTTTTTGGGAAAACAGAAATGGCCAAAAACCGGGAAAAGCGGCGTCTGCGTGAAATCGAGGATGCAACGATCATTCAGCTGAGCAAGAAAAAGAAAAAATTTGGCGCTGAACGCTTGCCGCCCCCCATCATCGCCAAAAACAGGAAGCAGGCTGAATATCTCGGGCATCTGCGCACTTCCGAGCAGGTATTTGTGCTTGGCCCGGCTGGCACCGGAAAAACCTGGATGGCCGCCACATATGCAGCCGATCTCTACAGGCTGGGAACAATCGCCAAGATTATTCTGACACGGCCAAATGTACCCTGCGGCCGCTCTCTCGGCTTTTTCCCAGGC
>CAZHOK010000049.1:0-318 GCA_964534115.1 uncultured Beijerinckia sp.
TGCTCTTCTTCGTCGACAACATCTTCCGCTTCACGCAGGCGGGCTCGGAAGTGTCCGCGCTCTTGGGCCGCATTCCTTCGGCGGTGGGCTATCAGCCGACGCTCGCCACGGACATGGGCCTGCTGCAGGAACGCATCACCACCACGACCAAGGGTTCGATCACTTCGGTGCAGGCCATTTACGTGCCGGCCGACGACTTGACCGATCCGGCGCCGGCAACGTCCTTCGCCCATCTTGACGCGACGACCGTTCTGTCGCGCTCGATTGCGGAAAAGGGCATTTATCCGGCGGTCGATCCGCTCGACTCGACCTCGCGCA
>CAZHOK010000049.1:328-19491 GCA_964534115.1 uncultured Beijerinckia sp.
CCGAAGAGGACAAGCTGACGGTGGCGCGCGCCCGCAAGATCGAGCGCTTCCTGTCGCAGCCGTTCCACGTCGCGGAAATCTTCACGGGCTCGCCCGGCAAGCTCGTGTCGCTCGCCGACACGATCAAGGGTTTTAAAGGCCTGGTCGAAGGCAAGTACGATCACCTCCCCGAGGCCGCCTTCTACATGGTCGGCACGATCGAGGAAGCGATTGAAAAGGCCCAGCGTCTCGCCGCTGAAGCCGCCTGATACTGAGATCATGCGGAGCGCGCATTGGCGCGCTCCGTCTGCATGCCCCGGTTGGAGATAGTTTATGGCCGCTTTCCATTTCGAGCTCGTCTCGCCCGAACGTCTCATCTTTTCCGGTGAGGTCGAGCAGGTTGTCGTGCCCGGATCCGAGGGCGCCTTCACAGTCCTGGCCAATCATGGGCCGGTCATGTCGACCATTCGTCCCGGCGTCGTTGAGATTGTCGAATCGGCCAGCAAATCCAGCCGTCTCTTCGTGCGCGGCGGTTTTGCCGACGTGTCGCCCAAGGGTCTGACCATTCTTGCCGAACAGGCCATTCCGGTCGCCGAACTCGATGCTGCGAAAATCGATGCTGAATTGCGCGCGGCTGAAGAAGATGTCGAAGACGCAGCCAATGATGCGCAGCTCGCTGCTGCCCAATTGCGCCGCGACCAGCTGCGCGAATTGCGTTCGGCTCTCAACCTCTAAGATCAGGCGCGCATCAAATAGCGCGCATTGTCGAATGCCATCCGCAATTCATGACTATGGAATTGCGTGAAGACGCGACGCATCCAATTGCGCAGATCGGCTCGCACAACGAGCGACATGTCATCGGGTGGCGTCGAGACGAAGAAATTGGAAATCGAAAAATCGGGCGTCTCGAATTCGCGGCGCGCAAGCCCTTCAAGGGCAGGAATTTGAAACGATAATTCCGTCGGAAAAGCGGCCAGATGGTCGTGCAAATTTTTGCCCAGCCGCACCAGCCCCTCATTGATTGCGACAATTTTGGTGACGCTCGGCCATAAAGTGTGAAGCGTCGTCATGGCCTCGACCGAAATATGCGAACCATTGCTGACAAAAACAATGACAGGATGATAGCCGCGGCTTTCAGCCTCCTCAAAGAAGCCGATCTCGCGCGCCTGCATGAAAAACGCGCGGTAATAGCCTGAACATATTTCAGCGATCCGCGTTTGCGGTTCGGCAAAAATCATCTGATCGAACAGGTCCATCTGGCCGCGCGTCGTCATCAGATCGACGACATTGCAAATGTCCGGAAACCAGCTCTCCAGCGCCGGCGACTGGCTGTTTGTCTCAAACAAAGTCAGCCGGCGTTGTTCAAGCAGATGGAAATCGGCAAGGAGCCGCGCAATCGTCGTGGCCCCGCATCGAGCGAAGGGGGAGCAAACGATATAGGCAGGAATTCTGCTCATGCTGCGATCCTTGTCGCTTCCAGTCAGCGTCGCAATTCGGGCGAAACCAGCGTGTGCAGGCCAATGGAATCGAGTTCTGTCGAGACATTGCGCAACCAGGTGCGCACATAGCCACGCAGAACGAAGGAGCCCTGCTTGCCTGCAATGAAGCTCGCAAACGGGACGCCATTCAGCTCGACCTGCTCGTAGGCCATTTCATCGAGCTTGGGGATTGTGATCTCGCCGGCGCATTTCACATCGCCGAAATAGGATGCATAGGTCTGCGGATCCCATTCGAAAAATGTCGTGTCGTTGATGTGGTTCTTGGCCAGGAAGTAATTCGCATCCTCCATGAAGGGGGCGATTTCAGCAATCTCTCCCAGCGAGGAAACCGAGGGCCCAAGCACATGCACAACGATGAATGTGATCTGGCCATCCTTGACCGCATCCAGAAAGCCGACATCCTCCAGCACACGCAGGGTTTCCGACATTTGTCCGGCGCGGACATCGATCACGGTCGCACGCACGGACGAACCCGAAAGCGTGTCCAGAATTTTCATCTGGTCGGCGGTTTCTGTAATGTCGACGATATTGGTCTCGTGCGGGTGAAAGCGGTGAAGCGCGCCGCGCGGCGATTCGGTGTCGAAGGCGCGGGCGGAAATACCCTTGGCAGCGAGATAATCGAGGATCGCCCGGGAAATCGTGGTCTTGCCAACGCCCCCCTTGTCGGCGCCGACCAAAATGACGGCAGGCTTCATTTGAAACTCCAAAAAAATGGCTTGAACTCGGCTATGGATAGTACACGAATTTCATCTTTCGCAATATAGATTACAAAAATTGAGACATATAAGGGGCGGCCGGGCCCGGAGCGGGCGCTTGCCTGCCCGTTGGCCCGCCCATAAGGTGCCCACAAATTGGCAAAGGGAGGAAAAGTCCGCATGCTGCGCGCGGCCGCTGCTTACGAGACTTTGGTCCGTGACTTTCAATGGTCTGTGCCCGAGCGGTTCAATATAGGAACCGCCATTTGCGACGCTTGGGCCCGTCTTGAGCCCAATCGTCCGGCCCTGATCCAATGGACGGCGGGCGGCCTTGTCACCCATTCCTATGAGGATCTTCGCCGGGCCTCCAACAGGCTCGCCAATGCCATGCTGCGCCAGGGTGTGCGCGCCGGCGAGCGTGTCGGCTTGCTGCTGCCGCAATCGCCCGAGACACTGATTGCGCATATTGCCATTTACAAAATCGGTGCGATTGCCCTGCCGCTGGCGGCTTTGTTTGGCGTTGATGCTCTGGAATATCGGCTCACCGATTCGCAATGCGCCGCCCTTGTCACGGATGCCGCCGGTGTTGCAAAAATCCGCAGCATTTCCCGCTTGCCGGATTTGCGCGTGATCTGGAGCGCCGATGGAGCCGATGGCGGCGTGCGCGATCTTGCGGCCGATATGGCGCGCGAATTGCCGGATCATGAAGCGCGCGACACGGCCGCCGACGATCCGGCCATGATGATCTATACATCGGGCACAACGGGCCAGGCGAAAGGAGCGCTGCATGGGCATCGCGTCTTGCTCGGACATATTCCCGGCGTGCAATTTCCCCATGAATTTCTGCCACAGGCGAGAGATCGCATGTGGACACCGGCCGATTGGGCCTGGGCGGGCGGATTGCTGAATGTCCTTCTGCCATCGCTCTATCTTGGCGTCCCGGTGGTGGCGCGACGGTTTGAACGTTTCGATCCGGAAGCCGCCCTTGCATTGATCGATGAAGCGCAGGTTCGCAATGCTTTCATTCCGCCAACCGCTTTGCGCATGTTGCGCGCCATCCCGGAGCCGCGCAAAAAATTCCGTCTCGATCTGCGCACCTTGGCCTCAGGCGGCGAATCATTGGGTGCGGAAGTCTATCAATGGGGACGCGAGGCTTTCGGCCTGACCATCAATGAATTTTACGGGCAGACCGAATGCAATCTTGTGCTCGCATCTTGTGCTGCCATTGGCGTGTCACGTGCCGGCGCGATCGGGCGCGCGGTGCCGGGGCATGATGTTGCCGTCATTCGGGGCGACGGCAGCCTGTGTGAGCCAGATGAAATGGGCCAGGTGGCCATCCGCCGGCCCAATCCTGTGATGTTCCTCGAATATTGGAAAAAGCCCAAAGCAACGGCCGAAAAATTCATTGGCGACTGGATGACGACGGGCGATCTCGCGCGGCAGGACAACGACGGTTATGTCCATTTCATTGGACGCGATGACGATGTGATCACCTCGTCTGGTTATCGCATCGGCCCCGGCGAAATCGAGGATTGCCTGTTGCGTCATCCCGCCGTCCAGATCGGCGCTGCGGTCGGCAAGCCAGATCCTTTGCGCACGGAAATCGTCAAAGCCTTTATTGTTTTGAAAGAAGGCTATGCGCCCTCCGATGCTTTGGCCGAAGAGATCAAGGGTTTTGTGCGTGAGCGTTTGTCGGCGCATGAATATCCGCGCGAGATTGCCTTCATCAAGGAATTGCCGTTGACGACAAGCGGCAAGGTCATCCGCCGCCTGTTGCGTGACGGCGACTAGCTGAACAGTCCGCTTTTTGATCCCGGCGCCAGCGGATTATTTTCGAGCGCGTCGCGATCGGGTGTGTCTGTGCGTGCAATATTGGCAAAAGCCGCCCAGAGCTTTTCGACAAAATCGACCGTCAGATCTTTCAGAATAAAAACGATCCGCGTCGTGTGGTCATCATCCGGCCAGGCCTCGAGGCGGACCGGCGGATGAAAGACATGTTGCACGCCATGAATGACGAGCGGGCGCGAAAGATCATCCGAGAGCGCCACAATGCCTTTGACCCGCAACAGGCTCGGCCCATGAAACTCGCGCAGCATGTTCAAGAACAGATCGAAGCCGCGTGGATCGAGCGGCTTGTCGGAGCGCAGGCAATGGGCGCGGATGCGCGCATCATGGCGGTTCACATCATGATGGTGAGCATGGCCATGATGGTGATGATCGTGCCCATGATGGTCGTGATGATGGTGATGGCCGTGCGATTGCGCATGTTCGACCGCCTCGGCATTCAGCCAGCGCGCAACATCGGGCGCCTTTGTTTCTGGATTGTAGAGGCCGGCATCGAGAAGCTGCGCAGCCGAGACGTTACGTGCCTCAAAGATAAGCGCAGCCGGATTGAGCGCTGACAGGCGCGCTTCGAGATTTTCCAAAACGGCCCGATCGGAAACAAGATCGGTTTTTGACAGAACAAGCCTGTCGGCCACGGCGGCCTGTTTCACCGATTCCTCATGCGAATCGAGCGTCGATGAGCCATTGACCGCATCCACCAGCGTGATCACACCCTCCAGCCGGTAGCGCAACATGAGATAGGGGTGGAACATGATCGTATGCAGAACGGGAGCTGGATCGGCGAGGCCCGTTGTTTCGATCAGCACGCGCTGGAAGGGCGTGATGCGGCCATTGTCCCGCCGCTTGAGAAGATCTTCCAGCGTCGAAACGAGATCGCCGCGAATCGTGCAGCACAGGCAACCCGATGACATCAGGATCATGTCGCCATCGGCGCGCTCGACCAGCAGATGGTCGAGCCCGATCTCGCCAAATTCATTGATCAGAACCAGAGTGTCGGACAGGGCAGGATCGCGCAAAAGCCGATTGAGGAGCGTTGTTTTTCCCGCTCCGAGAAATCCGGTGAGAATGGAAACAGGAATGGGCGGCGGCGGACGGCGTGTCAGAATGGAATCCGGCTGACCCTCATTCATGGCGTCTTGACCTTGTTCTGTGTGGCGGGTTTGGCCGGAACTTTCTTTTTCTCCGGCTTTTTGACGGATTTTTTCTGTTCCGGCTTCTTCGTTTTCACCGCCGTCTTTTTCTGCGTCGGCTTGCTCGATGTCACTTTCTGGTCCGGCTTTTTGTCGCTCGTGCTTTTCACCGCAATGGCGCGAGACGCCGTTGCCCCGACGTTCGGTTGTGGCGATGTCAGGGATCGCGCTGCTGCGCCGGCAGCTCCTGCAACAACAACAGCAGCAGGCATGGCTTGGGCCACAGGTCCCGTCCAGCCAGATTTACGGCCGACAAAAACCTCGACCGGTTCGAAATTGGGGCGCGGCCCCATGACAAATTGGCGCCCTGATGCCCGCCCATCATTGGCGAAAAAAGCGGCCACATTATCTTCGCCACCCTGCTGCGGCGTCATGACGGCGAGATCGTCTTCCTGCACCACGCGCGACCTGTTCTTGCCGCAAATATCCTCGCGCATATTGGGCGGCGGTCCCGGCTGGTCGGCCATGGCCGAGAGCAATGTCGGACGAAAAAAGCTGGATGAGGCAAAACCTGCATCGAAAAGATTGGCGGCTTTGATCGTGCGTGATCTGGCATTGGGCGAGCCCATGACCACGACGACAATGTGGCGTCCACCACGAATGGCGCTGGCGACGACATTGAAACCGGAGGCGCAGACGAATCCGGTCTTCATCCCGTCCGCACCGGGATAGCGGCCGATCAGGCCATTATGCGTCGGCATGATCCGGTCGCCGAGTTTGAGGGCGCCGATTCCATAAAGATCGGCGCGTTCGGGAAATTGCATGTGCAAAGCGCGTGCGAGCATGGCCATGTCGCGCGCCGAACTGACATGGTTGGCTTCATGCAATCCATGCGGATTGAGGAAATGCGATTGGCGCATGCCGATCTGGCGTGCGGCCGCATTCATCTCTGCCGAAAAACCTTCCACCGATCCCGAAATGCCTTCGGCGATCATGATGGCAATGTCATTCGCCGATTTCACCATCAGCATTTTCAGCGCATTATCGAGCGTCACTTCCGTGCCGGGATTAAATCCCATTTTGGAAGGCGCCACACGCGCAGCGCGCGCCGACATGACGAAAGGCGTGTCCATCGTCACGCGGCCCTCGCGCACGGCTTTCAGCGCAACATAGGCCGTCATCAGTTTGGTCAGGGATGCGGGATACCAGGGGCGCGTGCCATCCTCGTGGGAAATGACATGGCCGGTCACAAGATCGGCCACGAGCGAAGGCGCGGCATGGGCCGCCGGCATGCCGCCCGCAATGGCAAGCCCCGCGGCGATCAGGCTCGCCCATCCTCTGCGCCTCGAAAACACGCTCATCGACCTCATCCTGCCCGAATCGGGACTATTGCGGCGAAGCTTCAGCCTTTGACTCCTAACCCGTTCCTAACATGCCCTGATATTCCGCCTGCCTGAGGCAATTTCGTGGCTAGCGCCGGGGCGCCTCGCCGGGCGCGCGGGCCTCAATGGCAAGCGCATGGACACCGGCGCGCAATTCCTCGGCGACCAGATGATTGATCGTGCGATGGCGCTCGAGCCGGCTTTGGCCTGAAAAAGTCGCCGAGACGATTTTGATCCTGAAATGGGTCTCCCCCCGCGGCTCGACGCCGCCGGGGTGAAACATATGACCGGCATGCTGGTCGGATTCGTCGATCACTTCGAGTGAAGACGGCGCAAGGGCCGCCTGCAATTTCGCTGCGATCGTGTCCTTTACGCTTGCCCCATCGTGAGTCATGTCGGTCTCTCTGTTTGGGCCCGATCCGGCCGATCTGGCGGTTTACTAGCACAGGCGGCTGGGGAATCTTTTCGCAATTGCGTGGGTTTTTTCCCGCTCATGGGTGGAAAAATCGCATCGGCGCACGAAATGTCCGGATCCGGGTGCACGCAAGAGCTCCCCAACAGCCTCATGGCGCTCCTCTGCCTTGCCGGGCGCGCGCCGCACCCATAATGTCCGCCGATGGATTTGAATTCGCCATTGTTCAAGCGCATCAGGGTCAAGCCGGAACCCCAGCCGGATGCCGCAGCCCTGCGTTGCGAGCACCCCGGCTGCGAGGCGCCCGGCGTCCATCGCGCGCCCAAGGGACGCCTGCGCGAGGGCCAGTATTTCTCGTTCTGCCTCGATCATGTGCGCGAATATAATGCCTCCTATAATTATTTTCGGGGCATGAGCGACGAGGATGTCGCCAAATATCAGAAGGAAGCCGTTGTCGGCCACCGCCCGACCTGGAATATGGGGGTGAACCGGGCGGGCAAGGGTCATCGCGAGGAGGGGGTGGAGCCGGAGGGCTTCGTCGATCCTTTGGGCATGTTCCGCCACCGGGCCCGCGGGCCGGGCGAAGACCGCCCCCGCCGGCCACGTTATGGCTTGGCTGCCATGAAAGCCCTGAATACGCTCGGGCTCGATGAAACGGCTGATGCAGAAACGATCAAGGCGCGCTACAAGGAGCTGGTCAAACGGCTGCACCCCGACGCCAATGGCGGCGACAGGTCGCTGGAAGACCGCCTGCGTGAGATCATCCACGCCTATAATTTTTTGAAATCGGCCAAGCTCGCCTGAGCGGGCAGGGTCTTTGCCGCGCCTTTGTGCGGCGCCCGGTCGGGGCCCCAAGGTTCCAGACCCAGAATATGCCCCGCGCGCATGCCGTTCGCGGGTACGGAGGTAGGATGCAAAAGACAGAAACGCCGACCGGCCTGCCGGATACCAAGGTTTCCGTGCGCCAGGTCTTCGGGATCGACATAGATATGGAAGTTCCGGCCTTTTCGGCAGGAAGCGAACATGTGCCCGAGCTCGACAAGGATTATCTTTTCGATCGCGATACAACGCTTGCCATTCTGGCCGGCTTTGCCCGCAATCGTCGCGTGATCGTCACGGGCTATCACGGCACCGGCAAGTCGACCCATATCGAACAGGTTGCAGCGCGCCTCAATTGGCCCTCGATCCGCATCAACCTCGACAGCCATGTCTCGCGCATCGATCTCGTCGGCAAGGATGCGATCGTGCTGCAGGATGGCAAACAGGTCACCGAATTCCGCGACGGCATTCTGCCCTGGGCCTATCAGCGCAATATTGCGCTCGTGTTCGATGAATATGATGCCGGGCGTCCGGATGTCATGTTCGTCATTCAGCGTGTGCTTGAATCCTCCGGCCGCCTGACCTTGCTCGACCAGAGCCGTGTCATTCGTCCTCACCCCGCCTTCCGCCTCTTTGCCACCGCAAACACGGTCGGTCTTGGCGATACGTCGGGTCTCTATCACGGCACGCAGCAGATCAATCAGGCGCAGATGGACCGCTGGTCCATCGTGACGACGCTGAATTATCTGCCGCATGACAAGGAGGTCGATATCGTCCTCGCCAAGTCGCCGCATTACAAGAAACTGAAGGAAGGCCGCGATATCGTGAACAAGATGGTTCGCGTGGCCGATCTCACGCGCAACGCTTTCATGGCCGGCGATCTGTCGACTGTCATGAGCCCGCGCACGGTGATCACCTGGTCGGAAAATGCGGACATTTTCAAGGATGTCGGCTTTGCTTTCCGCCTGACCTTCCTCAATAAATGCGACGAACTCGAGCGCACGCTTGTTGCCGAATTCTATCAGCGCTGCTTCGGCCAGGAATTGCCGGAAAGCGCCGTCAATGTGGCGTTAAGCTGACGCGAGCTGGACCGCAATGCCGACGATCTCGCTTTTCTACGGCATTGCGATCCAAATGTTCTGGTAGGACCACGCGCCACCGCATTTCCACGCGCTTTACGGCGAAGATGAAGTGTTGATCGACATCCGGACCCTTGAGGTTCTGGAGGGGCATCTGCCCAGGCGGGCTTTGGTTCTGGTGCTTGAATGGGCGACAGAACATCGTTTGGAATTGATGGAGGATTGGAATCTATGCGCAACCAATCAGCATCCAAAGAAAATAGCGCCGCTCCCGTAATGGGCATGCCGGTTTCCAAGGCGCCTTGGCGCGTGGCTGCCGTCACTGCCAAAAGAAATTACAAACTCGAGGTGCGTTTCGTGGATGGTCTTGAGGGCGAAGTCCAAATGGCCTCTTTGATTGTCTCGAGCGGGGCGGGTGTTTTTTCCTCCCTGAAAGATGAATCTCTGTTTGGTGCTGTGCGCGTCGAGCACGGCGCGATTGTCTGGCCTAACGGGCTTGATCTCGCACCCGACGCCATGCATCGCGCTATTTCACAGACGGGATGTTTCCGTCCCGGAACGGATCACGCTGCATGACGACCAATCGCAAGCCGTCGACCAAACCAGACGCGCCGCAGGAACCGTTCAAACGGGCTGTTGCCTCATGCATGCGCGCCATGTCGGGGGCTCATGAGCTTGAGGTCACTTATGCGCCGGACCGTCCGGCGCTGGTGGGCACGGGCGAGGGTGCGAAGGCGCGACTGCCTGAGCCCGCGCGCAAGCTCTCGCCGCGCGAGGCAGCCATTGTGCGCGGCCATGCGGATTCCATGGCGCTGCGTCTTGCCTGTCACGATGAGCGCACGCATCGCAAACTGCTTCCCCAGCAGCAAAATGCGCGCGCCGTTTTTGAGGCCGTTGAGCAGGCGCGCGTCGAGTCGATCGGTGCAAGGCGCATGGAGGGCGTGTCGTCCAATCTCGCCGCCATGCTCGAGGATCGTTACCATCGCGGTACTTATGCCGAGGTCACCGATCGCGCCGATGCGCCGATGGAAGATGCGGTTGCGCTGATGGTGCGCGAGCGCCTGACCGGCCTCGCACCGCCGAAATCCGCGCAGAAACTTGTCGATCTCTGGCGGCCGATCATCGAATCGCGCGCCGGCGAGGAACTCGGCAAACTGGGCGATTCCATTGAAAACCAGCTTGTCTTCGGCCGTGCCATCCAGAAATTGCTCGCCAATCTCGACATGATGGACGAGGCGTCTCTCGACGATAATGAGACCGGCGAACAGGATGGCGCCGAACAGAATCAGGATGCGCAGGACCAAGAGGATGCCGAGGGCGATGACCTCGAGGGATCCGGCGAGGCCATGCAGATGGAGAAAACGGACGAATCCACCGACGAGCTCGAAGAGGGCGAGATGGATGCGTCCGAAGCGCCCTCCGGCGACATGCTGGATGAAGAAGGCGAGGGGGATGACGAGGAATCGCGCGAGAGCCGCCGTCCGCCCGTGCATGGCGAGGCGCAGCATCGCGGCCCCGATTACAAGGCCTTTACCAATAAATTCGATGAAATGGTTCTGGCCGAAGAACTCTGCGAGCCCGAAGAACTCGAGCGTCTGCGCGCCTATCTCGACAAGCAATTGCAGCATATGTCGGCCATTGTCGCGCGGCTCGCCAACCGGCTGCAGCGGCGCCTCATGGCGCAGCAGAATCGCTCATGGGAATTCGACATCGAAGAAGGCATGCTCGATCCCGCGCGTCTGTCGCGCATCATTATCGATCCGCAGCAGCCGCTTTCCTTCAAGCGCGAGAAAGATACGGATTTCCGCGACACGGTGGTGACGCTGCTGCTCGACAATTCGGGCTCCATGCGCGGTCGCCCCATCACGGTGGCCGCGACTTGCGCCGATATTCTGGCGCGAACGCTTGAGCGTTGCGGCGTGAAGGTCGAGATTCTCGGCTTCACCACGCGCGCCTGGAAAGGCGGTCAATCGCGCGAATCCTGGTTGCAGGCCGGCAAGCCTGCCAATCCGGGACGCCTCAACGATTTGCGTCACATTGTCTACAAGGCAGCGGATGCACCTTGGCGTCGTGCGCGGCGCAATCTCGGGTTGATGATGCGCGAAGGCCTTTTGAAGGAGAATATCGACGGCGAGGCGCTGGACTGGGCGCACAAGCGCCTGCTCGCGCGCACCGAACAGCGCCGGATTCTCATGATGATTTCAGATGGCGCGCCGGTCGATGATTCAACCTTGTCGGTGAATGCCGGCAATTATCTCGAAAAGCATCTGCGCTACATTATCGAAGAGATCGAGACTCGTTCGCCGGTCGAATTGATCGCCATTGGCATCGGCCATGATGTGACGCGCTATTATCGTCGCGCTGTGACGATTGTGGATGCCGAAGAACTGGGCGGGGCGATGACGGAAAAGCTCGCCGAGCTTTTTGCTGAAAATGCCGCGCCGGTAAAACCGCAGCCGATGCGCATGCCCATCAAGCCGCGCCCCAGCCTGCAGAAAGCGGCAGCGCGATAGAAGCACCCTCTCCCAGAGGGAGAGGGTCGGTCCGAAGGACCGGGGTGAGGGGATGCGATCCATCCGGTGAGATCGTAACCCCTCATCAGTCAGCTCCGCTGACAGCTTCTCCCTCTGGGAGAAGCGGGGCGCCCGGACTGAAGAAACAAAAAGCCCGGCGTTTCCGCCGGGCTTTTTTCATCTCACATGAGAAAGAAGATCAGGCTGCCGTACCTTCGGCTGCTTTCTTGAGAATGTCGCGCTTGAGTGCGCGGGCATTGGTCGAGAGTTCCTCGTCATGCGCCTTGAGCAGAAAGGCGTCGAGGCCGCCGCGATGTTCGACCGAGCGCAGGGCTGCAGCCGTGATGCGCAGGCGCACGGAGCGCTTCAAGGCATCGGACACCAGCGTGACATTGCACAGGTTCGGCATGAAGCGGGTGCGGGTCTTGCGGTTCGAGTGGCTGACCTGATTACCCGTAAGAACGGCTTTTCCGCTCAGCTCGCAACGGCGTGCCATGGCAATATTCCTTCTGGTCGCGGCAGAGCCGCTTGAACAATTGCAGGCGTTCCGGGCTTGACCCGCCATGGAACGGCCGCTTCAGGGGTGAGTTCAGACCTCGTTCCAGCGGCGCTCCATGTGCGGGGGAGCTGCCACAAGGACACACGGATTAAGGGGCCGAAGCCCTTTCCGGGGTCTAACGCTCTTGTGTCGGACGCGGGTGTATAGTCGAGGGGGGCTTGGGCGTCAAGGCGAAGAGCCTCGAGACCCTGCCTTGAAAGCGTCGGATTTCGCCCCAAACCATGTTATGTGACACCGGTTCAGGTTGCGGTCGAGGTCCATGCCTTTTCCTTCCATATTTTTTGCGCGCCTTTTGCTGTTGGGCGGGACTTTGGCTGCGGTGCTCGTCCAGCCCGGCCCGGCCCGGTCCGCGCCTGCCCAGCAGAAGGTCGAGGCGCGCTATGCGATCAGCCTGATGGGCCTGCCGCTCGGCCATGCCGATGTGACGGGCCAGCTCGATCCCTCCTCTTACCGCGTGGCGATCAATACGCGCCTCACCGGCTTTGCCGCCATGGTCAACAACACGCGGGCGGCCGCCACGGCCAGCGGGGCCTATTTGCGCGGCCTCGTCGTCCCCTCGGCCTATGCCAATACATCCGCCAATTCCCGTGGCACGCGGACAGTCCGGATGGCGATGCAATCGGGCTCCGTGCGCGGCGTCGATGTGTCGCCACCGCTCGATCCCTCGCCCGATCGCGTGCCCGTCACCGAGGCCCACAAGCGCAATATTGTCGATCCGGTCAGCGCGCTGATCATGCCGGTTCCCGGTTCCGAGCCGGTGATCGGGCCGGCGGCCTGCAACCGGACCATTCCGATTTACGACGGTTTTGCCCGCTTTGACGTGGCGCTGACCTATGTCGGAACCCGGCAGGTGCAGACCAAGGGCTATTCCGGCCCGGTGGCTGTCTGCGCCGTCCGCTACAAGCCCCTTGCGGGCCATCGCGACCGCCGGCCGGTACAAATGATGGCTGAAAATCGCGACATCAACGTCTGGCTGGCCCCGATCGGTTCAAGCCGGCTTGTCATGCCCTATCGCATATCCGTCGCCACAAGCTTCGGCACCGCCGTGATCGAAGCGACGGATTTTGTTGCAGTCGCGCGCCGCCCACCCGCCGCCCTCTGATCCCCATGCCGGAAAGCTGCAAAAGGCCTCAAAAAGTGCTTGACGCCAAAATGGGGCTGGCAAACGCCCATGGCCGATGAATCCCGTCTTTTCGGGCATCATTTCCAAAATGTGGTGGACCTGAATTGCGGCTGACAATATCTGGTGGTGAACAAAGACAGATCCGGCGCGGGTCGTCGATTCGACCCCCTTTCGTTCCCTTCTCGTTCAATTCGCTTTAATGATGTCGATGGCAATGGCGCGTCCGATTACCGACGCGAGGCATTGTGCTAAGGGGTGCTGTCCAAGGCACATTGCGGAGCAGGGCTTTTCCCGATGAATCTTCCCTTTGCGGAAAGGCCCATGGCTCAAGGCAAGGCGCTGCCTGCAGCCGAGCGCGCGGCGCGCGTCTTGGCTGTGCTGGGTCCGACAAACACCGGCAAGACGCATCTGGCCATCGAGCGGATGCTGCAATATTCATCCGGAATCATTGGCTTGCCGCTCAGGCTTCTGGCGCGCGAGGTCTATCATCGCGTTGTCGAGAAAATCGGCGCCGAACATGTCGCGCTGATCACGGGCGAAGAAAAGATCAAGCCGAAACATCCGCGCTATTGGATCTCGACCGTGGAGGCCATGCCGCGCGATCTCGACGTCGCTTTTGTCGCGGTGGATGAAATCCAGATCGGCGCCGATCTCGATCGCGGTCATGTTTTCACCGACAGAGTGCTCAATCGCAGAGGGCGTGAGGAAACGCTGCTGCTTGGGGCTGAAACGGCACGCGGTCTCATCGAACGTCTGATGCCGGGCATGAGCATCACCACGCGCCCGCGCCTGTCGCAACTGACATTTGCCGGCGAGCGTAAATTGTCGCGACTGCCGCGCCGCAGTGCCATTGTCGCTTTTTCGGCCGAGGAAGTTTATGCGATTGCAGAAGTGATCCGTCGCACGCGCGGCGGTGCGGCGGTTGTGCTGGGCGCCCTGTCGCCGCGCACGCGCAATGCGCAAGTCGCTCTCTATCAATCGGGCGAAGTCGATTTCATCATTGCGACAGACGCAATCGGAATGGGCCTCAATCTCGATGTCGATCACGTCGCTTTCGCCGGCGACCGCAAATATGACGGTTGGCAATATCGTCGTCTGACGCCCTCCGAAATGGGCCAGATTGCCGGTCGTGCCGGACGTCACGTGCGCGACGGAACCTTTGGCACGACGGGACGATGCCCGCCTTTCGATGAAGAACTCGTCGAAATGCTGGAGCAGCATCGGTTCGATCCGCTGAACCTGTTCCAGTGGCGCAATACGCAACTTGATTTTTCAACCATCGATGCGCTTCAGCACTCGCTTGAAGTGCTGCCCCAGGAAAGCGGCCTGACACGCGCGCCGCTTGCCGAAGATGTGATGGTGCTCGACATTATGTCGCGCGATGCCGATGTGCGTCATCAAACCAAGACCCGGGCCGATATCCAGCGGCTCTGGGAGGTTTGCCAGGTCCCCGACTACCGAAAACTTTCCCCGGCCGCTCACGCCGAGCTGGTCCAGACTTTGTACAAATTCGTCATTCGGGCCGGACGCGTGCCCGATGAGTGGTTCTCCCGTCATCTCGAGGCCTTCAACCGGACCGACGGGGACATTGACGCCCTCTCCGCCCGGATCGCCCAGGTGCGGACATTCAACTACATTTCCAACCGTCCTGACTGGTTACGCGATCCGGAGCATTGGCAGGGCGTCACGCGTCAGGTAGAGGACAGTCTTTCGGACGCTTTGCATGAGCGCCTCGCCCAACGGTTCGTCGACCGGAGAACGAGCGTTCTGATGCGCCGCTTGAGAGAGAATGCGATGCTGGAAGCGGAAATCACCGCAAATGGGGATGTGCTGGTCGAGGGTCAGCACATCGGGCAACTTCACGGTTTCCGCTTCACGCCGGATCCCCAGGCTGCAGGCGAGGCGGCAAGAACCTTGAACGCAGCCGCCCAAAAGGCGCTGGCGAGCGAAATTGAGGGCCGCGCACAGCGGGTCCACGAGGCGGTGGACGAGGCTTTCGTTCTCGCCAATGACGGGACCATCCGCTGGCTGGGCGAAGCTGTGGGCAAGACGGCCGCGGGCGATCACGTGCTCGCCCCCTCGGTCCGTATTCTGGCGGATGAACAGCTGACCGGCCCGGCGCTGGAACTTGTGCAGAACCGGCTCAACCTCTGGCTTGCCGGTCACGTCAAGAAATTGCTCGGGCCGCTGCAGGATCTCGAAAAAGGCGACGGTCTTGAAGGCATCGGTCGCGGCATTGCGTTTCAGGTGGCTGAATCGCTCGGCGTCCTTGAGCGCGCCAAAGTCGCCGACCAGGTGAAGGGGCTCGACCAGGACGGCCGCGCGGCTTTGCGCAAGGTGGGCATCCGCTTCGGGGCCTATCACATCTATCTGCCGGCCCTGCTCAAGCCCGCTCCGCGTGCGCTTGCCGCCCAGCTCTGGGCGCTCAAACATGGCGGCACGGAAGGTGTGGCGGGGATCGACGAAGTGCCGCATCTGGCCGCCTCCGGGCGCACGTCTTTTGCTGCCGACAAGGCCGTGCCGAAAGGTTTTTATCGCGCGGCCGGTTTCCGTGTCTGCGGCGAGCGCTGTGTGCGTGTCGATATTCTCGAGCGTCTGGCCGATTTGATCCGCCCGGCCATTTCCTATCGTCCCGGCGTGACGCCGGGCGATGCGCCAGCCGGCGCCGCCGATGGCGAAGGTTTCGTTGTGACGGTCGCCATGACATCTCTGGCCGGTTGTTCGGGCGAGGCTTTTGCCTCGATCCTGCGCTCGCTCGGCTATCAGAGCGACAAGCGACCGGGCCCGGCCATTACCGTTCCGCTTCTGGCGGCCGCACCGCGCGAGCCCCTGAAACAGGCGGCTGCCGAGGCACCCGCCGAAGCATCTGCCGAGGCTGAAGCGGCGGCGGATGCCAGCGAGGCGGCCGTTGAAAGCGCCCCCGTGGCGGAAGCCCCCGTCGCGGAACCGGCCGTTGCTGAACCCGCCCCTGCCGAGCCCGTGGCTGAGACTGCCCCGGTCGAAGGCGAAACCGGCGCGGCACCTGCCGAACCCGAAATGATCGAAGTCTGGCGGCCCCATCGCCACCAGCATCAGGGCCGCCGGCCCGATCGCAACAAGGATCGGCGTCCGCAGCGCACCGCCCAGCCAGGCGAGGGGCAGGCTGCCCCGGCGGAAGGCGGAGCGCCGCCGAAGCAGGACGAGCGCCGGAAAGGCAATTTCCAGAAATTCCGCCGCGAGGGCGAGGGTGGACGCCCATCTGGCCGTCCTGACCGGGGCCCGCGTCCGCAAGGCGGCAAGGGTGGCCGTCCCGATCGCGATCAGCGTCGCGGCGACCGGCCTTTTGCCTCCAGCGAAAAGCCCGCTCCGCGCGAGCGCCAGCCCGATCCCAATTCTCCTTTTGCCAAATTGCTTGCCCTCAAGAGCGAGCTCGAAGGCAAAAACAAGAAGGATTGACGATTGGCCGGCTCTGGACGGCAAGGTGAAGCGCAGACCGGCCCGCAGCCGGTCGCTTCCCGCCAGCGTCTCGACAAATGGCTCTGGTTTGCCCGTATCGTGAAAAGCCGGACCCTGGCGGCCAAACTCGTCAGCGAAGGACATGTCCGCGTCAATTCGACCCGGATCGACACGCCTGCAAAGGCTGTGGGCCCCGGCGATGTCTTGACCGTTTCCTTGCCGCGAGATGTGAAAGTGCTGAAAATTCTCGCTTCCGGCAGCCGTCGCGGCCCTTTCGAGGAAGCCCGCCTTCTCTATGAGGATCTTTCGCCGCCACCACCGCCGGCCAGCGACGAGGCACTCCAAAGTCCCAAGCGCGAGGCGGGTGCAGGCCGGCCGACCAAAAGGGACAGGCGCGTGCTGGGTATTTGGCTTGGCCGAGAATAAGCTTCTCCAACGCCCGTCTTGCGCCCCATCGCCGAAGGCGTTAGCACGGATCGTGATTTTTCTGGCGCGCGGCCAGCAGCCGGCGCGCCCCGGGAGATGGGCATGACCTACGTCGTCGGTGAGAATTGCATCAAGTGCAAGTATATGGATTGCGTGGAAGTCTGCCCGGTGGACTGCTTCTACGAAGGCGAAAATATGCTCGTCATTCACCCTGACGAATGTATCGATTGCGGCGTTTGCGAGCCGGAATGTCCGGCTGAGGCGATCAAGCCCGATACCGAGCCGGGTCTCGAAAAATGGCTGACGCTCAATGCCGATATGGCCAAGACCTGGCCCAATATTACGGTCAAGCGCGACGCTCCAGCCGACGCCAAGGAATTCGACGGCAAGCCGGGGAAATTCGAAGCCTATTTCTCGCCCAATCCCGGCGAGGGCGACTGAGGGCGGGTTGCCACTTTTTCAGTTCGCGACATCAAGAAGTTAACCAGCCGCCGCCAGCAATGGCGGCGCTGGAGCTGAATCCTTTGATTTGGATCGATTTTCGTGCTATTGAATTATTTAACAGTCGAATATTCCGGAAACGTGTCTGCTTCGGCCCGGCTTTCTCCGGGTCTTGCGTCGAACACTGGCTCTGCCAAGCAAAATCTGGCGGGGTCTGACATCAGGACATTTCGTGAATGCGGCTGAGGAGTCGCGTGATCGCCGTGAATGCCGTCCGCCCATGGGCAGAGGCTTCCGCGGTGGTGGCGCGTCGCTCCATGGGGGAGCTGCGTATCTGCTCCCGTCGGCGTCCCGGTGTCCAACCCGGGGCAATATAGGAGTGCCCAGTCATGGCGTCGTCGAAGAAGCCCGTCACCGCATCCAAGTCAAAGAGCTCCAAATCCGGTTCCGCAGCCGCTGCGCCCCGGAAAACGGAGACCAAGGCCGCCTCTAAAGCGGCGGCCGGGAAGGCGAAGGCTTCGACCCCGGTCAAGGCTGCGGCTCCTGCCAAGCCCGCCGCCAAGCCCGCTGTAAAGGGCAAGGACAAGGCTCCAGAAAAGACCAAGGCCGCCGCCAAGGCACCTGCCAAGCCGGTGGAAAAGCCCGCTGCCAAGGCTGCTGCCAAGCCGGTTGCCAAAGCCGCTGCCAAGGATGTTGCCAAGGCCGCTGCAAAGCCGGCAGAAAAGCCAGCTGCCAAGCCCGCTGCCAAAGCGCCCGCAAAGACCATCAAGGTTGCCGAAAAGGACATGGGCAAAACGGCCGCTGCCAAACCCGCAGCCGCCCCCAAAGCCCCCGCCAAACCTGTTGCAACCAAACCTGCAGTGGCCAAACCTGCAGTGGCCAAGCCTGCAACGACCAAGTCTGCAGCGCCCAAGCCCGCTGCCAAGCCTGCGGCCAAGCCGGCAGAAAAGGCGCCTGCCAAGGTTGATGCCAAGCAGCCGGCCAAACAGCCGGTTTCGGCAAAAACCGAAAAGGCGGCTCCTGCGGCCAAGGTCGAAAAACCCGTGAAAACACCTGCCAAGGCCGTGCAGCCCAAGGCCAATTCGGCCAAGTCCGAGCCAGGCAAGCCCGAGCCAGCCAAGCCCGAGCCGGCCAAGTCTGAGGCTGGCACGTCTGCGAAGGCAGCCGCCAAACCGTCTGCCGACAAGCCGGCGGCAGAAAAGAGTCATGCGGCCAAGCCGGATCAGGTTTCGGCCTCCGGCGTTGCTCGCAAGTCAGAGGCCAAAGGGGCCCGGAAAGATGGGGGAAAAGCCACCAAATCGGCCGCTGCGGCCGCGCCCCCGCCTGTTGTCCAGCGTCCCAAGGCGCAATTGGCGGCAGGTTCCTCGGCTGCTCCGGCAGTCGCCACGATGAAGGACAATTCGGTGAAGTCTTTGCAGACGACGAATGCAGGCAAGACACAGGCTGCGGCTCCGGCTGCTCCTGCAAAGGCGCTCGACAAAACGGTCGCCAAACCGAGCGCCAACCGCTCCGGTTTCAAAGTGAATGAATTCATCGTTTACCCGGCACATGGCGTTGGCCAGATCATTGCGATCGACGAACAGGAAGTTGCCGGTTTCAAGCTCGAGCTTTTTGTCATCAATTTCATGAAAGACAAAATGACCTTGAAAGTGCCGATGCCAAAGGTTTTGGCGGGCGCCATTCGCAAGCTTGCAGATGCAGAGACCGTTCAAAAGGCGCTCGACATTCTCACCGGACGCGCGCGCATCAAGCGCACCATGTGGTCGCGTCGTGCGCAGGAATATGAGGCCAAGATCAATTCGGGAGATCTGTTGCAGATTTCCGAA
>CAZHOK010000050.1:0-12398 GCA_964534115.1 uncultured Beijerinckia sp.
GTGTTGACGGACGCGATCGACGAGTCGATGTAGTCAATCGCGCTTGTCGCTGCCGCCTGTGACGTAATGGCAGTTGTCATCGCCGTCGTCATGACCGCAGACGAGCCCGTATCGAAATTGTTGAAGGTAACTGAAATCTGGTTGTCGCTCGTATAACCGCTACCAACGTGGAACGTCACGCTACCGAGGCTGCCAGCAGTACCGTCAATCAATTCCTCTCCGTTCCAAAGGGTTGTCGCAGCAATACGATCAATTTCAAGAACCAGCTCCTGATATTCAGTATTCAGAGCCTCACGATCGTCATCCGTATTCGTGTCATTGGCAGCTTGCACGGCCAATTCACGCATGCGCTGCAGCATGTTGGTGATTTCGTTGGTCGCACCTTCTGCGGTCTGCAGCATCGAAATGGCATCGTTAGCATTGCGAACCGCCTGGTTCAGGCCGCGGATCTGCGATGTCAGCTTTGATGCAATCGCAAGGCCGGCCGCATCGTCGGCGGCGCCGTTGATGCGCTTGCCAGTCGAAAGCTGCTGCATGGAACGCTCGAGACCGCGCGAATTCGTAGCCAAGGCGGCCTGCGCATTCAACGAGGCAATGTTGGAGTTAATTACCGTCATGATCCTGCTCCTACAAAATTAGGTTCAAGCAGCGGTCCCGACTGGTGAGACGGTGTGGCCGACAGCCCGATAATCAGAAGAACGGCTCCTTCGGAAGAAGCTTTAGAATTTCGATTGGTTTTTTTTGGCAGGAAACTTGCAGCAGGACGGCTTAGTTATTGAAATTACGCCAGAAAGCCACCCCTCATGAGCGTTCACCCTGAGTTCCAGCGCGCCCTCAAGCTCCGGCAGGCCGGCAAAAACCTTATGGCTGCCAATACTTTAGAAAAACTGATTGCAAAGCGCCCGAACGATTTGAGCGCGCTTCAACTCGCGGGTGCGGTCAAAGCCAGCCTTGGCGATTTCGAGGGGGCCATCAATCTCCTCACCCGGGCACGCAACGTAGCCCCCAAAAATCCCGATCCGCTCATTAACCTTGCCACGACACTGCATGCAGCAGGCAAGCTCGATGAATGTCTTGAAATGCTCGATGCTGCCATAAGCCTCGATCCTGGGCATCGGACTGCACGAAAGAACAGGGCCGCCATCCTCGAAGAACGCGGCCTGTTCGAAGAAGCCGAACGCGAAGCGCATCGGATCACCCAAATTGATGCCCAGTCTCCCGCCAGCTGGATCACCCTTGCCCTTCTTCAAAACAAGAACGGGCGAGTTGAGGACGCCCTGGAAACGTTGAGCCGGGTGGCTGAGAAAGAGCCAAAGTCGACCAAGCCAAGAATCCTGCAGGCGCGCATTCTTCTGGAGCGCGGACACAACACCAAGGCACTGGAGGTTGTAAATTCTGCGATACAGATCAATGCCAACGATCCAGAGGCACGCCTTTGCCGGGCTGACATTCTGATCCTTGCAGAGGATCATCATCAGGCGCTCAATGACATTTCTTTTGCTCTAAAATATCTGCCAAATTCGATCAATGGCTGGATACAGCTCGGAATATGCCTCCTCAAACAAGACAAGCGCGCCGAGGCGGCCGAGGCTTTCGCGACCGCTTCAGCCAAAGATCCTCAAAACATCCAAGCGCTTTATAATGCCGGGACAACTTTCCTCCGTCTTGGAAAGAATGAATTGGCATTGAACTATCTGGATGCCACGATCAAAAACAATCCTGAACATATTGAAGCACGCATCAATCGAAGCACGACCCTTCGGAACCTGAAACGATATGATGAAGCGCTGAAAGATGCTCTTTATGTTTTCTCCCGCAATCCTGACAATCCCGACACGACATTGAATCTTGGGGTCCTTTACACAGATCTGAGGGACTTTCCACGCGCCTGTTTCTATTTCAGTCAGACGATCAAGACAGATCCTCAAAACATTCGTGCCATTACCTCCCGCGCTTTGATCTATCATGAAATAGGTCAATACCGGTTGATGATAGCCGACCTCGACGAGGCATTGAAACTGGATCCCGACAATCTGAATGCCAGAAAATTGCGCCTCAGTGCTCGATTCTATGTCAAGGATTTCGAGGGCATTATTGCAGATTATCGCGATCTGGCTGAACGCGGCATGCATGAAGATTATATGCTTGGAAATTATCTCCATGCCAAAATGCAGATGTGCGACTGGAATGAACTGGGCACAACATGGAAAGAGATCGAAGATCGTCTCAGGAATGGCGAGTCAGCATTAACGCCATTCTCCATGATCTCCTATAATGAGTCTGCCGAGCTGGCTCTCATCTCCGGCCAAATCTACGCGCAAAAGGCATTTAAAGAACAAACCGATATCGACAAAATTCATCCCTATCCGGCAAAAGACCGTATCCGGGTCGGCTATTTTTCTGCCGACTTCTATGACCATGCAACCATGCATCTGATGGCCGGACTCTTCGAGCATCATGATAAAACGAAATTTGAAACCTATGCATTTTCCTTCGGCCCACAAATAAAGGATCAAATGCATCAACGCGCCATGGATGCTTTCGACCATTTTATCGATGCCAGCGAAATGACAGACAAGACAATGGCACTGGTCGCACGCCATTTCGAAATAGACATAGCCATCGATCTCAAAGGCTATACAGCTCACTCAAGGCCCAATATTTTTGCCTATCGGGCAGCACCGGTACAGGTCAATTATCTCGGCTTTCCGGGAACCATGGGAGCAGACTTCATCGATTACATTATCGCTGATCCTATTGTCATTCCTGAAGAGCTCCAAAAGTTCTATTCCGAGAAAGTTCTCCTGGTTCCGCCCAGCTATCAGGTCAATGACATCCGCCGTGAGCGCCATGGCGCAATGGTCAACCGCGCAGATTTCGGATTGCCGGAAGATGCTTTTGTCTTTTGCAGCTTCAATAACAATTACAAAATCACGCCTGAAATGTTCGATATCTGGTGCGATTTGCTTGCGAATGTTCCCAAGAGCATTCTGTGGATGCTTTCTGACAATAAATCAGCTGAGACCAATCTCAAAAATCATGCACGCGATCGTGGCATCGACCCATCGCGCCTGATCTTTGCGCCGCGGGCCGCGATCGGCATTCACCTTTCGCGCCATCGTCTCGCCGATCTCTTCTTGGACACCTATCCGTGCAATGCCCATACAACAGCAAGCGATTCTTTGTTTATGGGTCTGCCGATTGTCACAAGGATCGGCGAAACTTTTGCCAGCCGCGTGGCGGCGAGCCTTTTGACGGCCGCCGGCCTTCCTGAGCTTGTCGCAACAAATCCAGAAGAATATAAAGAGATTGCGCTCGATCTGGCGCGCAACCCAGATAAGCTTTCGCATATGCGTACCGGGTTGCTGGACGGGATCCGAGATACGCAACTCTATGACACGGCGACATTCACAAAAAACTTCGAGCTCCTGCTCGAGCAGATCGTCCGCCGTCCCGAGTGATCAAGCGTCTGCTTTCTCTCAATTGAGAATGAGACGCACAATCTCAGGCGACACATTGCCATGCGCCGTGACCATGCTTCGCAAATTGGTCATGACGGAATCGACAGCCGATGAGGCTCTGGCAATCGAGAAATCGCTGTCATCGACCTGCGTGCGCGCAATATTCAGGCCTGCCACAGAGGAGCTGATATTCACGAGCTCATCGTAAGAAGATTCCCTCTCACCAGATAGCTTGTTGCGCAACAGGCCGACGCGGCGCAAGGCCAGGTCGATCTTGTCTTCTGTCATTTCACGAGCAGAACGAAGCGCCCATTCGGCCGCATTATCGGCCATTGCGGCACTTTCGCTCAAATCCGATCCGAAAGCTTTCGCCATCAATTTTTCGATTTCTTCGGCAGCCTTTTTGGCGCCGGCCGCCTCTTCGACCTGCGGATTTTCGGACTTTCCCTGAGCTGAACGGAAAAGTCGCGCATAAATCTCATCGAGCTTGCGCTCGTTTTCCTCAGCCGATGCGATTTTGTCCGTCTCATTCCGCACATGCCCGATGACATGGACGACAGCCCGCACGCGCTCCTCGTCATCGCTGGACCGGTGGGCGTTCGTCGGCGCCACAACGGGGCGCTCGCGCATTTCGGTTTGAACCGGCGCAGGCGCAACAGCAAGCTCTGCCCGCGTCGTGACGCTGGCATTTGTCGCTTTCGGGGAATTCCCGTCTGTTTGAATGCGTTCGAGCATGGCGTTGTCCATGTACTCCTGACCGTAACTTGTAAGACGGTTCCGAATTCAAAAAGTTTAGGACGGCCTGTAACTTTTTTTGTCGAGAAAAACCCAATTTGGGGATACACGAGAAATTGGATTAACGGGATAATCATCGCGGGAGAGGATATATATATAATGTGTATAGTACATGG
This sequence comes from uncultured Beijerinckia sp., assembly GCA_964534115.1. Taxonomy (GTDB): domain Bacteria; phylum Pseudomonadota; class Alphaproteobacteria; order Rhizobiales; family Beijerinckiaceae; genus Terripilifer. Next base: position 4,373 of record CAZHOK010000050.1, read on the forward strand.
ATCATCGATGGATAACGGACCGGTCGTTTGAAACTGCGCCTGTCACATATGGCTCTTATTGCCCTCGTCGGGGCCTTTCCTGTCACCGCCCTCGGTCAGACCGGCGGGCAGCCGGAGCGTCCTGACGTCGGCGAGGCACTGCGCAGCGGCGATCTGCAGGGCGCGGCCCGGAGCGCGCGGGAACTGGCGGAAGCCGGAGATATCGAGGGGCAATATAAGCTGTCCCTCTTCTTCTGGCATGGCGTGGCTTTGACGCAGAATTTCGAAGAAGCGATCCGCTGGACCACGCTGGCGGCAATCCGGGGCCACAAAAAGGCTGCAGCAGCCAGGCGGCAGATGGCGACGACGCTGGACCCCGCGCTCGTGCTGAAATCCATGGATTGGGCCCGTGCACGCATGGCCAAAGCTGCTGAGGGTGGAGATGACGATGCTTTGCTGGCCATGGCGGCCAGTTATTCGGCCGCCTTCGGGGCGGCCAATGATATAGAGGCCTATTATTGGAATGTGCTGGCCGTGGCTGCCGGCAAAGCAGAGGCAAGACGCCAGAGAGATGCTCTGGTATCGCGTCTCAAACAGCCCGAACTGCTGAAAACCCAGCAGCGCGCCAATGAGTGGCATGGCCGCTTCAGAGCGCAAAGGTCCGAGCGAGGAGCAAGATTGTGAGCGAGACCAGCGGCAAATGCCCGCCCCAATTCGTTTTCGAGATGATGATCGCCCAAGCGACCCGCCTCTTCCTGCTCGATCAGAAGAGCGCAGAGGAAATCGTCGATGAAATGGCGGTGAGCTTCGCGGAGCTTTACGATATTGACGCTCTTGCCAATGACCTTTTGAAGGGGATCGAGCGCTTCCTCGTCTTCATCGATTCCGTGAATGTCGATGATGTCGATCTGATGCTGCTGTCCTACATCTGGTACACAGCCAATTATGAAAACCTGACGACGAAGCGAAAGAAAAAGCCGCTCATCGGCAATCCGCTCAAAGGCAAGCCGCGCATGACCTCGCGCGACTATAATGCCACAAGCGCTTTCAAGACTTATGCTTATGCGGTGGGCTCCAACAACGCACCTGTGCGGCCGTCGGACTGGACGCCGAAGGATGAAGTTGAATTCGAAAGCGTCTTTACCCTGCTCTTCCCGGAGGAAGACGAGGACAAGAAAAACTGATCAGCGACGCTCGGCTGCTTCAGCAGCTGGGCCGTGAATGCACAAAGGCATTTGCCGCACAAAGGCAAACCAGCGCGTCACATCGCTGACGACAACGCCGCGTTTATTTTCGACGAGGCCCAGAGAGATCAGCCGCTTGATTTTGCGGCGCGCGGTCTCTTTGGGGATTTTCATGAAATCGGCGACGGAAGACACATTGGTCGTGGCTATATAACCATTCGCGCCTACTTGCTGGATCCGCTCTGTATTCAGATAGCCGACACCCAGATAGAGAAGCATTTCCTCAACATCGAGATCGAGCGATTCCCGCATCGTATCGATGCTGGCAAAAAAGCTACGCAAAGCGAGCAATTGCGCCGCCTCAGTACGGCCATCTTTCGGGACCAAACTCGTCACATTCGATTGCAAGATACTCACCCAACAAATAATGGTCTTCCTCCAGTATCTTAGAGTATTTATTCAGCTCACCTTGGGCAAGATTTGCAGCAAGCTTAGAAAAGATCATTTCTATATTTGGACACCTTGAGGCCGCCCGCCCGCCGGGCCGGGTGCCGAGATCCTCAGTTGCAAGCGCGCCCCGCCCGTGGCATCCGAACCTCATGAACGATACAGACAGCGACCGCGCCGCCCTGCCCCGCATTTCCTTCGTCTCCCTCGGCTGCCCCAAGGCGCTCGTGGACAGCGAACGCATCATCACCCGCCTGCGGGCTGAGGGCTATGAATTGACCCGCAACCATGCGGGAGCGGATGCGGTCATCGTCAATACATGCGGCTTTCTCGACAGCGCCAAGGCGGAATCGCTGGAGGCGATCGGGGCCGCGCTCAACGAGAATGGCAAAGTCATCGTCACCGGCTGCATGGGGGCCGAGCCCGAACAGATCCGCGACCGCTTCCCCAATGTCCTCGCCATTACGGGTCCGCAGGCCTATGAGAGCGTCCTGGGCGCAGTCCATGCGGCCGTCCCGCCCGCCCATGATCCTTTTCTCGATCTTGTGCCGGCACAAGGCATCAAGCTGACGCCGCGCCATTACGCCTATCTGAAGATTTCCGAGGGCTGCAACAATCGCTGCTCTTTTTGCATCATCCCGAAATTGCGCGGCGATCTTGCCTCAAGGCCGGCGGGCGAGGTTCTCCGCGAGGCGGAAAAACTGGTTGCCGCCGGCGTCAAGGAATTGCTTGTCATTTCGCAGGACACATCGGCCTATGGGCTCGATCTGAAATATGCCGACAGCATGTTTCAAGATCGGACAGTGCGTACGCGCTTTTACGATTTGTCGCGCGAACTGGGGGCTCTTGGCGCCTGGGTTCGCCTGCATTACGTCTATCCCTATCCTCACGTCGATGAAGTCGTCGAGTTGATGGCGGAAGGCATTGTCATCCCCTATCTCGACATTCCCTTCCAGCACGCCTCTCCCAATGTGCTGAAAGCCATGAAGCGTCCTGGCAATCAGGACAAAACGCTGGAGCGTATTCATCGCTGGCGTGAGATCTGCCCCGATATTGCTCTTCGCTCGACCTTCATCGTCGGCTTTCCCGGCGAGACGGATGCCGATTTCGAGATGTTGCTTGACTGGATCGGCGAGGCCAAACTCGATCGCGTTGGCGCTTTCAAATATGAGCCGGTGCGCGGAGCCGCAGCCAATGATCTCGGCCTGCCGCAAGTCCCCGACGAGGTCAAGGAATTGCGCTATCGCCGCTTCATGGAGAAGCAGCAGGAGATCAGCGCGAAAAAACTTGCAGCCAAAGTCGGCAAGCGTCTGCAAGTTATTATCGACGAGCCCGGCCCGACTGTTTCCAAGGGCCGCAGCAAATTCGATGCGCCGGAAATCGATGGATCTGTTTTCGTGGGCTCGCGTCGCCCCTTGCGGGCCGGCGATATTGTCAGCGTGAAAATCGAACGCGCCGATGCCTATGATCTGCACGGCATTGCGGTCTGAAGGCAAAAGAAAACCCGGTCGGGATTGATTCCGCCGGGTTAAGCAAAGTTGGCCCCGGGAATGTTTCGAGGAGGGAGGAACCCCGCTCCGGGACGAGTCGCAGGTTAAGCCTTTGCGCAAAAAGCGAAGATTAGACTTTCGGCTTCACCGACGCTTGCGCGACAGGCGTGTCAAATCAAACACATACTTTAGATCTACTTCACCGCTCCGGCACGAAACCAACGCCCAGCGAAGCCGGAGCCGCGCCACCGCGACGATGACGCAGTGACAATATGATCAAAGCTATGATCGTGGCTGCATAGGGAACGGCTGTCAGCAATTGGCCCGGCAGACCGATGGAAGCTGCCTGCGCGTGCAATTGCAAAACAGTCGCACCACCAAACAGCAAAGCTCCGGCAAAAGCGCGCAGAGGCCGCCATGATGCAAAGACAACCAGGGCAAGCGCAATCCAGCCGCGCCCAGCCGTCATGCCGGGCGCCCAAAAGGGCGTGTAGGCAAGCGACAAATAAGCGCCGGCCAGACCGGCGCAGGCGCCGCCAAACAGAACGGCCAGAAAACGAATCTTGCGCACCGGAATCCCCAGCGCATGGGCGGAGGCATGATTTTCACCCACCGCACGCAAAGTGAGTCCGGCGCGCGTGCGCGACAAAAACCACGCTGTCCCCACAACCAAGGCCCACCCAGCATAGACGAACACATCCTGCGAGAAGACCAGTTTGCCGATCAGCGGAATATCGCTGAGCACGGGAATGTAGAGATGGCCGAGGCTCTCACGCTTGAGACCGATAAATTGCGCTCCGATCAAACCGGACAGGCCCAAGCCAAGGATTGTCAGCGCGAGCCCTGTCGCCACTTGATTGGCTGCCATGAAAATGGTGAGCAGGCCGAAAAGCGCGGCAAGCAACATGCCGGCAAGAATGCCGGCCACGACGCCAATCTCGGATGAATCGGTCAGAATGGCGACGGCAAAGCCGGTCGCCGCACCGCAGATCATCATGCCCTCGACGCCAAGATTGAGAACGCCGGCGCGCTCCACAATGAGCTCTCCAATGGCTGCAATCACAAGCGGTGTTGCCGCTGCCATAATGGTGAAGAGAACCAGTTCGAAAATCTGCAGGCTCATGAGGGCGCCCCCAGTCGAATCTTGATGCGGTAGCGAGTCAAAACATCGGCCGCCAAAACACACATCAGCAAAATCCCCTGAAAGGCGCGCGTCGTGTCGAGGGGTACTTTCATCAGGATCTGCGCATTCTCGCCACCGATCGTGGTGATCGACAGGACGAGACCGGCCAGAAGAATGCCGATGGGCTGAAGCCTGCCGAGAAAGGCAACAATGATCGCGGAAAATCCATAGCCGGGCGAGATAACCGGCTGCAATTGTCCGATCTGCCCTGCCACTTCGCAAATTCCCGCAAGGCCTGCTGCGCCACCGCTGATGGCAAAGACAGCCAGCGTCAGGCGCGCATCGCTGAAGCCGGCAAAACGCGCGGCTTTCGGCGCCGATCCCACCAAGCGAACATCGAAGCCGAACAAAGTGCGGCGCATGATGAAGGCGGCCAGAAAAACCGCCGCCAGCGCGAGCAGCACGCCCGCATGCAAGCGGTCGCCGGGCAGAATATAGGGCAAGCGCGCTATCTCTTCGAAGGGAACGCTTTGGGGGAAATTAAACCCCTTGGGATCGCGCAATGGCCCGCGCACCAGATAATCGAGCAGCAATTCGGCGAGATAAACGAGCATCAGACTCGTCAAAATTTCAGATGCGCCGAGTTTGACCTTCAAGAGCGCCGGAATGAGCCCATATAACATACCGGCAATCGTGCCAGCCAAAAGCATGGCGGGCAAAACCCACCAGCCGCCGATAAGCCCGTCATTGATGGCGCCATGCGTATAGACTGCAACCATGCCGCCAAAAAGGCCGCCGACAACGAATTGCCCCTCGGCCCCGATATTCCAGAGATTGGCGCGATAGCAGAAAGACAGACCGATCGCGATCAGCACAAGCGGTGTGGCTTTGACCGCCACTTCCTGCAGGGACCAGATCTCGGACAGCGGCGCGACAAAATAGACATGAAACGCCTGTGTCGGCGACTTGCCGAGCATGGCGATAATACCGCCGCCGATCAGAACGGCGATCGCAAAAGCTGCGAGCGGCGAGATGATTTCCATTGCGGTCGAGCGGACCGGGCGCGTTTCCAGTTCAATGCGCATGTTGCGACGCGCCACCCATCAAAAGACCGATTTCCTCACGCGTGACCTTGCGCGTCGCACGCGGCTCAGACACATGCCCATGATGAATGACGGCAATGCGGTCGGTGATTTCAAACAATTCATCCAGATCCTGGCTGATGACGAGAACTGCTGCACCCTGACGCGCCAGATCGATCAGCATCTGGCGAATGGCGGCCGATGCCGCTGCATCGACGCCCCAGGTCGGCTGATTGAGAACCAGCACGCCGGGCCGGCGCGACACTTCGCGCCCAACAAGAAATTTTTGCAGATTTCCGCCCGACAGGGTTCTGGCGGCAGGATCGACGCCTGATGCCCGCACATCGAAACTGCCGATAATCTCGCGGGCCAGACGGGACGCGGCCGGCAAATCGACCAGACTGCCCTTCATGACATCGCCCGTCGCATGACGCGACAGAATGACATTTTCCGACAAGGAAAAATCAGGGGCGGCAGCATGCCCATTGCGCTCTTCGGGAACAAAAGCTGCACCATATTGCCGACGCAGATTGATCCCCTCGCGCCCGACAGAAATCCCGTCAATGCGAATGGCACCGGCAGATCCCGCAATCCGCTCGCCCGAAAGTGCGGCAAATAATTCGTCCTGCCCATTGCCGGCAATGCCGGCGAGGCCGAAAACCTCTCCGCCACGCACGCTCAGCGAAACGCAATCGAGCGCCACGCCATGCAGGTCTTCGGCCGCCATCGAGAGTTTTTCGACACCCAGCCGTTCGGGGCCAAGCGCATCCGCACCACGGCTTCGCACATCCACAACATGCGTACCAACCATCATGGCTGCCAAAGATCGCACGCTTTCGGCACGCGGATCGCAGGTCGCCACGACACGGCCTCCCCGCAGCACGGTTGCGCGATCGCACAAACGGCGCACCTCTTCGAGCTTGTGGGATATATAGAGGATCGCCCTGCCCTCGCCGCGCAAGACATCGAGCGTTGCAAACAATGTCTCGGCTTCTTGCGGTGTAAGAACCGAAGTCGGCTCGTCAAGAATAAGGAGTTTGGGATCTTGCAAAAGGCATCGCGCAATTTCGATGCGCTGGCGCTCGCCTGCCGAAAGTGTCCAGACTGGGCGCGCCGGTTCAAGCCGCAATCCATAGCGCCGCCCGATTTCAGCAATGCGCTCATCCAGCCCGACCAATGTTTCGCCCGGCGGCAAGACGAGGGCAATATTTTCAGCAACAGTCAGATTGTCGAACAGCGAGAAATGCTGGAAGACCATCCCAATGCCGGCAGCGCGCGCCGATTGCGGCCCGGAAAAGCGAATGGGCTCTCCCTCAAACCGGATTTCACCATCGGTCGGCGACAGCAATCCATAGAGAATTTTGACCAGCGTGGATTTGCCCGCGCCATTCTCGCCGAGCAAAGCATGTGCTTCGCCGCTCAAAATATCCAGATCGATCCTGTCATTGGCCGTGAATGCGCCAAAACGCTTCACGATCCCGCGCATGGCGACCAGCGGTTTGCCCGCTTGCGAAACCATCGTCAGGCTCAAGGAATGATGACAGAGGCGCCCGTCGTGGCGCGTGATCCCAATTCCTCATGCGCCTTGGCTGCATCGGCCAATTGATAGCGGGCGTGAATGGGAATGGTCACATCGCCGCGCGAAATGGCGCGCATGAGATCGCGGGCGGAGGCGACATAATCCTCGCGTTTGGCAATATAGGTGAACAATGTCGGACGCGTTGCAAAGAGCGAACCCTTTTGCGCCAGCACGCCGATATTGAACGCATCGATCGCGCCCGAGGCCGAGCCGTAAGACACAAACATGCCAAGCGGGCGCAGACAATCGAGCGAGCCCGGAAAGGTCGCCTTGCCAACGCCGTCATAGACCACATCGCAGAGCTTGCCCTTGGTGATCTGGCGAATGCGCTCGACGAAATCTTCCGTCGAATAATTGATCACATGTTTGGCGCCCGCCTTTTTGGCGAGTTTGGCCTTGGCCTCCGATCCGACCGTGCCGATCACCGTTGCACCAAGCGCCTTGCCCCATTGGCACAGAATAAGGCCGACGCCCCCTGCCGCCGCATGGACGAGGATCGTATCGCCAGGCTTCACCTTAAACGTGCGCCGCAGCAGATATTGCGCCGTGAGCCCCTTCAGCATCATCGCCGCACCCATCTCGTAGGAAATGGATTTTGGCAGAAGGATCAGCGATTTCGCATCGACATTGCGTTCCTCGGCATAAGATCCGAGCGTCGAAACATAAGCGACGCGGTCGCCCGGCTTGAAATCGGTCACGCCCTTGCCGACGGCCACGACCTCGCCGGCGCCCTCATTGCCCGGCGTAAAGGGCAGAGCCGTTGGGTAAGACCCCGAGCGGAAGTAAATATCGATAAAATTCAGCCCGATCGCGTGGTTGCGGACGCGAACCTCCCCCTTGCCCGGCTTCGGCAATTCCACATCCTCGAGGCTCATGACCTCGGGACCGCCGGTGCGATGAATGCGAATGGCTTTTGTCATGGGTGGCTCCGTCTCAGGCGGCCGATCATGCTGCGCCGCTCCAGCCGAGGCAAGCGAATGACGCGATGCAGCGCGCGCTTCACGAAAACGCGATGTACTCTTCCACACCAAAGCTTGAGTCGCGGACCAGCCAGGACGGCAAAAGTCTCATGGGAAAAAATCCGAGCTTCGTGGATCTCTATACGCCGAAACTGGTGACGGTCCTGCGCAAGGGCTATGGGC
>CAZHOK010000050.1:12408-19358 GCA_964534115.1 uncultured Beijerinckia sp.
CATGGAGGAAGTTCGCGCGCAGCACTTTTAGCGATGCCGAAAGCGCCAGACGGAAAGACCAATAAAGTAAAGAGCGCTCACACCAAGCCCGACCTTGACGAGCATGTCGGCTTTCAATCCCTGCGTGACGGCCAGGATTGCGCATATGAGCCACAAAAGCGTGACGACAAGTGTCAGCGGCCGCAGAAACTTCACGCGCACGGGATGAACGAACGGGACCGGCACGAACATCAAAATGCACAGAACAATGATCAGTCCGGCATTGAGCCATTCAGGCCAATGAAAGACGAAGAAATAAAGCGCAACGACATTCCACAGAGCCGGAAATCCGCGGAAGAACTGGTCATCCATTTTCATGCGCCGGTCGGCAAAATAAAACGACGAGCAGACGATGATGAGAAGCCCAAGACCCAGAGACAGCTCGCCGCCCAAAAAGCCTGAACGCCAGATGGCAACCACCGGCACAATGACATAGGTGAGATAATCGACGATGAGGTCGAGCACGGCGCCTTCATATTCCGGCGCCGTCTCCTGCACCTCAGCCAGGCGGGCGAATGTGCCGTCGATACCATCGATGAGAAGGGCCGCCCCCAGCCAGAAGAACATGACCGAAAATTGCTGCTCGAAGGCAGCCACAAGCGCCATCAATCCCGCCGCAGCACCAGCGGCCGTGAGCCCGTGGACGCACAGGCCCGCAATCCGTCGGGAGAAAGGAGTTTGGGGCGAATCGGTCTGGTTTTTCTTGCGAGGCGGCATGGGCCCAAGAATCACAAACCGGCCCTTGCGACAACACGCTCATGCCCTGCCCCTCGCCAAACCGGTCGGGTCGGCCTAAAACCCTGCGCATGAGCGAAAAAGGATCGAGCGACATTATCGTGGTTGGCGCCGGGGCCGCCGGCCTGACTGCCGCCATCGGACTGGCGCAGGGCGGCTGGAGCGTGCGGCTGATCGGCCGCCCGGACACGGGTCTCAATGCCCGCACGGTTGCGCTTTTCGACGGCTCGCTGCGCCTGCTCGAAAACCTTGGGCTGATCGAATCCCTGCGTCCCGATTTCGCTGCGCTCGCGACCATGCGCATTGTGGATGACACGGGATCGCTCTTTTTCGTTCCCCCCGTCGAATTTCACGCCACAGAAATCGGCCTCGATGTCTTTGGCGAGAACATCGAGAACCGGTTGCTGGTTACCCATCTCATGGCAGCAGCCCGGCACACGCCCGGCCTCGAAATTGCCGAAGGCATCGTGACACATGTGACCCACGAGCCAGAGCGTGCAGAGGTTCTGCTCGACGATGGGCGTCATTTTGCAGCGCGTCTGCTGGTTGCTGCCGATGGTCGGAAATCCCTGCTTCGCAAAGCTGCCGGAATTGCCACGCGCGATTGGTCCTATCCGCAGACGGCGCTGACAGCCCTGCTCTCGCATGCGCGCCCCCATCGCGAAGTCTCGACCGAATTCCATACCCGCCAGGGTCCGTTCACTTTCGTGCCGCTTCCGGGCAAAGCCGGCAAGCCGAACCGCTCCTCGCTCGTCTGGATGATGGATCCGCAGGAGGCGCGCCGGCGCGAACGCCTCGACGATGCGCAGCTTGCCCGAGAGATGGAGCGGCAGAGCCATCATCTGCTGGGCCATCTGCAGCTTGAAGGGCCGCGCTCTTTCTTCCCGATGAGCGGGCTGGCTGCGACGCAATTGGCGGCACGGCGCACCATTCTTGTTGGCGATGCCGGCCATGGCTTTCCCCCGATCGGCGCCCAGGGGCTCAATCTCGGTCTGCGCGATGTCGCTCATCTGATCGAGTGCCTTGTCCAGGGCGATGATCCGGGCGCAGACGATGTGCTGGCCCGCTATACGGCGGCACGACAGACGGATATTCGCACGCGCACCTTTGGCGTCGATCTTCTCAACCGCACTTTGCTCAACGGGATTCTTCCGGTCGATGCCGCGCGCGGGCTTGGATTGATGGCTCTCGCCAATATCAGACCGCTGCGTCGCTTCGTCATGCGCGAAGGCGTCATGCCGCGCGGATCGGTTCCGCGCCTGATGCAGGCTCAGGGCGCAAACAGCCGATAGGGCACGCCGCCCACGGCGATCATGAACAAAAGGCCCGTTACCGTCACCACAGACGCAATGGTCCCGATCAGGATCAAGGCGGATGCGCGCTCGACATAGACCTTATATTGGCTGGCGAAGACAAAAACATTCAGCGCCGGCGGCAGGGATGCCATGAGCACGGCGGTAAAAGTCCAGATACGGCCGAAATCGCCAGCCAGCGACAGAACCACCCAGACCAGCAAGGGATGGGCGACGAGTTTGATCGACAAAAGCAGCGGCGTCTCAGGGGCCACACGTTTCAGCGGCCGCAAGGCAACCGTCACGCCCATGGCAAAAAGCGCCACGGGCGCAGAGGCATTTTGCAACAAGGTCAGAATCTTGCCGACAGACACAGGCGGCTGCCATTGCGCATAGGCCGCCAGAATGCCAAGCGCGGTCGCAATATTGAAAGGATGCGTAAGGATGCGCTTGGCGATCAGCCAGAGCGTCTGACCGACGGTCATTTTCTGCGCCCCGGCAATTCCCATCAGAAAGGGGACGACGGTGAAAAAGAAAATGGAATCGCAGACAAAGATCAGCGCCGTGGGCACAGCCGCCTGAGAGCCGAGGGCCGCCAGCGTCAGGCCTGGGCCCATATAGCCGACATTCGAATAAGCGCCTGCAACCGCCTGGATGGTGGCCTCAGCCAAACGCCCGCGCGTCACCATCAGACCGATACACAGAGAGACGACAAAGGCCGCCATGGTGCAGAGTGTCGTAATGACGACGAATTTGAAATTGGCCAACTCTTCGAGCGGCGTCACGGCGATCAGATTGAAAAAGAGCGCCGGCAAAGCGACATAGACGACGAAAACATGCATCCATTGCAGGCCCTCTTCCGGCACATCGAACAGACGCCCCAGGCAGAAACCGAGCAGGATGAGACCGAAAAAGGGAAGCGCGAGATCGAGCACCTGCGCGAGTGTGGGAACCGCAAGACCGACAAAGATCAGTGCGGCAAAGACAAGAACAGGCGTGGCGAGAGGCGCAAGCCTGCTCATGAAAGAACCCCCGGCAATGCCGAGGGCTTAGGTGCAGGACACCGGAGTGTCAATCGGGATCAGCGACGGCTGAGATAATGGCCCAGCATGGCGGCGGCCGATTGGCGATCGTCGTCGGAAGCGGCCTTGAGCGCCTTTTCGCGCAGGTCGACGACCCATACATGTTTCGGATCTTCGCCGGCATTTTCAACCGCAATGGTCATATACATGAGACCGCGGGCCCGCTGGCGCTGCACGCCCTGCCCGGTGAAGAGCAGATTGCCCAGCAAGGCCTGGCTTTCCATATGGTTCTTTTCAGCCGCCAGATAGAGCCAGCCCGCCGCCTGACGCGGGTCGCGCCGGTCGAGGAAAATGCGCGCCAGATTATATTGCGCGTTGGGATCCCCGAAGGTCGAAGCCGCATATTGGAACAATTCCTGCGCCCGCGACACATCCGGCTTCATCTTCATTTGCGGCAGGCCGTTCAAGGCATAAATGCCGACGGCCACATAGGCGCTGGCCACAATGCCGATCTCGCGACGCGGTATATTGTCTTCGTCGTAATTGTTCACGATCTGAAGGAAATATTCATAGGCCTTGGCATCGTCATGGGGCACGCCATCGCCCGCCGCATACATGCGCGCCAGCTTCCATTGGGCGAGGGATTGCCCGCCAGCCGCGGCATATTTCAGCGCATCGACCGAAGAGGCCGCATCGCCCGAGCGCAGGCCCTCAATGGCCTGATTCAGGGCATGCAGGGAATTTTGGTAGACCGGACCCGGTTTTTTGGCGGAAGCCGCGCCCTCGCGCCCGTCGAAGGCAAAAGCCGGACTGGCCGCAAAGCCGGCCATGGCGCAGATCGCGAAAATCAAAGACCGCTCAGTCCGCATGGACATGAATCTCTCTTGACGCACTGGCCGGTCGGCCGGCGGGGTATTTCTGCCAGCTTGTGCCTTGCCGTGCCAGTGGGCCAACGCTTTTCAACGGGTTCTGAGGCGAGTCTTTTGCAAACAGCGTAAACCTGTCGCGGCGTTGCAACAGCAAAAACCCGCGGACGGGAGAAATGTTTCCAGACGAGAAACAAGCCCTGTGCCGGCCAGTGAAAAAAGACGGAAAGCGCGGTCTGTCCTGCGCGCCTTTGGGAACATCGATCGCACAATCCAAGAGAGCCCCCCGCCTCAACCATCGACCTCAGCCGATCGCGGGGACGAAGTAGCTCGGCCTTTATGGCTGAATCGCGGCACCGCGCCACACGCCGGCGTGACGCATGCCATTGATGGCCACATGTTGCCGGCGCGCAACGCTGCCCGCCTGCAACAATCGCAGCTCCATCAGGACAAACGCTGCAGCGCCGCCTTCATCTTCTCGATGCGTGACAGGGCGTCCGCCTTGCGCTCGCGGTTTTCCTCGACCACTTCTTCGGGCGCGCGGGCAACGAAATCGGCGTTGCCGAGTTTCCCGTCGATCTTCTTCACCTCGCCCTCGAACTTGCCAATCTCCTTGGCGAGACGCGCCTTTTCGGCGCCGATGTCGATAATGCCCTCAAGCGGCAAAGCCACCAGCGCGCCGCGCACAATCATCTGCGCGGAATTGGCAGGCGGGGTCTCGGCGAAAGTGAGTTCGGAGACGCGCGCCAGTCGCTTCAGCGTATCGAAGGCGCGTTCCGCCCGCGCCTTCACATCGGCCGGAAGGCCGACCAGAACCAGCGGCATTTGCGCGCCTGCCGGCACATTCATTTCAGAACGCACGGAGCGGATTTCCGAAATGAGATCGACGATCCAGCCGATCTCGGCTTCCGCACCTGCATGTTCGAGCCCGGCGAGCGCGGGCCATTGCGCCAGCGCCAAAACGGAGGTGCGCGCCGGGCCTTCCTCGCCCTTGATCGCCCACAGCTCTTCCGTCAGGAACGGCATGAAGGGATGCAGCAGCTTCAAAATTTCATCGAGCACGAAGGCGGTCGTCGCCCGCGTCTCGTCCTTGGCCGGCCCATCGGCTCCTTGCAAAATCGGTTTGGTCAGTTCGACATACCAATCGCAGTAAATGTTCCACACGAAGCGATAGGCGCCATTGGCCGCATCGTTGAAGCGATAGGCTTCGATGGCCGCCGTGACCTCGGGAACGGCCTTGGCCGCCTCGCCCAGAATCCAGCGGTTGACGTCCTGCTCGACTGCCTTGGGATCGAAGCCAGCCACCCGTGCGCAGCCGTTCATCTCGGCAAAGCGCGAGGCATTCCAGAGCTTGGTTGCAAAATTGCGGTAGCCCTCGACGCGCGAGGTCGCGAGCTTGATGTCGCGGCCCTGCGCCGCCATGGCAGACAGCGTGAAGCGCAAAGCATCGGCGCCGAAAGTGTCGATCAGATCGAGCGGGTCAATGACATTGCCCTTCGACTTCGACATTTTCGCGCCCTTCTCGTCGCGGACGAGCGCATGGATATAGACGTGCTTGAAGGGGATCTCATCCATGAAATGGATGCCCATCATCATCATGCGGGCGACCCAGAAGAAGATGATATCAAAACCCGTCACCAGCACGCTGGTCGGATAATAGCGCTTCACCTCCGGCGCATCGTCGGGCCAGCCCAAAGTCGAGAAGGGCCAGAGGGCGGAGGAGAACCAGGTGTCGAGCACGTCCTCGTCGCGCTTCAACTCAACCTTGTGGCCGAAATGCTTTTGGGCTGCGGCCTGCGCCTCTTCCTCCGACATGGCGACGAAAACCTCGCCATCGGGCGCATACCAGGCCGGGATCTGGTGACCCCACCAGAGCTGGCGGGAGATGCACCAGGGCTGGATGTTTTCGAGCCATTCGAAATAGGTCTTTTCCCAGTTTTTCGGGATGAAGCTCGTCTTGCCCTCGCGCACGGCCTTCAGTGCGGGCTGGGCGAGCGTATGCGCATCCACATACCATTGGTCGGTGAGCCATGGCTCGATCACCACGCCCGAGCGGTCGCCATGGGGCACCATATGGGGATGCGGCTCGATGAGCGGGCACAGGCCGCGCTCTTCCATCATGGCGACAATGGCCTTGCGGGCAGCCGCGCGATCCACGCCATGCAGGCCGAGAACGGCCGCCAGATCGTCGGACTGCGGCACGCCTGCCAAAAACTCTTCATTGCCCGCCAGCAGCATCTGCGCTTCGGCATTGAGAATGTTGATCATCGGCAGGCTGTGGCGCTTGCCGACCTCAAAATCGTTGAAATCATGCGCCGGGGTGATTTTCACCGCGCCCGTGCCTTTTTCCGGGTCGGCATAAGTATCGCCGACAATCGGAATGATGCGGCCAACCAGCGGCAGGACGACATTTTTGCCGATCAGATGCCCGAGCTTTTCATTCTCCGGATGCACGGCAACAGCCGTATCGCCGAGCATGGTCTCAGGCCGCGTGGTTGCGACCGTGATGAAGGTCGAGGAATCTTCCGGATTATAGGTCGCCCCTTCCAGCGGATAATTGAAGTGCCAGAGATGGCCCTTGGTCTCGACCTGCTGCACTTCGAGATCGGAAATTGCCGTCAGCAGTTTCGGATCCCAATTCACAAGGCGCTTGTCCTTATAGATCAGGCCTTGGCGATGCAGCTCAACAAACACTTTAAGAACGGCTCGTGAAAGCCCTTCATCCATGGTGAATCTTTCCCGCGACCAATCGCAGGAAGCGCCCAGCCGTTTCAACTGATTGACGATGGTCCCACCCGATTCAGCCTTCCAGGCCCAGACCTTTTTCAGGAATTCCTCACGCCCGAGATCGCGCCGGCCCTTCTCGCCATTGGCGGCCAGCTGGCGCTCGACCACCATTTGCGTGGCAATGCCCGCATGGTCGGTGCCCGGCTGCCAGAGCACATCCTTGCCGCGCATCCGCTCGAAACGGCATAAAATATCCTGCAGCGTATTGT
>CAZHOK010000051.1:0-19272 GCA_964534115.1 uncultured Beijerinckia sp.
GACTGAAGCTTTTCTCGTCGGCGGCCTGCGCACACCCATCGGCCGCTATGCCGGCGCCCTCTCTGCCGTTCGTCCCGACGATCTTCTGGCCCATGCCATTCGTCAGCTGATGGCGAAATATCCTTCCGTGCCCGCAGCCAAGATCGACGAGATTTTTGTCGGCTGCGCCAATCAGGCGGGCGAGGACAATCGAAATGTGGCGCGCATGGCGGGCCTGCTCGCCGGCCTCCCCCTCGAAGTGCCCGGCACGACGATCAACCGTCTCTGCGGCTCGGGGCTGGATGCTGTCGGCACAGCCGCCCGCGCCATCAAATCGGGCGAATGCGAGATTGTCATTGCTGGCGGCGTGGAGAGCATGTCCCGCGCCCCTTTCGTCATGAATAAAGCAACGGAGGCTTTTTCGCGCGCGGCGGAAGTGCATGACACGACCATCGGCTGGCGCTTCATCAACCCGCTGATGAAGGCCCAATATGGCGTCGATTCCATGCCGGAGACGGCGGAAAATCTCGCTGAAGACAAGCAGATCTCGCGTGCGGACCAGGATGCTTTTGCCTTCCGCTCGCAGGCCCGCGCCGCCCGCGCCATTGCCGCCGGGCGTTTCGCCAAGGAAATCTCGGCCTATGAGATCAAGGATCGCAAGGGCAATATCACCCGCGTCGAGCGCGATGAGCATCCGCGCGAAACAACGATCGAAAAACTGGCGGCGCTCGGCACGCCATTCCGCAAGGGCGGCTCGGTGACGGCCGGCAATGCATCGGGCGTGAATGATGGCGCGGCCGCCATGATCATTGCCTCGGCTGCGGCCTGCGCAAAATACGGCCTGACACCCATCGCCCGGATCAACGGGCTGGCGACCGCCGGCTGCCCGCCACGCATCATGGGCTGGGGTCCGGTTCCGGCAACGCAAAAGCTGATGGAGCGGCTCGGCCTGAAAATCTCCGATTTCGATGTCTGCGAATTCAATGAGGCCTTTGCCGTGCAGGCGCTTGCCTGCACACGCGCACTCGGCCTGCCTGACGATGCAGAACATGTGAACCCGAATGGCGGCGCGATCGCGCTCGGCCATCCGCTCGGCATGTCAGGCGCGCGCATCGCCCTCACCGCGGCCATTGAGATGAACGAGCGCAAGGCCAAGCGCGCTTTGGCGACCATGTGCATTGGCGTTGGCCAGGGCATTGCGATTTCGCTGGAGGCGGTCAGGTAAGACTGCCTTGCAGCCTGTTGGGTGAGGCGCCATTCTGGGCGAAGCAGAGGGTGTAACATGACCAATCTGTTGTCGCCTGATTGGAACGCAATGCCGACGCCCGAGGATGACGGGGCCGCCGCCCACCTCAACGGGCTCCGGCTTCCCGCATTGCGCCTTGCCAGCACGGCGGGAGACGAGGTGGATCTCTCCGCCCTCTCCGGTCTTTGCGTGATCTACCTATACCCAATGACGGGCCGCCCGGACCAACAATTGCCTGAGGGTTGGGACATGATCCCCGGCGCACGCGGATGCACGCCACAATCATGCGCTTTTCGCGACCATGCAAGCGAGCTGCACCGTCTCGGCGTGAGCAAGCTCTTTGGTCTTTCAACGCAAGACACTGCATATCAAGCGGAAGCAGCAAGAAGATTGCATTTGCCGTTTCCGCTGCTGTCTGACGACAAATTGCGCTTTGCGCGCGCGCTCCAGCTCCCCACCTTTGTGGTCGCTGGCATAACGCTTCTGAAGCGCCTGACAATGATTGTCCGGGACGGTCAGATCGAAAAAGTCTTTTATCCGGTTTTTCCACCTGACCGCAGTGCGGCCGATGTGGTGGATTGGCTGCGCATCAATGGTGCACGCACGTGAAAATCGCCCTGATCCAGATGAACTCGACCGATGACAAGGCTGCCAATCTCGCGCAGGCTGAAAAGCTCATTATGCGCGCGGTCGAAGAAGAGCGCCCCGATTGGATCAGCCTGCCGGAGGTCTTTTCATTTCTGGGCGGTTCGCGAGAAGATAAAAAAGCGGCAGCGGAAGTCTTTCCTGACGGCCAAGCCTACAATCTCATGCGCGATCTTGCACGCCATTATGGCGTTTTCATTCACGCGGGCTCCATGCTTGAGCGCATCGAAGGCGAAGACCGGCTCGGCAATACGACCCTTGCCTTCAACCGCAAAGGCGAAGAGGTCGCGCGCTATCGCAAGATTCACATGTTCGATGTGACCACACCCGATGGACAGGAATATCGCGAAAGCGCGGCGATGAAGCCGGGCGAGGATGTTGTCGCCTATGATTGCGAGGGCCTCACCATCGGCTGCGCCATTTGTTACGACATTCGCTTTCCTGCTTTATTCGATGCGCTCTCGAAACGCGGCGCCGATATCATCGCTCTGCCTGCTGCCTTCACGCTGCAAACCGGTAAGGACCATTGGGATGTTTTGTGTCGCGCGCGCGCCATCGAGACACAGACCTATTTTGCCGCTGCCGCGCAAACAGGTCTGTTCCGGCAAGGCACAGAAATGCGTGCCACTTATGGTCATTCGCTGATCGCCGAACCCTGGGGCCATGTGGTGGCGAAAGCCTCCGATGGAATTGGCTATGTGAGCGCGCGCATCGATCGGGAATTGCTGGCGCGCGTGCGCCGGCAAATTCCTGTCGCCCAGCATAAAGTGACGATCAGCTGATCATATCTTTCAGGCGCAGCAGAGCGATCTTTTCAATCTCGGCCAGAGCTGTTGCAAATTCCTGCTCTTTGTCATGCGCGATGCGCTTCTCGAAGGCTGCAAGAATCTCTGCCTTGGTGCGGCCTTTGACGGCCATGATAAAGGGGAAACCGAACCGGGCTTTATAGGCGTCATTCAATTGCGTGAAGCGCAACCGCTCTTCATCGGTCAACATGTTGAGGCCGGCGGAGGATTGCTCTTTGGTGGATTCTGCGGTGAGCCGTCCGGCTGCATGCAATTTGCCGGCAAGATCGGGATGGGCATTGATCAGCGCCAGCTGCATGTCGCGCGAGGCCGCCCGCATGATCGCCGTCATCTCGGCATGCAGCCCCTCGGCCGTATCGCTCTGCGCTCCCAGGCCGCGATCATAGGCGCCTTCGGCGACCCATTGCGAATGTTCGAAAATGCCGCCGAAACGGGCGATAAAATCCTCGCGGGACAGGGTGCGAACGGTCAATGTGCCAACTCCACTCATGCTGGGCCTGCTCGAAAGATTGCGCAGGTGCGGCCAGATGTCTAATCATGCTCCCAGCATGCAACGTCAGGCCGGGCAGGCCAAGGGATTCGATATGTCTTCTTCTACTTCAGGCGGACGACTGAGCACACATGTCCTCGATACGGCGGCAGGCAAGCCGGCGGCAGGCGTCAAAATCACGCTCAAGGCCATTGGCGACAATGACGAGAGCCGCACCCTCTCCCAGCATGTGACCAATGCGGACGGGCGCTGCGATGCGCCAATCCTGTCGGGCGAGGCGCTGCAGACGGGCGTCTATGAATTGATTTTCGAAATCGGCGATTATTTCCGGGCCCGCGGCGTGAGCCTGCCCGAACCGGCTTTTCTCGATCGCATTCCGATCCGTTTCGGAATTGGCGATGCCAAAGCGCATTATCACGTGCCGCTGCTCGTCTCGCCCTATGGATATTCGACCTATCGAGGCAGCTGAATGCCATCGGGCCGCAGCCGGATTGCAATCATCGGCGAGGCGCTTGTCGATGATGTGCCCGATACTGCGGGGCGGCGTAAAAATGTGCCCGGCGGCTCGGGATTGAATACGGCGCTTGCCCTCGCACGGCTTGGCCTGCCGGTCACTCTTTGCGCTTCGCTGTCGTCGGATCCATCGGGCCGAAATCTTTCATCCTTTCTTGCCAGCGAGGGTGTGGATCTCTCTTTCGCGCAGATCAGCGAAAAGCCATGTCCGCGCGTCATCGTCACGCCCGGCGCGGATGGATCGCCGACCTATGATCTGCGCCTTGCCGGCAGTGCGCTGGACGATGCGCCCGACACTTGGTCTCTGCCAGACGATCTCCTGCATCTGCATGCCACCTCTTTCGCCGCCACAGCAGGCGCTCAGGGCCAAGCTACGCTTGGTGCCATGCAGCAGGCGCGCAATCGGGTATCGACGAGTTTCGATCCAAATATTCGCAAAGCCATTCTGCCGGATATGGCCCAGACGCGCGCTCTTTTGGACCAGCGCATGGCCTGCGCCGATCTCGTCAAGGCCAGCGCGGAGGATCTCGATCTCGTCGGCGCTGGCACAGATCTGCTCGCGCAATGGCGCAATATGGGGGCAAAACTCATTGTCGTGACGCAAGGCGCTTTGGGCGCAACGGCTTTTTTGGGCACGCAGGAAATCCATGTGCCAAGCCCGGCCGTTGCCATATGCGACACGGTGGGAGCAGGTGACACTTTTATGGGCGCCATGCTCATGGCCATGCAGGCAGATGGAGCCCTGGGGCGCTCGACTTTCACATTTGCGCCCGAAAATATTGCGCGCTGGCTTACCTTCGCCACGCGTGCCGCATCGATCACTTGCGCACGGATCGGCGCAGATCCGCCCCGCCTGGCAGAATTGGACCCGTGATCGAAAGCGCGAATTATGTTGCGCGGCCTGCCTGAAGCGCCTAGAGAGGCGCGCCACAACCAAAGGAACTCACATGCGTCCCTCCAAACGCGCCATCGACGAAATGCGCCAAGTCACGCTGGAGCGCGCCGTCGCCCGTTATGCGGAAGGGTCGTGTCTGGTGAAATTCGGCGAGACGCATGTGCTTTGCACAGCCTCGCTGGAGGACAAGCCGCCGATGTGGTTGCGCGGTCAGGGTCGCGGCTGGGTCACTGCCGAATATGCCATGCTGCCGCGCGCGACAGCAACGCGCACGCGCCGTGAAGTCACCGCCGGCAAGCCTTCAGGCCGCACTCAAGAGATCCAGCGCCTGATCGGGCGCTCTTTGCGCGCCGTCGTCGATCTGCAGGCTTTGGGCGAGCGCCAGATCACCATCGATTGCGACGTGCTGCAGGCCGATGGCGGAACCCGCACAGCTGCCATTACCGGCTCCTGGGTGGCGCTTTACGATTGCCTGAAATGGATGCGCTCGCGCTCCATCATCAAAGACATGCCGATCCGCGACCATGTCGCCGCTGTGTCCTGCGGCGTGACGCATGGACAGGCCGTGCTCGATCTCGATTATGCAGAGGATTCGACCGCGGAGACCGACGCCAATTTCGTCATGACCGGCAGCGGTGGACTTGTCGAAATCCAGGCCACGGCAGAAGCCGCCATTTTCACCGAAGACCAGCTCGCAGGCATGATGGGCCTCGCCAAAAGCGGCATAGCCCGCCTTGTCGACCTGCAAAAAGCCGCCATCGCGTGAATGGGTGGGCGTGCCGATTGATCGGCAGCTGAGCCCCCCACCGGAACACGCGTGCCGGGATTTTCATCCGGCACCCTGCCCCTTGGATTGATTTTTCAGCCCTGACGCCTTTGCGCGCCCAGGGGGCGTCCCCTGCCGCCCGCAAAAAGCACCAATGACGGCAAGATCCCCGATTGCCTTTGGGTGGCATGTAATATTATAACATCCCAATCTTGAGTTCCGAGTGACCCCGTGCACGATCACAGCCACCATGACCATGACCACGGCGCGCATGACCACGGCGTCCATCCACCGGCGGGTCCACGTCCGGCGCCTTTGCGCATGTCATGGCTGCGCCAATCGGCGGTCCAGCGGCTGGCGACGGCAGGTTTTGCCATTGCCGGCCTGTGGCTCGCCGTTTTCTGGGCGCTCGCATGAATGCCCGCCAACCTGTTGCCGCCGGCACGGCGATCCGCCTCGACGATCTGACGCTTGGCTATGATCGGCACCCCGCCGTTCATCATCTGAGCGCCGCGATCCCGGACGGCAGTCTCGTGGCGGTGATCGGACCCAATGGCGCCGGCAAATCGACGCTTCTCAAAGCCATTGCCGGCGCGCTTGCGCCACTGGGCGGGCGGGTCGAGACAGGCGCAAAAGCGGGCGCGCGGATTGCCTATCTGCCTCAGCTTGCCGCTATCGACCGATCCTTCCCGATCAGCGTTTTCGATCTTGTCGCCGCCGGTCTGTGGCGACGCACCGGCCTGTTTGGTGCGCTTTCGGCCCATGATCGCAGAGCGGTTGAAACGGCGCTTGAAAAAGTCGGCCTGGTGGGTTTCGAACGGCGCACCATCGACGCGCTTTCGGGCGGCCAATTGCAGCGTGCACTTTTCGCGCGCCTCTACCTGCAGGATGCGCGCATCGTTTTGCTCGATGAGCCGCTCGCCGCCATCGATACACGAACCTCCGCCGATCTTCTCGCCATTATCAACGATTGGCATCGTGAAGGACGAACCGTTCTGGCCGTCCTTCACGATATGGGAATCGTGCGCCATCATTTCCCTTCCGCTTTGCTGCTGGCGCGCGAACTCGTCGCTTTTGGCGAGACAAGCCATGTGCTCACCAATGAAAATCTGGCGACCGCCCGCCGCATGATCGAGGCTTTTGACGAGGAAGCGCATGTCTGTGCGCAGGATGGCGCCAGATGATTTACGACAGCTTGATCGCGCCTTTTGCGGAATTTGAATTCATGCGTCGTGCTCTTGTCGGCTCGATTGCCCTCGCACTTGTCGCCGGGCCGGTCGGCGTTTTTCTGATGCTGCGACGCATGAGCCTTTTCGGCGATGCTGTTGCCCATGCCATTCTGCCGGGTGCCGCCATTGGCTATCTCGCCGCCGGACTGTCTCTCACCGCCATGACCTTGGGTGGGCTTGCAGCCGGTTTCACCGTTGTCATTCTGGCCGGACTCGTCGCCCGCAATACGGCCCTGAAGGAAGATGCCTCGCTCGCCGCTTTCTATCTCATCTCGCTGGCACTCGGCGTGACCATCGTCTCGCTGAAAGGATCGAATGTCGATCTGCTGCATGTCCTGTTTGGATCGGTGCTGGCGCTTGACGATGCAGCACTCATTCTGCTGGCCACCATGAGCAGCGTGGCCTTGGTCGTGCTTGCGCTCATCTATCGCCCCCTCGTGCTCGAATGTGTCGATCCGGAATTTCTGCGCTCGGTGAGCAGAACGGGAGGCAGTGTGCATCTCCTCTTTCTAGCGCTTGTGGTCATGACTTTGGTTGCCGGCTTCAATGCGCTCGGCACATTGCTGTCGGTCGGAATCATGATGCTGCCCGCCATTGCAGCGCGTTTCTGGGCGGTGGAATTGACCGGCCTTATTCTGGCGGCGACCGGAATTGGCATTGTGTCGAGCATTGCCGGGCTGATCGCCTCCTATCATTTCGGCCTGCCATCCGGCCCGGCAATCATTTTATGTGCGGGTATTTCCTATCTCCTGTCGCTGGCCTTCGGGCCGCGCGGCGGGCTTGTTTTGCGATTCATTCCCCAACGCCATCTGGAAGCGTGAGGCCAATATGATCGATCGCCGCTCCCTTTTTAGCGCCAGCGCCGCTGCCTTTCTGGTGCTTGCCGCCGTTCAAACAGCCGATGCGCAAACGCCGATCGACACGATTGCGAGCAATACGATCATCGCCGATCTTGTCACCCAGGTCGGCGGCGAGCGCATCAATGTGGAGACGCTGGTCGGTGCAGGTGTCGATGCACATGTGTTCCAGCCAGCACCAGCCGATGCGCGCCGCGTTGCGGCGGCGCGACTGGTCTTCGTCAATGGGCTTGGTCTTGAGGGCTGGCTGCCGCGCCTTGTGCAGGCAACGGGCGGCAAGGCGCAGATCGTGACATTGTCAAAAGGCGTCAAGCCGATCCGCGAAAAAGGCCATGCGCATAATCATTCGCATGGCCATGGACATGGCGAAGGTCTCGACCCGCATGCCTGGCAGGATGTCGCCAATGCAAAAATCTATGTCGCCAATATCAGGGATGCCTTGATCGGTGCAGACCCGCAGGGTCGCGATATCTATCAGGCAAGAGCGAATGCCTATCTCGCCGAGCTCGACAAGCTGGATGCCGATATCCGCAAAACGATCAACGCAATTCCTGAGGCCTCGCGCCGCATCATCACCACGCATGATGCATTCGGCTATTTCACCCGCGCCTACACTTTGCGATTCATTGCCCCGCAAGGCGTCTCGACCGAAGCCGAGATTTCATCGCGCGATGTCGCGCGCATCATTCGCCAGATCAAGGCTGAGAAAATCACGGCCATCTTCATTGAGAGCGCCGCCGATGAACGGATCATGAATCAGATTGCCAAAGAAACAGGCGCCCGAATTGGCGGGCGCATTTATGCCGACGCACTGACTGCAAAAGATGGGCCGGCTCCCACCTATGTCGCCATGATGCAGCATAATCTTCGCGCCTTCGCCGAAGCGCTTCAGCGCTGATCATTTTTCAATCACAAGCTCGAACATATCCGGCGAGAAACAGGGCTCTTCCTCGCCGACCTCATCATGTTGATAGGTGCGGTTCTGCAATTCGAGAAATCGCAGGCCATCGCCATGGGCTGGCGTCGCCACAATCTCACGCACCGTATAGATGCGACCTTTCACCGGCAGACTGAGTTCGCCGACAAAATAGGGCTGATCGATGTCGATCCGCTCGACGCTCTGCAGGCATCTGACCCGATCGCCCTTGATGAATCTCAGTCTGGCCAAAGCATCCTCCGCCACTTGCAGCGTGAGAATACAAAAAAGTCACAGGTCACGAAAGAACAGCCAAGCTGCCGGATTCTGGCCGCACTGCGCCGCTAAGCCCATCTGATCGCAGGAGCAGGGAGCGCAAGCATTGCAGGCACTGACGGCACGGCACGAGCCGACCAGACAAAACGGAACGCACCTATTTGCCGGATTTGCCTTTCGCTCGCTTCTCGTCAGCGGACTCATGGCGAGCGGCGTCTTGGGCGCACTTTCGGCCCTGGCGAAAATCCCGCATCAGGCCGAGCAGGCCATCCTTCGCGCCCCGCTTGTCTCCTCGCAAAAATGGACCTCGGTCAACGCGCCTGCCAATGCAGAAGTTGCCGCCATATCTGCCGATCAGGATGCCGGCGCAGAAGAGACCGAGAGCGAAGGGACGGAGCTTGCCGGCGCACGGCCCGATGATGGATTCACCCACCTCTTCAGCACCATCCTCGCGGGAAAATCCGATGAGCTGGGCCTGTCCTCCGGCATGCTGAAATTCGGACCTGTTCGCATCCGTCAGGATCTCGTTGAAACGATCCTGCGCGCTGCCCAAGCTGCGGGCGCAGACCCCGTCTTGCTGATGGCGATTGCCGACAAGGAATCGAGTTTCGTCACCGGCATTGCTGCTGCGACATCCTCAGCCGTCGGCCTGTTTCAATTTATTGAGGCCACATGGTTCACGGTTTTGCGTGACCATGGAACAAAACATGGATTGGCGCGCGAGGCAGCCCTCGTCTCAAGCGAGGATATTTTACCCGCACGCGAACGCCTGCGCATTCTCGATCTGCGGAAAAATCCCTATATTGCAGCCTTGATGGCGGCAGAAATGCTCAAGAAGGACACGGCCGAAATCCGTGCGCGACTCGGGCGCGATCTGACCAGCGAAGAAATTTATCTGGCGCATTTCCTCGGGCCGGGCGACGCCTATAAATTCCTCGCGAAAGTCGATACCGAGCCCAGACATGTTGCCGCCAAACTTCTGCCCAAGCCGGCGCGCGCCAACAAGCCGATTTTCTATGACCGGCAGGGACGCAAAGCGAAAAGCCTGTCTGTGGCGGAAGTCCATCGCAAGATCGAAGCCTCGATGGGACTGCGGCTCGACCGCTATCGCAATGTGGCCCAAACCATGCCGATGCTCAGCGCCTATCGCTGAAAGGGCGTCAAAACAGGCCAACAGGCCTTGCCTTGGCCGACAAGGCGCGAAAGACTGCGGCGACCGAGGGAAATGCCGCAATGAAACTGGTCTCTTACGACCCGCACGCCCGCCGCACCGATATCCAGAATGCCATGGCGGCTTTTCCGCAGGTGGAATTTGCTGCCGCCACAAGCCTTGAGGCTCTTGCCGAACAGCTGGCGGGTGCAGAAATTCTCGTCACCAGCAATCGCGCCTATGAGCAAGAGGCTGCTCGCATCATTCGTGAGAAGGGCCGCGATTTGCGCTGGATCCAGTTCACGACATCAGGTCTCGACAAAGCCATTGGTTATGGATTGCCGCCGGGCGTCATCGTCACCAATGCCGCAGGCCTGCGCGCCTTCAGCGTCGCCGAACATGCTTTGCACCTGATGCTGGCGCTCGTCCGCCAAGCGCGCATGACCGAACAGGGACAGCGCGAAAACGTCTGGATTCGCGACGCCGTGACGCCGCATATGACCAATCTCGCGGGCCTGAACCTGATCATCATCGGCACAGGTGCCATCGGACAGGAGATCGCGCGCAAGGCCAAAGCCTTCGACATGCATGTGACAGGCATATCGCGCTCACCTGCCGAGCTTCCTCATTTCGACCGATTGCGGCCGCGCGGCGACTTGGCGATTGCCGTCAAGGATGCGGACATGGTTGTCATGGCCGCCACCTATGATGCCGAAACCCATCAGATGATGGGCGAAACGATATTCGCCGCAATGAAGCCTTCGGCCTTTTTCATCAATATCGGGCGCGGCGGGCTGGTGGACGAGGCGGCTTTGATCGCGGCTTTGCGTGAACAGCGGATTGCCGGAGCCGGTCTCGATGTCACAATGATCGAACCGCTGCCTGCCGATCACCCGCTCTATGCTCTTCCCAATGTCATACTCACACCCCATGTTGCGGGAGCCGGTTCAGCTGGAACCGGTGAGGGCATGGGCCGCATTCTTGCCGATAATCTGCGCCTGTGGCTCAAGGGTGAAACATTGCAGAAAAGAGTGATTGAACGCACGACATGACCGATAATCCTTTCGACTCCCAAAAACAGACCGCCTCGCCCTCTTATCGTCTGGCGGCGCTCGACCAGGATTTCCTGCTCTCCGACGAGCAGCGCGGCCTGCGCTTCATGCTCGAATATGAGAAAGCCGAACAGGGCCTGCGCGCCTGGGGCGTGCGTTCCACCGTTGTTGTTTTCGGCAGCGCGCGCATTCGCGAGAATGGCGACGATCAACATGCGCGCTGGTATAATGAGGCGCGTAAATTCGCGCGGATCTGTTCGCTGGAGGGCGGCGCGCTCGAACATAATGGCGGACAGCGTGACAATGTGATCGCCACCGGCGGCGGCCCCGGCATTATGGAGGCGGCCAATCGCGGCGCCCATGATGCAGGCGCACCCTCAATCGGTTTCAACATTACCTTGCCGCATGAGCAATTGCCCAATCCCTATATGACGCCGGAACTTGCTTTCCGCTTTCATTATTTCGCCATGCGCAAAATGCATCTGGCGATGCGGGCCAAGGCATTGGTGGTTTTTCCCGGCGGCTTTGGAACATTGGATGAATTGTTCGAAGTCCTGACCTTGCGTCAGACCAGAAAGGCGCTCGATATTCCCATCGTCCTGTTCGATGAAAAATACTGGCGCTCCATCGTCAGTTTTGAAGCGCTTGTCGATACCGGCATGATCGAAAAGCGCGATCTCTCCCTGTTCTGCTTTGCAGAAACGGCGGAATCCGTCTGGGCGCATCTGCTTGCTCAAGGGATTGCGCAACCTCGGGAACCGAGACACACCTGATGTTCGAAGCAGCTCGCGCCGCCCTTCCAGAAATTCTCTCGCCGCCGTTTCGGCGCGTATTGTGGAAAATTCTCGCACTGACGCTGGGCATTCTCGCGCTCGTCTGGATCGGGCTCGACAAGGTGATCATCGCGCAGATCGCCGTGCCCTATCCCTGGCTGGCAACCCTGCTCACCTTTCTCACCGGCATCGGCCTGTTTCTTGGTCTCGCCTTTTTCGTTGCGCCCGTCTCCTCGCTTGTCGCTGGATTTTTTCTCGACGATCTGGCCGAGCGCGTTGAAAAGGACACCACGGGCGTAAGTGGCCGCGCACTGCCCGCGGGTCAGGCTGTCTGGCTGGCCAGCAAATTTGCCGCTGTCTCGCTGCTGATGAATTTCATCGCCTTGCTGGTATTCCTGCTGCCGGGCGTCAATCTGGCGGTTTTCTTTGTCGCCAATGCCTATCTGCTCGGGCGCGAATATTTTGAGCTTGCAGCGCTGCGCTATCGGCCTTTTGCCGAAGTGCAGGACATGCGCCGGCGTCACAGGCTCTATATTTTCGCCTGCGGATTTCTGATTGCCGGTTTTGTGGTCGTGCCGATTCTCAATCTTCTGACACCGCTCTTCGGCACGGCTTTCATGGTGCGCATCCACCAGAAATTATCGCGCGACGATGGGCTGGCTATCCCTTACGCGCGCTGACGCTCGAACTGGCCGGCGCTGCGGAAACGGTAAAGATAAGTCGGCACGATGCTCTCGAGCGCCTCTGCCTCAATGCCAAGACCCGGCAAAGTCAGGCCTGCCGCCTGCGCCTCGGGCGAGACAATATTGTCGCGCTGCAGGAGGCGAACCTGATCGCGCGTTGTCAGCAGCATTTTCGGGAACAGGCCGAAAGAGGCCGCTGACGCAATCTCTGTTCCCAGCGCCATATAATGGGCGGCAGCGAAAGGCACGGGAACCAGAAGCCGCTTGCGGCCGATGGTTGTGCAGGTGAATTCCATCAATTCGCGGAAGTTTTTCACCTCCGGGCCGCCGAGCTCGTAAATGGCGCCGGACTGCGTCTTGCCATCGAGCGCGCAAGCCACGGCCTGCGCAACATCGCCGACATAGACGGGCTGGAAACGTGTTTCGCCGCCACCGATGAGCGGCAGGGCCGGCATCATGCGCGCCAGCGCCGCAAAGCGGTTGAAGAAATCGTCCTCCGGGCCAAAGACGATCGAGGGTCGCAGCACATTGGCTTGCGGGAAAAATTCAAAGGCCGCCGCTTCGCCCTCGGCCTTGCTGCGGGCATAGGCCGAATCGGAATGGGGATCGGCGCCAAGCGCCGACATTTGCACAAGGGTTTTAACGCCCGCTTCCTTGGCGGATTTTGCCACCATGCGTGCGCCAAAAGACTGGACCGCATCGAAACGCTGGCGACCCGTCTCGGTCAGAATGCCCACAAGATTGACGACGGCATCGGCGCCGCGCACCGCAGCGGCCACCGAGGCCGGAAAGCGCAGATTGGCCTGGACGGCATGAATCTGACCGACGCGGCCTGAGGGCTGCAAGTGACCGGCAAGATCGGGGCGGCGGCAGGCGACGCGGATGCGCCAGCCCTGTTTGGCGAGCGCGCGCACGACATGACGCCCGATAAAACCCGAGCCGCCAAAAATCGTCACCAACTGGCCAGACTTGTCGCTTGTCTCGAGCATGGGAATCCCCGCCTCCTGCAGCTCATCGCTCATTCTGGCACGGTGATTAGAGGACAAGGCCGCCTCTGTACAGGCCCGGCGGACCATCCCCTCTCAGCCCTTCGGCAGAGAGGGGCGCCATTCACCGGCGATCGCGGCGAATGCGCAATTCGATGGGGATGAGCTCGCCCGGATCGCGATGGCCGCCACCCGGCCCATCGTCGCGGTCGTCGCGCTGGCCCATCATGGCTGTGCCGCAGACGGCGCTGCCAAAAGTCACGGCAAAACCGCCAAACAGGAGCAGAATGGCGGGCCAGGGCCGGTCGCTGGCGGCAATCAGGCTGCCGATGCCGGCAACATCCCAATAGAGGAGGAAAGCGGCAAAAAGCACGCCGAGCAAAGCCCCGCCCAGAGCGTTCCAGAGCAGGATGCTGATCAGCTGCCGTTCTGCACGTTTCGTCATCTCGACCCCGTTCGGAGCTGTTCCGACAAGCAGGCCCCGATTGGGTACCCTACAATCAATATAGAACGGCTGTTTCCGACTTTCATGGGGCAAGACACGGAAATATTCGCAAAAGCTTCACGACGTCGCGATTGACAATGGCCGTGCCCGGCCCGTAAGACACCGCCCGTGCCCAGGTGGCGGAATTGGTAGACGCGCTGGTTTCAGGTACCAGTCTTGCAAGAGGTGAAGGTTCGAGTCCTTTCCTGGGCACCAATCCCCGAAAATCGAAATTTTGACGTTCGCGCGCGCATTGTCGCGATTCGGGAGCGATCATGTCCGAAACATTCCTGTTCGACGGCCCCGAACATGCAGGCCAGACCATCCTGCTCGCCCATGGCGCGGGTGGCGCCATGGACAGCCCGGCCATGAATGCCCTTGCGGCAGCGCTGGCGGGCTCAGGGATGAGAGTGGCGCGTTTCGAATTCGCCTATATGGCCGCGCGCCGCCAGGGGCAGCGCAAGCCCCCACCACGCGCCGAGACTCTGCAAAAGGAATATCGCGGCGCCATCGATGCCCTTGCCTGTCAAGGCACGCTCATCATCGGCGGCAAATCCATGGGCGGACGCGTCGCCTCGATGGTCGCCGATGATTTGTTCCGCGAAGGCCGGATCGCCGGCCTGTTATGCATCGGCTATCCGTTCCACCCGCCGCAAAAACCGGAAAAATTGCGCACGGCGCATCTCGAAGATGTGCAAATACCGACCTTGATCGCCCAAGGCACGCGCGATCCTTTCGGCACACGCGAGGAAGTGGCGGGCTACAGGCTCTCGCCAAAAATCGAAATCGCCTGGTTCGAAGACGGCGACCACGATCTGAAACCGCGCAAGAGAGTGTCGGGATTGACCGCGCAGGATCATCTCGCAACGCTGACACAAGGCGTTGCTGCATTCGCGAATAATCTTGCCGATTGAGCTTTTCTGACAATTGCCCTGCCCGCGGGCAGCGATGAAATGCTCACACCGTCATTGCGAGGCGCGAAAGCGACGAAGCAATCCAGAGCTGCAGATAAAGTCTGGATTGCTTGCGGGTGCTTGCAATGACGGTGCCCGGCTCACCGCGCCAGCAATTGCTTGGCACGTTCCGTCACTTCCTTCGGCGTCGCCAGAGTCTTCTTCACCTCATCGGCGAGTTTTTCCGGTGGCGCATATTCGAGGTCGAGATTGGCCTTGAGCATTTCGGCAATGACCTCGGGATCTTTCGTCATGGCCAAAAGGCCGTCCTGCAGGACTTTCATCACCGGGGCAGGTGTGCCCGGCGGGGCGATGAAGGCGCGCCCGATGGCGCCGCCCGACGCATAAAGGCGCAGCAATTGGCGGTCGCCCTCCGTATCGCCCAATTCGCCGAGTGCCGGCACATGGGGCAGATCGGCGGAACGCTCAGGCAGGTTCTGCAGGATGATCGTGATCTTTTTTTCATCCAGCCATTGCTTCTTGCCGGTGCGCGTTGCGGCCCAGGAACTCGCCGTTCCATCGACCTCGCCGCGCTCCATCGCCAGCATGCCCTCAGCCGAGGCCGGGAAGCCGGAAATGACCTTGAACTTGGTGCCGATGGTCGCATTCAGCAATTTCGGCACGACTTCGGAAATATTGCCCGCGCCGGCAGCAGCCACCGGCGTCTCGAATTTCTTGGCATCCTCGAGCGATTGCACTTTCGATGTGTGCCATTGGAAGTGAATATTGTTCGATGAGGCGACACGGCCGACCCAATTGAATTTCGCTGCATCATATTGCACGGCCGGATTGCCGGTGACCTGTTCGACAGCCAGCGTTTCGGTGACGATGGCCATGGCCGTGCCGTCCTTGGGGGCGACTTCGTAGAGATAATTGGCGGCGCGGATCGTGCCTGCACCGGGCATATTGACCGCCACCACAGTGGGCGCGCCCGGCAGATGGCGGCCGATATGGCGCGAGACAACGCGGCCATAAAGATCGTAGCTGCCCCCCGGCGTATTGCCGATATAGACGGTGATCGTCTTTCTGGCGAAATTCGGCTCCTGAGCCATGGCGGGAGCGGCCAAGGCGAGAAGAGCGGCACCGGCAAACAGGTGCAGGGCCGCGTGTGCGGGCATGTTTTTCATTTTTTCCTCCCTTTTTCCAAAGGCTAGGGCAAGGCTGCCCCCCTGTCCATGGCGCGCAATGGGCTTCACCTTCTCGCCCGCATCGGCATAGACTGGGCCCAAGAGCGCAGCTGCGCCGCCAACATAAGGGAGGAAACATGATCCGCGCTATCACCGCCGCCTTCGCCTGCACCCTCGCACTGGCCCCGATCAAGGCGCTGGCGCAAGACACTGCAGCCGCCTTCTATGCCGGCAAAACCATTCGCGTGATTGTCGGCTATCCGCCGGGCAGCACATTCGACACTTATGCACGCATGCTCGTGCGCCATATGCCGCGCAATATGCCAGGCCAGCCGACCATTATCGTGCAGAACATGCCGGGCGCCGGCGGGCTTACCTCCACCAATCATGTTGCCAATGCCGCAACGCCCGACGGGCTCACCATTGCCATGCTCAATCCGGTCAATACGACCGAGCCGCTGCTGCAGCCCGATGTCGCCAAATTCGATCCGCAAAAATTCAACTGGATCGGCAGCATGAATCAGGAAGTCGGCACATGCGCTTTCTGGGGCAACAAAGCGCGCAATGTCGCCGATCTGAAGGCGCGCGAAATCGTGCTGGGCGGAACGGGACCGGCTGCGGGCTCGACGCTGGATGCAAAAACATTGCAAGCACTGTTCGGATTCAATTTCCGCATGGTGCTCGGCTATCCCGGCCTGCTGGAAGTTCGTCTTGCAGCCGAAAAAGCCGAGGTCGATGGTTTCTGCGGCCTGCTCGTCTCATCCCTGAAGGTCGATGTCTGGGATCAGTTCAAGGCCGGTCAATTCCGCGTCCTGCTGCAGACCGGCGTGCAGAAACATCCGGACCTGCCGGCCGATATTCCCAATGTTTTCGATCTCGCGCCCGATGAAGAAGCGCGCCAGATCATGCGGCTTGTTTTTGCTCCCTGGGCCTTTGGGCGTCCGCTGATGGCGCCGGCCAATGTGCCTGCTGACAGGCTTGCCGCTTTGCGCGCCGCCTTCCGCGCCACGCTCGATGATGCTGCCTTCAAGGAAGAAGCACGCAAGACAAATCTGGAAGTGCAGCCTTTGCCGCCGGAAGAAATCACAAAACTCGTTGCCGCCATCTACGCCACGCCCAAGCCAGTGATTGAGCGTACGCGCAAAATTCTCGGCATCGACCAGCGCTGACCATCAATCTGCGTCGGGTTGCATGATCCTTTGTGCAACCCGCGCAGCCACATCACGATAGGTCTGCCCCGCCTGCATGCGATTGAGACGCACGGTCGGATACCAGACATTCATGTCCTCGCGATCGAGCCAGCGCCAATCGGCCCATTTATGCGTCAGCATCAGATCGGCCGGACAATGCAAAGCCCCGGCAATGTGAACGATCGACGTATCGACGCAGACGGTGCGATCGATGCTCTGCAAAATCGCCGCTGTATCGATGAAGGAATCGGGGCCTTTGTCGAATTCCGGCGGCGGACAGACAATTTTGTCAGCGAAGGAACAGGCAGCCAGTTCTTCCGCTGTGGGATTGAATTGCAGACAAAGAAGACGTGCGCCGGGAATATCGGCCAAAGGCGCAAAATCCTCGAGTTTTGCAGAGCGCGACCCATCGAGCTTGTGTTCGGGATTGCCGCGCCAGACAAAGCCGATCACCGGCCCCTCATTGTCGCCAAAAGTCTCATCGCACCATGTGCGCCAATGCGCGACCCTTTGCGGATCGGCGCGCAGATAGGGCTCTTTTGCCAGATAATCTTCCTCCTTGAGACCAAGGAGGCGCGGCAGATCCATCATCATGGTCCAGGTTTCGACGCCGACTGCCGAGCCTATGCCCTCTGAGGGCAGGATCGGCAGCGGCGGATCGAGCGTGCGCAACAGGCCGAATAATTTTTGCGGCACCACCGCCTGAACATCGACGCCGGCTGCAACAAGCCGCGGCAGAAAACGGCAGAATTGAATCGTATCCCCTAACCCCTGCTCAGCCAGCACGAGAAGACGCTCCGGCAATTTGCCATGTGTATGGCGGGGCAGGTTGCGTGCCGACCCGTCGCGATTTCGGCCCGTAATGACAGGCGGATCCATCAGTTTGAAACGCACATCGAAAGCCGACCATGCCTCGTCCCAGCGTCGCAGGCAGAAGAGGGCGCGCGCATGTTTGGCGTGGCCGTCGATATATTCAGGAATTTGAGCAAGGACGGTGCGGTAAATTGCAACGGCCGCCTCGTGATTGAAACTGGCCTGTTCACGATCGGCCACTTCAATGGCCTTGGCGAGTTCGGCCGAGGACGGCGCGATCTTGGGCGGAGAATACATGAGCAAAATAAATCCGGAAAAAGAATCAATGAAACGGCGGGGAGGATGACAGGCGCGCGCCGATGAAGCGAGCGCAAAATTGCCTGCGGCTCGACAGAGGCAAAAGCGCAAGCTAAACCCGCATGCCGAGACGGAGATCCACCAGATGAGCGCCAAAAACCTGCCCGATGCTGTGGTCCTCGCGACAGAAATGGTGACCCCGCGCGATTTCCTGCGCTACGCGGTCAGCGCCTTCAAGGAGCATGAGCTGGTTTTCGGCCATGGCACGAGCGAAGCCCTGGATGAGGCCGCCTTCCTGATTCTCGAAGGCCTGAACCTGCCCATCGACCGGCTGGAGCCTTTTCTCGATGCCCGCCTGTTGTCGACCGAGCGCCGGCGGCTGGCCGAGCTGATCCTGGCGCGCGTGACCACGCGCAAGCCTGCCTCCTACCTCCTGAACAAGGCCTATGTCGGCGGCGTGCCCTTTTATGTCGACGAGCGGGTGATTGTGCCGCGCTCCTATATTGGCGAATTGCTGCGCAATGGCTTGTTTTCAGGCGGTGAGGGGCCGATTCCGGTCGAGCCTGAGGATATCGCCAGTGCCCTGGACCTGTGCACGGGCTCCGGCTGCCTCGCCATTCTGACAGCCCAGGCCTTTGCCAATGCCCATGTCGACGCAGTCGATCTGTCGCCCGATGCTTTGGCCGTCGCCCGCATCAATGTCGCCGAGAGCGGCCTCTCCGAGCGGATCGAATTGTTCCAGGGCGACCTTTTTAAGCCGCTGAAAGGCCGCCGCTACGATCTGATCATCACCAATCCGCCCTATGTGGACGAAGAGGTCATGGCCGCCCTGCCGCAGGAATATCGCCACGAGCCAGAAATGGCGCTCGCTGGCGGGCCCGACGGGCTCGATATCGTCCGGCGCATTCTGGCCCAGGCCGGCGCCCATCTCACGGAAACCGGTGGCCTGCTTTGTGAAATGGGCGAAGGCCGGGAATTGCTGGAGGCGGAATATCCCGACCTTCCCTTCCTCTGGCTCGACACGGAAGAAAGTGCGGGCGAAGTCTTCTGGCTGGATGCCGCCGCCCTGCGGGGGGCCTGATCGCCCAGGCATATAAAGATATCTTTATATCTTCATTGCCGCCCGGCCGAACCCCTGCTATAGAG
>CAZHOK010000052.1:0-18936 GCA_964534115.1 uncultured Beijerinckia sp.
CGATCGTCTTCTTGCGACGGTTTTCGGGGAGCAGCATTTGCGAAGCGCCCGTCTCGTCGATCACGTCAATCGCCTTGTCCGGCAATTTGCGGTCATGGATGTAGCGCGCCGAGAGTTCGACCGCAGCCTTGATCGCATCATTCGTATAGCGGAGCTTGTGGAACTCCTCGAAATAGGGCTTCAGCCCCTTCATGATCTCGATGGCATCGGGGATCGAGGGCTCATTCACGTCGATCTTCTGGAAGCGACGGACAAGCGCGCGGTCCTTTTCGAAATATTGGCGATATTCCTTGTAGGTGGTCGAGCCAATGCAGCGCAAAGTGCCCTGTGCCAGCGCCGGCTTTAGCAGATTGGACGCATCCATCGCTCCGCCCGAGGTTGCGCCCGCACCGATCACCGTGTGGATCTCATCGATGAAGAGAATGGCATTGCGATGCTGTTCGATCTCTTTCATCACCTGCTTCAGGCGCTCTTCGAAATCGCCGCGATAGCGCGTGCCGGCGAGCAATGTGCCCATGTCGAGCGCAAAAACGGTCGCCTTGGAGAGAACTTCCGGCACTTCGCCCTTGATGATTTTCCGCGCCAGACCCTCGGCAATGGCCGTTTTGCCGACGCCCGGATCGCCGACGAGCAGCGGATTGTTTTTCTGTCGGCGGCAGAGCACCTGGATCGTGCGCTGCACTTCGGACTCGCGGCCGATGAGTGGATCGATGCGCCCGTCGCGCGCCTTTTTGTTGAGATTGACGCAATAGGCATCGAGCGCGCCTTCTTTTTTCTTGCCATCGCCGGCAGGCGCGTCGCGGCCATCGCGCTGGTCGCGGCCGTCGCTCTCCTCCTCGGCGCCCCGCGGCGCTTTGGTGGGATCTGACATGCCCGGACGCTTGGCAATGCCGTGGCTGATGTAATTGACGGCATCATAGCGCGTCATGTCCTGCTCTTGCAGGAAATAGGCAGCGTGGCTTTCGCGTTCGGCAAAAATGGCAACGAGCACATTGGCTCCGGTCACTTCCTCGCGGCCAGACGATTGCACGTGAATGACGGCGCGCTGAATGACGCGCTGGAAACCGGCTGTCGGCTTGGCATCGTCATGCCCGTCGGTGACAAGGTTTTCGAGCTCCTGATCGATATATTCGAGCAGGTTCTTTTTCAGCACATCCGTGTCGACCGAGCAGGCACGCATGACGGAGGCCGCATCCTGATCGTCAAGAAGGCTGAGGAGCAAATGTTCGAGCGTCGCATATTCATGATGGCGCTCATTCGCCACCGAGAGAGCCCTGTGGAGCGACTGTTCGAGATTACGGGAGAAGGATGGCATGTGCGGCTCTCACTTCTTTTCCATGATGCACTGCAGGGGATGCTGGTGCTTGCGGGCGAAATCCATGACCTGTGTGACCTTGGTTTCCGCGACTTCATAAGTAAACACGCCGCACTCCCCGACGCCATGATGGTGTACGTGCAGCATGATGCGATTGGCCTCGTCCGGGCCTTTATTAAAATATTTCCGAAGAACCGTGATCACGAATTCCATCGGTGTGTAATCATCGTTCAGAAGCAGAACGCGATACATTGACGGTTTTTTGGTCTGGGTCTTGGTCTTGGTGATGACAGCCGTACCGGAACCATTATTTCCGGCGTCGTCGCCTTTGCGCGGTGCGCGTGCGGCACGCGGCGCAAGGAATTCGCGCCCGGACATTGCCCCGGCCTCGCCCTCTTTGCTCCATTCCGCTCTCCCGAGCGAAAAATCACCGAACGTCACTTGCCTTGTCCCTGTCCCCGGACTCTTCATGTAGTCCGCCGAATGCAGAAGGTAAGGGGCAAACCCTGCCCCGGCCCTGCGAAATGTTTCAGCGATCGGCACGTCCCGACCGAGTCGCAATCCGCCCGCGCCAGATTGAGTTTAGCGCGTCGCAAGCCACATGCCAGTGCAAGTGCGGCAAGATGTTGATGAAGCCCCGGACAATGGGCAATTGGCCTGTGGAGGGCGTCGCAGCCGCCCAAAAACAAAAAGCCCGGCCTGAGGCCGGGCTTTTCGATTGATCTGCCGGAGCCTTACTTGGCGGCAGCCTGAGCCTTGGCAACGGCCACTTCGACCGGCTTGAAGGCTTCCTTGGCAAGGTTCGTATAGAGCTCGCCGAGTTTGGTCGCCTGGGCAACGAAGCTCTCATAGCTCGCCTTGGCGAATTCGGTCTGGATCTGGACGGCCGTGTCGAGCGACTTGGCGCCGAGGAGCTTTTCGACGAAAGCCGTCGACTGCTCGAGCGACTTTTTCGAATAATCTGTGGCCTCAGCCGTGATTTGCTGAACGCTCTTGGTCACGGCGGACGCCGAAGCGGTGGCCGAGTCGAGCTGGTCCTTGGAAAATTTCTGCAGGTCTTCCAGGTTCTTGAACATGATCTTTGCCTTCTGAACGAACCGCCCCAAGGGCGGGACACCAGCGGCGCCAGCCAAATCCGGCTCGCTGTCATCTTGGTTTTAGGTGCACTGCACAATCATGTCAACAGTTTTGTTGCGATGCACAAAAAAATCTTCACCTGCCGGCTCCAGCGCCAATCGTCTCGAATCTTGAGACCATTAACGGCTGCGTAACCGCGTTCGCTTATCTCTTCCCAGGTGTGTTGTTCGGGCAACGGCCGCGTAGGGGTCCGCCCAGCCTGTCGAAGGTGAGTAATGAGAACGAGCGTTGCGGGCCGGCAGAGCCGGGTTTGGGCCATTCTTGCCGGTTTCGGGCTTGCTCTCAGCCTTTCCCTGACAGCAACCACCGCTGCCGCCCAGCCACAGAAAAAGAAGAAGAAGGGCAACAAGGCCAAGGTTGCCCAGGGCTATACGCCGCCCTACGCCGCCCTCGTCATCGATGCCAATAGCGGCAAGGTGCTCCATGCCAAGGATGCGCATGAATTGCGCCATCCCGCTTCCATCACCAAAGTGATGACGCTCTATATGATGTTCGAGCAGCTCGAGCGCGGGAAAATGACGCTCGACACGCCGATCGTCATGTCGGCGCGCGCGGCTGCCATGCCGCCCTCGAAACTCGGCCTTCGCCCCGGCGACACGATTCGCGCCGAAGATGCCATCAAGGCACTGGTGACGAAATCCGCCAATGATGTGGCCACCGCCGTTGCCGAACATATCGGTGGCAGCGAAGCACGCTTTGCTGAAATGATGACGGCCAAAGCCCGCTCCATCGGCATGACGCGCACCAATTATG
The DNA here is from genome assembly GCA_964534115.1 of uncultured Beijerinckia sp. Classification (GTDB taxonomy): domain Bacteria; phylum Pseudomonadota; class Alphaproteobacteria; order Rhizobiales; family Beijerinckiaceae; genus Terripilifer. Next base: position 3,206 of record CAZHOK010000052.1, read on the forward strand.
CAAATGCCTCAGGCTTGCCCAATCCGCGCCAGATCACCACTGCGCATGACCTCGTCATTCTCGGTCGCGCCGTCCAGGAGCGCCATCCAAAATATTACCGCTATTTCTCGACGCATAATTTTGCCTATGCCGGACGCTCGCTGCGCAATCACAACAGGCTGCTGGGCCAGATTGAGGGCATAGACGGGATCAAGACCGGCTTTACCAATGCTTCGGGCTTCAATCTTCTGAGTTCGGTTCATCGCGACGGACAGCATATTGTCGCCGTCGTGATCGGCGGTCGCACAGCGGCATCGCGCGACCGGATCATGGCCAATCTCATCGAAGACAAGATTCAATATGCGTCGCGCACGAAAACTGCGCCCTCGGTTTTCGCACAAGCCCGGCAAGAGCCTGTCATGACCGCTGCCGCCGTGGCGAAGGAAAAAGCGCCCGCCGTCGCAGCTGTGCCCGAACCCACCACACGGGTGGAAGTGGCCCGTCCCGAACCGGCGCGCAATGTCGAGCCGCAGCGCCCCGTGCAGGTTGCCGCCGTCGGCCCCGTCGATCTGAGCAAGGCGCGTCAGGCTCAAGCCCCCGCCCCGCAACAAAATACAACGCCCTATCGCGGCGTCTCGCTCGACGGTTCAAACCGCGCCCCGATTGTCGCGGCCGCCGTTGTGCCTGCGGCTCAGGCAGGATCGAACATGCGCTGGGTCTCTGGCCCTGCTCCTGCCGATCCCCGTGTCGAAAAAGTCGGACTGCGCGTCGAACCCAAAACCGCGCAAGCGGTTGGCGATGTGGCACCCGTGCGCAGCGAAGCGCGCGACATGGCGCGCCCCTCTGCAGCCGCCAAAGGCGTGATGATCCAGATCGGCGCCACCGACAGCGCGTCGAAAGCCAATGAACTTCTTGTCCGCGCCAAAGCACAGAGCCGCGGTGCGTTGAATGCAGCTGTGCCCTTCACTGAGAAAGTGAGCAAGGGAGGCGAAACGCTCTATCGCGCCCGCTTTGCAGGGCTGAACGAAACACAGGCTGAAACAGCCTGCAAATCGCTGAAGCGCTCAGGAATGAGCTGCTTTGCCACCAAGAATTGATTGCCGATGAAACGGCGACACGAAACCGATTTGTTTTGTCGCACATTGATTAGCGTATCGGAGTTTTACTGATGACGTCGCATCAGGACATCTTTGGCTTCATTCACCCGGGCAGCGAGGGACGTCGTCCCCCCGTGATCGGGATGCAATTTCTTCATGAGCGCGCGATGCGCCCGCGCAATTTCATCGCGCGCAGCTCCCTTTTGAAGCCCCAGGACTTCATAAGCTTCATCCTCGGTCATCGCACCGGAGCGACGCGGCCCGATGTGACTCGACCCCGCGTGCGCGTCACGCTGAACTGTCTCACCCCATCCGGGAAAGCGGCGGTCGAGATAAGCCTCTAACAGCCGCGCGCCATCGGGATCGTCGCGCAGGCAATCGGCATAAAGCGCATCGCATTGCGGACGCGCGAGCTCCGAGAGCCTGCGCCCCTCGAACACGCCTGCCAGCACACGGCCCTCCATGGCGCCGCTGCCAAGATCCATTTCCATTTCGATCATGGCCGAGCGCACGCGCGAGGATTGCGGCGCAGAGCCGGCATTTCGGAAACCCATCGGCGGCGCACCCCAGCCGATCAGCCAGAGCCCCACACCGCCCAGCGCCAGCGCCATTTCGACATGACCGCGCAGAAACAAAAGACCGGCCACAGCAAAGACGCACAGGCCGCCCATCATTTTGATGACGCGCACAACAGTTTGCGGTTTGGCGCGGGCAAAAAAGCGTATGCCCTGCCAGAGCACAAAAAGAATGGCGATGGCGATCAGGAGATTCATCAGCGCATTTGTGACAAGAGGAGACGGCCGGCATCGCCGGCATGATGGGCAAGCGCGCTGCGCCCACCCGCGGCATAGGCTGCAGCCGCTGCCAGAAGCGCAGCCAGACGCTCCGGCGCACCCGCATCGAAAGCTGCATAAATGCCGCCGGTGAGACGGGCAAGATCGCGAAACACCATTTCGGCAGCGCTGTCGCGCCCTTCATGAAAGATGAAAGCCTTGACGCCGAGAAGGCCGAGTTCGCCGGCGGCATGGGCGAGTTCATCGGCCGGTTCTTCGACGCAATCGCCAATATAAACGAGAGCACCGACCGGCGCGCGTTTGGCCTCGTCGCGCGCATGGCGCAGGACTTTGGCAATCTGCGTCTGTCCGCCCATCACGCGGATCTTGCCCATCAGCTTTGCCAGCCCCTCGCCGCCGGCCACGAAAGACGAAGCGCGGCATTCGCCATAGCCGCGAAAATAGACGAGCTGCACATCGAGCCCGCCGAGCTTGGCTGTCGTGTCGAACATGCGCGCCTGCACATGCATCGCCATATCCCAGGTCGGCTGACGGCTCATCGTCGCATCGAGGGCAAAAATCAGACGCCCGCGCTGATGGGCCCGCGCGGTCGAGACCTGCGCCGCCTTGCGCAGGAACGCATCCACGGCCGCAGAGGTCTTGCCCTGCGGTGCGATATCTTTTCTGTCCGGCCCCTCGCTCATGGCCAGAAGATCGTATGCGGAAGGCCGCGCGGCAAGGGCGGAGCGATCACAGAAGCCCGAGTTCGCGCAATTCGCGGCGCAATTCTTCAGGCATTTCGGCCAAGGCCCCTGCCCCATCGGCCAGATCGCCCGGCGCATCCTCCGGTTTCAGATAGCGCCAGCCCTGAAACGGCCGGCAGGGGCGTGGCAGGACGGGGACGACCTTCGGCTCGACGACCAGATTGCAGCGCCCGATTCCCTGCAGATCGGTGAAGGGCTGGATATCGAGCAATCGCTGGCGGGCGGCCACCTGTCCCTTGATGACCCAATAAAGCGACCCGCCATCGAGAATCTCGTCCATGCGCTTGGGCACCATGCGGGTGGTGTGGAATTGCTCCGCCTTCTGCCCGGCCTTTTTGAGCTGTTTCAGGCGCATCTCGATCCATTCCTCGAGATCGCGGATGGATTCGGCGCCGACGCAGAGTTTGAGCATATGAAGTGCCATGAGGGCTGTTTAATCGCCCGCCCGCAGATAGGCGAGCCCTGCGCCCCGCCATCCACATGCCAAACGCCGCAGGTCAACCCCGGCCGACGAAGGGCATTTTGGTGGCCATGACGGTCATGAAGAGAACATTGGCCTCCAGCGGCAGGCTGGCCATATGCACCACGGCCTGCGCGGCATGGGAAACATCCATCACCGCTTCAGGCGCAACGCGCCCGTCGGCCTGGGCGACGCCGGTCTTCATCCGCTGCACCATATCGGTCTCGGCATTGCCAATATCGATCTGGCCGCAGGCAATGTCATATTTGCGCCCGTCGAGCGCCGTCGATTTCGTCAGGCCGGTGATCGCATGTTTGGTCGCCGTATAGGGCGCGGAATTGGGCCGCGGCGCATGGGCCGAGATCGAGCCATTGTTGATGAGGCGCACGCCGCGCGGCTCCTGCGCCTTCATGATGCGAAACGCATGCTGGGTGCAGAAAAAAGCGCCGGTGAGATTCACATCCACCATGCTGCGCCAGATCGCCACGTCGAGATCTTCCAGCGGCAGCGCGGGCGAAAAAACGCCGGCATTGTTGAACAGGAGATCGAGCCGCCCGAATGTCGTGCGGATCTTGTCGAAGAGATGTGCCACCGAGGCCTCATCGGCCACGTCGGTCGCATGCACCATGGCGCGCCCGCCGCCAGCTGCAATTTCAGCCTCGACATGGGTCAAAGTCTCGATGCGACGGCCAGCCAGAACGACGTGCCAGCCTGCCTGCGCCAATGCAATGGCGCTGGCGCGCCCGATGCCGCTTCCCGCGCCTGTGACCAGAGCAATTTTGTGAGATGTCATGCCTTGTCCCCCTTGAGACGCGGATCGCGTAACGCATCGCGCGTGATAATGAATGCCGTCTGAAAACACAGGCCCGCAGCAAAGAGATCGAGTCCGTATTCGACCATGCGTGAGCTTGCAAGCCGCGCGAAAAAAGTCACCGACGCATAGGCTGCGCTTACAATCATTGCATTGCGCGCCGACAGCCAGGTCGCCTCAATCAGCGGATTTGTCGATCTGCGAAAGGGCAAGAGAAGCCAGACAACAAGAAAGCCGAAACCAGCGGAGGTGAACGCAGAAAAACCCAGAACCAGGGGCTGGATGGGGCGCGGGTTCAAGACCTTGTCCCAGAGATCGTAGAGCGTGTGAAAACCGGCAATGGCCATCACGCAAGCCAGCGCCAGAGCGCCGATCTGCTCCATCCTGGCCCCGCGCCCGTACAATACGGCTGCCATGACATAAAAGGCGATGTCATAGATCCAGTCGGTTCCATCGCGGCGCAATTGCACGAGATCATGCACAAGAGCATAGGCAACGATCGCGCTCGCAAAGACAAAGACGCCCGCCGCTATGCCCCACATGAGTGCGACAAAGCGGCGGCCTTGCGAATCTTCTTCTGGAATCCTCGAGGCGAATATCATGGGGCCAGCCTAGCCATTATTGGCGCGCATGGCAGCCCCGACGCGCGCGGCACTCGCGGCTGCCCCCGTCGCGGTCTAGTCTGGCAGGCAGGACGGCACCTGAGTCGGCCTGCCTGCAGAAAGACAAGCGCCCGTGAGCAACCTCGGCCTGACCACACCCGATCTTTTCGCCTTCGGCTTTTTCGTCGCCGCATGGGGCGCCTATCATATTCTGCTCAGCCGCTCGCCGGGCGCGGGAACCGGCCTGAACAATATGATGGACCATTACCGGGTGCGCTGGATGATCGAAATGTCGGAACGCGACAATCGCATCATGGACGCTTCGCTGATGGGCTCGCTGCAGAATGGGACGGCCTTTTTTGCCTCCACCTCGCTGCTGGCGGTGGGCGCATCGGCAACGCTTTTGCGCGCCACCGACGATGTCGTGAAAATTTTCGCCGATCTTCCCTTTGCCGGCGATGTCACGCGCTCGGCCTGGGAGCTGAAGATCATCGGCCTGATTTTAATCTTCGGCTATGCCTTTTTCAAATTCGCCTGGTCCTATCGCCTGTTCAATTACACGGCCATTCTTGTGGGCGCGACACCGGCGCGCGCTGCGCCCGACCAGAAGGAGCGCCGCCGCGTCGCCATGCGCGCCGCGCATATGCATATTGCTGCGGGCCGGCATTTCACCCGTGGCCAGCGCGCCTTTTTCTTTGCCCTCGCCTATATCGGCTGGTTTGCCGGCGCTTATGCCTTTATCGCCACCACGGCTGCCGTGCTCATCGTCATGTCGGCGCGGCAATTCATGTCGGATGCGCATGAGGCGATCAATTATGAACCGCCGGAAAAAGACAGGACTTGACCGCGCCTGCGCCAGACCGCATGTGAGCCCCCATGAGCGATTTTCCAGACGTCGGCAAAAAACACCGCCCGAAACTTGAGGATGTCATCCTCGCCATGTGCGAAGAGCGCGGCGCCGGGCGCACGATCAGCCCCATGCTGATTGCCAAAGCCTTTGCCGAAGGCCGCAAGGGCGATGATGCCAATCCCGGCACTTGGGCGCGCGATGTGCGCAATGCCGCCATCGGCCTCGCACGCGCGGGCAAGATCACGATCTATCGCAAGGGCAAGCCAGCCGATCCGGAAGATTTCCGCGGCGTCTATCGTTTGGGGCTGCCCGGCGCGACGATTGACGCGGAAGATGCCAGCGACGATTAGGACAAAGGCAGCGTCAAGACACGCTGGCAGGCGGGGCGCTGCATGAGACGCCGATACCAAGCCTCGATATGGGGGATGGGTGTGCGCTCGAGCGGCAGGTTGAGCCAGCGGTGCATGATCGGCACCATGCCGATATCGCCTATGCCGTAAGTGCCGCCCGCTACATAATCGCGGCCCGCCAGATGCGCCTCCAGCATGGCGACCAGTTCATTCGTCTTGACGCGCGAGGCCTCGATGGCGGCGTCATTGCGCTTGTCGGCGGGCGCGCGCACGAGATTGTAGAAGGCCGGCACCATGGCCGTGTTGAGTGCCCCGCCCTGCCAATCCATCCAGCGTTCCGCATCCGCGCGCTCATGCAAATCTGTCGGATAGAGTCCGCCCGTCGCATGTTTGGCGCAAAGATAGCGTGTGATCGCATTGCTTTCCCACAGCACGAAACCATCGTCATCGATGGTCGGGATCAGGCCCATGGGATTCATGGCAAGATATTCGGGGCTTGTGTTGATGCCAAACTGAAGACCGGCATCGACACGCTCATAAGGCAGGCCGATCTCTTCCAGCGCAAGAATGACTTTTTGCACATTGATCGAATTGAGACGGCCCCAGACTTTGAGCATGGCATTTCTCTCCCTTTGCTGTGAGCTTAGCAAAGCATCATCGTCATTGCGAGCGCAGCCAGGCCTGCCATTGGGCGCGGGTTCCGGCAAAAGCATTGCGATCGACCTTGCCTTTAATGCCCGGCACATAACCGTCGGACTGATATTGCCAGAACACCCAGCGCCGGCCCGGATAATGGATCGGGGGCGAATATTTGGTGCTGCGCACCCAGACCGGATAATCGGCAAATTCGTTTGGATGCATGATGTGGCGATAAAAATCGACCGTCACATAAATGACCGGCCGCTTGCCGTAATGGCGCTCCATTTCGGCCAGCATGAGCCGCATGTCGGCCAAGACTTCCTCGCGATGGAGGATGCGCTTGCAGGTCTTGGATTCAGGCGTGACTTCGACATCGAGAACGGGCGGCAGCGCGTTTGGATCGACCGGCACATTGCGCTTGAACCAGTCCATCTCCTCGCGCGGATCGCGGCACCAATAGACGAAATGATAGGCGCCGCGCGGAATGCCTGCCGCTGCCGCGCCATTCCAGTTCTGCACGAATTTCGGATCGAGATGATCGCCGCCTTCCGTCGCCTTGATCCAGACAAAGTCAACGCCGGAATTGCGCACGGCCTGCCAGTCGATGTCGCCCTGATAGCGCGACACATCGATGCCATGGACCTGAAAATCGCTGGGATAAGGCCCATTGAATTGCGCGCCGGGCGGCATTTTCGGCGGCCCGCCGCCGCAGCCCGAGAGAAGGAGCGCCGCCGCTGCGACGACAAGCGAGGGAAGAGAGAAAAACGGCTTCATCATGCGGGCGAAACTAGCCCGCCCACGTCAATGCTTGGTTAAGCCTACAACAGGCCAAACCAGAGTGTCGCAATCCCCAGAAAGGCGAAATTGCCGACAACATCGGTGACCGTCGTCACAAAAGCGCCCGAAGATACGGCGGGATCGGCCTTGAATTTTTCCAGCACCATCGGAATGAGAATGCCACCCAGAGCGCCGGCCACCATATTGGTGAACATGGCAAGGCCGATGACGAGCCCTAAAGAGGCCATGCCAAACCAGGTTGCGGCCGCCACGCCGCTGATAATGCCAAAACCAAGGCCATTGGCGCAGCCCACCAGCAATTCGCGGCGCACAACGCGCATGGCATTGGCGCGGGTCAATTCGCGCGTGGCCAGAGCGCGCACGGCCACTGTCATGGTCTGCGTTGCCGCATTGCCGCCCTGGCTTGCGACAATCGGCACGAGAACGGCCAGCGCCACCATTTTTTCAAGCTGCCCCTCGAACAGGCCGATCACGGCAGATGCGAGGAAAGCTGTCATCAGATTGACAAGCAGCCAGAGAAAACGGCTGCGCGTGATCCACCAGACCGTATCCGACAATTCTTCCGCCGGACTGACGCCGCCCAGAGCGCCCATGTCTTCCTGCGCTTCTTCGCGGATAACGTCGACGATATCGTCAATGGTAATGACGCCGACGAGCCGGTCGGCTTCATCCACCACCGGGGCGGAGACCAGATTATAGCGCTCGAAGAAACGCGCCACTTCTTCCTGATCTTCGGTGACGAGAACGCGCCGGCGATCGGCATCCATCAGATCCTCAAGCCGGGCGCTGCGACGCGCGCGCACAAGCTTGTCGAGGAAGACATTGCCGAGCAGGCGATGGGCAGGATCGACGACAAAAACCTCGAAGAAGGAATCCGGCAATTCCTGATCGTCGATATCGTGAATATGGTCGAGCGTCTGGCCGGCCGTCCAGAATGGCGGCAGGCCCACCAATGTCGTCTGCATCAGACGACCGGCGGAATTTTCCGGATAATCGAGCGAGCGCTGGATCGCGAGACGGTCGAGCGCCGGCAGGCCCTCCAGAATCTCTTCCTGATCTTCAGGATCGAGATGTTCGAGAATGGTGACGGCATCATCGCTTTCGAGATCGCGCACACCCTCGGCCACCGTTTCGGGCGGCAATTCATCGAGAATATCTTCGCGGACCTTTTCATCCACCTCGGTCAAAGCGAGGAAGTCGAAGTCCTTGCCGAGCAATTCGACCAGACGTGGCCGCAAATCGGGATCGAGCGCCTCGATCAGATCGCCGAGATCGGCCTCGTGGAGATCCCCGGCAAGATCGAGCAGGACGGCAGCATTATCGGCCGAAATGGCATCGGCCACCCGCTCGACAAAGGCAGGCCGCACCTCACCATCGCCATCGCGCAGGCCAGCGGGCGAGGCAAGAGCCTTTTCCTGATCAAGATCGGCCATGGGCGGGGGTCCCGTTTGAAGCGCTGGCTCGCCCGCTCTTTATAGACCGGTCGGGGCAAGTCAATCCAAACAGGGCCCCAGTCCCGTCCCCGCCCCCCGAAAAGCCCCCTGAAAAACCAGCCGGAGGTTGCATTCTTGCCAAGTTCAAGCACAAAGGGCGCACAGACAGGCGAGTCCAAAATGCCACAAAAACGAAATCTGATCGTCGTGCGGAGCGGCCATCATTCGCTTCACGAGCAATGGCTGCGAGGAGCAGAGCCAGATTTCGATCTGGTCGTGACCTTCTATGGAAATGAGATTCCCGCCGATTGGGCAAAATCAGCCATTGCCTATCAGGTGATCCCGATCAAAGGATCGAAATGGAAGGGGCTGCATCATTATTTCACGACAACGAACGAATGGCGCACTTATGATCGCATTCTGGCGCCAGATGACGATCTCGCTTTCGATGCCGCCACAGCCAATCGATTCTTCGATGTCGCCACACAATTGCAAGCCGATCTCTGCCAGCCGGCCCTGGATGAGAAGAGCTATTTCTCGCATCTCGTGACGCTCAGACATGGTCGTTTCCGTTACCGGACGACCAATTTTGTCGAAATGATGTGTCCCTGTTTCTCAAAGCGGATGCTGGAGACCACTCTGCCGCTCTTTAACGAATCGGAATCGGGTTGGGGCCTAGATGTTTTCTGGACCGACCTGATTGTCCAAAATGGGTTCATCCCACCTGTCATCATCGACGAAACGCCCATCACGCATACACGCCCCATCGGGGCGGCAGGCCACGGCTCAAGCGGCGCATTGACGCCGGGCGAGGAGCTGCGCATGTTCATGCAGAAATTCGGTCTTGGACGTCGGGAAATGGTCACCACCGGAGGGCGCCTGCTCGACGGAACAGATGTGTCCGTTGAAAAAAATCCCTTCCGGCTCACGGGCGCTGTTCTTGCGGAAGTCGCAACCAAGGTGGGAAGGACAAGCATGAAAAAGCTGCGGCGCAATGCAATGGGCCAGATCAGGCTCGCCGTACAGAATAAGGCTTCTGCTTTTGGAAGGGTCTAATCATGGATCGCAAACGCATTCTTGTGACGGGCGGTGGAGGTTTTCTGGGCTCCCATCTTTGCGACAGAATTCTCGAGCGCGGCCACGAAGTTCTCTGCGTCGATAATTTTTTCACCGGCCAGCGTCGCAATATTCATCATCTTCTCGACAACAGGAATTTCGAACTCCTGCGCCACGATGTGACGCATCCTTTGTTTGTCGAAGTGGATGAGATCTTCAATCTCGCCTGCCCTGCCTCGCCGATCCACTATCAATTCGATCCGGTGCAGACGACCAAGACCAGCGTGATCGGCGCGATCAATATGCTGGGTCTTGCAAAACGCCTGAAAGTGAAAATTTTCCAGGCTTCGACATCGGAAGTCTATGGCGACCCGAGCGTGCATCCCCAGCCCGAATCCTATTGGGGCAATGTCAATCCGACGGGCCTGCGCGCCTGTTATGACGAGGGCAAACGCTGCGCCGAGACATTGTTCTTCGATTATCACCGCCAACATGGCGTCAAGATCAAAGTCGCGCGCATTTTCAACACTTATGGCCCGCGCATGCACCCCAATGATGGGCGCGTGGTTTCGAATTTCATCGTCCAGGCCCTCAGCAATCAGCCGATCACTTTGTTCGGCGACGGCGGCCAGACCCGCTCTTTCTGTTATGTCGATGATCTGGTCGCCGGCTTCCTGGCCTTCATGGACAGCGACGACACTCTGCCCGGACCTGTCAATCTCGGCAATCCGGTCGAATTCACCATTCGTGAATTGGCCGAACTCGTGCTGGAAATGACGGGCTCGCGCTCGCAGCTCATCCATATGCCCCTGCCCTCCGACGATCCAAAACAGCGCAAGCCCGATATTGCATGTGCGCGCGAAAAGCTCGGCTGGTCGCCCAAGGTGCAATTGCGCGAAGGACTTGAAAAGACCATCGCCTATTTCGACGACGTTCTGATCAAGGGCGGCAAACCAGCCTAGTTGTGGACAAGACAAGAGTTGTGACAATGCACGATTGGCTGATTGTCGGCGCAGGTTTTACCGGCGCGATTGCGGCGCAGATTCTGGCTGCCGAACATGGGCAACGCGTTCTGGTCATCGACCAGCGCGACCATATTGCCGGCAATGCGCATGACCGGCGCAATGAAGATGGTATTCTCTACCACCTTTATGGACCGCATATTTTTCACACCAATTCTCATCAGATCGCCGATTACCTGTCAGGCTTTACACAATGGCGGCCCTATGAGCACCGCGTCCTGGCAATGATCAAAAACCGTCTTGTGCCGGTGCCGTTCAATTTCACCTCCATTGAAATGATGTTCGACCATCGCAAAGCGCAAATGATGAAAGATGCGCTGATTGCCCGCTATGGCATGGGTGGAAATACAACCATCATGAAGCTGCGTGACGAGCCATCGGAAATTTTGCGAGAGCTCGCCGATTTCGTCTATGAAAATGTCTTTCTGGGCTACACGACAAAGCAATGGGGCTTTGGCCCCGAACAATTGTCATCCTCGGTGACCGATCGCGTGCCGGTGCGCGTCTCCTACGATGACCGATATTTTCAGGACACATTCCAGAACATGCCTTTGCATGGCTATACGCACATGTTCGAAAATATGCTGGCCCATCCAAACATTCATGTCGAATTGCAGACGCGATGGCAGGACATGGCCAGAGGCGCAAAATTCAGAAATATTCTTTTCACCGGCGCGATGGATGAATTCTGCGATTATGAGCTTGGCCCGCTGCCCTATCGCTCACTGTCCTTCGATATTCAGACCTATCGTCAACCGGCCCATCAGCCGGTCGCGCAGGTCAATTATCCCAATGCGGAGAATTTCACGCGCATCACCGAAATGTTTCACCTGACCGGCGAACGTCACGACAAAACGCTTGTGATGATCGAATATCCGCAGGCCCATTTGCCGGGACAAACGACGCCCTATTATCCGATCCCCCATGCGCAGAACGAGGCCCTGCACAAGCAATATGAAGCACTGGCGGCCGCGCGCTTCCCTCACGTCCATTTTGCCGGACGTCTGGCCGATTATCGCTATTACAACATGGACCAGGCCGCAGGCCGGGCCATGTCCTTTGTCCGCAAACTGTCGCAAAGCGGCGGGAAACAGACGGGATGAAAACTGAATTTTATATCTAGTTTTCTTTTATTGATAATGACTTGGGAACCATTTAGACGAAAAAACAATTCCTTGAGGACAGCGGCTGTGTTAACCGGGGGATAACAAAAAAGGTCCTTGGTGATTGATGATGGCATTGTCGCAACCAGACCGGAGCCGCCTCCGCAAGATCATTCAATTGGCGGAAGGTATTCTTGAAAACAATGAAATGGGTGTGGAGCTTCGCCCGAAGCGGATTCGCCGGTCCGGCAAGGAACTGGCGGCTTTCCGCAAAATGCTGTTGAGCGAGCGCAAACGCGGCGTTCCTGTGGCTGAGCTCGCACGCAAGCACGGCATTACCACCGCCTATATTTATCAGCTCAAATAATCAGCCTTTTTGGATCTGCGCCTTGAGGATCCGCCAGAACAGGGTCGAATTGTCTTTGGCGAGATCCCAATAGCCCGACAGATAGAGGCGCAGGAAGTCCGGATTGTCGCAATCGACCTTTTGACCATTTTGGCCCTTTAAAACAACGCCGCTCAGGCTGCGCATCAGGGCGGGTGCATCGTGATTGCGGACGATATTATTGAATTCCGCCGTGAATTCCGCCTTGCGGGCCTGATAGGCGCCGCCCACAGGCCGTGTATGACGCATCGGCACGGCATCCATGATCCAGATATCCTGATAGCCCAGCCGTTTTGCCCAGAGATGCTCAAGACCCCAGCCCGAGCCTGACGGGCTCTCGGCAAGCGTCGGCAGCAGATCGGCAAGCGCATCGCGATGAAAGCAGGGCATCATACATTCGACATAGGTCGTCTCGCGCAGGATGTAGCTTTTGTTCTGCAGAGTGATCACATGGGAAAAATAGGAATCCTGGGTCAATGCGGGCTGTGCAAGCCGCGCCTTGACCTTCGCGCAAAGAGCGAAAAACCGGATCCAGTCCGACTGGCTGGCCAGAATGTCGTCATCGACAAGCGCAATATATTCATAATCGCGCCAGCCCTGCCATTCATGCAGCAATGTCTTGAGCCCGGCCCATTTCAGTCCCGCATGGGTCGCACTGACATAAATCCCATGCTCCGGCTCTGAGACGAACGACGTCGCGCCATAGGGGCACAGAAGAAGATCGAATGATCGATCATGCCCACGATCGACCCAGCATTGATGCAAGGAGGCCGCACCGGGCCGGACAATAATGAGATTTTGCGCCAAAGCAGTTTCCGGAAAACAAAAAAACAAGACGATCAATCGAGCAAAAAATACCCGTCAGGACAAGCGCGCTCTGCACCCGCCCCGACCGATCAACAAGCTTTGTTGTCAGATGTAAATTGGTGCGGCCAAGAAGACTCGAACTTCCACCCCGGTTAAAGGACTAGCACCTCAAGCTAGCGCGTCTACCAATTCCGCCATGGCCGCAGAGAAAATGACTGGCTCAATGGCGCCCGCCACTCGGTAGGCGGCCCGTCTAACAAATCGCTCCCGGCATGACAAGCACAGATCGTCCTTTTCGTGTGCTTTTCCAAACGGCACGCTATATCTGAGGCGAGATCAGCAAGGGATTGCGTCTTTTGACCCCTCAGAGCGAGAACAGCAGCCGCAGCAACATCCGGCGGCCCATGCAGGCCGGCGCGGGCGCTCCGCCTGTCGAATGGCGCATTGCCGAGGGCCTGACCCCTTATGAGGCCGCTGTCGCCTTTATGGAGACCCGCGCGCAGGCCATTGCGGAGGGTGAGGCTCCCGAGCTCGTCTGGCTGGTGGAACATCCGCCCCTCTATACGGCCGGCACATCGGCGCAGGACAGCGACCTCGTCGAGGCCCGCTTCCCCGTCCACCGGACGGGCCGGGGCGGCCAGTTCACCTATCACGGGCCCGGCCAGAGGGTCGCCTATGTCATGCTCGACCTGAAGCGCCGCAACCCCGATGTGCGGGCCTTTGTGGCGGCGCTGGAAGACTGGATCACGGCGACGCTGGCGGCCTTCAACATCCGCGGCGAGCGCCGCGAGGATCGGGTCGGCGTCTGGGTTGCCCGCCCCGACAAAGGCGTGGGCGCAGAAGACAAGATCGCCGCCATCGGCATCCGCCTGCGCCGCTGGGTGACCTTTCACGGCATATCGCTGAATGTGGAGCCCGCGCTCGAACATTTTGCCGGCATCGTGCCCTGCGGCATTTCCGCAGCCCGCTATGGCGTGACGAGCCTTGTCGATCTGGGCCTGCCCGTCACCATGCCGGAGGCGGATATGGCCTTGCGCGCGGCTTTTGAGGAGATTTTCGGACCGACTGTCTAGAATGTCGGGCGGATCGGAAAATCTGCGGCGCTCAGCGCCAGATGCTCCTCTTGCGCAGGCCGCACATCGACGCGCTCGACGCGCGCGCCATAGGGACCGCGACCGCAGGCTTCTGCCAAAGCCGAGACTGCATCGGCATCGCCGGAAAACAAAGCCTCCACACTGCCATCGGCCCGGTTGCGCACGAAGCCCGAAAGGCCGCGCATGCGTGCCTCACGCGCCGTCCATTGACGAAAGCCTACGCCCTGCACTTTGCCCTCGATGCGCAGATGAATGACCAGCATTTCAATCATGCGTCCGAACCCCGATCGAGCGGCGAGGCAAAACGCGGGCGCACTTTTGGGCGCTCTGTCACAGCATTGATCTGCTGCGATGAACCATCGGGCGCAATCCAGGACGGTGCATCGCCGCGCTGGCGCACAGATGGCGGCAAAAAGCCTTCGAGCTCGCGCAAATAGGCCTCAGGGAAATTCCAAGGTCGTGCGGCTGCCAGCACGCTTTCCATATAGCCCGGCAGGGGCGACGCCGATTGCACGGACGCGCCGACATAGACCAGCGCGCGCGCCGACGCGCCCTGCCCGCGCAAAACCGGCTGCGTGATCTTGCGGTAAAGCCCGCCCTTCACATCCTCATAGGCATCGAGCGCACGCACATCGCCAAGCGCCAGATCCCACAAGACGCCGAAAACCTGGCGACGCGGATCTGTCATCACAGAAGCATAACCGCCCTGCATGATGAAAAAACGATGCCGCGCCAGACGCGCCGCCCCAAGCGGCGTCGAGCGCGGACAACGCGCCCGCATGGCCTCGACATCCATATTTGAACCATAGGCGAAATAAAGCGGCATGATCTCTGATTTAGGGCGCGGGATGCAGCTGTAAAGACGTCAATTGAATTCCATGATCACGGCATCGACGGCGAGAGAATCGCCTTCCTTGGCGTTGATCTTTTTGACCGTCACATCTTTTTCTGCGCGCAGGACATTTTCCATTTTCATGGCTTCGACCATGCACAGAGCCTCGCCTGCCTTCACCTCCTGGCCTTCTGCGACCAAGAGCTGTTTCACCAGTCCCGGCATGGGGCAGAGCAGCACTTTGGATGTGTCGGCGGCTTTTTTCTCCGGCATCAGCGCGAAGAGCTCGGCCTCGCGCCGCGTGAAGACGCGCGCCTCGACGCTGACGCCCTGATGCGAGAGCAAGAAACCATTGAGAATCGGGCGTATCTGCACAGCGGTCAGATCGCCATCCACCGTGCCGCGCCACACACCTTGACCCGGACGCCAATCGGAGTCGAGCCGATGGGCATGCACGCTTGCATCGGCAAAACGCACGAGCAGACTGGCATCGCCAGCCTCGATCTCAATATCGAACCGCTCCTTGGCCAGCAGCACGGCGCGTTCGCGCTGGAAACTCACAGCGCGCTGCGTCGGCAATTGTCCCGAGATGAGGCGCTTGCGCTCATTAAACACATGATCGACATGGGCAGCCACGCAGACCAGCACATGGGCGATCTCGCCCTTTGCGCTCATGGGGGCAAAACCATCGGGATATTCTTCGGCAATGAAGCCGGTCGACAGATTGCCGCTTTTCCAGCGCTTGTGCTGCATGAGCGACGACAGAAAAGGAATATTGTGGCGGATGCCGTCGATGTAAAACTCATCCAGCGCGCGGCCCTGCGCCTCGATTGCGGTCAGGCGGTCGCCGGCATGCGTCACGAGTTTGGCGATCAT
>CAZHOK010000053.1:0-18888 GCA_964534115.1 uncultured Beijerinckia sp.
TGCATGCGCTCATGTCATCCATGATGGCGCTGCAGGCGCTCGGCAATCAGGCGGTGAAATTCGACACACGCGAATTTGCCTTCATCGGCAATTCGACACAGACGCCCAATGTCATGGCGGCATGGCATGCCAGCGGCATCACGCGCTTTGAAGATCTCAAGACGCGCCAGGCCATTGTCGGTGCGCCCATGGGAACATCAGGCGCGCTTTATGCCGAATTGATGAATGGCCTGCTCGGCACGAAACTCAATATCGTCACAGGCTATCCCGGTGGCGTCGAGGTCAATCTCGCCATGGAGCGCGGCGAAGTGGAAGTGCGCGCCTCCAATGCCTGGGCCTCATGGAAAGCCAATAATCCGGAATGGATCAGCGAACGCAAAATCCGCTACATCATGCAGGTCGGCCTTGCCCGCCACCCCGATCTGAAAGATGTGCCGCTGTTTCTGGAACTTGCCAATAATGATGCCGATCGCGAGGTTTTGCGCTTCATCTCGGCAGAAACGGCTGTGGCACGCGCCATCGTCCTGCCGCCCGGCGTGGCAAAAGAACGAATCCAGGCCTTGCGGCGCGCCTATGATGCCGCCATGGCCGATCCGCAATTTCTGGCCGATGCCGAAAAATCAAAAATGGATGTCAGCGCCATGCGGGGCGAAGAAGCCCAGCAGATCGCCGATGCCATCGTCAATGCAAGGCCAGACGTCATCGCCCGCACACGCGGATTTCTGGGCGATCTGATCAAATAAAGAATCGCGCAGCTGCCGGCCTCGCCCTGGTCTGCTGCGCGATTTTTTTTCGCTCCCGCATGAATGGCCTCGCCCAGCCGCTGGCGATCAGGCTGCTTTTGCGTGGCGCAGGCAAGACCGATCAGGCCAGAGCGATCGGTGCAAGCGAGCGTCACCGAAGCTTCACCACTCTGTCTCATCTTGGTCATCGGATGGCGCTTAATTTGCGCGCTCCCGGCGCAATGTCCGGGTGATCCAAGAGGTTCGTCCATGCTCCGATCCGTCCTCACGCTCGCCGCCGTTCTCGCGGTGGGCCCGACCCTCGCGCAAACCGCGACCGAAGGCCCTCGCCAAGTCCCGGCGATCCTTTCCGGCCACGCAATCCTGCCAGCCGAGACCTTTATTGATCCGCCAGCAGACGCACCGGCCGACGCTCGCGTGTCGGGCAAATTCACAACTCCTCAGCGTGTTGAGGCAATCGGCACCATCGTCGGGCGCTCGAACGGCCGGCCGACGGGCGTGTCGCTGCCATTCCGCGGCCAGCCCGTGCAGGGTCATTCCGGCATCCGCCGCATGGCTGACGGCACATTCTGGATCCTCACCGACAACGGCTTCGGCTCCCGGCTGAACTCTCCGGATGCGCTGCTGTTCATGACGCGTTACCGGGTCAATTTCGACACGGGTCTGTTCGAGCGCCTCCAGACCGTCTGGTTCCGCGATCCGAACCGTCGCGTCCCCTTCCGCATCGCCTATGAAGGCAACGAATCGCGCTATCTCACCGGCGCCGACTTCGATCTGGAAGGGTTCCAGATCATCGGCGACAAGATCTGGCTCGGCGACGAATTCGGCCCCTATCTTGTTCGCACCGATATGAACGGCGTTGTCGAGGCAGTCTTCGAGACCCGTCTCGGCGACCGCGTCATCCGCTCTCCCGACCACCCGCAGGTCCAGACACCGATCCCCGGCCAACCAGTGCCGGCGACGGTCAATCTCGGGCGCTCGCGCGGATACGAGGGGCTCGCCGCCTCGCCGGACGGGCGCTTCCTCTACGGTCTTCTCGAGGGTCCGGTCGTCGACCCCGCGACCAACCAGCTCGAAGTGCGTGACGGGCGTCAGGTTCTGCGCATCATCGAATTTTCTGTGCAGGAAGAACGCTGGACCGGTCGTTCCTGGCAATATGTGCTCGATCAGGGCGCGACCGCGATCGGTGATTTCAACATGATCGACGCGACACGCGCGCTCGTGATCGAACGCGACAATGGCGAAGGGACCGCCGACCGCGCCTGCCCGGAAGGTCAGCGCCGCGAGGATTGCTTCAACGACATCGCACGCTTCAAACGCGTTGTCCTGATCGACTTCTCTGACGCGAATGCTAACGGGCCTGTGCGCAAGATCGCCTATGTCGATCTCATGCGCATCCAAGATCCCAACAACCGCTCGCGCGTGCCGCTCAACGGCGGCGTATTCACCTTTCCGTTCTTCACGATCGAAAATGTGGACCGCGTCGATGCCGAGCACATTGTCGTCGGCAATGACAACAACCTCCCGTTCTCATCCTCACGCGATCCCAATCGCGCCGACGGGAACGAGTTAATCCTGCTGCGCGTGCCCGAACTGCTGAACGCACGCTAAAAATGCGAGGGTGCGGTCTTCCTTGTCTGTGCAGGGAAGGCCGCATCGGCATTTTTATGACGCGACAAGGCAGGTCATGATCGTGGGTAAATGAAATGGCGCGCCCGAAAGGATTCGAACCTCTGACCCCCAGATTCGTAGTCTGGTGCTCTATCCAGCTGAGCTACGGGCGCGTGCCGTGCCGGTGTGTCCGGCATGGGGGCCTCGTGTAGCCGCTCCGCTCGGCGATGGCAACAGGCCGGGCTGCTTTTTTTGGCTCCGCATGGCAAGGCTTTGCGGAAAACCGGCGGAAGCGTCAAAGAACGGCGACGCGGCGTGGCTCCTCGCGCGCGGGGGCTGCCGGAAATGTCAGCCGGAATGTCGCGCCCTGGCCGGGCTCTGCCGGCATGAGCGCGATCGTGCCGCCATGGGCGCGCACGAGATCGGCGGCAATGGGCAGGCCGAGGCCCGTGCCGCCCGGGCGCGCCGAGGCCTTGAACGGGTCGAACAGGCGCTTTTGCGCATTTTTGGGAATACCCGGCCCGGTATCGGAAATTTCGATCACCACAATATCGTTGCGCGCCGTCGCCGTAATGCAGACTTCCGGATCGCGGCCGGGCTGCGGCCCGGCCGTCTCAAGCGCCTCGAAGGAATTGCGGATGAGATTGAGAAAGACACGGAACAATTGTTCCGGATCGGCCAGAATTTCGATCTCGCGACCGACATTATTGCGCAGGGCAATGCGCGCCGGGCCTTCCGGCAGGAGAACTTCGGCCGCCTCATTCACCGCCGCGCGCAGCAAAACCGGGCGTAGATCCGGTGTGCGCTCCACCGCGCGGCCATAGGTCAATGTCGATTGGCAAAAGGCAATGGCGCGGTCGAGCGTGCCGACCAGTTTCGGCACGAGGCGCTGCGCCACCGGATCGGATGTCGCCGTCAGGCGATCCGAGAGCAGCTGCGCCGAGGACAGAATATTGCGCAAATCATGACTGACCTTGGCGACAGCCAGGCCAAGGGCTGCAAGATTTTTCTTCTCCGCCAATTCGCGCGCCAAAGTGCGCTGCATATCGGCAAGCGCATCCTCGGCGCGGCCGATCTCGTGACCAAGCCCCGAAGGCCTGATGACGCGCGAGGCATCTTCGGGCGCGGCGCCGAAAGAAATAATGCTCGATGTCAGCCTGCGCACCGGGCGCAGCACGAGCAAATGAATGGACAAGGCGGCCAGCGAGGCCACAATCAGCGAGATGAAGAGCGACAGAAGAAGAATATTGCCGGAATAGACCAGCAAAGCCTGGCGCAAAGGCGCCTCGCTCATCGTGATTTCGAGATATTCGCCGCCCATGGGCGCCGGGCCGATCACCGCAATGGTGCGATTGCGCCGCGTCGTCAAAGTCCGGAAGGCCGCGCCGATGGAATCGACGAATGTCGCTTCGCGCAAATCATAGCGGACATCGACGCGTGGCGGCATGTCGCCGGATGCCAGAAGACGGCGGCTGTCGGGAAGCTTCAGCGCAATCGTATAGGCGCGCACGGTTTCAAGCGCATCGAAAACGAGCCGGTCGGGCACCTGCTGCGAGGTTGCATCAAGCAGCAAGACGGCAGCCGATGCAGCACTGAGGCGATCGCGCAGCCAATTGTCGCGGAAATTGGCCACCGAGGGCACATAGATCATGATTTCGGCCAGCATGACGAAACCGATGACCAGAAGCACAACGCGCCCTGCCAGCCCCAGCCGCGGTCGCGGCTCCGGCCTCGTTGTCCCAATCTCAGAACGCTCCTCGCCCATGCCTTTTTATTACCCGAATTGACGCAGAACTCCCAATAGCCAACGCAGGCGTGGACTGGCTGTTTCTGCGAAAAATGCGCCCAGCGCGACCCGTTTGGAGGCATCGCTGAAGCTCGGATAGGGCATTACGAGGCGGGCAATCGTCTGGATCTTGAAGCCTTTGGCAACGGCGAGCTGCCAGAGGCCAATCATTTCGGCAGCACCCCGCCCAGCAATGGACGCGCCCAAAATGCGCCCATTGGCCGCCAGCACGATTTTGACATGGCCGGGGGTGGCGGCCTCGGCGCGGGCCCGGTCATTTTCAGCAAAGGGCCAACGCAGAACCCGGATGCGATGGCCCGCCTGGCGGGCCTGCGCCTCATTGAGGCCCGTGGCGGCAAATTCGGGATCGGTGAAGACCACACGCGGCACAAGATGCGGCACGACCCGGGCCCGGAGGCGAAACAAAGTCGCGCGCAAGACCAGGCCGGCGTGATAGGCGGCGCCCGCCGTCGAACCGGCCCCGCCGATGACATCGCCCAAAGCATAGACTTTGCGGTTGGAGGTCCGCAGATCGGCGCCCGTCTCAATGCCTGCCGCAGAAAAACGGATGCCCGCCGCCTCAAGGCCGAGATCGGCGACATTGGGCTTGCGCCCTGTTGCGACCAGAAGATGCGTGCCGCCGATGGTCGCGCCGCCATCCAGATCGAGCACAAAGCCTTCGCCATCCTTGCGCGCGCCGATGACGCGCGCCTGTTCATGCAATGCAATGCCTTCGCGGCGCAGACTGGCGGCGATGAGGCTGGCAAATTCCTCCTCTTCGCGACCCAGAATCTGGCCGGCCTCAACGACGCTGACTTCTGCGCCCAGTCTTGCAAAAGCCTGCGCCAGCTCAAGCCCGCATGGCCCGCCGCCCAGCACGACAAGATGGCGCGGACATTCGGCAAGCGAAAAAATCGTCTCATTGGTGAAAAAGCCGATCTCGGCAAGACCGGGAATCTTGGGCACGGCAGGCGAAGAGCCCGTGGCAATCACAAAGCGGCGCGCGCGAATGCGATATGCGCCGGCCTCAACAATATCGGACGAGATAAAACGTGCTTTGGCGCGAATGACGCGCACATTCATCGCGGCAAAACGATCCTGCGAATCCATGGGCGCAATGGCCGACACGGTGTTTTGGACATGCGCCATGACGGCGGAGAAATCGATATTGATGTCTTTTGCATGAATGCCGAATCTTTCGGCGCGGCGCATATCATGGGCGGCGCGCGCGGCAGCAATCAAAGCCTTGGACGGCACGCAGCCGTAATTCAGGCAATCGCCGCCCATGGCGCCTTTTTCAATGAGAACGACGGAAACACCCATGCTGGCAGCAGCAGCTGCAACACTCAATCCGCCCGCTCCCGCGCCAATGACGCATAGATCGGGCGTCAAAACATCGCTCACGAAAATTCCCTCGCCGCGCTTTTGCGTCGCCAAAAGCGCAGAGCCACAGGCAGAAGTGCCAGCGCACCAAGGGCCGCAAGCCCGACGAAAAATTCACGCGTCACAAAATCGCTGAGCGCAAGACGCATGGTGCAGGCCTTGCCGCCCGAAGCCACACAGGCCTCAAAGGCAGCATGCTGCGCCGCCAGCAGCGATTCCAGCCCGACGCCGGCAAAAGCAAAAGCAAAAGTCGCCGGCATGATGCCGAAAAATGTCGTCCAGAAAAAAATGCGCCATTCGACGCCAAGTGCGGCGCTGGCAAGATTGACGAACCAGAAAGGAAAGGCCGGGGTGAGCCGCAAAAACAGCATGTAAGAAATGGCATCGGCATGAAAGCCGGCACGCAGTTTCGACAGGCGCGGCCCGGCGCGCTCACGCAGACTGTCGGCCAGACCGGCGCGCACGGCGATGAACAGAAGTGCGGCTCCGGATGTGGCCGCCAGCACGGCAATCAATCCGCCCGTCCAGGCGCCGAACAGAAAACCCGCCAGAACCGAAAGGAGAGAGCCGCCGGGGATGCTGAGAGCTGCAAAACCGGCGTAAAGGGCAAAAAAGCCGACCATGGCCGCAAGCCGATTGCCGGCCACCCATTCGACCAGCGCATCATGGCCCGCCCAGAGCCGTTGCGGCGACAGCAAATCGGCCGCCCCCGCCATCCAGACAAGGGCGAAGAGCAGGCCGACCACGAGAAGCGGTGCGGACCTCGGCCAGGCCGTTTCAGCGGCAGATGGCGAGCCATTGTCGGAACGCAGATGGGACATAGCTCTTCTCTAGCGCCCGCTTCCGGCCGTGGCATCGCACGTTTTCTTGAACCTCAGCCAAACAGCGAGACGCCGATCAGAGCCGCATGGCCCCATTTCAGCATCAGGAGGAAAAGCCCGGTTCCGACGCCCACCGCAATGAGATCGCCCAAAAAGCCGCCCTGACGATCGCCCAAGGGACCGGTGGCAGCGCGCTTTTTCACCGAAATGCGGTCATAGACGCCATAGGCCAGGAAAGTGCCAAACAGCAGAATGCTGGCCAGATCGCCATTGGCGATGAGATGGGCCAGCGCCCAGATCTTGATGGCCGCCAGCATCGGATGTTTGGCGGCATCGCGAATGCGCGAAGGCACATAAGTCGCCACCAGAAGCACGAAAGCCGGCCACATCAGCAGGAAGGAAATATGTTTGGTGAAAGTCGGCGGGGTCCAAAGCGCCGCATTCCAGCCGGCCGTGCGCGCCTCCCCATAGCCGAAAACGATTGCCAGCAGGCCGAGGAGCGAAACAAGGCTGAATGCCAGCCGATAGCCCGTGGCGCCAAAGCGCTGGGCCAGACCCGCACGCATGGAGGGCATGGTCGGCACGAGATGGGCGCCGAAGAAGAGGATAAGGCCTGCGATCAAGAGCATGTGAGAGATCCATGGGTTCCGTTGCGGATCAAACTAGAGCATTGGGCGCACCGGGCCAATCGGAAGGGACGTCGCAGGCTGTCACAACCTTGTAGCTTTTGCGACGTCATGCAGAATGGCCGGATTGAGCGGATCGGCAAAAATTTCCGCACTCGGAGGAAAAGATGAAGAAATTGGCATTGGGTGCCGCGTTGGCCGGCGCGCTTCTGCTCTCGCAGGACCTGGCCATGGCGCAAGCCCCCAGCGGCAAGGTGACGATTGTCACATCCTTCGCCAAGGACGTGACCGATCCTTTCAAACGCGCCTTTGAGAAAGCCCATCCCGGCCTCACGCTCGATGTGCAAAACCGCAATACCAATTCGGCCGTGAAGCTGATCGAGGAAACGCGCGGCAACAATCAGATCGACCTGATATGGGCCTCCGCCCCTGACGCCTTCGAAGTGCTGAAGGGCAAGGGCCTTTTGATGAAATATCAGCCCAAGGCGACCGATATTCCTGAAAAGATCGGCGCCTTCCCGATCAATGATCGCGACGGAACCTATTTCGGCTTTGCCGCCTCGGGCTATGGCATCATGTGGAACGAGCGCTATGCGCGCGCCAATAAACTGCCCGATCCGAAGGAATGGCAGGATCTCGCCAGACCGATCTTCTTCGACCATGTCTCGATTGCCGCACCCTCGCGCTCGGGCACGACGCATCTCACCATCGAGGCCATTCTGCAGGGCGAAGGCTGGGACAAGGGCTGGCGCACGGTCAAAGAAATGGCCGGCAATTTCCGCAATGTGACGGAACGCTCCTTCGGCGTGCCGGAGGCGGTCAATTCCGGACAGGTCGGCGTCGGCATTGTGATCGACTTCTTCGCCTTCTCGGCGCAGGCCGCCAATTTCCCGGTGAAATTCGTCTATCCGAGCGTCTCGACCGTCGTGCCGGCCAATATTGGCATTGTCACCAATGCACCCAATCGCACGGGAGCAGAGGCCTTTGTCGAATTCGTCCTGTCGGCGCAGGGACAGGATATTTTGCTCGAGCCGTCCATCCGCCGCCTGCCGGTCAATGTGAAGACCTATGAGAAAGCGCCGAAGGATTATCCGAACCCCTTCAAGGACGCGCAATTCCAGAAGATGATGCTCTTCAATGTCGACATATCCGAATCGCGTACCGATGCAGTCGATACTCTGTTCGACCAGCTCATCACCTTCCAGCTCGACAATCTGAAAGCTGCCACCAAGGCGATCCATGAGGCTGAAGCCGCACTCGCCAAGAAGGACAATGCGCAGGCCCGTGCATTGGTCAAGGAAGCGCGCGACCTCATCGCCGCCATGCCGATCGACGAAAAGGCTGCCGCTTCGCCGGAGATCCGCGGGGCTTTCACCGGCGCGAAAGAAAAAAGCGCGCGCCAGGCCGAACTTGAACAGCAATGGGCAAGCTTTGCACGCACGCGCTATGCCGAAGCCAAGACCAAAGCCGAACAGGCCGCCAAACTTGCCAGATAAACCCTCGTCATTGCGAGGAGCAAAGCGACGAAGCAATCCAGAGCGCCCGGCGACTCTGGATTGCCTTTAGGCAAGCGCGCAGGGTCGCAGAAGAAGAATGAAATGACAGCCATTCCCCTGTATCGACGATTTTATGCCTCTGCCACGCCCGGTCAGGTTGCTTTGGCGCTGGCTATTGTCGTCTTCATGCTGGCCTTTCTCGTCGTGCCGGTGACAACCGTCATCTATGTCGCTTTCACCGAACGCGGCACGGGCGCTTTCACACTCGTCAATTTCCGCGATTTCTTCGCAACCGACCTGTTCATGCGCTCGCTGTGGAATTCGATCTGGGTGGCGCTGATGACGGTTGTCGGCGCCTCCATCATCGCTTTGCCGCTGGCCTATCTGACGACGCGCTTCGAATTCCGTGGCGCAGCCATCATCCAGACGCTTGGTTTCCTGCCGCTCGTCATGCCGCCCTTCGTCGGCGCTGTGGCGCTGCAATTGCTGTTTGGGCGCAATGGCTCGGTCAATCTGCTGCTCGATGAATATTTCGATTTCAAAATTCCCTTCATGGAAGGATTATGGGGCGTCGTCTTTGTGCAGGCGCTGCATTATTTCCCCTTCATCCTCGTCAATCTCACGGCTGCTCTGCGCAATATCGACCGCAGCATGGAAGAGGCCGCGCAAAATCTCGGCTGTTCGGGCCTGCGCCTGTTTCGCCGCATCGTCCTGCCGCTCGCCATGCCGGGCTATGTCGCCGGCGCCTCGCTCGTCTTTGTGAAAGTGTTTGACGATCTGGCGACGCCGCTGCTGCTCAACGTCAAGGATATGCTCGCCCCGCAGGCCTATTTGCGCATCACCTCGATCGGCATTGCCGATCCCATGGGCTATGTCATTTCCGTCATGCTGGTGCTGGCCTCGGTGCTGGCCGTCTGGCTGTCGATCCAGTCCCTGCGCGGCAAGGATTACGCCACTGTGCAACGCGGCGGCGGCGGCCTGTCGCGCCGCAAGCTCAGGAAAGTGGAAGGGATTGCCGCTTATGCAGTGGTCGCTCTCATCCTGACGCTGGTTCTCAGCCCCCATGTCGGGCTGGCGCTTTTGTCTTTTGCCACCGTCTGGTCGTTCAGCCCCCTGCCCGATGCCTATACTTTTGCCCATTACGCGCGGGTCTTTACCGATTCCTCCGTCTATATCACCAATACTTTGCTCTATGCCTCGCTGGCCGCGCTCATCGATGTCGTCATTGGCGGCGCGATTGCCTATCTTGTCCTGCGCACCAAACTTGTCGGGCGCGAATGGCTCGATTGGCTGGCCACAGCCGCGCTCGCCATTCCCGGTGTCGTCATCGGCATCGGCTATTTGCGCACCTTTTACGGCATCAATCTGCCGGATGGAAAACCGCTGGCGACCTTCTGGGTGATGATCGTTCTGGCGCTCGCCATCCGACGCCTGCCCTATGCTTTGCGCGCCTGTTTCGCCACGCTGCAGCAGATTTCGCAATCGCTGGAAGAAGCGGCCGAAAATCTCGGCGCCACCAAAGCGCGCACGGTGCGGCGCATTCTCCTGCCCCTCATGACAGGCGGCATGCTGGCGGGTTTCGTCACATCTTTCTCGACAGCAGCAGTCGAACTCTCGGCCACGCTGATGCTCGTTCAATCGAGCGATGACGCACCGCTCGCTTATGGCATTTATGTCTTCATGCAATCGGCAGCCGGGCGCGGTGCGGGTGCGGCACTTGGCATTGTCGCCGTGATTTTCGTCGGCCTTTGCACCTATGTCTCCCATCTCGTCGCCGATCGCAGCCAGACGTCAAAGGGCCTTGCGCAATGAATGATCTCGTCTCTCCTGTCCGTGCCAGCGCGGCCGCCGTCTCGATCCGCAATGTCAATGTCTTCTACGGCGACAATCATGTGCTGAAGGACGTCAATCTCGACATTCGGCCGGGCGAGTTTTTTGCTTTCCTCGGCCCGTCTGGATGCGGCAAGACGACCTTGCTGCGCCTGATCGCCGGTTTCAATCAGGCGCGCGGCGGCGAGGTTCGCGTCGGCGATGTCGACATTGGCGCCCTGCCGCCCTGGAAGCGCGACATCGGCATGGTGTTCCAGTCCTATGCGCTCTGGCCGCATCTGAGTGTGGCTGCCAATGTCGCTTTCGGGCTCGAAGAGCGCCGGCTGCCGCGCGCCGAGATCGACAAACGTGTCGCGGAAGCGCTTGAGCTTGTCGGCCTGTCGCATCTGTCCAAGCGCATGCCCTCGCAATTGTCGGGCGGCCAGCAGCAGCGCGTCGCCGTGGCGCGCACCATTGCCATTGCGCCGAAAGTTCTCCTGCTCGATGAGCCTTTGTCCAATCTCGATGCGCAAATGCGCGTGCAGGTGCGCCGCGAATTGCGCGATTTGCAGCGCCGGCTTGGATTGACCACGATTTTCGTGACCCATGACCAGGAAGAAGCCAATACAATCTGCGACCGGATCGCGGTGATGAAGGATGGCGTGGTCCAGCAGGTCGGCGCACCGATGGATGTGTATGAACATCCCGCCAATCTTTTCGTTGCGCGCTTTCTGGGCACGGCCAACATTTTGGCGGGCGACGTGGTGAGCGAAAATGGCGCGCGCTTTTTCGTCATCGGCGAGGGTCTGCGCATTGCGATCCCAACGGATGCACAAGTGGCACCGGGGTCGCATCTGGTCTTCCGTCCCCAGCATGCAACCCTTGTCGCGCCGGGTGCGGGCGGCCTGCCTGCACAGGTGAAACACCGCGAATTTTTGGGCTCGACCATCCGCTATGAACTGGCGCTCGGCGGAGCGACCGTCATTGTCGACACGCCTTTCGTATCGGGCGAAAGCCTGTGCGAGGAAGGCGGCACTCTGGAAGTGAAATTGCCGGAAAAGGCGCTGCTCTGGCTGTCGGACTGACAGAAGGCGGCGACGGATCAGCCGATCCGCGCAGCCAGCCTGTCGTAGAGCCCATTGCGCGGCTGGAAAATATAATCGAGCTGCGCCACCGTGACATGACCCGCACCGCGGGCGATCAGCCAATCGGCAAGGCCCGCGACATTTTTCTTTGGCGCGATCAGGCTGACAGGGCCCTCTTTCGTCACGCCGAAAACAGCGCGCGCACCGAACATCTCTTCCGCCTCGGCCACCAGTCTGGCGCGATCGCCAGTCAAGACGGCGCGCACTTCGCGGGTCGTGCGTGCATCCTCTTCGGCTGAAATGCGGCCGAGAATGGCGCGCGCAATGGCGCGGGTCTTGTCGTTCCAATCCGCTGTGACGGAGGCCACGAGATTGGCTTCTGAGCGCAGCATAATGCCATCGTCCAGAACCTTCAGCGCATTGGCGGCCAGCGTTGCGCCCGTCGTTGTAATATCGACGATCAGCTCCGCCTGTCCGGCAGCAGGTGCACCCTCCGTCGCGCCAAGGCTCTCGACAATGCGATAATCGGTGACGCCCTGTTCGGCGAAGAAGCGGCGCGTGAGATTGACATATTTGGTTGCCACGCGCATGCGCTCGGAGCGGCGCGCGCGATAGGCGGCGGCGACATCCTCAAGATCGGTCATGTTGCGCACGTCGATCCAGGCCTGCGGCACAGCAACAACCACATTGGCATGGCCGAAACCCAGCGGTGTCAGCATTTCGACTTTGGCATCGGCATCGGGCAAAGTCTCGCGCACGAGATCTTCGCCCGTGACACCCATATGCGCCGTGCCGGCTGCCAGCTGGCTGACAATTTCGGAGGCCGAGAGAAAGGCGATTTCAACGCCCTCGATACCAGCCAGCGTGCCGCGATAATCGCGCGAACCGCGCCCGCGCACGACATCCAGTCCGGCGCGTGCGAAAAAGGCATTTGCATTTTCCTGCAACCGGCCTTTGGAGGGAACGGCAAGAACAAGAGTGGACATCACTTGCCTCCCTTGTCGAGCAAACGATCGCACCAGATGGCCGCGCCAACGGCGGGAATTTCAGCCCCGGCGCCCAGCGTCGTCATCAACCGGTCGTAGCGCCCGCCCCCGACAATGGGGCGGCCCGCATCGGCATTTTCAAAAGCTTCGAATACGAAGCCCGTATAATAATCGAGATTGCGCGCAAAGGCCGCCGAGAAGGTCAGGCGCGACATGTCAAAGCCGCGCGCAGCCATGAAATTGAGGCGCGATTCAAAACCGTCGAGCGCGACAGAGAGATCGAGCTTGGCATCTTTCGCAAGTTTGCGCAGTGCGCGCGATGCCTTGTCAGGATCGCCCGAAATTTTCAGGAAGTTTTCGAGAATGGCGCGTTTTTGCGCCGTCACGCCGCCGCCTGCCTGGGCGGAGGCCTGTTCGAGATAGCGCTCGGCAATTTCATTGGCAGAACGCCCGCCGACCGACGATATGCCGGCAATCGACAGAAGATCCTGCACAAGCGCGCGCGCGCCATTGCGATCGGCGCCAGCCAGTGCGGCCAGCACGCCCGAGTGATCGGCGGTGGAGGCATTGTCTTCGCGGTCGAGAATTTTGGCGATCGGCTGGCCAAGCGCATGGCCGCGGCGAATGCGGCGCAACCAGACGGGCGGCAGATCGAGCGCCTCGAGCAGACGCGTGAAAAGGCCGGCATCGCCGATGCGCACCGACAACGGGCGCGCCAGCGCCTGTTCGGCAGCCTCCAGCGCCAAAGTCATCACTTCTGCATCGGCCGCCTCGCGATCGGTGCGGCCGAAACTCTCAAGCCCAGCCTGATGAAATTCCGCCGGCGCTCCCTGACGGAAGCGGAAGACGGGCCCGAGATAGGACAGGCTGGCCGGCCGCCCGGCATCGGCGGAAGCGAGATAGGTGCGGCAGGCGGGAATTGTATATTCCGGGCGCAGACAATATTCAGCGCCCGCTGCATCCGAGGTCAGATAGAGGCGGCCGCGAATATCCTCGCCCGCCAGGTCGAGAAAAATCGCCGCCGGCTGCAGGATCGGGGGCTCGCGACGCGGATAGCCGGCCGCGACCAGATGGGCGAGCACGGCCTCCCGCCGTCCTGCCATCTCCGGGCTGTCAGCCGCTGTCTGTCCGGTCCTGTCCACGTCCTTCATCCTTTTCAGGGTCAATTCGGCCCGCTTGTAGCAAGCGGAGCCACAGGATGCGACGCATTTTAGGAATTTAAGTGAACGGCCCCTTGGCGCCCCTCACCCATGCGGGACGCGCGCCCCCACGCCCTCGCCCCGCCGGATCGGATCGCCCAAGCCCAGAGGCTGCGCATCGACCAGGACAAAGGCCATGCGGCAGACCTCGGGGCCGGGATTGCGCCAGGCATGATAAGTGCCGCGCTGGATCATGACGTCGCCCGGACCCATGGTCACCATTTCGCCCGCGTCGAGGTCCATTTCGATCTGCCCGGAGAGGACGATAATGTAATCGATCGTCTCGGTGCGGTGGCGGCGGGGCACATTGCCGGGCGGATATTCGGCAATCATGAAACGCGTGCCGCGCTCGGGCGGATAGGTGCCAAGCTTGCGCTCGCCCATATCCTCCGCATCCTCGCCAATCGGCATGGCGGCCGGTGCATCGTCGGTGCACCACAGAAGCGTGGAAAACTGGCCGGGCCGCGAGGATTTGACATTGGTCGCGGGCGCATCGATCAGCACCTTGGCCTTGCCCTTTGCATCATGGCCCGTGACGATCCGGCGGATCGGGTGCGGGTTGCGCTCGCTCATGTCCATGTCCTCCCTAGACCTTCTCTTGTGCTCTTGCCGCCTGCCCTGTCGGGCTCTTTCTTGTCGGCCGGGCCAGTCTGACACGCGCCGCCGCCCTGTTGAAGGCACGATCGTCAATTGACTTCACGCGGAAACTGCCCCTATAAGCTCGCCAGCGAATTCGGCAGGCGCCGACGTCGTCCAGTCTTGCATGCCGCGCAACAATGTGGCGAGCGACCGGAACCGGCGCAATTCTCGACCCCTTCGGAACCTCAAAGACCTGATATATCAGGGTTTTGAGCAGTTCCACACAGACCTGGAGCAGACCCGTGAAGCGGACTTACCAACCCTCCAAGATCGTGCGCAAGCGCCGTCACGGCTTCCGCGCCCGCATGGCCACGGTCGGCGGTCGCCGCGTGATCGCTGCCCGTCGCGCCCGCGGCCGCAAGCGCCTGTCGGCCTGATCGGCCCCGCGCGGGTCCGCGCAAGAAGGGCAGGCCCGATGAACGGCCAGAGCGGCGCAAGCAAAAGCCATATCGGCGGCCCCGATGGCCGCCCGGCTGACACAGCGTCTGCCCGGATCAAACATGCGCCGTTCGCACGGCTGAAAAAACGTTCTGAATTTCTGGCTGTAGCCAAAGGCGCGCGCCATCACGAAAGCGCCTTCACGCTTCAGGCCTTGGCCCACGAGAGCCACCGGACGCCCAGCCAAGAGACTGCCAGCCGCATTGGCCTGACGGTGACAAAAAAGACCGGCAATTCCGTCGAGCGAAACCGCATACGCCGTCGCCTGCGCGAGGCGCTTCGCCTGAGCGGCATGGCGGGTGGGATGGCGCGCGGCGAAATAGCGACTGGCAAAGCTCGCGATTATGTGGTGGTTGCTCGACGCGAGACGCTGACACGCGACTTCGACCTCCTGCAGGCCGATCTTGCCCGTGCCTTTGAGCGTATCGAGCGACGGTTCGCCCCGCGCAGCAGCAAAAAGACGCCCGCCTAAACGAATAAATCCGGCGCGCCGGATCCTTTCCAAACGAGACAGAAACACCAGGCCCGAACATGAGCAGCGATCAAAAGAATCTCTTCCTGGCAATGGGCCTGTCGATGCTGGTCCTTCTTGGCTGGAATTATTTTTATGGCCCGCCGCAAATGCTCGCCCAGCGCCCGGCGACGCAGCAGACACCAACCGCTGACGCGCCCCCTGCAACAGCGCCCGGCGCGCCCGGTGCACCCGCTGCCAGCACGCAAACCCCCGGCGTCGGCCAGCCGCCCGCCAATGCGCCCGCATTGGCCCTGACGCGCGAACAGGCGCTGGCGCAATCGCCGCGTATCATCATCGACACGCCCGCACTGATCGGTTCGATCTCACTCAAAGGCGCGCGGCTCGACGATATTTCGCTGAAAAATTATCGCGAAACGATCGATCCCAAGAGCCCGCTCATCTCGCTTCTCTCGCCCGCCGGAGCGCCGCACGCTTATTATGCGGAAGCCGGTTTCGTGAATGCAGCCGGCGCCAATCTGGTGCTGCCCAATGCAGATACGGTCTGGACATCCAATGCGAAAAGGCTCGAGGCCGGCAAATCTGTCGATCTGACATGGGACAATGGCCAGGGCCTGATCTTCCGCCGCACCATTTCGCTCGACGATCGCTACATGTTCGCGATCAAGGACAGTGTCGAGAACAAGGGCACGCAGCCGGCCGCCATCCATCCCTATGCGCTGCTGACGCGCTTCGGCAAGCCGAAAACCGACGGCTATGTCGTGCTGCATGAAGGCTTCCTCGGCATTGTCGGGGATTCGCGCATCATGGAATTCACCTATGATGCGATCGAAAAAGAGCCCAAGGCGACGAAGACAGCCGAAGGCACATCGGGCTGGCTTGGCTTTACCGATAAATATTGGGCAACCGCGATCATTCCCGCCCAGGATGCCTCCTTCAAGAGCCGCTTTTCTGCTGTCGGTCCGCAGGGCGCCAACCGCATCTATCAGGCAGATCTGCTCGAAGATGCACGCACGATTGCACCGGGCGCCACAATGGACATCACGACGACGCGCCTCTTCGCCGGCGCCAAGGAAGTGCAGGCCATCGACGGTTACCAGATTCAGTATGGCATCAAAAATTTCGACCTGATGATCGATTGGGGCTGGTTCTATTTCATCACCAAGCCGCTCTTCAAACTGATCGACCTCATCTACAAATGGGTCGGCAATTTCGGCGTTGCGATCCTCATTGTGACGGTGATCGTGAAACTCGTCTTCTTCCCGCTCGCCAATCGCTCTTATCTGTCGATGGCGAAGATGAAGGCGGTGCAGCCCGAAATGCTGCAGATCCGCGAACGCTATGCCAATGACAAGCAAAAGCAGCAGCTCGAGATGATGGAGCTCTACAAGCGCGAGAAGATCAATCCGGTCGCCGGCTGTCTTCCCGTGATTGTGCAGATTCCGGTCTTCTTCGCCCTCTACAAGGTGATCTTCATCACGCTTGAGATCCGGCATGCGCCGTTCTTCGGCTGGATCAAGGATCTGTCTGCAGCCGATCCGACAAATCTGTTCAACCTGTTCGGTCTGCTGCCCTTCGATCCGACGCTCATTCCCTTCATCGGGCCTTTCCTGGCTATCGGCATCTGGCCGCTTCTGATGGGCATTTCGATGTTCGTCCAGATGAAGATGAACCCTGAGCCGACCGATCCGATCCAGAAGCAGATGTTTGCCTGGATGCCGGTGATCTTCACCTTCATGCTCGGCACATTCCCGGCCGGTCTGGTGATCTACTGGACCTGGAACAACCTGCTCTCGGTGGGCCAGCAATATATGATCATGAAGCGCGCCGGGGTGAAGGTGGAATTGTGGGACAATCTCTCCGGTCTGCTTTCCAAGAAGAAGACCGCGAATTGAAGCGCGGGCGCGCGACCCATATCGCGCGCCCCTTTCCAGGATTGACATGACCGACACTGCCGATCTGTTCGAGCGCGGCCGCAAGCTTTTTGCCGGCAATTGCGAATTCATCTGGGCGGCGTCGAAGATTGACGGACTGCCGCCGGTGGGTCCTGTCGAAATTGCTTTCGCCGGACGCTCGAATGTCGGCAAATCCTCGCTGCTCAATGCCTTGACCGGGCGCAAGGCGCTGGCGCGCACATCCAACACGCCGGGGCGCACACAGCAGCTGAATTTCTTCGCTCTCGGCACGCCCGGCGAAGAGCCGATGCGGCTCGTCGATATGCCGGGCTATGGCTTTGCCGCCGTCTCGAAAGAAAAGATTTCGTCCTGGACGCAATTGATGCACGCCTATCTGCGCGGCCGCACCAGCCTCGCGCGCGTGTTCGTGCTCGTCGATGGACGCCATGGCCTGAAGCCGCCCGATCTTGAAATGATGGATCTGCTCGACAAATCCGCCATGTCCTACCAGGTCATTCTGACCAAGAAGGACGAGGTGAAAAAATCCGACATCGAGGCGCGGATGGCAGGCGTGCGCGACGGGCTTGCCAAACGCCCCGCCGCGCATCCGGAGATCATTTTCACCTCTTCCGAAACCGGCGAGGGGATCGGCGACTTGCGCGAGGGAATTGCGCGTTTGCTGAGCGAGCGCGGAACGGCGTTTTAGGACTCACTCGGCCGGATCAGCCGAGCCCAGCGAAATGGGTACAATCGCATCGGGAAAATGGGCGGTGATTTCAAGGCGCCCCCCCAGAGCCTCGACATAGCGGCGCAAATTGCTGACGTAAATATCGTCGCGCCGTTCCATTTTCGCGACGGCCGGCTGCTGAACGCTCAATTCATGCGCAATCTCATCCTGTGATTTGCCACGCACCTGCCGCAGTTCAAAAAGCGCAAGAGCTTTCAACAGCGCTCTTGTCTCTCGCCGATTGCGCTCGCGCCG
Organism: uncultured Beijerinckia sp.; assembly: GCA_964534115.1. Taxonomy (GTDB): domain Bacteria; phylum Pseudomonadota; class Alphaproteobacteria; order Rhizobiales; family Beijerinckiaceae; genus Terripilifer. The sequence continues at coordinate 17,972 of CAZHOK010000053.1, forward strand.
GTCAGACGGGATTGCCTTTCGGAGCTCCTGGAATGAGCGGTGCCCTGCCATCACAACAATCCTTCTTTGCGCAATTCCGCGAGATAGATTTCATACAGATCGTCTGCCACCGCTATCATCCGTTCATAAAACCGGTCATCGCCCGTCTTGCATCCCCCGATGAGCAGAATCGCGGTTCGTCTCGGATCGAAAGCGTAGAAAATCCGATAGGGCGCGCCACCTGATTGAACACGAAGCTCACGCATATGCCCGTAGCGCGATCCCGTCAGGCCTGACGAGAAGGGGAATGGCAATTGCGGCCCCTTCGCTTCCAGCAGGCCCACAATGCGATCGACATCATCCTGAACCGCAGCATGAAGCTCCATGAACCAGGCTGAAAACTCGTCCGTGACCTCGACAATCCACACCATCAATATATTCCATAAAAGGAATAAAACAAGACAATCCTGAAAAGACGGCGATTGCACCTCATGCCGCCCGCTTTGGCAATCGTATCTGTCTTGAGGCTGCCAAGGGGACGGGCTAAACAAGGGCGCGCGAGGAGAGGACCGATCCCATGACCGACACGCCCAAGGGTAGCCCGCAGGAGCAGGCCGCCATATTGATGCAGGCCCTGCCGCATATGCTGCGCTATGACGATGCGGTCATCGTGGTGAAATATGGCGGTCATGCCATGGGCAATGAAGAGGTCGCCCGCTCTTTCGCCCGCGACATGGTTTTGCTGGAGCAATCGGGCGTGAACCCCGTGGTCGTGCACGGCGGCGGGCCGCAGATCGGCGCCATGCTGAAAAAGCTCGGCATCAAGTCGGAATTTGCCGCAGGCCTGCGCATCACCGATCGCGAGACGGTCGAAGTGGTGGAAATGGTGCTCGCCGGTTCGATCAACAAGCAGATCGTCGGCTTCATCAATGCAGAAG
>CAZHOK010000054.1:0-16604 GCA_964534115.1 uncultured Beijerinckia sp.
AGGCCTCGGGCGGCCTGTCGGATGCCGACATCGAGAAAATGGTCAAGGACGCTGAACTCAATGCGGCCGAAGACAAGCGCCGCCGCGAATTGGTGGATGCGAAGAACCAGGGCGAGTCGATGATCCACTCAGCTGAGAAATCGGTCGCCGAATATGGCGACAAGGTTTCGGCCGCCGACAAGAGCACGATCGAGAGCGCCGTTGCAGCTCTCAAGACCGCGCTTGAAGGCGAGGACGCCGACGATATCAAGGCCAAAACCAATGAACTCGTCCAGGCCTCGATGAAACTGGGCGAGGCCATGTACAAGGCTCAATCTGCCGAAGGCGGCGCACAGCCGGGCGCCGATGCGGGCGCCGCGCCCAAGGACGATGTCATTGACGCAGACTTCAAGGAAGTCGGCGGCGACGACAAGAAGAAATCAGCCTGATTTAAGCTTCGAAAAGCGGGCGGGAGTTTTCCCGCCCGCCTTCTTTATGTCCGGACACGGGGCTTAAGCGAAACATGATTTGGTCAGCACTCAACGAGGATCTGTCCGTCATTATTTCGCAGCTCGACAAAAACATCGAAAACGGCAAGACCCATGGCCAAAGCTGACTTTTACGAAACGCTTGGCGTGAGCCGCACTGCCAGCGATGCGGATCTGAAATCCGCCTTCCGCAAACTGGCCATGCAATATCATCCGGACAAAAATCCGGGCGATGCAGCCGCGGAAATCAAATTCAAGGAAATCAACGAAGCCTATCAATGTCTGTCCGATGGACAGAAGCGCGCTGCCTATGATCGCTTCGGTCATGCTGCTTTTGAAAATGGCGGCGGCGGGCAAGGCGGCATGGGCGATGGTTTTGCCTCCTCCATGGCCGATATTTTCGACGATCTGTTCGGCGACATGATGGGCGGGGGCCGACGCGGTCGCGCCAATGGTCGCGAGCGCGGATCCGACCTGCGCTACAATCTCGAAATCACGCTGGAAGAAGCCTATCTCGGCAAGACCGCGACGATCAAAGTACCAAGCCTTGCGGCATGCGAACCCTGTTCGGGAAGCGGTGCGAAATCGGGCTCGAAGCCGAAAGCCTGTTCCACATGCGGCGGCGCAGGCCGCGTGCGCGCACAACAAGGCTTTTTCGCCATTGAACGCACCTGCCCCTCATGCCAGGGGCGCGGCGAGACGATTGAAAATCCGTGCGAGCAATGTCGCGGTGCAGGCCGCGTCACACGCGAGCGTTCGCTCTCCGTCAACATTCCGCCCGGCGTCGAAGATGGCACGCGCATTCGACTGGCTGGCGAGGGCGAAGCGGGCCTGCGCGGCGGGCCGGCCGGCGATCTTTATATTTTCCTGTCGATGAAGCCGCATCCGTTTTTCCAGCGCGATGGCGCGGATCTTTTCTGCCGCGTGCCGATCTCGATGGTACAGGCCGCACTGGGTGGCGAATTCACCGTCGCAACCGTGAATGGCGGCGAAGCCAAGGTGAAAGTTCCCGAAGGCACGCAATCGGGAAAGCAATTCAAGCTGAAGGGCAAAGGCATGCCGGTGCTGCGTTCGCGCGAGTTCGGCGATCTCTACATTCAGGCCAATGTCGAAACGCCACAAAATCTCACGAAAAAACAACGTGAATTGCTGGCCGAATTCGAAGCTGAATCCTCCAACAAGACGCATCCGGAATCGTCTGGTTTTTTTGCGCGCATGAAAGATTTCCTGACCGGCACGCCCTGATCAACTTAAGCGGAGCCAGTGTGACACTTTCTTGACGCGGCGCGCATTTGCGTCGAGTGTAATTTCATGCAGCCAAGGTGACACATTGCGTCCGAACCAGCACCGCGCCGAGATCAACGGTCGCACCAGAGGCCGAGGGCCTCATGACGCAGGACACCCGCAAGCCGGGCTCGCCGACGAAGCGCGTTTCATTCGCGCCTGGCTCGACAATCCTCTGACCACTGGCGCCCTGACCCCATCCGGTCGCTTTCTCGCCCGCGCCATGGCCCAATCCGTCGATCCGGCGCAGGAGGGACTGGTCATCGAACTGGGGCCGGGAACCGGCCCGGTAACGCAGGCGCTGATCCGGCGCGGCATAGCCCCCGAGCGACTCGTTTTGGTGGAATTCGATCCCGCCTTCTGTCGCCTGCTGGAGCGACGCTTCCCCCGCGCCACCATCATTCAGGGCGATGCTGTGCGCCTGAGCGAGACGCTGGCGGGCAAGATTGCCGGGCCCGTGGCCGCCGTCGTCTCCAGCCTGCCCCTGCTCAACATGCCCGACGAACAAAGGCTCGGCCTGTTGAGCGATTCCTTCGGCCTGATGGGACCGCAGGGGCGCTTCGTTCAATTCACCTATGGGATTGTCTCACCCATCCCGCGCAATCCCAAGGGGTGCGGCCCGGTTGCTTTCGACGCCGACGTCTCCCCGCCCATCTGGCTCAATTTGCCGCCGGCCCGCGTCTGGGTCTACCGCCCCGCCAGCGAGGCGAATGGGCGCAAGCAGAATGCCGCCACCATCCTGTTCCATCGCCTCAAGGCGGGGACCAACAAGATGAAAAGCGAATTGCTCGGCACGCGCGCCCGGGTCGAGGAAGAAATCCGGCTGCGAAAAGGCCGGGGGCGCTGAAATCCAAGGGCTCGACAGGAGGCTCGCGCCGGTGCATCAGGGGCCTCTGACCCCTTTCGGATTCCTGCCATGCCCGCACATATCAGCCCGCGCGACCGCCTGATCGTCGCCCTCGATCTCGCCGATACGGCCAAGGCGCAGGCCATGGTCGAGCAGCTCGGCGATGCCGTCTCCTTCTACAAGATCGGCCTCGAACTGACCTATGGCGGCGGGCTGGCGCTCGCCGAGCAGCTGGTCAAAGACGGCAAGCAGGTCTTTCTCGACCTGAAATTCCACGACATTCCCAATACGGTCGCGCGCGCCACCGAACAGGTTGCTGCACTTGGGGCAACTTTTCTGACCGTCCATGCCTTCCCCCAGACAATGAAAGCCGCCACCGGGGCGCTCAAAAACTCGCCGCTGAAGATTTTGGCCGTGACGGTCATGACATCCTATGACGATGCCGATCTCGCTGAAGCCGGCTATGCCATGGGGGTGAAGGATCTCGTCAGCCGCCGCGCCGACCAGGCAAAGGCCGCCGGCGTGCACGGGCTCATTCTCTCCGCCGAGGAAGCAGCCCCCATGCGCGCGCAGCTCGGGGCCGACATGCTGCTGGTGACGCCGGGGATCCGGCCCGCAGGCGCCGCCATCGGCGACCAGAAGCGCGTGATGACGCCGGGCGACGCCATCAGGGCAGGCGCGGACCATATGGTCGTGGGACGCCCGATCACTCAAGCCGCCGACCCCAAAGCAGCGGCGCAAGCCATCGTCGCGGAGATTGCCGCGGCTTGCTGAGCTGAATTTCACGACTTATTTTTTGTTATACATTTTATATTTATTGTGATACAAAAATGATCGAGTTCGATCCGGAGAAAGACCGGCTGAACATGGACAAACATGGGATTTCGCTCGCTCGGGCGGAGGACATAGAAATCCTTGTCAACATTCGGGATATCCGGTTCGACGAAGCGCGATTCCGCGCCTACGGGCTCATTGACGGCGAACTTTATTGCCTAGCCTACACAATGCGGGCTCAGAGAATAAGAGCCATCAGTCTTCGGCGCTCCCGCAGAAAGGAATTCCTCCGCTATGTCGAAACTGAAGATTGATCCCAAGGACTTCGACGACAGCCCCATCGATGATCCAGACAATCCGGAATGGACGGCGGAGGATTTTGCACGCGCTCGCCCATGGGAAGCCCTGTCCGATCTGGAAAAATCCGTCTTCAAGCGCCCGCGCGGGCGCCCTGTTCTGGAATCGCCGAAAAAGCTCGTCTCGCTGCGGCTGGATGCGGATGTTTGGGTAGCGCTGGAGGCCTCTGGGCCGGGCTGGCGGCAGCGCGTCAACGACATTCTGAAACAGGCGCTCAAGGGCGAAAAACTGGCCTGAGGCAGAAAGCGGTCGAAAAAACGAAAACGCCGGGCGTACATCCGGCCCGGCGTCAGCCCCCTCCGATCAGAACGATCTTTCGACCCGAGCGACCCCGAAGGCTTGACCTGATGTTTAAACACCAATTGTGACGCAACCATGACCGAAAGGGCGGGATGACGCCTTTTCCTTTGCAAGCGCCCGGTCGGGCGCTATAGACCGGCCATGACCAACGGGCATTCAGGGAGATCCTCATGAGCGAGATGCGGCTCGTCGTTGCCGGCGCCGCCGGACGCATGGGGCGAATGCTCGTGCAGGCCATTCATGAAACGCCGGGAGCCGTTTTGTCCGGCGCACTGGAGCACGCAGGCTCGCTGGCGCTGGGCCAGGATGCCGGCCTTCTGGCAGGCGCCGGCCAGATGAATGTGCCGATCACCGCCGATGCGCTTCAGGCCATTGCGCAGGCTGACGGATTGATCGATTTTTCCTCGCCTGCAGCCACCGTCCAATATGCCGGCCTGTGCGCGCAGGCGCGCATCGTTCATGTGATCGGCACCACCGGCCTTGCAGCCGACGATCTTGAAAAGATCGATGCTGCCGCGCGCCATGCAACAATCGTGCGCTCGGGAAATATGAGCCTCGGCGTCAATCTGCTCGCCGGACTGGTGAAGAAAGTTGCGCAGACGCTCGGCGAAGACTTCGACATTGAAATTGTCGAAATGCATCACCGCATGAAAGTGGATGCACCCTCCGGCACTGCACTCTTGCTGGGCGAGGCTGCTGCAAAAGGCCGCGACATCGATCTGGCTGCCCGCTCCGTGCGGGCGCGCGACGGACATACGGGCGCGCGCAGTCCCGGCGACATCGGCTTTGCAACTTTGCGCGGCGGCACCGTGGTTGGCGATCATCAGGTCATCTTTGCCGGCGCCGGAGAGCGTATCGAACTGGCCCATCGCGCTGAGGATCGCGCCATTTTCGCGCGCGGCGCCATCAAGGCCGCACTTTGGGGACATGGCCGCAAACCCGGCCATTACAATATGGCCGACGTGCTCGGCCTGAAAGACATCTAACCTCACATCATCGAAAGACAGGAGCGATTATGGACCGCACTCTCGTGCTCGTGCGCCACGGCCAGAGCGAGTGGAACCTGAAGAATCTTTTCACCGGCTGGAAAAATCCGGACCTCACGCCGGTGGGCATTGAGGAGGCAAAAAAGGCCGGACAGGAATTGAAGAAGCTCGGCATCAGCTTCGACAAGGCCTTCACCTCAGGCCTCAAGCGCGCGCAAGACACTTGCGACATTGTGCTGAAGGAACTCGGCCTTGAATTGCCGGTGGTGAAAGACATTCAACTCAACGAGCGCGATTACGGCGATCTGTCGGGCCTCAACAAAGCGGAAGCTGCGAAAAAATGGGGCGATGAACAGGTGATGATCTGGCGCCGCTCCTTCGACACGCCCCCTCCCGGCGGCGAATCGCTGAAGGACACGCTCGCCCGCGTGCTTCCCTATTATTGCCAGGAAATCCTGCCCTGCGTGTTGCGCGGCGAACGCACAATCGTCGTTGCGCATGGCAATTCTCTGCGCGCACTTTTGATGGTGCTGGAGAAGGCCAACAAGGAATCGATCATGGGCATGGAGCTCGAGACCGGCGTACCGGTTGTCTACAAGCTCAATGCGGATTCGACGGTGGCCTCGAAGAAGGTGCTGCATCACGCGTGATCCGGGCCGTCATTGCGAACGTAGCGAAGCAATCCAGAATGCGCGCGTGGCTCTGGATTGCTTCGTCGCTTCGCTCCTCGCAATGACGAGTTGAACCATGCAAGAAATCGTTCCCGGCCTGATCTACGCGCCCAGCTATTTGTCTCGCGAGGAACAACAGGAACTCATCGACGATTTGCGCGCGGCTGTGAAAGCAGCCCCGCTGTTCACGCCGCGCATGCCGCGCACGGGCAAGGAATTTTCTGTCCGCATGACCAATTGCGGCACGCTCGGCTGGGTGTCGGATCGCGAACGCGGCTATCGCTATCAATCCACCCATCCAGAAACCGGCGCGCCATGGCCGGCCATTCCGCGCCTCGCCATGCGCGCATGGGAGGATCTCAGCCCCTACAAACATCCGCCCGAAGCCTGTCTCGTGAATTTTTACGATGCCTCGGCCCGCATGGGCCTGCATCAGGACAGGGATGAAGAGGATTTCGATGCGCCCGTCGTCTCGCTGTCGCTGGGCGACACATGTCTCTTCCGCATTGGCGGAACCGAGCGCAAATCATCGACCAAATCGTTCAAGCTGCAATCGGGCGATGCAATGATGCTGTCAGGCGCCGCGCGCCTCGCCTTTCACGGCGTCGACCGCATCATGGGCGGAACCTCAACGCTTCTGCCGCAAGGTGGGCGACTCAATCTGACCTTGCGGCGCGTGACGAAGGCCTGACGATTAGTTTGCGGCTTCCGCCTTCGGGCCGCCGCGTGCAACGCCGACTTTGGCGGGGCGCAGGCAGCGCTCCCCAATGGCATAGCCTGCCTCGACCACCTGAACGACCGTGCCGGCGACAACATTGGGATCGGGCACTTCGAACAGAGCCTCATGCATGTTGGGGTCGAATTTATGGCCCTGCGGCTCGATCTTCTTCACGCCGAAACGGGCCAGACGCGAGAGGAAATCGCGCTCGGTGAGTTCGATGCCTTCCACAAAAGCCTTCAATGCGGGGCTCGCCGCCTCGCGCTCATCGGCTGAGACGCTCTCGACTGCACGGCGCAGATTATCGGCGAAAGTGAGCATGTCGCGGGCAAAAGATGTGACGCCATAGAGTTTGGCATCGGCCACTTCGCGCTCGGTGCGACGACGCAGATTTTCCATCTCCGCCATGGTGCGCAGAACTTTGTCCTTGAGCGCCTGATTTTCCTGCAGGAGATTTTCGATCTCGGTAAAGGGCTCGGGCTCGCCAATGGGCGATTGGGGCGAGGCCTCGGAAGTCAGCGAGCTCTCATGGGCTCCGCTCTCGGCATCGCCGGGCGCGTGGACAGGCTCGGTATCTGGCGTCTTCTGATCTTTCATCGGACTTTCAATATTTTTGAAAAACGGCGGGTCGAGGGGGATATCAGGGCTCCCCCCACAAAAATCAAGCCTGAGCGCCGTCCGCCTTGCGTTTGGGCGCCGGCTTGGATGGGGCGTCCTTGGGCTGGCCCTCGAAGACCTCGAGAAGATTGCGCCGGATCGCCCCCTCGCGCGAGGAGGCGGTGATTTTGAGGCCGGTCAGGTCGGTCACATAAAACACGTCGACCGCCTTTTCGCCGAAAGTGGCAATATGGGCCGAACCAATGTTCAGATTGAGCCGGGACAGAGCGGCGGTGAGATCGAACAAGAGGCCCGGACGGTCGAGGCCGGAGACTTCAAGCACCGTGTAACGATTCGACAGATTGTTATCGATGGTCACTTCGGGGGCGAGCGGGAAGGTCTTGTCGCCGGGCTTGGGCGGACCGATCCGGCTGGCAATGGCATCGCTCAGTCTGATCTGGCCGCGCAGCGCTTTTTCGATCGCATCGGCGACGCGGGCCGCGCGGCGCATTTCATCCTCGTCGCGATCGAAAGCGCGGCTGATCGAAATCGTGTCGAGCGCAAGACCGTCGGTGGTCGTGAAAATCTGCGCATCGACAATATTCGCGCCCGAGGCCGCACAGGCTCCGGCAATGATCGACAGAAGACGCGGATGATCGGGCGCCACCACCGTCAATTCGGTGACGCCACGGAAAGCATCCGTGGCCGTCTCGGTCGCCAAGGAGCGCATTTCCACTTCGGTGAGGCGCAGGAGATTGGCGTGTTTGATCTTGTGCGCGAGATCGACCTTGAGCCAATAGGCTGGATAATGACGCGCTGCATAAGCATCGAATTCCGGATCCGACCAGCCCGGCAGCCCCTTGCGCAATTCATCCTGGGCATGCAGCACGCGCTGCTTGCGATCGATGGCCGAATGGCCACCCGCAATGACAACTTCGGTTTCCCAATAAAGCGTGCGCAGCAATTGGCCCTTCCAGCCGTTCCACACGCCAGGCCCGACCGCGCGAATGTCGCAGACGGTGAGCACAAGCAGCATGCGCAGCCGCTCCAATGTCTGCACGGTTGCAGCAAATGTCTGGATCGTCTTGGGATCGGAAAGGTCGCGGCTTTGCGCCGTATTCGACATGACGAGATGATTCTCGATCAGCCAGGCAACCGTCTCGGTTTCGGCTTCCGACAGACCAAAGCGCGGGCAGAGGCCTCGCGCCACACGCGCGCCGCCAATGGAATGATCCTCATCGCGGCCCTTGGCAACATCATGCAGGAAAAGCGCGACATAAAGCGCCGTGCGATTCTGGATCGAGGGAAGAATTTCAACGCAGACCGGATGGTCTTCCGCCAGGCGCTTGGATTCAATGCCCGACATAATGCCGACCGTGCGCAGCAAATGTTCATCGACCGTGTAATGATGATACATGTTGAATTGCATCATCGCGACGATCTTGCCGAAATCCGGGATGAAACGGCCCAGCACGCCGGCTTCATTCATGACGCGCAAGACCGGCTCGGGCGTGCGGCGCGAGGTCAAAATCTCGAGAAAAAGCCGATTGGCCTCGGGATCGTTGCGCAATTTCGCATCGATCTTTTTCAACGATTGGGTGACAAGCCGATTGGCATCCGGGTGGATGGCAAGTTCATGCTTGTCGGCCAGATGATAAAGACGGATCAGATTGACCGGATCGCGCTGGAAAACATTGTCTGCGGTGACATTGATCCGACCATGCTCGATGGTGAAATCGCTGTCAGGCAAAACACGGCGCGCATTGCGCAGCCGACCCATGAAACGATCAAGCATGGCGCGCGGTTTGGCCTCGCGCTCCTCGAGTGCAGCGCAGACAATGGCGGTGAGATCGCCGACATCCTTGGCGACCAGAAAATAATGTTTCATGAAGCGCTCGACCGCCGACAGGCCGCTGCGCGACGTATAGCCGAGGCGCTCGGCAATGGCCCGCTGCAGATCGAAACTCAACCGCTCTTCCGAGCGGCCGGTGAGAAAATGCAAATGGCAGCGCACGCGCCATAAAAACTCTTCGCATCTTTGAAAGAGCACCCATTCGGCCGGCGTAAAAAGGCCCGCCTGGACGAGTTCGGATGCATCGCGAACGCGATACACATATTTGGAAATCCAGAACAGCGTATTGAGATCGCGCAGGCCGCCCTTGCTTTCCTTCACATTCGGCTCAACCAGATAGCGCGATGTGCCCGCCCGCGTGATGCGTTGATCGCGCTCGGCCAGTTTGGCTGCCACAAATTCAGCCGCCGTATGATGGACGATCTCCGTCTCGAAGCGCTTGCGCATATCCTCAAAAAGCTGGCGATCGCCGAGAATGAAGCGCGCTTCCAGCAAAGCAGTGCGCACCGTCATATCCTCACGCGCCTGACGCAGGCATTCATCGACAGAGCGTGTCGAATGACCGACTTTCTGGCGCAAATCCCAGAGCATGTAGAGAACGGCTTCGATGACGCTCTCGCTCCAGGGCGTCTGCTTATAGGGCAGAAGAAACAGCAGATCGATGTCGGAGCCCGGCGCCAGCGTGTCGCGTCCATAGCCGCCAACAGCTGCAATGCAGATGCGCTCGGCCGAAGACGGATTGACCGCCGGATAGACATAAGTGACGACATAATGATGGATGGAAGCGATCAGCTCATCTTCCAGAAAAGACAGGCGACCGGCGCAGGCAAGGCCGCGACCATTGTCCATGAGAATGTCGCGCGCCGTTTCGCGCCCGCGCTCCAGCGCCTCGCGAAAACGCTCCATTGCCGCCTTGCGCAGAGCCTGTTTGTCGCCCTCATGTTTCAGGGCGAGGGCTGCAATATCGGCATCGAGCCTGGCGCGATCGATCACCGCGCCCTTGCCGGGCTCGGCACGGCCGCGGGCGCGTGAACGGGAAGAAGTTTCGGTCGCAAGCGTCATGAAGACCCAACTAGCATCTGCCGTGCGCGCGGGCCAGAGATTGCGCCCGCGCAAAAATCATCGACGGCAGATGATGACGACGCCCGGCCCTGCGGCGAAGGTCACGATCCCCGTTTGGCCTCGATCGCATTCCAGATATGGACTGCAAGATCGGGCCCGCCAAGCCGCTTGATCGCCCGCACGCCGGTGGGAGAAGTGACGTTGATTTCGGTCAGATTGCCGTCAATCACATCGATTCCCACAAAGATCAGCCCTCTTTCCTTCAATTCAGGGCCGATTGTCGTGCAGATCTCGCGTTCGCGCGCTGTCAGTTCCGTTTCTGCGGCCGATCCGCCGCGCACCATGTTCGAGCGAATGTCATCGGGCGCCGGCACACGATTGACCGCGCCCATTGCCACGCCATCGACGAGAATAATCCTCTTGTCGCCCTTGGAAACGGCCGGGATGAATTGCTGGATCACCCAGGGTTCCCGGAAGGTGACGGAGAACAGATCGAAGAGGGAACCGAAATTCGGATCTTTCTGCGCAATCTTGAAAACGGCCGATCCGCCATGCCCATGCAGGGGCTTCATGACCACATCGCCATGCTCGGCACGAAAAGCCTCGATCTGGGCACGATCGCGCGCGATGAGGGTTGGCGGCATGAGCTGGGGGAAATTCATCACGAAAAGCTTTTCGGGCGCATTGCGCACGCTGGCCGGATCGTTGACGACAAGAACCTTCGGATGGACGCGCTCGAGCATATGGGTCGAGGTTATATAGGCGAGGTCGAAGGGCGGATCCTGACGCAGCAAGACCACATCCATCTCCTCGAGATTTCTCATCTCCGGCGCGCCCAGACTGGCATGTTCCCCCGCAACATCCTTGACGGAGAGGGGTTGCATGGCGGCGACAATATCGCGGCCAAGCTGCCCGAGGCGGTCAGGCGTGTAATAGCAAAGCTGATGGCCGCGCGCCTGCGCTTCGAGCAGCAAAGCGAAAGTGGAATCGCCTGCAATGTTGATTTTCTCGATCGGGTCCATCTGGACGGCGACTTTCAGGACCATGTCTTCTCTCACCCGCAAAAACTGGCGCCAACAGCGCATCAGAATGGGGAACAAGATGCTTCAGGGCCATGTCACAAGCATAGGCGCAGGGCTGCCTGACGGCAACGGGGCTCAAAAGGCCAGCGGAAAGGCGTCTTCCACCGTTTCGGGCCAGCGCCAGGGCACCATGAGCACAGCATCGCCGCGAAAATTGCAGGCCTGATGGGCGGGATTGCGCGACAGCCAATGGCGGGCAGCCAGAGAAATGCGCCGCTGCTTGGGTGGGTCGATGGCAAGCAGAGCTGCATCGCGCGCGCGGCGCGCCTTCACTTCGACAAAGGCGACCATATTGCCGCGCCGCGCCACAATGTCGATTTCGCCCCCCTGCACGCGATAGCCATGCGCCAGAATGCGCCAGCCTTTGGCGCGCAGATAAACGCGGGCAAGAAATTCCGCCTCAATGCCAAGGCCGCGCGCGGCGCGTCGGCTTTGCTTGCGATCGAAGGGCGGGCTCAGCCGTCGCCTCCATCGATCTCGGATGCCAGCACAATGGCGCGTGCATAAACACGCCGACGCGGCAGACCGATTTCGGCCGCCACAACGGAGGCTGCATCCTTGACGGAATGTTTTTTCATCGCCTCGATCAGGCGCATGTCGAGATCGGCCTCGCCGACCCTGACATCATCGGCGCCGGGCGGGCCAACCAGCAAAACGATTTCGCCTTTCGGCGGCTCTTCGGCAGCGAATTGATCCGCCAGATTGCGGAGCGTTCCGCGGCGCACGGTCTCAAATCTTTTCGTCAATTCGCGCGCCATGGCGGCATCGCGCCGACCCAGAACAATGGCAAGATCATCCAGCGTTTCAGCCAGACGACGCGGGGATTCGAAAAAGACCAATGTGCCGGGAATGGCGGCCAGTTCGCCGATGCGCTGGCGGCGCGCCCCCGATTTGGAAGGCAGAAAGCCTTCGAAAAAGAACCGATCCGTCGGCAGGCCGGCAACGACAAGGGCTGCAAGAACGGCCGATGCGCCGGGCACGGCAATGACAGGCGTGCCCTGCGCCACAGCCTCGGCAACCAGTTTGAAACCGGGATCGGACACAAGCGGCGTGCCGGCATCGGAGACCAAGGCCAAAGCCGCGCCATCCTTGAGGCGGGCAAGCAGATGGGGGCGCACCACCGCCGCATTATGTTCGTGATAGGCGACCAGCGGTGTCGCAATGCCATAATGGGCCAAAAGCGTCTTGGTGACGCGCGTATCTTCGGCCAGCACGGCATCGGCCGCTGCCAAAGTGGACAGGGCGCGCAGGGAAATATCGCGCAAATTGCCGATGGGGGTCGCCACCACATGCAGGCCCGGCGACAAAGGCTCGGCTTCGGCGCGCAGGCCCAGCGCCGTATAGCTGGCCCGTTCCGCCTCTTTCCCGGTTTTCTCGCCGCTCATTCGCCCCTCCTTGCCCTGCAAGTCTAGCCTGCCCGGCGCCTTCCCGATGTAACGTTCTTTATAGCGTTTATTTCGTCCTGTATATAGAACGATTCGCGATACAGCCACGCCACAGTCCCGGCGTTTTTCTCTGAACGTATTGCTCGGGGCGGTCTCTTGTGTCTGAAAGGGGCAGGATGTCGCCCGAAGGTGCGGGCATCTTTGCGGAGGCCAATCTCTTGTCGATTCTTTTTCCCGGCGCGCGTCCGACGCGCCGCTCCCTTGGCCTGTTTGCGCCGCTTGGCGCCAGTCTCCTGCTGGCCGGCTGCGGCCCGACGGGCCGCCCGCGCAGCGCTGGCCCCTCGCTGGGCGCACCATCCATCGAGGCGCAAAATCTCGAGGCGGAGACCGCCGCTACGCGCGCAAGGGTCGGCCTGATCCTGCCGCTGACGCAAAACGGCAGCCCGAGCAATGTCGGCACGGCCATGCGCAATGCCGCCGAATTGGCGCTGGCTGAAATGGGGGGCAGCGAATCTTTGAGCCTGATCGTCAAGGACGATCTGTCGAGCCTCGAGGGGGCGCGTCAGGCCACCCAAGCCGCATTGGCTGAGGGAGCCGAACTCATCATCGGCCCGCTCTTTGCCCCCAATGTGCGCGAGGCCGGACGCATTGCACGCAGCGCCGGCAAGCCGGTGATCGGCCTGTCGACCGATACAAGCGTTGCCGGGCGCGGCGTCTATCTCCTGTCCTTCCTGATCGAGACCTATGTCGACCGTGTCATCGATCATGCTTTGGCGCGCGGCAAGAAGAGCTTTGCAGCGCTGGCGCCTGAAAATGATTATGGCAATGTCGCGATCAATGAATTCGTCGATCTCGCCGCACGGCGCGGCTTTCGCGTGCGCATGACCGAACGCTATGCGCCCGGCAATGCTGCGGCGGCTGTGCGCGCCGTGGCGGAACAGGCCGCGCAGATCGATGCTTTGTTCATTCCCGAACAGGCTGAAAATATGGCCCAGATCGCGGGCCTGCTCGGCGCCAATGGGCTCGATGGCAAGCGCGTGCAAATTCTCGGCACCGGCCTGTGGAACGATGCACGCGTGCTCAATCTCCCGGCCTTGCAGGGCGCCTGGTTCGCAAGCCCTGAAATTGCCGGCTACAATGCTTTCGCCGGCCGCTATCGCGCCCGTTTCGCATCCGAACCCGCGCGCATTGCCAGCCTGGCTTATGATGCGGTTTCGCTGGCTGCAGCTCTTGCGCGCACGCAAGGCGACCGGCGTTTCGCTGAGGATGTGCTCACCAATCCATCGGGCTTTAACGGCACGGACGGGATTTTCCGTTTCCGTGCCGATGGCCTGAACGAGCGCGGTCTGTCGGTGCTGCAGATTGCTGCCGGTTCGACAAATATCGCCAGTCCCGCGCCGAAAAGTTTTTCGGCGGCGAGCTGATCGTCACGCCGCCAGATCGGCAACGATGGCATCGAGCACAGGAAAACCGGCGGGCGTGACATTGATGCGCCCGCTGTCTGAGCGGGCAATCATGCCGTCGGCAACAAGAGCGTTCACGCGCGCCGGATCGAGCGCGTGCCCGCTCAGATCTGTGTAGCGGGCGGGATCGATTCCTTCGGCGAGCCGCAGGCCCATCAGCAAAAATTCATCGCCCTGTTCGGAGCGTGACAGAAGATCGCTCTCGATCAATCCATGACCGCCTGCCTCGACTTGCGCCAGCCAGTTTTCGGGATGTTTTTCGGTCGATTGCGCCAGCCGTCCTTCATTGGTGAGAAGACGCCCATGCGCGCCAGGCCCCACGCCCGCATATTCGCCATAGCGCCAATAGACGAGATTATGCCGGCTTTCCGCACCGGGCCGCGCATGATTGGAGACTTCATAGGCCGGCATGCCGGCAGCCTGCGTCACCTCCTGGGTGACATCCCACAAAGCCCGCGACAGATCGGGATCGGGCATGGCGAGTTTGCCCGCCTTGTAGAGGCGCTCGAACATTGTGTCGGGTTCAATCGTGAGCTGGTAGAGCGACAAATGTTCCACGGCACGCGCAATCGCATCCTGCAATTCTGCTTTCCATGCAGCAGGCGTCTGGCCGGGGCGCGCATAAATCAGATCGAAAGAAAAACGCTCGAAAACATTGGCAGCAATGCCGACTGCTGTCATGGCTTCCTCGACATTATGCATGCGCCCGAGCGCTTTCAGATCGGCATCATTCATCGCCTGCACGCCAAGCGACACGCGATTGACGCCCGCCGCGCGATAACCGCGAAAACGCTCCGCTTCGACGCTTGTCGGATTGGCCTCCAGCGTGATCTCAGCTTTTGGATCGACACTCCAGCCTTGCGCAATGGCATCGAGAATGGCGCCCACCGTCTGCGGCGCCATCAATGAGGGCGTGCCGCCGCCAAAAAAGATCGATGTCACTTTGCGTCCGGGCGCAAGTCCGGCGCGATGCGCAATCTCGGCGCGAAAAGCTTTTATGAAACGCGCTTCATCGACCCTGTTCTGGCGAACATGGGAATTGAAATCGCAATAAGGGCATTTCGACAGGCAGAAGGGCCAGTGAACATAGACCCCGAAGCCCGGATCAAAGGATGATGACATGCGGCTCTCTATGACACAAAGGCCGCCTCATTGCGAGGAGGCGCAAGTGAGGCGACAAACCAGAAGAAGACTGGAAGGCTTCGCCTCGCTTGCAATGACGATGCGTCACTTGACCAGACAGGCCTTGGCCAAATCCTGAAAAGCCCGGGCGCGGTGCGAGAGCGCACGCGAACCATCGGTGGGCAATCCGTGCTTTTCCTCCGATGTCATTTCGCCAAATGTGCGCGTGTGACCTTCAGGCAGAAACATCGGATCATAGCCGAAGCCGGCCGTGCCGCGCGGCGGCCAGACGAGGACACCATCGATCCGGCCCTCAAATTCTTCAAGATGTCCGTCGGGCCAGGCGATGCACAGCGCCGAAATGAACCAGGCCTTGCGCTCGGCCTCGCGTCCGATTCCTTTGGCCAGCAATTCGGCATCGATCCGCGTCATGGCCGCGTCGAATTTTTTATCGACCGCCCAGCGCGCCGAATAAATTCCGGGCGCGCCATCGAGACCGGCAACGCAAATGCCACTGTCATCGGCAAAGGAGGGCAGGCCCGAGGCCTTGGCGCCGGCCTGCGCCTTGATTTGCGCATTGGCGGCGAAAGTCATGCCGGTTTCTTCCGGCTCGTCGAGATTCAATTCGCCGGCCGAAACCGCGCCAATGCCATAGGGAGCCAGCAATTCGCGCATTTCGCGCAATTTGCCCGCATTATGTGTGGCGATGAGAATCTTGCCTTCCAGCCTGCGATGCCCCGTCACGAATAACCCCCAAACCTGTTCCGATCGCCCGCAAATTGTCACGAAAGCGCAACGAGCGAAACCCGGCAGGGTCTCAAACAAATCTGCGGCGGCCCAAAATTCATGAGCCGCCGCAGGAATCGCGGCTGATTATTCGATCCGGATCTTGGCGAGTTTCACAATCTCGGCCCAGCGCGGGATTTCCTTGGCGATATGGGCACGCAGCTCCTCGGGGCTTGTCACCCAGGCTTCGGCGCCTTCGCGCGCCAGAGCTGCGACAATCTCGGGATCGGTCATGGCCTTGCGGATTTCCGCATTCAGGCGATCGACGATGGGCTGCGGCATGCCGGCCGGTCCGACAATGCCATACCATTGCGAGGCTTCGAAATTGGGCACGCCCTGTTCGGCAATGGTGGGAATGTCATTGGCCGAGGCCAGACGCTTCTCGCTGGAAATGCCAAGCGCACGCAAGGTGCCGGCGCGGGCATGGGGCAGAACCGCGGGCGCGCCCGTCATGGTGAGCTGGACGACGCCGGCCAAGAGATCATTTACCGCCGGAGCCGTGCCGCGATAGGGCACATGGGTCATTTCCGTACCCGTGGCGACCATGAAAGCCGCCATGGCAATATGAGCGGCCGAGCCATTGCCGCCGGTGGCATAATTCAGTTTTCCAGGATTGGCCTTGGCATAGGCAATCAGCTCCTGGACATTCTTCACCGGCAGCGAGGGATGCACGACCAGAATATTATGCACGCTCGCCAGCATGGAGAGATGCGAGAAGCTCTTGATCGGATCATATTGAAGATTGGCATAGAGGCTCGGATTCACGCCGAGCGTGCCGATATGGCCCATGATGAGCGTATGGCCATCGGGCGCGGCGCGCGCCACCGCCGTGGAGGCAACCGATCCGCCAG
>CAZHOK010000054.1:16614-18026 GCA_964534115.1 uncultured Beijerinckia sp.
CGACGAAGTTGCCGAGCGCATCGCCCAGCCGCTGGCCCAGAAGGCGGGCGAGAATGTCGGTTGAGCCGCCGGGCGTAAAAGGCACAACAAGCGTGATGTTCTGCGACGGCCAGCTCTGGGCAAAGGCCGAGTTGGCCAGCATGGGAGCAAAAGCAGCCAGGCTGATCTGGAACTTCAGGAAGGAGCGACGATCCATTTTTCCTCCGATGGGCCTGAGCCAAACATTTGGGCCAAAGCCGAAGACGCGACATTAGAAGCCAAGCAAGAGTGCTCAACCGAGACTTATTCGACCATTGGTGAAGCCAATTCATCAAAGGGCGTCCGGATAGTGCCGACGCCTGAAAAATGGCTCTCTCACATCCTTATACGACAGATCGATCATGCGCCGTGTTTTTGAGCAGATCACGAACGTTTGAGTCCCATGAGCCTGCCTAAATCATGAGCAAGCGCCTCGAACCCCGGCCGCGGCAAGCGCCAGCCACAGGGGCCCTCATCAGAAAAGTGGGAACAAATTCACGCTTCAGGTCTGGCACGCCCGTTGCACTCGGGTTTGAGCGTTCTTTTCGAACGAGAACTTCGCCGGCCGATAACCTCATCGATCGCGCCGGCCCAACTTGAGGACTTGCCCCATGTCTTTCACCCGGCGTTTCATGCTTCGCGCAACCGGCGCGGCTATCGGCGGGGCGCTCGCCCTCGCTTCCACCGGAGCGGCTTTCGCGCAAGGCGCTGGCCCGATCAAAGTCGGCATTCTCCATTCGCTTTCGGGAACAATGGCCATCAGCGAAACGACGCTGAAAGATGTCATGCTCATGCTCATCGAAGAGCAGAACAAAAAGGGTGGCTTGCTCGGCCGCAAGCTTGAGCCTGTCGTTGTCGATCCCGCATCCAACTGGCCGCTCTTTGCTGAAAAGGCCCGCGAATTGATCGCCAAGGACAAGGTCGCTGCAACATTCGGCTGCTGGACCTCGGTGTCGCGCAAATCCGTACTGCCGGTTTTTGAAGAACTGAACTCGATCCTCTTCTATCCCGTGCAATATGAGGGCGAGGAATCATCGCGCAATATTTTCTACACCGGCGCTGCGCCCAACCAGCAAGCCATTCCCGCCGTCGATTATCTGATGGAAAACGAGAAGGTTCAGCGCTGGGTTCTCGCTGGGACCGATTATGTCTATCCGCGCACGACCAACCGTATTCTTGAAGCCTATCTGAAATCGAAAGGCGTCAAGCAAGAAGACATTATGATCAATTACACGCCTTTCGGTCATTCCGACTGGCAGACGATTGTCGCCAACATCAAGAAATTCGGCTCTGCCGGCAAGAAGACCGCCGTTGTCTCGACCATTAACGGCGACGCCAACGTGCCCTTCTACAAAGAACTCGGCAATGCGGGCATCAAGGCGACCGATATTCCT
>CAZHOK010000055.1:0-17953 GCA_964534115.1 uncultured Beijerinckia sp.
ACCCCTGATTTCATGAAGCGCGTCAAAGCAGCGGCTGAAAAGCTTGGCGTCCCGCAGGACATGTTGCGTCGCGGCCTCAATGTCGGCTTCTCGGGCGGCGAAAAGAAGCGCATGGAAGTTCTGCAAATGTCATTGCTCGAACCCTCTTTCGCCATTCTGGATGAAACGGATTCGGGTCTCGATATCGATGCATTGCGTATTGTGTCGGAAGGCGTGAATGCTTTGCGCGATCCCAAGCGCTCTTTCCTCCTCATCACCCATTACCAGCGCCTGCTGGATTACATCGTGCCCGACACGGTGCATGTGATGTCGAAGGGCCAGATCGTGAAGACGGGCGACAAATCCCTGGCGCTTGAACTCGAGGCCAATGGCTATCGCGATTACATTGGTGAGGCCGCCTGATGGGCAAGCCTGTCGCCATTGTTCCAACGCCTGCGGAAGCCAAACTTGCGGCTGATTTTGCAGGTGGCCCATTTGCTCCGCAGGGCGGCGGTGCGGTTTCGGCTTTGCGCGCCGAAGCGTTTGAGATGTTTCGCTCTGCTGGATTGCCGACACGCCGCGTCGAGGCCTGGCATTATACCGATCTGCGTCAGGCCATGCGCGAGGCGCTGCCTCTGGCTGTATCGATTGCGCCCGGCGCCATTGCGGCGCAGGCCACCCGGCTTGAAGAACTGGCGCCGCGTCTGGCCGGTGTTGAGACCATTCGGCTTGTTCTGGTCGATGGCTATTACGTCGCAGCACTGTCCGATGTGGCGCGCCTGCCCAAGGGGCTGAGCGTTCAATCTCTGGGCGATGTTTTGCGCGCTGGCGATGCGTCCACCATCTCGGCACTGGCTGCTTCCGGACTTGGGGGCGGCGATGCTGCGCTGGCGCTGAACACGGCCTTCATGCAGGGCGGACTGGTGATCGATGTCGCCGATGGTATGGCCATTGCCGATCCCGTCGAGATCATCTCCCTCTCGAGTGGCAAGGTTTCGCAATCCATCTATGCGCGTTCGCTCGTTCGTTTGGGCAAGGGTGCTAGGCTGACATTGGTGGAAGATGAAAGCGGCGACGAGGGTGCGCTTGCGCAGCGCAATGTCGCCATGGTGTTTCAGATCGGCGACGATGCCGTGCTCGAACATGTTTTCGCTCCGGCCAGTCTGGCGAGCGGCTCGGTTCATGTCGCGCATCTGCTGGCCACAATCGGCACACGCGCCTCCTTCAATTCTTTCACGCTGGCACGTGGTGGCGGATTGTTTCGCCGGCAGGCGCATATGCGTTTCGATGGCGATCATGCGCGCGGTCAACTGGCCGGCGCATCGCTGTTGAGAGGTCGCGATCACAGCGATACAACTCTGGTGATCGAGCATGTGGCGCCCCATTGCGAGAGCCGCGAATATTTCAAAACCGTGCTCGATGATGAGGCGACGGGCGTTTATCAGGGCAAGGTGATGGTGGCGCCCGGCGCCCAAAAGACCGATGGCGCCATGAAGAGCCAAGCGATCCTGCTTTCGGATGGCGCGTCGATGAACAACAAGCCCGAGCTTGAGATTTTTGCCGACGATGTGGTCTGCGGGCACGGCGCGACGGTGGCGCAGCTCGATGAGGACCAGATCTTTTATGCCATGGCGCGCGGATTGCCGAAGGCGCAGGCTGAATCGCTGCTTCTGGAAGCGTTCATCGATGAGGCAACAGACCGCGTCGAGAATGAAGACCTGCGCACAATGCTGGCCGAGCGCATCGGCCTCTGGCTTGCGGCGCGAAAGGGCTAAACCACATGACACAAGCCTATGATGTCGAGACGATCCGGAAGGACTTTCCGATCCTGAATGAGCGGCCCTATGGCAAGCCGCTTGTCTATCTCGACAATGCCGCCTCGGCGCAAAAACCGCGTCAGGTGATCGATCGCATGGTTTATGCTTACGAGCATGAATATGCCAATGTGCATCGCGGGCTGCATTATCTTGCCAATGCGGCGACGGAGGCTTTTGAGGGTGCGCGCGAGAAGGTGCGGGCCTTTCTCAATGCCGGCTCGACCGATGAAATCATTTTCACCCGCTCTGCGACGGAGGCGATCAATTGCGTGGCGGCCTCTTTCGGTGCCGCGCATATCGGCGAGGGCGATGAAATCGTTCTCTCCATCATGGAGCATCATTCCAATATCGTGCCCTGGCATTTTCATCGCGAGCGCAAGGGTGCCGTGCTGAAATGGGTGGGCGTGGCCGAAGACGGCTCGTTCTCCATCGAAGAATTCGAAAAGACGCTGACGCCGCGCACAAAAATTGTCGCCATCACGCATATGTCCAATGTGCTGGGCACAGTGGTTCCGGTGAAGGAAGTCATCCGCATCGCCCATGAGCGCGGCATACCGGTGATGGTGGATGGTTCGCAGGGCGCGTGTCATCTCGATGTCGATGTGCGCGATCTGGATGCCGATTTTTATGTCTTCACCGGCCACAAAGTCTATGGGCCGACCGGCATTGGCGTGCTCTATGGCAAGCGCGAATGGCTGGAAAAGCTGCCGCCCTTCAATGGCGGCGGTGAGATGATCGAAACGGTCACGCTGGACAATGTCACTTACAATGTCCCGCCGCATCGCTTTGAGGCTGGCACCCCGCCCATCGTGCAGGCCATTGGTCTTGGGGCTGCGGTTGATTATATGATGGCCATCGGGCGCGAGCAGATCAGGGCGCATGAAAATGCGCTTGGCGCCTATGCGCAGGAGCGGCTTGGCCGGTTGAATTCGATCCGCCTCATCGGCACGGCGCCGGGCAAGGGCGCGATCTGTTCCTTCGAGATGAAGGGCGCTCACGCTCATGATGTGGCGACCGTCATCGATCGCTCGGGCGTTGCGGTGCGCGCCGGCACCCATTGCGCCATGCCTTTGATGGCGCGATTTGGCGTGACCTCGACCTGTCGCGCTTCTTTTGCTCTGTATAACACAAGGAGCGAAGTCGACGCCCTTGTGGATGCTTTGGCCAAGGCCGAAGCTTTGTTCGCCTGAGGAATGACGATGTCAGAGACGACAACCAGCGAGATGCAGCCGAACCGGCCCGACCTTGCGCTCGCGCCCGCCATTCCCGCAGAGGAATTGGAGCGCCTGACGGACGATATTGTCGTCGCGCTCAAAACTGTCTTCGACCCTGAAATTCCGGTCGATATTTACGAGCTCGGGCTGATCTACAAGATCGACATTGACGATTCCAAATTCGTCAAAGTGGACATGACTCTCACCGCACCGGGCTGCCCGGTGGCCGGGGAAATGCCGCAATGGGTCGAAAATGCCGTGTCTGGCGTCCAGGGCGTTTCAGGCGCCAAGGTCAATATGGTTTTCGATCCTCCGTGGGATCAAAGCCGCATGTCGGATGAGGCGCGCGTCGCGCTGGATATGTGGTAGGGTAGGCAAGACTCAATCGCCGGGCCTTGAACCCGGGTGAGGGAGAGTGAAATGGCGATACGTCCACTGGCCAAGGCTTTGACGCTCACCGACGCTGCTGCGCAGCGTGTGCGCGATATTATGGCCAATGCCGAAAAGCCCGTTGTGGGCTTGCGCGTCGGCGTGAAAAATGGCGGCTGTGCCGGCATGTCCTACACGATGGAATGGGCCGAAGAGATCGGCGCTTACGATGAAGTCGTCGAGGACAAGGGCGTGAAAGTGCTGATCGACCCAAAGGCGGTCATGTTTCTGCTCGGCACGCAGATGGATTTCAAAGCCGATAAATTGTCCTCCGGTTTTGTCTTCAACAATCCCAATCAGACCTCGGCCTGCGGTTGCGGCGAGAGCGTGGCGATCGAGCCCGTCAAGGCAGACCAGCTCGGGGCTTAATGCTTCCTCCTGTCGGGCATCCTCTGGATTGCTTCGCTGCGCTCGCAATGACGCGCTTGGGCAGCTAGACTTGCTGCAAAAGCATCGGGAGGGGTCATGCCTTATTCAACAGCCAATGGATTGCGCATTCATTATGAGGAACATGGCGAAGGGCCGCCGCTCGTCATGGTGCATGCCAATCCGTTCGACCGGCGCCTCTTCGTTCATCAGGTCGCGCGTTTCTCCCCCTTCTTTCGTTGCATTGCTCTCGACATTCGCGGCTATGGCCTGTCTGACAAGCCGACGCATCGTTTCTCGCTGGAAGACATGGTGCAGGATGTGCTGGGCGTCTGCGACGATCTTGGCATTGTTCAGGCCGTCTTTATGGGCGTCAGCGTCGGGTCCGGCATTGCCCTCAAGATCGGCCTCGATCATCGCATCCGCGCCCGCGGTCTGGTGCTGGTGGGCGGTTCCAGTCGGCCGGGCGGCAATATTGCCAAGCGCATAGAGGCTTTCACGCAGATCGGGCCGGCCAAATATCGCGCCGCCTATATGCCGGAGCTGTTTGCGCCGGGCTTTCCCGAAACCAAGCTCGGTCGCTGGGTGATGGATATGTTTGGCGCGGATGCCCATCTGCTCGATGGGCGCTCCATTGCCCGCATTTTTGAGGCGCGGGGATCGGAAAACATGCTGCCCCGCCTCGATGGGCTCGATCTGCCCGTTCTGGTCGTCAATGGCGAGCATGACAATTCGCTCGGGCGCGGCCGGGAAACGGCACAAAACATTCCGGGTGCCGCCCATGTGGTTTTGCCCGGCACGGGCCATGCCTGCTGCATCGAGGATCCGGCCGCTTTCGATGACGCCGTCATCGGATTTTTGAAGGATAGGGGCCTCTGGCCGCAGGGCCCGATCTGAGGGGCTGCTTGCCGCTGGCGCGGTGAGGGCCTAAAAGCTGGCCGTCGCCCCGTGCAGCGCATTTGGCTTGCGGGGATTCGCGGTCGGCGCATCAGCAGCGCCAGCGCGTGAGGAGCCCGCACGAGGCATGACCATAGCCCGAATTATTGAGCCGGCAGCCGCCGCTCTCGACCATACGCTGGATTCGCATCGGCGCGCCGCCGGGCTTCTCGTGCTGGTCGCGCTCATGCTTTTTCTGCCGGGCTTCTTCACCTTGCAGCCGATGGATCGCGACGAGCCGCGCTTTGCCCAAGCGACAAAGCAAATGCTCGAGACGGATGATTATATTGCCATCCGTTTTCAGAACGAGGCGCGCAACAAAAAGCCGGTCGGCATTTACTGGATTCAGGCGGCTGTTGTGGGCTCTGCCGAAGCGCTCGGGTTCGAACAGGCGCCGACGACGATCTGGATGTACCGGCTTGTCTCGCTCACCGGCGCAATCGCTGCCGTGCTTTTGACCTATTGGACGGCGCTTGTCTTTCTGACCCGTCGCAATGCTTTTCTGGCAGCGCTTCTCTTTGGATCGACCATCCTCATCGGCGTTGAAGCGCGGCTGGCGAAAACCGATGCTTTCGTTCTGGCCACCGTCATGGCGGCCATGGGTGCGCTGGCGCGCTTTTATCTTCTGCCAGACAAACAGCAGGGCTGGCGCATGCCGGCAATTTTCTGGAGCGCGATCGGACTTGGTCTTCTCATCAAGGGACCGATCACGCCCATGGTGCCGCTTTTTGCCGTCATCGTTTTGGCGATCAAGGATCGCGGTGCGCGCTGGCTCGTGCAGATGCGCCCCTTGCCGGGCCTCGTCTGGGGCTTGTTGATCGTTCTGCCCTGGTTCGCACTCATCCTGATCCAGCCCAAGGGCGCATGTCTGGCGGATTCCGTCGGCCATGACATGCTGGGCAAAGTCAGTTCGGGCCAGGAATCCCATGGCGCACCGCCGGGAACATATTTTCTGGCCTTCTGGGCCACGGCCTGGCCCATGGCGCCGCTGGCAGCGCTGGCCGCCGCTTTTGTCTGGCGCATGCGGGCTGAGAAAAGCGTTGCTTTTCTGCTCGCCTGGATTGTTCCAGTCTGGCTTTTGTTCGAAGCCGTGCCGACCAAACTGCCGCATTATGTTCTGCCCGTTTATCCGGCGATTGCCATTCTCATCTTCATGGCGCTGGAGCGTGGTGCGCTTGTCCTGAACAGAGGGTTCTCGCGACCTGTTCTGCTGCTCGTGCCCGGTCTTGCCTTTGTGCTTGTGGCCGCAGGCATTGGCATTTGCATCTGGACGAACCGCTTGCCGGGGACGGCTGCTTTTGCTGTGGCGCCCTTTCTGCTGTGGATCGGCTTCCATCTTTTGCGCGATATTGGACGCGAGCGAATCGAGACCTCTCTGATTGGCGCTGTCGCTCTGGCCTATTGCGCTTACGTCTTTGTCTTCAGCGGCATTATGACAAGCGGGCCGTTCGATCCGTTGCGCATCTCGCCGCGTCTGGCGGAAGCCTCGCATCAGGCCTTGGCGCTCAATCCATCCTGCAAACGCCTTGCAGCTGCCACTGCCGGCTTTAACGAGCCGAGCCTTGTCTTTCTGACCGGCACCGATCTTTTGATGACGGATGGCGCAGGCGCGGCGCAATTTATCAATGATGGAGGCTGCCGCATTGCTTTCGTCGACATGCGCCATGAGGAGGCTTTTAAGGCGACATTGGCGCGCAGCGCCGATGTGGTTCTGACAAAGCGCGTGACCGGCATCAATCTGAACGGCGGGCGCAAGCTCGATCTGGCGGTCTATGCACGAAAGGCCGCAGGCTCATGATGGCCGGGCTGATTTCGATCAAACTGGCCGCGCATGATTTTCTCAGGCGCTGGAAAACGGCCGAGCGCCGCAGCGCCTCGCAGGGGCGGGTGACGGAGGCGGCGATTGCGCTGGGCATTTGTGTGCTCATTCTCGTCGTGGCTCTGTCGGGCGATGAAAATCTGGTGCGGTCCGCGCGCGATCTGCCGGCAGAGATCCGGGCTATTTTCGCCATCATCACGCGCGCGGGCGAATCCGGCTGGATTTTTGCCACGACCGGCGCGCTGGTGATCGGCGCACTTCTCCTGCGCCATCGCGGCTTGGGGCCGCGTGTGGATGCAGCGCTCGGCCTGTTTGCCGGCCGCGTCTTTTATATTTTAGCCGCCAATGCTGTGGCCGGCATTCTGTCGCTGCTTCTGAAGTCGCTTTTCGGTCGCGCGCGCCCGCGCCTGCTGGATGTGGTCGGGCCATTCCATTTTGATATGTTTGCATACAAATCCTCCGTTCTCAGTTTTCCCTCGGGCCATACGGTCACGGCTTTTGCCACGGCTGTTGCGCTTGCATTTCTCTTGCCGCGCTGGGGGCGTCTGTTTCTTCTTCTTGCCGTGCTCATTGGTGTGTCGCGTGTTGTCACCGGCGCGCATTTCCCGTCCGATGTGATTGCCGGAATGGCGTTGGGCACGGCAACATCCATCTTCCTGCGGCGCGCTTTTGCAGCGCGCGGCATTGTCTTTCGCAAGCGTGCTACCGGCATTGAAATGCGGGGCGCGGGCCTGGTCGGTCCGACGCTCGGGCGCGCCACAGGTTTCTGGAGTCGAGCATGAGCCAATCACCCGGCGTTTCTGTTGTCGTGCCGGTACGCAATGAGGCGGGCAATATCGAGCCTTTGGTCCGCGAGATCGAAGCGGCGCTTGCACCCTCCGGCCCGTTCGAGATCATTTATGTCAATGACGGCTCCACCGATGGTACAGGTGCCGAATTGGCGCGTCTGGCGGCCAAAATGCCCTCGCTGCGCGAAATGCGTCACGCGCAATCCTGCGGGCAATCTGCGGCAGTGCGCACGGGCGTTCGCGCCGCGCGCGCGCCCGTCATCATCACGCTCGATGGCGATGGGCAGAACGATCCATCATTCATGCCGGCCTTTCTGGCTGCTCTGAAAGAGGCCGGCCCTGCCTGCGGTCTTGTGCAAGGCCAGCGCGTGGGCCGCAAGGATACGGGCTTCAAACGCTTTCAATCCCGCCTGGCCAATAAAGTGCGCGCGGCTGTCTTGAACGATGGTACGCGCGACACGGGCTGCGGTTTCAAATGTTTTCCGCGCGAGGCCTATCTCGCTCTGCCTTATTTCGATGCTCTGCATCGTTTCATGCCGGCACTCGTGCGGCGCGAAGGCTATGAGATTGCCTATGTCGATGTCATCGATCGTCCGCGCTTGACCGGCGTCTCCAATTATGGATTTTTCGACCGCCTCTGGGTCGGTATTGTCGATTTGATGGGCGTGCGCTGGCTGATCAAGCGGCGCAAGCGCGTGCCGGACGCAAGGGAGATTGAACTTTGATTTATTCCCTGTCCAACGACATTGGCGATTATCTCATCGACGTCTTTGTGACGCGTTTCGATTTTTGGCTGTTTTTCGGCCTGATAGCACAGCTCATTTTTACCGCGCGCATGGTCGTGCAATGGTGGGCCAGCGAGCGGGCAGGCCGCTCCGTCGTGCCGATCGCCTTCTGGGTTCTCTCGCTCGTTGGTGGCATGATGACATTGGTCTACGGCCTGCAGCGGCGCGAAGCGGTGATCATCATCGGGCAGGTGCTCGCGGTGGTGATCTACATCCGCAATCTGATGCTCATCTACAAGAACAAGAGCAGGCAGAGCGAGAGTCTTTAGGAAACCTCGCGCATCCGCGCAAAGCCTGCGTCCAGATCTGCAATCAGATCGTCCATATCTTCCAGCCCGACCTGAAAGCGCAAAGCCGGTCCGCCGGGATTCCATGTCGTGGCCGTGCGGTATGATGCGCAATCGAAGGGGATGACGAGGCTTTCAAAGCCGCCCCAGGAATAGCCCATGCCGAATAATTCGAGCCCGTCGAGGAGGGCTGCGAGCGCTTTTTCCGAACAGGGTTGCAGGATGACGGAAAAGAGGCCGGAGGCGCCCAGAAAATCGCGTTTCCAGATCTCATGACCGGGCGCGCCGGGCAGGGCGGGGTGCAGCACGCTTTTGACTTCCGCGCGTCCTGCCAGCCATTGCGCCAGCGCGAGGCCCTGTTTTTCTGCCTCGCGCAAACGCAATTCCATGGTGCGCAATCCGCGCAGTGCCAGAAAACAATCTTCGGGGCCCGCGCATATGGCGAAAGCGTCGAAAGTGGCGCGCAATCTTTTCCACCAGAGCGGATTGGCCGAGACGAGGCCAAGCAGAATGTCGGAATGGCCGCCCAGATATTTTGTGCCCGCCTCCACCGCCAGATCGACGCCGCGCTCATGCGGAGGAAAGAACAGCGGCGTCGCCCAAGTATTGTCCATGATCACGCACATGCCATTGGCATGGGCGACCTTGGCAATGGCGGGAATGTCCTGCATTTCGAAACTTTGCGAGCCCGGTGCCTCGACCAGAACAGCGGTCGTATTCGGCTTCAGCAGGCTTTTCAGGCCCGCACCGATTGTGGGGTCGTAATAGCTGGTCTCGACACCCATGCGGGCGAGGACCGTGTCGCAGAAATGGCGTGTGGGCAAATAGGCGCTGTCTGTCACGAGCAGGTGATCGCCGGACTTGAGCGCGGTCATCAAGGCCAGGGCAATGGCCGCCAGGCCCGAGGGCGCCAGCACGGTCCCGGCGGCGCCGGCAATCTCGCTCCAGGCGTTTTCGAGCGCCTGGGTCGTCGGTGTGCCCTTGGTTCCATAGGTAAAACGCTGGCTTCTGTGCTTCAGCGTCTCATAATCGGGGTAAAGAACGGTGGAGCCCCGGTAGATCGGCGTGTTCACAAATCCGAATTGATCTTCCGGCGTTCGGCCCGCCATGACGATTTGCGTCCGCTTTCTCAATTGCTTGCGCTTTTCGTCGTTCATTTTCGGCATGTTCTTCCCGCCGTCGCGTCACTTGACCCTGTGGTGAAACTCGCTTGTGATAGGCGCAAGCTTGGGTTTGGCCAAAGGGCCGACCCTGCAAAGCCTGCCTCGCATATTTTCGGGCGGGCGACCAGATCGGGAGTCCAAAGGAATGAAATTCGTCGCAACTATCGCTGCCGCCGCCTTTGCTCTGGGCGGTCTGGCCACTGGCGCACAGGCCCAGTCGGGTTCCAAAACGCTCGATTCCATCAAGCAGAAGGGTTTTTTGACCTGCGGCGTCAATACGGGTCTTGCCGGTTTCGGCCTTCCCGATGACAAGGGCAATTGGACCGGGCTCGATGTCGACCTCTGCCGCGGCATTTCCGCGGCCATATTCAACGATCCCAACAAGATCAAATTCATCCCGCTCTCGGCCAAGGATCGCTTTACCGCCCTGCAATCGGGCGAGATCGATGTTCTGTCGCGCAACGGCACCTGGACGCAATCGCGCGAGGCGGAACTCGGCCTGATGTGGGCCGGCGTGAATTATTATGACGGTCAGGGTTTTATGGTCCGCAAAAAGCTCAATGTCGCATCTGCGCTTGAGCTGAATGGCGCATCCATTTGCGTGCAGCAGGGCACGACGACCGAACTCAATATGGCGGATTTTTTCCGCTCCAAGGGCATGAAATATGAAGTCGTCGCCTTTGCCGACATTAATGAGACGGTGAAGGCCTATGATTCCGGGCGTTGCGACGCCTATACGACGGATGCCTCCGGCCTCTATGGCTCGCGCCTCAAGCTGGTCAATCCGGATGAACATGTCGTTCTGCCGGAGATCATTTCCAAAGAGCCGCTCGGGCCGGCCGTGCGCCAGGGCGATGACAATTGGTTCCACCTTGTGCGCTGGACGCATTTCGTCATGGTCAATGCCGAAGAGCTGGGCGTGACCCGCGCCAATGTCGACGACATGCTGAAATCAACCAATCCGGAAGTTCGCCGTCTGCTCGGCGTCGAAGGCGATTTCGGCAAGGGCCTTGGCCTGACGCGCGATTGGGCCTTCCGCATTGTGAAACATGTCGGCAATTACGGCGAAGTTTTTAACCGCAATGTCGGCGATGGTTCGCCGCTCAAGATCAAGCGTGGCTTGAACGCTTTGTGGGCGCAGGGCGGGCTGCAATATGCCCCTCCGGTGCGTTGATTGAAAAAGCGCCTGCGCTGGCCCTTCTCCTCCGGGAGAAGGGAGCGCAGGCTGCGCGGCAGATGAGGGGTTCATGTGTTTTCATGGCCTGAAAAAATGACCCCTCATCGCGTTTTGTGTGCGGAGACAAGCGTGCCATTTTGTGGGGCCCTGCAATGAGCGATGCGGCGGCGCGTCCGCAGCCATCGACTTCTCTGCTCTATAATCCCCGTTTTCGCGGTTTGCTTTGGCAGGGCGTGCTCATCGCCCTTGTCGGTTATCTGGCCTATGAGGCTGTGCTGAACGCCAGCACCAATATGCGCGCGCGCGGCATTCCGACCGATTTCTCCTTCTGGGATCGCACCGCCTCTTTCGATATCAACCAGACGCTCGTTTCCTATTCCGCAACTTCGCCCTATGGGCGCGCCTTTCTTGTCGGGCTGCTCAACACTTTGCTGGTGGCAGGAATTGGCGTCGTGCTGGCGACGCTGCTTGGCTTTTTCGTCGGCATTGCGCGTCTTTCTGAAAATTGGGTCGTCTCGAAAGTGGCGACCGTCTATGTCGAGATCATGCGCAACACGCCGCTGCTGTTGCAATTGCTCTTCTGGTACAATGCCGTCCTGAAACCCTTGCCGGGTCCGCGCGACAGTATCTCTTTCGGCGCGGGCATTTTTCTCAACAATCGCGGTCTGATTTTTCCAGAACCCCAATTTGCACCGGCAGCTCTGGCGATTCCGATTGCTGGTGCGATGGCTTTTGTCCTCGCCATCGGCCTTGCCATTTTCGCACGGCGCCGTCAGGCCCGCACCGGGCAGGCTTTGCCGGTTGTCTGGATCGGCACGGGGCTTGTTCTGGGTCTGCCGATCCTCGCCTATCTTGCCGCCGGCCAGCCGGTCACATTCGTCGATCCGGTTTTGCGCGGTTTCAACTTTCAGGGCGGCGTGCGCGTTCTGCCGGAATTTGTCGCCCTGCTTCTGGGCCTTGTTTTCTATACGGCGGCCTTTATTGCCGA
This sequence comes from uncultured Beijerinckia sp., assembly GCA_964534115.1. Classification (GTDB taxonomy): domain Bacteria; phylum Pseudomonadota; class Alphaproteobacteria; order Rhizobiales; family Beijerinckiaceae; genus Terripilifer. Next base: position 11,749 of record CAZHOK010000055.1, read on the forward strand.
GATTGTGCGCGCCGGCATTCAATCGGTGGCGCATGGGCAGACGGAGGCCGCGCAATCGCTTGGCCTGACGCGGCAGCAGACTTTAAAACTCATCACCATTCCGCAAGCCTTGCGCGTGATCGTGCCGCCGCTGACCAATCAATATCTGGCCTTGACGAAAAACTCCTCGCTGGCGGTTTTCATCGGCTATCCTGATCTCGTGCAGGTTTTTGCCGGCACCGTGCTCAACCAGACAGGGGCGGCAGTGCAGGTGATTGCCATAACCATGGCGGTCTATCTCACCATTTCGCTGGTCACGGCCCTTGTCATGAATGTCTATAATCGCCGCAAGGCTTTGGTGGAGCGATAGATGGATCAGCGCTCCTCCGACATGTTTTATCTGCGAACGCAGGAAGCACCGGCTCTGCCGCCACCGGCTGGCGTTGGCGGTCTCTGGCTGTTTTTGCGCAAGACATTTTTCACCGGCTGGATTTCGGGGCCGATTGCGCTGGTCATTCTCGCATGGCTTGCCTGGATCGTGCCGGACTTTATCCGGTTCTACTTTGTCGATGCGATCTGGATCGCCAATGATGGCGCGCCCTGTCGCGTTCAAGGCACGGGCGCCTGCTGGGCCTTTATCGATCGGAAGATCGATTATTTCCGCTATGGTTCTTATCCGGTCGCGCAGCATTGGCGCGTCGATCTCACCTTGATGATCGGTGCTGTGCTGGTTGCCCGTCTGCTCTGGGTGCCGGGGCAGAAGAGCCGTGCCGGATTGCTGGCTTTTCTGCTGGGCGTGCCTCTGTTCATTTTCATGCTCATCCCGGGGCCCTCCGCGCTTCTGCGCGATCCGGGTGTGGAATTGGCTGTGCTGGCATGCGGCATCGGACTGGCGGGCGCACTGGAATTTTCACGCCTGCGGACTGTGTGGGTGGGCGTGCTGTTTTTCGTCGTCTATCCGATCCTTGCCGTCATGCTGTTGCATGGCTCCGATTGGCTTGGCCTGGTGCGCATTGGCACCAATCTTTGGGGCGGAATTTTTCTGAGCCTGCTGGTGGCAACCGTCGGCATTGTCTTTTCGCTGCCCGCAGGCGTTCTTCTGGCGCTTGGCCGGCGTTCGCGCCTGCCGGTGGTTCGTTTCTTCTCGATCCTTTACATTGAATTTGTGCGCGGCGTGCCCTTCATCACCGTGCTCTTCATGGCCAATACAATGCTGCCGCTTTTTGTGCCGGAGCATTTGACGCCCGATCGCTTGCTGCGGCCGATCATCGGCTTTGCGCTTTTTGCGGCGGCCTATATGGCAGAAGAAGTCCGCGGCGGGCTTCAGGCCATCCCCAAGGGGCAAAGCGAAGGCGCCATGGCTCTGGGCCTGTCCTATTGGCAGATGATGCGCCTGATCATTCTTCCCCAGGCCTTGACGCTCGTCATTCCGGGCATCGTTAATATTTTCATCAGCCTGTTCAAGGATACGACGCTTGTGGCCGTGGTCGGCATTTTCGATTTCCTGCGGACGGTGGATGCGGCGCGCATCGACCCTGTCTGGTCGGGGCCGACGATTTCGCCCACGGTCTATTTCTTCGCCGCAGCTTTCTATTTCATCTTCTGCTTCGGCATGTCCCGCTATTCGCTCATGATGGAAAAGCGCCTGTCCGCCGGGCGGCGGCGCTGATTTCGGAGAAACGCATGTCTGCCGCATCCCCCGCCATCACACCGGTCCGAAATGAATTTGCCGTCGAAATTCGCGGCATGAACAAATGGTTCGGCCAATTCCATGTGTTGCGCGACATCGATCTCGCCGTGCGTCGCAGCGAGAAAGTTGTCATTTGCGGCCCTTCCGGCTCGGGCAAATCAACTTTGATCCGCTGCATCACCCGGCTGGAGGCGCATCAGAAGGGCTCCATCATTGTCGATGGAATCGAGCTTACCGAAGATCTCAAGCGCATCGATGATGTGCGGCGCGAAGTCGGCATGGTGTTTCAGCATTTCAATCTCTTTCCTCATCTCACCATTTTGGAAAATTGCACTCTGGCGCCCATCTGGGTGAAGAAGATGAACAAGAAAGAGGCCGAAGAGATTGCGATGCATTATCTGACGCGGGTCAAAATCCCCGAACAGGCGCATAAATATCCGGGCCAATTGTCGGGCGGCCAGCAACAGCGCGTGGCCATTGCGCGCTCGCTCTGCATGAGCCCAAAAATCATGCTGTTCGATGAGCCCACGTCGGCGCTCGATCCCGAAATGGTCAAGGAAGTGCTGGATACAATGGTCTCGCTGGCCCATGAAGGCATGACCATGCTCTGCGTGACCCATGAAATGGGTTTCGCCCGCCAGGTCGCCGACCGCGTGATTTTTATGGATGCCGGCCAGATCGTCGAGGCCAACAGGCCCGAGGAATTTTTCAAAAATCCGCAGCATGAGCGGACAAAATTATTCCTCAGCCAAATCCTGCATTGAGGCAGGGGCAGGGGCAGCGGCTTCGGCGGAAGCCGCCGCCATTTGCGATCAATTCAGATTGGAATTGATGATGCCGAGTTTCGTATTGATATTCGTGCCGATCGTCTTGATCGTGCCGACGCTCACAACGGCAATCAGCGCAATGATGAGGCCATATTCGACCGCAGTTGCGCCAGACTCGTTTTTTCTGAAACGCTGAAAAAGGGACATTGCAAATATCCTTGATATCCGCGCCGACATGAGCAAACCAGATGGTGTCTCAGCCGGATGCGGGAGCGAAAAGCGGACGGCGGCTTCGGCGGAAGCCGCCGTCACGCGCAATCAGTTCAGGTTGGCGCTGATGATATTGAGCTTGGCGTTGATATTCGTACCGATCGTCCTGATCGTACCAACACTCACAACGGCAATCAGTGCAATGATGAGGCCGTATTCAACGGCCGTCGCGCCGGACTCATTTTTCCTAAAACGCTGGAAAAGGGACATTTTAAACACCCCGAAGGTCCGTCTTGTTGAGACGGATGGAACGCAGAACTTACGCCAGCCGGCCCTTGAAATGCCGCGACCCGGATGACGCCCGCATCAGACCGAAGCCTGACGCGAAGAGGAGGAATTCCTCTGCCGAGCATAATGCCAAGCAGAAGCTAACGAATGATTGCCGCAGCGGCAGACGTTGGGGGAGGGGTGGATTTCCCTGGGGGTGCCTTTGAGGGGCTGTTGCTCAGAGCCAAGTGTTTAAATTCATGAGCGATTTCATCGGGCCCGAAGCCGCATGGCCCGGATTGGGGCAAGATGCGCAATGTCAATCATGAGGGGCCTATGGCCAATGATCGAAAAAAAGGGGAGAGATTTCTCTCTCCCCCCGTTGATCGCCTCAGCTGCAACCGGTCGTGCTTCCGCATGTGTCGCACTTCAGACATGTCCCGTTGCGCACCAGTGTGAAATTGGCGCATTCGGGGCAGCTTTCGCCGACATAGCCCTTCATCCGGGCTTCGGCGCGCTTGTCGGCGACCGATTGGCCCTTGGGCGAGGGGGCTGACCATTCGAGCTGTTCGAATTCGCTCGTCGTCACCGAGGTCACATCCTCGCGGAAAGTGACATCTTTTTTCAGCGCGGTGGCGCCGGCGGTTTCGAGGATCGCATTCGCGCCGACTGTCTCATAGCCGCCGCCCTGGACGAGCATCAGCTTGTCGGTCTTCGAGCGGACGAAGCCGCGCGAGACAAAGCGCTGTGTCGCACTGGCTGCGCCGCCTTGCGGACGGCTCTGCTCTTCGCCCTTGCCGATCACCGTGCCGCCAATGTCGGAGGGGTCGACATGGGCGAGATCGTTGCGGCCGAGATAGGAAATGGCGAGTTCGCGGAACACATAGTCGAGGATCGACGTGGCATTCTTGATCGCGTCATTGCCCTGCACGAAGCCGGCCGGCTCGAAGCGGGTGAAGGTGAAAGCGTCGACATATTCTTCGAGCGGCACGCCATATTGGAGGCCGACCGAAATGGCGATGGCGAAATTGTTCATCAACGAGCGGAAGGCAGCGCCTTCCTTGTGCATGTCGATAAAGATCTCGCCGATGCGCCCGTCCTGATATTCGCCGGTGCGCAGATAGACCTTGTGGCCGCCCACGACCGCCTTCTGGGTGTAACCCTTGCGGCGATCGGGAAGACGCTCGCGCTCGCGCGTGCGCTCGACACGCTCGACAATGCGCTCGACGATCTTTTCCGCAATCTGGGAGGTGCGCGCTGCGGCCGGCATGGAAGCCAGCGTCTCGAGCGCATCCTCATCCTCATCCTCTTCATCGGAGATGAGCTGCGAATTGAGCGGCTGCGAAAGCTTGGAGCCGTCGCGATAGAGCGCATTGGCCTTGAGTGCGAGACGCCAGGACAGGACATAGGCGTCCTTGCAATCCTCAACCGTGGCATCATTGGGCATGTTGATCGTCTTCGAGATCGCACCCGTGATGAAGGGCTGGGCTGCAGCCATCATGCGGATGTGGCTCTCGACCGACAGATAACGCTTGCCCGTGCGACCGCAGGGATTGGCGCAATCGAACACATTGTAATGTTCGACCTTGAGGTGGGGCGCGCCTTCCAGCGTCATCGCACCGCAGACATGCACGTTCGCCATATCGATTTCAGTCTTGGTGAAACCGAGGAAGGGCAAAAGTTCGAAGGTCGGATCGTCGAGCTTTTCAGCCGGCACTTTCAATGTGCCGGTGAGGAAGTCCGCGCCGAGGCTCCATTTGTTGAAGACAAATTTGATGTCGAAAGCGCCCGCAAGGGATTTTTCGATGGTCTCAAGCTTGTCGTCGCCAAAACCCTTGGCGCGCAGGCTCGTGTGATTGATGCCCGGTGCCTGGCGCATGGAGGCATGGCCCACAGCAAAGGCTTCGATCTCGGCAATCTGCGCCTCGCTATAGCCCAAGGCGCGCAGCGCCTCGGGAACAGCGCGGTTGATGATCTTGAAATAGCCGCCGCCCGCGAGCTTCTTGAACTTCACCAGAGCGAAATCGGGCTCGATGCCGGTCGTGTCGCAATCCATGACAAGGCCGATCGTGCCGGTCGGCGCGACAACGGTGACTTGCGCATTGCGATAGCCATGCTGCTCGCCCAGTGAGAGTGCCAGATCCCAGGCCTTTTTGGCATGTTCGGCAAAGACCTTGCCGTTGGCCGCCATGGAGCTGAGCGTTGCATGATCGAGCGGCACAGGCGTGATCGAAAGGCTTTCATAGCCGTCCGACAGGCCATGGGCCGCGCGGCGATGGTTGCGGATGACGCGCAGCATGTGGTTCTTGTTCGGGCCATGGCCGGGGAAGGGGCCATGTTCCTTCGCCATTTCGGCGGAGGTCGCATAGCAAATACCCGTCATGATCGCCGAAAGCGCGCCGCAAATGGCGCGGCCTTCGTCGGAATCATAGCTGATGCCCGATGACATGAGCAGGCCGCCGACATTGGCATAGCCCAGACCCAGCGTGCGGTACTCATAGGAGAGTTTGGCAATTTCCTTCGACGGGAATTGCGCCATCAGCACCGAGATTTCGAGCACGACGGTCCACAGACGAACGGCATGTTCATAAGACACAATGTCGAAAATGCCGGTCTTGGGATCGCGGAACTGCAGAAGATTGAGCGATGCCAGATTGCAGGCCGTGTCGTCGAGGAACATATATTCCGAGCACGGATTGGACGCGTTGATGCGGCCAGACGCCGGGCATGTGTGCCAGTCGTTGATGGTCGTGTCATATTGCAGGCCGGGATCTGCAGATGCCCAGGCGGCATAGCCGATCTTTTCCCAGAGATCCTTGGCCTTCAGCGTCTTGTGGGTCTTGCCGTCGATGCGCCGTGTGAGGTTCCAATCGGCATCGGCCTCGACCGCGCGCAGGAAATCGTCGGTGACGCGCACCGAATTGTTCGAATTCTGGCCGGCGACCGTCAGATAGGCTTCCGAATCCCAGTCGGTGTCATAAGTGTCGAACTGGATGTCGGTATAGCCCTGACGCGCAAATTGCATCACGCGCTTGATATAGCTGTCCGGCACGGAATCGCGGCGCGCCATTTTGATGGCTTTTTTCAGAGCCGGATTCTTTTCCGGATTGTAGCAATCGTCATTGTCGCCGACGCAATTCACACAGGCCTTCAAAATCGCCTTCATGTGGCGCTTGACGATTTTCGATCCGGTGACGAGAGAAGCAACTTTCTCCTCTTCCTTCACCTTCCAATCGATATAGGCCTCAATATCCGGGTGATCGGCATCGACGACCACCATTTTGGCTGCGCG
>CAZHOK010000056.1:0-3302 GCA_964534115.1 uncultured Beijerinckia sp.
AGGCAAAGCTCGTATGGCGACGCGCGTTCGAATCGAAGGGCGAGATGCGCACCAGACGATGCACGCCGCTCTCGGTCTTCATCCAGCCATGGGCCTTGTGGCCCTTGACGAGAATGGTCGCCGATTTGATGCCGGCCTCGTCGCCCGACGTTTCTTCGATGACATCGACTTTAAACTTCTGGCGTTCGGCCCAGCGCACATACATGCGCAGCAACATGCGCGCCCAATCGCAGCTCTCGGTTCCGCCCGCGCCCGAATGGATTTCGACATAAGTGTCGTTGGCATCGACTTCGCCCGACAGAAGCGCCTCAATATGCCGGCGCTCGGCCTCGACCTTCAGCGCTTTCAGCGCCGCAACGCCTTCCTGCTCGGTCGTCTCGTCATTTTCCATTTCGCCGAGTTCGACGAGTGTCGCCGCATCCTCGAGATCGCGCTCGAAACGCGCCAACGAATTCAGCCGTTCTTCGAGATCGGTGCGCTCGCGCATGATTTTCTGCGCGGCTTCGGCATTGTTCCACAGATCGGGATCTTCGACCCTGGCGTTCAGTTCCGCCAGTCGGCGCGTTGCAGCATCGACGTCAAAGATGCCTCCTCAGCAGTCCCACGGACTGCTTGATCTGTTCGACGAGCGCTTCGGCTTCGGCGCGCATGATGGTCACTTTCTGAATGAATGGCAGGCAGACAGAAGCCTGAATCGAGCGCGAAACTAGAGAAAGGACCGCCCCAAGGCAACCGGCCCGCCCCTAATACAGGCCACCGGTCCCCGTCCCGATGGCGCGCTCATCGGGCACGCGGAGCATGCCCTCGCCCGCCATGGAATAAGTATCGGGCGGCGCGGTGCCGGGTTTGAAGGCCTCGATGATCGACCCCTGACCGCTGGAGCGCTGGCCGCTGCGCGCATCCACCGTGATCAGCTTGATGCCGGCGGGAACGCGGAAAGGTACGCTGGGCTTGTCCTTCAGCGCAACCTGCATGAAGTCGCGGAAGATCGGGGCCGCATATTGGCCTGCTGTCGCGGAATCGCCCAAGGAACGCGGCCGGTCGTAACCCATATAGACGCCGACGGCGAGATCGGCTGAGAAGCCGACGAACCACACGTCCTTCGCTTCATTCGTCGTGCCGGTCTTGCCGGCAATGGGCTTGCCAACCTGTCGGATCACCTGCGCCGTGCCGCGCGTCACAACGCCTTCCATCATCGATGTGATCTGATAGGCCGTCAGCGGATCGATAACCTGTTCGCGATTGTCGATCAGGACCGGCTCATCCTGCTTGGCCCATCCGGGCGCGGAGCAGCCCTGACAGACGCGCTGATCGTGGCGATAAAGCGTTTTGCCGGTGCGGTCCTGAATGCGATCGATCAGCGTCGGCTGAATCCGCCGCCCGCCATTGGCCAGCATGGAATAGGCCGCCGTCATGCGCAAAACAGTCGTTTCACCGGCGCCCAAAGCCATGGAGGGGACGGGTAGCATATTGTCGTAAACGCCGAAGCGTTTCGAATAATCCGCAATCATCGGCAGACCGACATCGCGCGCCAGACGCACCGTCATCAGGTTTTTCGAACGCTCGATGCCATAGCGCAAAGTCTGCGGACCGCCGGCCTTGCCGTCGTAATTTTCAGGCCGCCAGATGCCCATGCCCGGGCCCATGTCGATCTCGACCGGCGTGTCCAGAACGATGGACGACGGCGTATAGCCATTGTCGAGCGCGGTGGCATAAACAAAGGGCTTGAAGGAGGAGCCCGGCTGACGCAAGGCCTGCGTCGCGCGGTTGAATTCCGATTGATCGAAGGAAAAGCCGCCGACCATGGCAAAGACGCGACCCGTATAAACATCCATCGCGACAATGGCGCCGGAAATATCGGGGATCTGGCGCAAGCGAAACTGGCCTGGCCTGCCCTCAACGGGCTCCACATAGATCACATCGCCCGGCTGCAAGGCCTGACGCATATTGCGTTTCGTCCAGCGAATGCCCTCAGCCGGAAGAGTGCCGGTGATCCGCTCGCGGTTGAACTCACCGGAGCGTTCTTTCGGCGGCTGCAGACCGATCCGCGCCGATTGATCGTTCACCTCGAGCACAACAGCCAGACGCCAGGGCGCGACATCGCCGAGCACGGGAATTTCAGCAAGAGCGGGGCCCCAATCGCCCGAGACGTCAATCGCGCGCATGGCGCCGCGGAAACCGCGCGCTTCGTCATAGCGCACAAGTCCATCGACCAAGGCCTTGCGCGCCCAGACCTGCATTTTCGGATCGAGCGTGGCGCGGACCGACAGGCCGCCCTCATAGAGTTTCTTCTCGCCATAACGGTCGAGCAATTCGCGCCGGACTTCTTCGGCAAAATAACCGGCGGCATAAGTGTTGGGCGAGAGCACACGCGGATTGACGCCGAGCGGTTCGCTCTTGGCCTTTTCGCCCTGCTGCGGCGTGACGAAGCCATCTGCCACCATGCGGTCGATGACATAATTGCGTCGCCCGATGGCCGCTTCGCGAAAGCGGAATGGATGATAATTATTCGGGCCCTTGGGCAGAGCCGCGAGATAGGCGGCCTCCGAGAGCGTCAGCTCCTGCACGGCCTTGCCGTAATAATTCAAAGCTGCAGCGGCAATGCCGTAATTGCTGAGGCCGAGATAGATTTCATTCAGATAGAGTTCGAGAATGCGTTCTTTCGGATAGGCCGCCTCGATCCGAAAGGCGACGAGAGCCTCGCGAATTTTGCGCTCAAACGAACGCTCATTGCCGAGCAAGAAGTTTTTGGCCACCTGCTGGGTGATTGTGGATGCACCCTGCACACGCTTGGAGCCCTGCAGCATGACATAGACAGCACGCGCAATGCCTTCGGGATCGACGCCATTATGCGAATAAAAATTCTTGTCCTCGGCCGAAATGAAAGCCTGTTTCACCAGCGGCGGAATGGCAGATGAAGGCAGATAGAGGCGGCGTTCGCGCGCATATTCGGCAATCAGCGAACCGTCATTGGCATGGACGCGCGTCATCACCGGCGGCTCGTAATTGCGCAGCTGGGTGTAATCGGGAAGATTCTGCTGATAATGCCAGATGAGACCGGCAGCGCCGATCGCGCCGACGACGAAGACAATCGCCCCGGTCGCAAAAATAAATCCGAAAAACCGCGCGATCAGCCGCATGAAGTCCTGGTCTCTCCTCTGCCACCTGCCGGATCGCATCCGGTGCGGCGGGGCTCTCCTGCCCCCGGCACGGAATCCCGCGCCCTTTTCAACTCATGTCACTGGTGCAGGTTTGTGGTCTTAATGGGGCACGCGGCCTTGCGCAATCATCGGGTCTGCGTC
>CAZHOK010000056.1:3312-17931 GCA_964534115.1 uncultured Beijerinckia sp.
TGCCGCTTTGGGCGGTTCCCCCGCTGGTTCGGGGGGCGAAAAACGTATCTATGGCCCGGACCATGGCATCGGCCGTTTTGATGCGCCATTCGGGCTTCAGCAGGGCCGCCGTGTCCTTCTCATTGGAAAGATACCCGAGTTCGAGAAGAACGGAGGGAACATCGGGCGCATTGAGCACCCGGAAACCGGCCGAGCGGATGGGATTTTTGTTCAGCCGGGCCGCCTCGCTCCAGTAATTGGCGAGCGTGCGCGCAAAGACATGGGAATAAGCGCGGGTTTCCCGCCGGGTGAGGTCGAAGAGAATGTCGGACACGTCGCCCGCATCTTCGCCCGCCTCCAGACCGCCGGCGGCATCGGCCAGATTTTCCTTCTCGGCAAGGCGCGCCGCTTGCCGGTCGGAGGCCCGGTCGGACCTCGTATAAATGGTCGCGCCCGACACCCCGCCCGTGTCCGACAAAGTGTCGGCATGGATCGAGATGAAAAGATCGGCTGCAAAATCGCGGGCGATTTTCACCCGCTGGGCGAGCGGCACGAACACATCGCTGTCGCGCGTCATGGCCACGCGATAACGCCCGCTGGCCTCGATCTGCGCGCGCAAAACGCGGCTGAATTCGAAGACAATGTCTTTTTCAATGACGTTTTGGGCGCCCTGCGCCCCGACATCGATTCCGCCATGGCCGGGATCGATCACAATCATCGGCCGCTGCGCCTCAGCAGCCCGGGCAGGCGGCCTTTGTGTATCGCTCAAAATGTCCCGCGCCACCGCCTCATGGGCCACAGCCCGCGATGCCAGTGCAAAAGCTGCCGCATCGGTCTCCTTCAGCTCGATCTGCAGGCGAAAACCGCCCTCGGGGCGCGGGGTCGTCGAGACACCCGCCACCAGTGCTGGGCGCGCAAGATCGATCACAATCCGCGATTTGCCCGGCGCAAACAGGCCGAAGCGGAAGGAGGCGACGATTTTCGCCGGGGACTGATTCCGCGACCGCCCGCGGGCCTCGGCCTGCCCGGTCCGGGGCGGCAATTGGAAATTGACCTCGGGAAGATCGACGATCACCCGGTCGGGACCGGCCATGACATAGGCCTCAGCTGCGACCAAAGCACTGAGATCGAAGGAAATCCGAACCATGCCGGGGCTTTCCTCCACCTGCGCGGATGCCGCGACCGGCGGATTGGCGCAAGCGGGCTTGGCCCCGAACACGAGAGCGAGGCAAAGCGCGGCAAGACACAGGCGAAGAGCTGGGAACATGGATATCCAGTTTGGGCCGCAAAAGCCTTACAGTCTTTAAAGATGAAAGGGTGTAACGGTTAAGGATACATTTGCCCCGGTCAAGCCAGATGGATCAATCCCGCATTGAGACGGGGCGCCAAGGCCAACCTTGCCAAACAGGGGGTTGTGCCGCTATGTAGAACCAGTCCCGTTTCCGGGATGGGCAGCAGCGCCCCTCAGGTGGCGTCCTGCACCGGCCGTTCGGCCCCACGATCCACGCCTTCCTCTCAAAGAGGTTTTCGCGTCCGGATGTCCGCGGTGGCCCTATGAACCCGCCGATCCGGAACAGGATCAAGGCCGCCTCAGGCGTCCAGAACAGGTATTGGAAGCGATGTACCGTCCCGCACGGGTTTATCAGACGGCGGAAAAGCGTCAGGTTCAGACGACCAGGAGCGATCTTGGCCAGTCCCTCCACGACGCTGTGCCTGTCTCCCGGCCGGGTTCAAGACGGACCATTGCTTGTCTCACGCGCGTCGGGGCCCGTTTGGCCTCGTTTCACTCTCTTCGCGGCGCATCCGCCAGACCGGTCACGGCCGGCCGCGCGAAAGCGTCCGTTTTCCTTTCACATCCTTATGTCACGTCCCTGGCACGGCCGGGATCGTCGACCACCCGCGCGACTGCGCGCGCTTGCAACCGACGTCACCCGATCCGGCCCGACGTGAGAACACGAGTCTCACATGGCCAACAAAATGCTCATCGACGCCAGCCACCCGGAAGAAACCCGGGTGGTGGTGCTGCGCGGTAATCGCGTAGAGGAATTCGACTTCGAGGCCGCCAACCGCAAGCAATTGCGTGGCAATATTTATCTGGCGAAAGTGACGCGGGTCGAACCCTCGCTGCAGGCCGCCTTCGTCGAATATGGCGGCAACCGCCATGGATTTCTGGCCTTCTCGGAAATCCACCCCGATTATTATCAGATCCCGGTCGCCGACCGCCTCGCTCTGCTCGAGGAAGAAGCCCGCTCCCATCGCGACGAGGATGACGAAGAAAATCGTCAGCGCCGCTCACGCCGCCGTCGTCATGAAAAACGCGCGCGCCACGACCCCACAATCTCGGAAGCCGCGCCCGAAGAGGATGGCGAGGCCGTAACAGATTCCGACAATCAGTCTCCGGCCGATGGCGAGGCGGCCCAGCAAGGCGAGCCGCACCCAAACGGCGAGGTCAAGGCTGACGGCGAACCTGTCGCTGAAACACAGCCCGCAGCCGAGCCGGCACCCCATCATGAAATTCTCGCGGTCGAGCCGGACGTGCGCATTGAATCGGACGAGCGCTCGCCCGAAGAGGCTGCTGAAGAAGCGGCTCTGGCGCGCGAAAACAATGGCGCGCGCGACGACGACGAAGAACATGATGAAGACGAGGAAGAGCACGTCGAACATATTGGCGGCGACGCCATGGAAGAAGTGCCCAACCGCTATCAGCGTCTGCGCCGCCAATATAAAATCCAGGAAGTGATCAAGCGCCGCCAGGTGCTGCTCATTCAGGTCGTCAAGGAAGAGCGCGGCAATAAGGGCGCGGCGCTCACGACCTATCTCTCGCTGGCCGGACGTTATTCCGTGCTCATGCCGAATACTGCGCGCGGTGGCGGGATCTCGCGGAAAATCACCGATGCGGGCGACCGCAAGCGGCTGAAGTCCATCGCCCAGGAACTGGAAGTTCCGGACGGAATGGGCGTTATCCTGCGCACGGCAGGCGCCTCGCGGACCAAGCCTGAAGTCAAGCGCGATTTCGAATATCTCCTGCGCATGTGGGAGACGGTGCGCGAAGTCACATTGAAATCGACCGCACCCTGCCTCGTCTATGAAGAAGGCTCGCTGATCAAGCGCGCCATCCGCGATCTCTACAATAAGGACATCGATGAAGTGATCGTGTCCGGCGATGAGGGTTATCGCGAGGCCAAGGAATTTATGCGCATGCTCATGCCGAGCCATGCGAAGAATGTGAAGCCCTATCGCGAGGCGCAGCCGATCTTCGCCAAAGCCGGAGCCGAAGCGCAGCTCGATGCCATGTTCTCCAACGTGGTCACGCTGCGCTCGGGCGGCTATATCGTCATCAACCAGACAGAAGCGCTTGTTGCCATCGATGTGAACTCGGGTCGCTCGACCCGCGAACATAATATCGAGGACACGGCGCTGCGGACCAATCTGGAAGCCGCCGATGAAGTGGCGCGTCAATTGCGCCTGCGCGATCTCGCCGGACTGATCGTTGTCGATTTCATCGACATGGAAGAAGGCCGCAACAATCGCGCTGTCGAGCGCCGCATCAAGGATGCACTGAAAAACGATCGCGCCCGCATTCAGGTCGGGCGCATCTCGCATTTCGGCCTGCTCGAAATGTCACGCCAGCGCATTCGCACCGGCGTGCTCGAGGGCTCGACGGTCGTCTGCCCGCATTGCGCGGGCGCCGGCATGGTACGCGGCACACCTTCCATCGCGCTGCATGTCATGCGCGTTCTGGAAGATGCACTGATCAAAAACTCGCTGCACAATATCATTGTGCGCACACGCACCCAGGTCGCGCTTTACATTCTCAACCAGAAGCGCAGTCATTTGCGCGCGCTGGAAGAGCGTTTCGGCGTCCAGATTTCGGTCGAAGCCGACGATACGCTGACCGGCACGACCTATCATGCGCTGGAACGCGGCGAATTGGCGTCGCCCCCGCCGGCCTTCGAGCGCAAGGATATGGTGCGCATCGATTCCATTCCCATCGCGGATGAGGAAATCGAAGAAGAGGTCGAAGAGGAAGAAGAGAACCTTCCCCCCGTGCGCGAGGGCGAGGCCCGCCGCGAAGCGCGCAATGATGAAGAAGATGAAGACGGACGCCGCCGTCGTCGCCGTCGCCGTCGTCGCGGACGCGGCAGTGAGCGCGGCCAGTTCGATCCCAACGCGCCGCAACCCTCAGATGACGGCCTGGCCGTTGTCGCCGAAATCGGCGGAGATCTGTCGCGTCGCGTCGAAGATGGCGAAGTCGACAGCGCCGAAGCTGAATCCTTCGATGCAGAGGGTGGCGACCCAGGCGCTCGCCTGCGGCGGCGGCGGCGCTCGCGTCGTGGCGGCCGCAATCGTCGTCGCGAAGGGTTTGAGCGCCGCGAGGGCGAAAGCGAGGGCGATGAAAAGCCAGCGCAGCAAGCAGCTTCCGAACCCGCGCCTGCGGCGGAATTTCAGCCGCGCTTTGAACCGCGCAGCGAAAAGCCCGTGGCGCCGGCCTGGGATTGGGCACCCATTGCCGCCTCGCAGCCAGAGCCTGCCGAAGTGAAACCAGCGCAAGCCGAAAGCACCGTGCAACCGGTGGTCTCGCCCAGTCCTGCAGCAGAGGCGCCACAAACGCCGCCTGCCCCGCGCGCTGAAACATTGCCCGAAGCAGAACCCGGCCCGAAACGCACCGGCTGGTGGTCGCGCGCCAAGCAATCGCTCGGCGGCAATTGAAATCAAAAAGGCCCGCTCCGGCGGGCCTTTTTTATGCAGTGTCTATCTGCCCCGCAGGCCCTGCCATTTGGCCAGACGCGCAAGGCCTTCTGCGACATCGGCCTGCGATCCAGCAAAAGACAGACGCATCGTACGTGCCCCGCGCGCGCGGTCGAAATCGAGACCCGGCGTGGCTGCCACACCTGCTTCCATCAACATGGCCTTGCAGAATTCGACTGAATCGTTCGTCAGATGGCCAATGTCGACATAGGCATAGAAAGCGCCATCGATGGGATGAAAATTGCCAAGCCCCAAGAGCGGCAATTCGCGCATGAGCAAAGCGCGACTTTCAGCATAGCCCGCCTTCACCTGTTCCAGTTCATCGCGCGCCTCAAACACGGCTTCGGCTGCGACCTGACTCAAATAGGGCACGGAAATGGCGAGGCTCTGCTGCAAACGCTCGACAGGGCGCACGCATTCGTCGGGCAAAACGAGCCAGCCAATGCGCCAGCCCGTCATGCAAAAATATTTCGAGAAGGAATTGACGACAATGGCCGATTGCGAAAAGGCCAGCGCCGTTTGTGCAGGCTCGACATAGGTGAGCCCGTGATAGATTTCATCCGAGATGAAATGAATGCCAAGACGGTCGCAGGTTTCGCAAATATCGCGCAAAGCATCCGGTGACATCATCGTGCCCGACGGATTGGCCGGGCTCATCAACAAAACACCGTCGAGTTTTGTCTCGGCATGAGCAGCCTCGATCATCGCTGCGGTGACGACATGGCGCGTCTGCGCCGAAGTTTCAATCGTCACGCATTCAATGCCCAGAGCCTCGAGAATATTGCGATAGGCGGGATAGCCCGGCGCCGCTATGGCAACGCGCGCCCCCGGATCGAACAAAGCCAGAAAGGAAAGAAGAAACCCGGCAGACGAACCTGTGGTGACGACAATGCGCTCGGGCGAAAGATCGATGCCATAGGTCTCGCCATAATGGCGGGAAATGCGGGCCCGCAGGCTTGGCTGGCCCAGCGCCGCCGTATAGCCGATCCGCCCATTGGCCAGCGCCGCCATGGCGGCCTGACGCGCCGGAGCTGGCGCAAGCGCACCGGGCTCGCCGACTTCCATATGAATGACGGAGGCCCCCTGCGCTTCGCGCGCGGCTGCGGCGACCAGCACATCCATCGCCATGAATGGCGCAATCCTGCTGCGCAAAGAGGGGGTGATCTTGTGGCCAGGCATGTCTATTCCCATGCTGCAGGTTTCATCCTCGCCCCGCTCACGCCATAATGAGCGCCTTCAGATCGGCAAAGCCGATTCCGGACCGAGGCAAGGATGACCAAGCCGATGACAGCGCCCGGCCCGATGGGGCCGACCCCTAGCAGCAGGACGTCGCCTGCGCCAGTGCGGCGCGTGCTGGCGGCGGCTCTGGCCTGTCTCGTCGCTTTGCCCGGCCTGCCCGCTCAGGCCCAAAGCCAGGGCGGACCAAAAGTCTCGATTATCCGCGATGCCGAGATCGAACAATTGCTGCGCGAATATACGGCGCCGATTTTCCGCGCGGCCGGCATCAATGCATCGGCGACCAAAATCATTCTTGTGGGCGATCGCTCCTTCAATGCTTTTGTCGCCAATGGACAGAAAATCTTCGTCAATACCGGCGCGCTGATGGATGCAAAGACGCCGAATGAAATCATCGGCGTTCTCGCCCATGAAAGCGGCCATATTGCCGGCGGGCATCTGGCGCGTTTGCGCCAGGAACTGGCCAAAGCGCAAATTCTCGCGGTTGCTGGCATGTTGATGGGAGCGGGCGCCGTGGTGGCAACCGCGCGCTCCGGTCCCTATGGTCGCGTCGGCTCCGATCCTGCCGGCCTTGCAGGGGCCATGATGGGCCCGGGCGAAATGATCCGCCGTTCGCTTCTCGCCTATCAGCGCGGCGAGGAACAGGCCGCCGATCGTGCCGCGATCAATTATCTGACGGCAACAGGGCAATCGGCGCGCGGCCTGCTGACCACCATGGAGCGCTTTCAAAACGATGCGCTGTTTCGCTCCTCGCGCCTCGATCCTTATTTGATGTCGCATCCTTTGCCGGCAGACCGTATCGCAAGCCTGCAGGCGGCCGCGCAGGCCTCGGCCACCTATCACGCCAAGGATCCGCCGGCTTTGCAGGCGCGCCACGATCTCATGCGCGCAAAATTATTCGGCTTCACCGCAAATGCATCCGAAGTGATGCGCCGTTATCCGCCATCCGATACTTCGCTTGCAGGCCGTTATGCGCGCGCCATCTCTGTCTATAAACAAGGGCGGGTCGATGAAGCCTTGCAGCAGATCGATGGATTGATCGCAGCACAGCCCGGAAATGCCTATTTTCAGGAGCTGAAAGGACAGGTGCTGATGGAGGCCGGGCGCACAGCGCAATCCCTGCCCTTCCTGCGTCGCGCTGCCACACAAACGGGAGCGCTGCCCATCCGCGTCATGCTTGGCCATGCTTTGATCGGCACGGGCAATCCTGCGGACGCCAAAGAAGCCATCACCATTCTGACGCAAGCCGTGCAGCGCGAAGATGATTATGCCGAAGCCTGGCAATATCTCGCCATGGCCTATGAGCGACGCGGCGATACGCCCAATGCCCAGCTGGCCTCCGCACAGGCTCTCTTTCTGCAAGGCAATTTCATCGCCGCCCGCACGCAGGCCGATCGTGCCCAGAAACAATTTGCGCGCGGCTCGCCCGGCTGGCTGAAAGCCGACGATATTCTGAATTATCGTCCGCCGCGTTTCGATTGATGCTGGCCTTCTGCAACGGCCCCCCTAAATGACGCTTGAACCTGCCTGCCGGCAGGAGGAGACAGACATGAAAATAATCGCCCGGCGCCTCGCCGCCATTTTGATCCTGGCCTTTGGCCTTGCTGCGCCCGGCGCTTTTGCGAATGATTTCTCGCCGGCCCAGAAGGGCGCCATCGAGACGATCGTGCGCGATTATCTGCTGCAGAATCCGGAAATCCTGCGTGACGCTTATGCGGAACTCGAACGCCGTCAGGCACGCGAGGAAGCCAATGCGCGCCAGCGCGCCATTCGCGAAAACCGCGGCCTGCTCTACGACTCGCGCAATCACGCCATTGCCGGCAATCCGGATGGCAAAATCACCCTGATCGAATTTTTCGATTACAATTGCGGCTATTGCAAACAGGCCCTGCCCGATCTCATCCGCCTCGTCAAAGAACAACCCGACCTGCGGCTTGTGCTGAAGGATTTTCCGGTTCTGGGCCAGGGATCGGTCGAGGCGGCGCAGGTCGCCATTGCCTTGCGCAAGCAGCTCAAGGGCGACAAATTCTTCGCTTTCCACTCCAAGCTCTTGGCCACGCGCGGCGGTATCGGCAAGGCACAGGCCCTGGCTGCCGCCCGCGATGCAGGCGCCGACATGAACCAGCTCGCCAAGGATATGGAAGGCCCGGAGGTCAGCGCCACCCTGCAGGAAAGCGCCCGGCTGGCCGATGCCCTGAGCCTCTCGGGCACGCCGACCTATGTTTTGGGCGATGAGGTCGTCGTCGGCGCCGTCGGCTATGCCCAGCTCAAGGCCCGGCTCGACAATATCCGCAAATGCGGCAAGACCAATTGCGGCTAGTCCCCGCCCGACCCGGCCCGCGCCTCATGAGGGCCTCATGGGGGCCTCATGGAAGGCCTCATGGGGATGGCGCGGCCGCCAAGGCTTCCCTCGCGCTGGCAACCGGGGTATGAGACTGATCCCAAAGGAGCACGGCTCGGGTCGAGCCTGCCAAACCTCCCGCCCGCGGCGTCCCAACCGGTTGTGCGATGAAAGCCGTCTACGTTCTTAACGGTCCCAATCTGAACCTGCTCGGGGTCCGGGAGCCTGCCACCTACGGCACGCAGACGCTTGCCGATATTGAGGCGCGGCTGAAAACCCGCTGCCAGGCTCTTGGCGTGAGCCTGACCTTTCGCCAGTCCAATCAGGAAGGCGATCTCGTCACCTGGATTCAGGACGCGGGCGCGGCCGGCATTCCCGTCATTCTCAATGCGGGCGCCTATACGCATACATCGATTGCCCTACATGATGCGATCCGCGCATCTTCGGCCAAGGTGATCGAAGTGCATCTGTCGAACGTGCATGCGCGCGAAGATTTTCGTCACCATTCGATGATTTCTGCTGTCGCAGCCGGGGTGATCCTCGGCTTCGGCGCACTCTCCTACGATCTCGCTCTCGACGCGTTGATCGCCCAGTCACAAACGACCAAGAGCTGACCCTCCATGAAGCAAGTGAAAAAAACCAAAAAGGCAGCTGCACCCGCACGCCGTCCCGCCCCCAAGGCCAAGCCCGCGGCGGCTCGCAAGGCGCCTGCGAAAAAAGCCACGACAATGTCGGGCTTCGATCCTGTCTTCATCGAAATGCTGGCAGAGATCGTCACGCGCCTTGAATTGAGCGAAGTCGAAGTCGAGCGCGAAGGCATGCGCATTCGCGTCGCCAAACATCTGCAGGCTGTTGCGACCACACAGGCCATTTCAGTGGCAGCCCCGGTTGCTGCAGCGCCCGCCGCTGTCGTGGCGGCGCCGGTTGCTGTTGCAGCACCTGCATCGGCAGACCATCCCGGCGCGCTGAAATCGCCCATGGTCGGCACGGCCTATCTCCGCCCCTCGCCCGATGCGAAAGCCTTCGTTGAAATCGGCTCGAAAGTGAAAGAGGGCGACAAAATTCTTCTCGTTGAAGCGATGAAGACATTTAATGAAATCGTCGCGCCGCGTGCGGGCACGATCACCGCGATTTTCGTCGAAGACGGCCAGCCGGTCGAATATGGCGAGCCTCTGCTCGTCATCGAATAATCTCCACGCGAGAAAGAACCCGGATGTTCGACAAGATCCTGATTGCCAACCGAGGTGAAATTGCGCTGCGCATCCTGCGTGCAGCCAAGGAACTCGGCATTGCCACAGTGGCGGTTCACTCAACCGCCGATGCCGACGCCATGCATGTGAAGCTCGCCGATGAGAGTGTGTGCATCGGCCCGGCCTCCGCGCGCGAAAGCTATCTCAACATTCCATCGCTGCTGGCGGCCTGCGAGATCACGGGCGCCGACGCCATTCATCCGGGCTACGGCTTTTTGTCCGAAAATGCGCGCTTTGCCGAAATTCTCGCCGAGCACAATATCGGCTTCATCGGCCCCAAGGCGGAACATATCCGCATTATGGGCGACAAGATCGAAGCCAAGCGCACCGCTCTGGCTCTGGGCATTCCCTGCGTGCCGGGGTCTGAAGGCGGCATTACCGACGATCAACAGGCCATGCGCGTGGCCCGCGAGATCGGTTTCCCCGTTCTGGTGAAAGCTGCAGCGGGTGGCGGTGGACGCGGCATGAAAGTCGCGCGCACGGAAGCAGATCTGCTCAATGCTTTGCACATGGCCAAGACCGAGGCCAAGGCTGCCTTTGGCGACGATGCCGTCTATCTCGAAAAATATCTCGAAAAACCGCGCCACATTGAAATCCAGATTTTGGGCGACGGTCAGGGCAATGCCATTCATCTGGGCGAACGCGATTGCTCGCTGCAGCGCCGCCATCAAAAGGTTTTGGAAGAAAGCCCCTCGCCTGCGCTCAATGCCGAACAGCGCGCCGAGATCGGCGAAATTTGCGCAGCCGCGATGCGCAAACTGAAATATTCAGGCGCCGGCACCATCGAATTCCTCTACGAGGACGGCCATTTCTATTTCATCGAAATGAACACGCGCATTCAGGTCGAACATCCGGTGACGGAAATGATCACCGGGATCGATCTGGTGAATGAGCAGATCCGCATCGCTGCAGGTTCGCCGCTCACGATCAAGCAGGAAGATGTGCGCTTTGACGGCGCGGCGATCGAATGCCGCGTCAATGCAGAACATCCGGCAACCTTCCGTCCCTCGCCCGGTCGTATTGCCTATTATCATCCGCCCGGCGGATTGGGCGTGCGCGTCGATTCCGCTGTCTATCAGGGCTATTCGATTCCGCCCCATTACGATTCACTTGTCGGCAAGCTCATCGTGCATGGTCGCAACCGGACCGAAGCCATGATGCGTCTGCGCCGCGCTCTGGATGAATTCATTGTCGATGGCATCGACACAACGCTGCCTCTGTTCCGCACACTCGTGCGCAATGGCGACATTCAAAACGGCACCTACGACATTCACTGGCTTGAAAAATTTCTCGCCACCGGCGGAATGGAACCGTAAGGGCACGTTGCTTTCATCGTTCTTGTGAGGAGCGCAGGCTCCCGCAAGGACGAGGCGCGACGAAGGCACCATTGGCGGGTCGCCAAGCGACGCACTTGACGCGCGGGCGTGCCCGCCTCACCCTCTACCCATGTCAACACCGGGACAAAACGCCGAGATCACGCCGCAGATTCTTCTGCGCGCTTATTCTGTCGGCATGTTTCCCATGTCGGAGGGCGCTGACGATCCCACGCTTTTCTGGGTCGATCCCGACTTCCGCGGCGTCTTTCCGCTCGAGCGCATGATCATTTCCAAGAGCCTGGCGAAAACCATCCGCTCGGATCGTTTCGAAATCCGCATCGATGTCGATTTCGATGCGGTGATCGAGGGTTGCGCCAGCGCTGCTGCAGACCGGCCGAACACATGGATCAACCAGCGCATCCGCAAGCTCTATCGCGATCTTTACGATTTCGGCTTCGTCCATACGGTTGAAGTCTTTCTCGATGGCGCGCGCGTGGGCGGACTTTATGGCGTCAAGATCGGCGCGGCCTTTTTCGGTGAGAGCATGTTTCATCGCACCACCGATGCTTCAAAAGTCGCGCTGATGCATCTGGCTGCGCGATTGCGCGCGGGCGGTTTCCGCCTGCTCGACACGCAATTTGTCACGCCGCATCTGGCAACGCTGGGGGCCATGGAAGTGCCGCGCGATGCCTACCATCTTCTGCTCGACGATGCTTTGGGCCGCAGCGGCAATTTTTTCGTCTGGCCGAAAGACGAGCGCGTCCCCGGCGCACGCATATTGGACATTTTGCGCGCCTAGCGCCCGCCAGGAATGCTTCCCGGCGGCATCATGATCGGCGCCTCGCTCGCCGAAGGCAGACGCCCATTCGGCTGCTGGGGCTGTGTCCCACGCGGTCCTTCCAAAACCTGCGGTGGCGGCGCGAGCGGACGCATGCCCGGCGGCGGGCCGACTTCGATTGTGCTGCGCAAGGGCGGCGTGGCATTGGGAGCATTGGAAGGCGCAGCATCGCGCGCTGGTGCGGGCCGCGCCGGTTGCGGCTGGCGCTGCGAGGGCGGCGTTGCCGGTTGCTGCGCCGGGGCATTGCGCGCCGATGCCGGGGGCGATGGAAGGATCTCCTTGCCGCCCCGACAATCCGTCAGCCACACATCATAGACCGGATGTTCGACACCATGCAGGCCGGGGCTTGCCGCAAACATCCAGCCGGCAAAAATGCGGTTCAATTTTTGTCCGGCCTCAACTTCCTCGACTTCGACAAAGCCCGTGGTCAGCGGCTCTTCGGTGGCCGGGCGCGTGTAGCAGACACGCGGGGTGATCTGCATCGTGCCGAATTGAACCGTTTCATTCACCGCGACATCGAAAGTGAAAATACGACCGGTGATTTTGTCGAGACCGGCGAAGACCACAGTGGGATGAGCGATACGATCGGCCTGCGCCGGGCCGACAAAGCCCAGCGCGAGCGATGCAGTCGCCCAAAATCCCAAAAATCTCGCCGTGAAAGTCATGCGCCCGATCCGATCCTGCCAGCGGCTTAACATGGCCGCGCGCGCGGCGGAAGCAGTCCTCATGCCTGCCGCTTGGGGCAGAAACATGGCCGCATGCTCAACGACACGTCCGGTCTGTCTGGGTCTTGAGCGTGCGAATCTTGGCAATAAAATCCTTCGACCCGGCCTCGCCCATGGCGGAGACGGCGGCGCGGAAACCATCCGTGTCACCCTTCATGGCGCGAATCATGGCCGCTTGCTCGCGCTGGTTCAGGCTGGCACGCGCCAGCCTGGCTTCGCAGGCACAATGAGATTCGCTGGCCGTCCCGCGCGCCGTACAGGCCTGCGTAAAGGCGTCGGCCGCAAAGGCCTGGGCCGATGACAAAAGAAGCACGCCGGCCACAAAAGCCGATGCTTTGCCCAAATTCTTCATAAAAACCTGATCCCGTCCGGGCCGCGAGAGGGCCCCTCGATCAATTGCCCGGCTTCCAGGCCTGATAATCGCCCGTGGCGGGCGGGCGCACACCGGAGGCCAAAGTGGAGCCGGCTGGGCGATAGGCCTCGGCCGTGCCGGTCATATTGGGCTTGTGGGGCATTTCCCATTCGCGGGCCCGATAAGTCTCCGCAGTGGGGGGCGTATCGACCGTATAATGCAGCCAGCCATACCAGCCCGGCGGCACGGCCGATCCTTCGCTCTGGCCCTGGAAAATCACCCAGCGACGCACATAGCCAAGGGCGGGATCGATCTTGCCGCCGCGGGTCTGGTAATAGGAATGGCCGAATTCATCCTGACCGACGAGCTCGCCATGGCGCCAAGTGTGGAAACGCGTATTGAGCGTCTGTCCATTCCACCAGGTGAAAATCTGGGCGAGCCAAGTCAACATGCGATGATCCCCATGGGCGGCACAACGACCGCCTTGCGGCGCGGAATATGGCCGCCACAGCAAGCTCTGTCCAGCGGCAAGCTTGCTCCTTTCTTCCTCCGATTCGTAGAAAAACCTCAAGCCCATGAGATTCCGAACGAATCGGGATTACGCAAGGGAAAGCCAAGGAAATCAGAGGGGAAGCCTCAGCCTCCCGCGGCTGTGGCATTTCCGCGCCCGATGCAAGGGGGCTCCTGGCCGCAGTGCGCAGGATCGCGCCTTGTGTTGCCGCCATGCCGCTTTTATCCCCCGCCAGGATCCGGGAACCGGCCCCGTCCACAGCCAAAAAAGCTATGCACGTCAGTCATTTGGGCCGCTTTGTGGCAGTTGATCCCCAGATTTCACACCCCCTACTATATCTAGACCGTACATCAAGACGCACTACAAGAGCTTGACGAAAGCCGCGCGTCAGTTCAACAATCTCCCCAACGCCGATTGCCACTTGCACGCGCCGGAACAGGGCTGCGCCCAGAGGGTAAACAGGCAGATGGAACAGGGTTTTGGCCCTGTTTCCGTCACGCGTATTCCGGGCGCTCCGAACAGGACGAACGGCCAGTTTCGTCAAAAGAATGAATTTTGGAAAATTTGAGTCGCCACCGGCGGCTCGCGCGGGGGTGTCTCCGCGTTTGGAATCGAGGGAAGACTAATGCGGATCGAACGGCGGTATACAAAGGCAGGCCAAGGCCCCTATGCGGACATCGAATTCCGCAAAGCTAAAAGCGAAATCCGCAACCCGGATGGCTCGGTCGTCTTTTCGGCTGACAATATCGATGTGCCCACCGCCTGGAGCCAGGTGGCAACCGACGTTCTGGCACAAAAATATTTCCGCAAGGCGGGCGTGCCCGCGCGGTTGAAGAGGGTCGAGGAAAACGACGTCCCCTCCTTCCTGTGGCGTTCCGTTGCCGATGAAGAGGCACTGGCCAAACTGCCCAAGGAAGAGCGCTACGGCTCGGAAAAATCCGCCACAGACGTGTTCCACCGCCTTGCCGGCGCCTGGACCTATTGGGGCTGGAAGGGCAAATATTTCAACACGGAAGAAGACGCCCTCGCCTTCTACGAAGAACTCTGCGCCATGCTCGCGCGCCAGATTTCGGCGCCCAATTCCCCGCAATGGTTCAACACCGGCCTGCATTGGGCCTATGGGATCGACGGTCCCAGCCAGGGCCATCATTACGTCGATTTCCAGACCGGCAAACTGACCAAGTCGAAATCGTCTTACGAACATCCCCAGCCGCATGCCTGCTTCATCCAGTCGGTCGCCGACGACCTCGTGAATGAAGGCGGCATTATGGATCTGTGGGTGCGCGAGGCGCGCCTGTTCAAATATGGCTCGGGCACGGGTT
>CAZHOK010000057.1:0-17718 GCA_964534115.1 uncultured Beijerinckia sp.
CATTTGGACAAGCGCACCGCGAATGGTGACGCCGCGCAGAATTTTGCGCGCAATGCCGCCAGCTGCGACACGCATCGCCGTCTCGCGCGCCGACGAGCGCCCGCCGCCGCGATAATCGCGAATGCCATATTTCGCATCATAGGTGTAATCGGCATGGCCCGGCCGATAGGATTTGGCGATCTCGCCATAATCTTTCGAACGCTGATCGACATTGTCGATCTGCAGGCCGATGGACGTGCCGGTGGTCACCATGGTTCCCGAGCCGTCATCCATCAGGCCCGAGAGGATTTTCACCTGATCGGGCTCCTGGCGCTGCGTGGTGAAACGCGACTGGCCGGGACGGCGCTTGTCGAGCCAGACCTGCAGGTCTTCCGGCGCCAAAGGCACAAGCGGGGGCACGCCATCGACAATGCAGCCGATAGCGGGGCCATGGCTCTCGCCATAGGTGGTGACGCGGAAAAGGTGGCCGAAACTATTGTGCGACATGGGAGCTTTTTAGGAGGCGGGGGAGCGCTTGGCAATGCGAGAGGGCTGGGCGATCCTGACCCATATTGACATTTATAGTGATATCACCATATTTTCATGGCCAGTCAGATTTCCCCTCGCCCGGTCGCGTGGATCGGTTCCAGCAAAAAAGACTTCGCCTCCTTCCCCCAAGAGGTGCAGGCGGAAATTGGGCTATGCCCTCTACCTTGCGTAAACCGGGCACCGATATCGCCACACAAAGATGCTGAAAGGCCTTCCATCCGGCACGCTGGAAATTTTGGTGACGTCACACGGCGACACATATCGAATGATTTACACAATCAGGTTTCCCTCGGTGGTCTTCGTCCTTCACGCATTTCAGAAGAAATCAAAATCGGGCATCGCTACGCCCAAATTCGAGATGGATATTGTGCAGCAGCGGCTCCGTGACGCTGAAGAATGGATGAAAGGTGTTGCGCGATGAAACGAGCCATTCAGGCAGAGATGGGCAGCGACAATATTTTTGCTGACATCGGCCTGCCCAATCCGGAAGAGCATCTTCTTAAAGCGCAGCTTGTTGTGAAAATCACAGGCTTGATGAAAGAGCGCGGCTTGAAGCAACGCGAAGCAGCTGACATTTTCGGCATCACACAGCCTGACGTTTCTAAAATGCTGCGCGGCGACTTTCGGCAATTTTCAGTTGAGCGACTGATGCGCTTCCTCGTCGCGCTGGGCCAAGATGTCGAAATTGTTATCAAGCCGCACCGATCGCGCGAGAGGGCGGCGGCGCTGCGCGTGACATGACCCCTTCCATATATGCTGTGTCATGAATTAACCTGCCTGCACGCAGACAAATAAATCAGTGCAGGGAGGTATTGAACTGATGAAAAAAATTGCATTCGAAGATTCACACCGCAGCATGCCCGCTTTGACCCGGCGCGGCTTTGTTGGCGCGCTTGCAGCTACAGCCGCGACTTTTGCGGTGCCGACCGCACGCGCCGCCGGTGTTGAAATTCACGTTCTCTCCTCGGGCAGTTTCACCGCCGCCTACCAGAAACTCGCACCCGAATTCGAGCGCCGCACCGGCCACAAACTGGTCAGCGCTTTCGGCGCGTCCTTCGGGCCCGATCCAAGCTCGCTGCCCCAGCGCCTGGCGCGCGGCGAGCCCGCCGATGTCGTGATGGCGCTCTCAGACGGGCTTGAGGCTTTGGCGAAAGATGGACATGTCAATCCTGCCAGCATGACGAGCCTTGCCGAGACGCGTGTCGCCTTTGCCGTGCGCGCCGGGACACCCAAACCCGACATGTCGACGGTCGATGCCATGCGCAAATCCTTGCTCGCGGCCAAAAGCATTGCTTATTCGCCGAGCGGATCGGGCCTCTTTTTTGAAAAAGAACTGGTGCAGAAACTCGGCATTGCCGATCAGGTTCTGCCCAATTCCAAGCGCTGGTTCCCGGACCGGATCGGCAATGTGGTGGCGCGTGGCGATGCGGAACTTGGCCTGCAGCAGATTTCAGAACTGCTGCCGATCCCCGGCATCGAAATCATCCGCATTCCCGAAGAGGTGCAGAAAGTCTCCATTGCTGCTGCGGTGATTGCGACGAAATCGAAACAGCCCGAAGCGGCCCGCCAGCTCATCGCCTTCCTCGCCTCGCGCGAGGCAACGGACGCCATCGCCTCGACCGGCCTCGATCCGATCAAGCGCTAAGCTGCGTGACTGATTTCCCGCGCGGCTGCCGGCTGCGCGGGAGCCCCGATCCATTGGGTGTGGGCGGGAATATGCTCGCCTTTCATGACAATGGTAAGCGGGCCAAGCTGCGCATAATCGCCGATCTGCGTATCGTAAAGAACGGTGGCGTTTGCGCCGACCGTCACGCCCGCACCCACATGGATGCGACCGACTTTCATGACGCGATCTTCATAAAGATGCGTCTGCAAAGCGCAGCTGCCGTTAAGACAGACGAAATCGCCGACGCTGACGCAATCGAATTCGGTAATGTCGGTCATATTCATATAAACGCCGCGGCCCATTTTTGTGCCAAACAGGCGCATCACCCATGGCAGGAAGGGTGTGCCGCGCAAATGTTCGATCAGCACTTTGCCGGCAAGCCCCCAATAAAGCACGGCAACGGCTTCCGTGCGCATGGCCCACCATGACCACATGGGCTTCATCAAAGGCTTGTAGCGCCCGATGGTGATCCATTTGAACACCACCACGACCAAAGTCACGGCAATCGAGATCAGCATGGAGGCGGCAATGAAATTGGCCGCGAGATCGTCCCAATCGCCCGAGAGCAGCGAGGGGCCGAAATATTCCACCGCCCATGTGCCGAAAGTAATGAACAGCATGGTCGAGAGCGAAACATGCACCGCCTCGAACAAAGCGCGTGCGGCCTTTTTCCAGAAGGGGGGCTCATAGGTCCAGTTTTCCGACAGCGCATCGAATTTCTGGCGCACCGGCAATTTCATCGGCGGCGAGCCGAACCATGTATCGTTCTCGCCAATCTCATGGTTTTCCGGCGGCTTCGACTTGATGCCGATCAGCGCGCCTTTTGGAATGATCGAGCCCGGCGGCACAACAGCATCATTGCCGACAAAGACATTCGGCCCGGTCTTGACCTTGCGCAGGATCATCCAGCCGCGACGAATATCTTCATCGCCCAGCATGACTTCATCGGCGATAAAATTTTTCTCACCAATCTCGACGAGATCGAAACGGCCCGCGAGATTGGTCGATATTTCCGCGCCCTTGCCGATCTTGGCTCCCATCAGGCGATACCAGGCGCGCATGTAAATGGTGGCGAAAAGCGAGGTCAGCGTCTCCAGCGTAATTTCGGTAGCAAGGGCCACAACCCACATGCGGAAATAAAACCAGCTATGGACCGAATAGCGGCCCTCTTTGACACGCGGCAGCACGATCCAGCGCACGCAGATGATGAAGGCAACAGTGACCAGCACCATCACAAAAGCGGTCGGCCAGGCGAGGAAGGGGATCGAGAGCATGTAATAAGTGCGATCGAGCGAGGCGATGCCGATCCATTCATCGAGCTGATTGAAAAACCAGAAAGCCGGAAAGATCGGCAACATGCCGATCGGCGGGATCGCCAGCATGGCGATCGTATAGCAGAAAGTCTGGATGGCCCGATGCACCGGCGTTGCCTCGGGAAATTCTTCCAACGTGGCCGGATCGCGCTCGCCGACCTTGCGTGCTGGCGAACCATCCCAGATTTCATGGGCCGGAATATGCGCACCGGCGGGAACGGAGGTGAGATCCTTGATCTCTGCGCCCTCGCCCAGCGAGGCGCCACCCTCGATCACGCAGGATGAGCCGACATAAGCATCGCGACCGATAATGACCGGCTCGATGATGAGCTCATAACCGACGACGCGTGCAGTGGCGATCTCGACCTTGCCGCCAATGCAGCAGGCATCGCCGAATGTGATGAGATCGATGGCACCGGATTCGAAATCGCTGATAATGGCATCATCGCCCACTTTCGCGCCGATGGCGCGCAGATAGACGCGCATCAGCGGCGAGGCCTGAAACCATTTCAAATGGGTGAGGCCGATCAGGCGCTGCGCCAGCCACCAGCGGAAATAATACGTGCCCCAGAGCGGATAGCGGCCGGGCTTGGTGCGCCCGATGATCAGCCATTTGCCGCCGATGGCGAGCGCAATCGTCGTGATCGTGATGCAGACATAGACGCCAAACAGCGACACCACTTCCGAGAAGAGGCTCGCCTCCGGGCTTGTCAGCAACATGTAGGAAATGAAAACGCCCAGCCATTGCGCCGTCATCAAGGCGATGATGAAGGGCAGAACCGCAGCTTGCGCCAGACCGCAGAGAAAACGCCGGCGGAAGGGGGGTGGCGCAAAGGAAAGATCGCGCGGGGCTACAACATGGGCAAATTTATGATCCAGCATTTCGCCCATGGCGCGCAGATTGCGCGTCGCATAGACATCCTGCAGCGTCATGCCTTCAAGCCCCGGATGCTGGCGCACAAGCGAGACGAAACGCGCGGCCAGCAAGGAATGCCCGCCAAGATCGGTAAAAAAATCCGCATCGAAAGGAATGGCCTGGGGCGGCAGCACAGCTTTGGCCGCTTCCAGCAATTTGGCCTCGGTCAGTGTGCGCGGCTCTTCCTGTTCCTCGCTTGCAGCCTGGCTCTCCAGCGCCACGCGTTTCAGCTCATTGCGATTGATCTTGCCCGATGACAGGCGCGGCAATTCGTTCAAACTCTCGAAACGCGACGGCACCATATAGGCAGGCAATCTCTCGCGCAGCATAATGCGCAGATTGCGCGGATCGATCGTCACCTGCGCGGCTTTATCGGTGACAAGGAAGGCCACGAGCTGATCGATCTCGTCCTCCTTGCGCATGACGACAGCTGCCTGCGCAATGCCGGGAATCTCTTCAAGCTTGGCTTCGATCTCGCCCAGCTCCACACGGAAGCCCCGGATTTTCACCTGATCGTCGATGCGGCCGCGAAAGCTGATATCGCCATTGGCTTCCATCACCACGGCATCGCCGGAGCGATAGAGAACCGGATCGCCGGCATCGCTGGCGAAGGGATTGGCGATGAATTTTTCTGCCGTCAGCTGTGCGCGGTTGAGATAGCCCTTGGCTACGCCGGGCCCGCCGATCAGCAATTCTCCCTCAATGCCGCGACCGACAAGATTGAGAGCATCATCGACGACATAGCAGGAATAATTCGGGATCGGCCCGCCAATCGTGACTTTTTCATCCGGCCGCAATTCAGCGGCCGTGGCAACGACAGTGGCTTCCGTTGGTCCGTAAGTATTGAAAATACGACGGCCCGGACGAGTCCATTTTTGCGGAACGCTTGGCGGGCAGGCTTCGCCGCCCAGAAGAATCAGGCGCAGCGACGCGACATCGCGCGGCAACATGGC
Organism: uncultured Beijerinckia sp.; assembly: GCA_964534115.1. Taxonomy (GTDB): domain Bacteria; phylum Pseudomonadota; class Alphaproteobacteria; order Rhizobiales; family Beijerinckiaceae; genus Terripilifer. The sequence goes on from CAZHOK010000057.1 coordinate 5,377, forward strand.
GAGCAATGTCGGCACTGTATCCAGCACGGTAATGCCGGCTTCATCCATCACATCGGGCAGACGATCCGTCTCGCCGATGATCCTGGGCGTGGCGACAAACAGGGTTGCGCCGACGAGATAGGGAATCCAGATCTCTTCCATCGAGAGATCGAAAGCAACCGAGGCACCCTGAAAGACAATGTCTGAACCCGTAATGCCATAGACCGCATTGGCGGCGCGCAAATAATGACAAATATTGCGGCTGGTGATGACAATGCCCTTGGGCACGCCGGTCGAGCCGGACGTATAAATCATATAGGCCGGCTGATCCGCACGCGTGCCAAGCGCACGCGCATCGACGGGCGCATGATCATTGTCATCGATCAGATCCTCGCGCGCGACAATGGCGCAGGGCATGTCGAGCACAGGGTCGGCGGGCGCAGCGAGCAACAGACGCGCACCGGCATCCTCAAGGCAAACAGCAATGCGCTCGGGCGGTGCATCGGCATCGAACGGCAGCCAGGCGGCACCTGTCTTGGCAATGGCAATCTGGGCGGTGAGCAAATGGCCGCCGCGCGGCATCCACAGACCCACAACATCGCCCGGCCTGACGCCGCGCCGCAACAATCCGCGCGCCATGGCTGTGGCAGCCGCATCGACCTGCGCGTAAGTGAAGCTTTCGCCATCGACAATATGGCAGATCGCACCGGGCGCAGCCGCGACTGTGGCGGCGAAAATTTCGGCGAGCAATTCATCGCGCAGGAAATCGGGTCGTGCTTCACCGCGCAGCACGGCAATGGCTTGCGTCTCATGTCCGGAAAGAGTGGGATCGTCCTGCGGATAATGGGTCATGATGCCGTTTTCGGCTGCCGCGACCGTCAGGCTCTTTGGGATGCCCGCTTGCGCAAGCCAACAGCACCAAGGCGCCGCCGCTGACGGTCATGCCAGACTCATGCCCTCCCTCTTCACGCCGGCCCCGAATCCCTGGGGTGCTGCGACCGCTTGGAGGATAATCCAGAAAGCGCGTGAATGGCATATGAATGCCAAGCCCCTGCACGTCTTTTGCATCATATCCAGCGGTAGGAACCGGCCTCGAAAACGAGAACCCTGCCCTGCCAAATGTCCGACATGGGCGCGCGTTCCGTCGCCGCCCCGCCGAGCAGATGCATCAGGCAGCGCGCAACCCCACCATGGGCCACCGCGACCGTGTCGCAAGAAATCGTCTCAAGCCAGGGCTGCAGCCTTTGGGCGAGCATGGCATAGCTTTCGCCGCCGGGCGGCTGGAGAAACCATTTATCGGCCTCGCGCCGGTCGGCCATATGGGGATCGGCTTGTTTCACCTCGGGCCAGGTCAGCCCCTCCCAGCGACCGAAGGACATTTCCTTCAGCCGGTCATCGAGACGGTAGGTAAAAGGATCGAGCCCGAGCGCGCCGCGCGCCAGTTCCATCGTGCGGCGTGCACGGGTCAGCGGCGAGGCGACATAATCAAAGCCGGAGAGACGCGCAATATCGCGCCCCAGAATGCGCCCGACAATCTTGCCCGCTTCTTCGGCCTGTGCTTCGCCGCGTCCATTCAGGGCAATATCGGTATGGCCCTGCAGGCGACCTTCCGCATTCCAATCGGTTTCACCGTGGCGCAAAAAGACGAGGCGATGGCGCAATTCGAACATCATGACGCGGACAAGCCTGAGCAATCCCGCGTCACGGATCAATCCTTGCCGGCGACCGTAATGTCGGGAGCGGAGGGATTTTTCATGCCCACGACATGATAACCCGCATCCACATGCAGGATTTCACCTGTCATGCCCCGCGACATGTCGGAGAGAAGAAAGGCCGCTGTTTCGCCCACTTCTTCAATCGTCACCGTGCGGCGCAGAGGCGCATTATATTCGTTCCACTTGAGAATATAACGGAAGTCGCCGATGCCCGAGGCTGCAAGCGTCTTGATCGGCCCGGCTGAAATGCAATTGACGCGAATGTTCTTCTCGCCAAGATCGGCTGCAAGATAGCGCACGGAGGCCTCAAGCGCTGCTTTGGCCACGCCCATGACATTGTAATGGGGCATCCATTTTTCAGCGCCGTAATAAGACAGCGTCAGCAGCGAGCCGCCATCGCTCATCAGCTTTTCAGCGCGCTGCGCCACCGCCGTGAAGGAATAGCAGGAGATATTGAGCGACTTGTTGAAATTGGCCTCGCTGGTGTCGACATAGCGGCCGGTCAATTCATCCTTGTCGGAGAAAGCGATGCAATGGACGACAAAGTCGATCTTGCCCCACAGGCGTTTCACTTCATCGAAAACCGCATCCATCGAGGCGCCATCAGTGACGTCGCAATGACCCAAGACTGCGGCGCCCAGTTCGGCAGCGAGCGGGCGCACACGCTTTTCCAGCGCATCGCCCTGATAGGTGAAGGCAAGCTCGGCGCCGGCGGCGCGCGCGGCCTTGGCGATACCCCAGGCGATCGAACGATTATTGGCGACGCCCATTACGAGGCCACGCTTGCCGGCAAGAATGCCGGTTAAATCGACAGGCTGAGTCATGCGGATCCTGAAAACGGGTTCTGGCCCGGCCTGGCCCGAGCCTGCGCATTTGCGCGTTACCCCGCGTTTAAGGGAGGCCGAGACCGAAGGCAAGCACTCCGGGAGCAGCCCGCCCTCCTCGGGATTTTTCGCCAACGGGGCCTGAACCGCTTGCGGCAAGGGATCCAACTTCGTTTTAAAGCATTATCGGGGATAGAGAATCCATCCGGGATCCCTCCCTTGCCCAGCCGGACTGAAATCCTCCCGCTGCTTCCTGGCCTCCGGCGATTTGCTGCCGGCTTGGCCTGTTGCGCCGATCCGGCGAGCCGGCGCGAGACCGACGAGGCGGTCTTGCGCGCCGTCCATAAAGTTTTGCGCGATCCGCTGGTCAATCGCGGTCCAAATCTGCGGGCCGAGCTTTACGGGGCGCTTTTTCGCCTCCAGCAAGAGCGGGCGGAGACGAAATCCACTGCGGGAGCGGATCTGGCTCCAGCTCTTCTGGCCTTGCCCCTCGGCCATCGCGCGGCGCTGCTGCTGGTTGCGCTCGAAGGCTTTTCCTATGAGGAGGCAGCCAAGGCTCTGGGACTCAATCGCCATATCGTACTCGGGCGCCTGACCACGGCCCGGCAGATGTTGAGCCGCCATTTTGAAACCCGGCTCACCCATGGCGTGCGACATGCGCCCCATTTGCGGTTGGTCAAATGAGCCAGCCCCGCCCGACCGTCAGCGATGCGGAACTCTGTGCCTTCCTCGATTGTGAGACATCGAGCTGGAGACGGGCGGAAATCGAGGCCTGGCTTGCGCTCCATCCCGAAGCGGGCGCGCGGCTGGCCGGCTGGCGGGGCCAGCAACGCCTGCTGCATGCCGCCTTCGACAGCATTGCCCGGGAACCTCTGCCCGAATTCCTGACAGCACCCCTGCCAGAAAACAGGGTTGCGCCCTTCCCCCACGCTATCGCGGCCCAAAGGAACAAGCCGCCCGCCGAAGACATGACGCCGCGCGCCGATCCGGGCACAAAGGCGCCAGGCGTGAGAGGGCTGCGGGTTTTGGTGCTGGTCGTCCTCGCATTGGCCGTCCTGATCGGCCTGATGGCATCGAGCCTGCCGCAGCGCCCGGCCAAATCCGCGCCCCTTTATGAGACGCGCTAAGGCCTGACCTATGCCGACCGACAAAAGATCAGCCGAGTTCCTTGCGCGGATCATAGGGCCTGTTGGCCTGCCAATGACGCATGAGATCTTCGAGTTCGGCCGAGGGTGCATCTGGCAGGACAATGCGCAGAGCGATCAGAAGATCGCCTGCCGGCTTGCCGTCTGCTGCCGGAATCCCCTTGCCGCGCAGGCGTAAAATGCGTCCGCCATTGCTGCCGGCAGGCACCGACAATTCCACCTTGCCGGTGAGCGTCGGCACTTCGACTTTGCCGCCGAGAATGGCCTCGTAAAGCGTGATGGGCAGATCGAGCCGCACATCGCGCCCCTCGATGCGAAAGAACGGATGGCGCGCAATGCGCACGACGATCATCGCATCGCCCGGCGGCCCGCCGCCCTGCCCCGCATGGCCCTGACCCTTGAGGCGGATTGTCTTGCCATCCTCAATGCCGGCGGGAATGGCGACATCGAGCTGCTTGCCTGTCGGCAGCACAACGCGCGCGCTCGTCCCGCGCACGGCATCCGTCAAGGATATGCTGACCGTCTCTGAAATATCAGGCCCACGCTGGGCCGCCCGCTGACGCCCGCGGCCGCCAAAAAGATCGAAGAAATCGCCGGGATCGAACCCGCCGCCGCCGCGCGGCCCGCGCCCGCCGCCGCCGACATCGAAGTCGAAATTGAAACCGCCATCGCCGGCTCCGCGCCGGAACGGCCCCGCCCCGGCGCCAAAACCCTCAAACCCGCGCGGCTTGCCCTCGGCATCGATCTCGCCACGGTCGAATTGCGCGCGTTTCTTCTCGTCGCCGAGAATTTCATAAGCGGAAGAGACTTCCGCAAAGCGCTCCTGCGCCTTGGGGTCTCCGGTGTTCTGATCCGGATGATATTTTTTGGCGAGCTTGCGGAAGGCTTTCTTGATGTCGTCGGCCGACGACGATTTGCCCACGCCGAGCACTGAATATGGATCACGCATGTATGAGCCCAAACCTCCGCCCGCCCAATCAGGCGCGGGCGCTTTCGTCTCAGCCCATATGTGGGTGAGCGGGCCCGCCGCGCAAGAGAGGCGAGAGAGGAATGACGGAGGCGCGTTGCGCGGGCCTGACCTCCACAACAGCCCAGTCTCCGGCCATTGTGCGACAGCCCGTCCCCTGCACGGCCTCTTCAATGCCGATCTCGGCACGGAAATTCCGGCACAAGCGCCGATCCTGCGCAAAAGCCTCCCCGAGCGGCATGAAACGACCCTTCAGGCCGGAGGACGGATTGGCCCAGTCGACCGCTGCGCCGGGGCCCTGCGGATCGAGCGCGACCCCAAGCGCGGCCAGAGCGCGGCGCCAATCCTCAGAATCGAGCCGCGGCGACAAAGGCGAGGAGAAACGCGCGATGGAATCGGTCACATCCTCGCGCGAAATGAGCCCCGGCAGAGGGATTGCCGTAGAACAACCGGCCATGGCAGGGGCAAGGGCGCAAAGGACGAGGAGGCGCAGACGCAGCGCTATGTTATATTTGGGCTGATGAGACATGTCTTGGCCCGTCCGGCTCCAGCAGCAATCGTCTCAAATCAAACGACGGAACAGGTTAATGCAAAGTGACTTTACCGAGGCTGGCGACCCATTTCCGCTTTTCCGGCAATGGTTCGACGAGGCCGGCGCAAAAGAGATCAACGACCCCAATGCCATGACGCTCGCGACCGTCGATTCGGAGGGCATGCCGGATGCGCGCATGGTGCTGCTGAAAGGCCTCGAGCCGCGCGGTTTCGTTTTCTACACGAACAGCGAAAGCGCCAAGGGTCTCGAATTGTCATCGAATATGAAAGCCGCACTTGTTTTCCATTGGAAATCGTTGCGCCGCCAGGTGCGCGTGCGCGGACCGGTGGAAATGGTGAGCGCGCGCGAGGCTGACGAATATTTTGCCTCGCGTCCGCGCGACAGTCGCATCGGCGCTTGGGCAAGCAAGCAATCGCGCCCGATGGAAGGCCGTTTCGCGCTGGAGAAAGCAGTGGCGCGCGAAGCCGCGCGTTTCGGACTGGGCGAAGTGCCGCGTCCCCCGCATTGGAATGGCTATCGCATTCTGCCCGTGCAGATCGAATTCTGGCAGGATCGTCCGTTCCGCCTGCATGATCGCGTCACCTTCAGCCGGCAAACGCCTGACAGCGAATGGACCAAGGAACGGCTGTATCCGTGAGCCGGCTTTATCCAGACCGTCCGTTTCTGGCCGCCAGCATTGCCGTATTTCGCGACGGCAAGGTTTTGCTTGGCGCACGCACGGCCCCGCCCGCGCCAGATGTTTTTTCATTGCCGGGCGGCGTGGTGGAAACGGGCGAAACGCTTGAAGAAGCCGCTCTGCGCGAATTGCACGAGGAAACGGGTGTCACGGCGCGGATCGTCGGTTTTGCCGGACATACGCAAGTCCTCCAGCGCGATGATGACGGGCGCGTCCGCCGGCATTTTGTTGTGGCTTCATTCGCGGCCCATTGGCTCTCCGGCGATGGCACACCAAGCGCGGAAGCACCGCAATTGATCTGGGCCGATCCCGCAGCGCTCGGCGATCTGCCGGTGACGCCGGGGCTGGTGCGCATTCTAAAACTGGCGCGCGATGTGATGGACAAAGGGCCCTAAATATTGCGACGACGGAAGGCCTCTGCCTTAAAGACGTCCGATGGATTGCTGCGCAAAAAGCCAAGGTCGGCCCCGCAATGCGGATGGCTCTTGGTCATTAACCTTTTCGAAAGAGGAGGCCTTACGGGATCTTACGACAGCGGTTAGTGTCTGCGTCGAAATGAACGACCTGATCCTTTCAGCCATCGAAGACCCGGAGGCCGCCGAAACCCGGCGGGAAGCTCTGGGCTTTGTCACAGAAGCCTTTGCCGAAGCGATCCTCGCCGGCATTGAGAGCGATTCTTTCGCTCATGCCGCTTTGTTTGCGGCTTTTCAGGAATTGGTCCTCATTCATGGCGAAGAGCATGTTGCGGCTTTCGCCCGCAGCCTGCCTGAGCGGATCATCGGCGGTGAATTTTCGCTGGCCAGCCGCCATTAGACCAGCCAGTCTTCGCACTGCCCCCTTGCAGCGCTAGACAAGGCCCATGGCCAAAGCACCCGCCGAACAGATTTCAGCCCCCATAACAGATCCCGCCGCTTTACCGGTGCGCGTCGCAGCCCTGCGCGCGAAAATTCTGGATGCCGCCGGCAGTGGCGAGCTTGAGCGCCTGCGTATTCCCGTCGAATGGAACGAATTGCCGCCGATTTTCGAGCGCGGGCTCAAAAAAGGGCCGGGCTTCGATCCGCTAGCCGTGCTCAAGACCCGGTCATTCGATGGCGAGGGCCGCGAAATGCTTGCCATTCTCAAGGCTGTGCTTGAAGAGCCCTGCATCCGCGCCAGGCGCGGGCCTTTCGAATCCTTTGTCCGGCCGGCTTTGGCGCTTGCGCCCCCGCGCGATCCTGACCCACAGGCACGGATCGCGGCCCTGCGCTGCCAACGCTTTGCCGATCTCGGCCTCTCCCCGCCCCGCATCCATGTGGTCCGGATCGGTGCCGATGCCGTCTGGCATAGTTTCATGCCAGAGGTTTGAGCAATCAAGCCTTGCGCTGGCGCGCCCGCATCCCCATACCTTGTCCGGCATGGCAAACGGAGATTGCAACATGGCTTCAGCTTTTCTCGACGACCGCGGATTGCTGCGCGTCGCCGGGCAAGATGCGAGGAGCTTCCTGCAAGGGCTCGTCACCTGCAACATGGATAAAGTGAGCCGCGAACAGGCGGGCTTTGGCGCGCTGCTGACGCCACAGGGAAAAATCCTGTTCGATTTTCTCATCGTCGAAGATGAGGCGGGCTTCCTGCTCGATACGGATAGCGCACAGATCGGCGCACTCGCCAAACGGCTCGCCATGTACAAATTGCGGGCCCAGATCGCGATTGCCGAAGAACCGGCCCTTGGCATTCTTGCTTTGTGGGACGGCGAGGCGGAGCCTGCCGGCAATGCGCTGATCTTCGACGATCCGCGCGACATGCATATGGGCCGCCGGGCCATTCTCGATCGCCTGCAGGCGCAAGCCGCCGCAAAAGGCACGCGCGGCGACTATGATAGGCATCGCATCCATTGCGGGATTCCCCAGGGCGGAATCGATTTTCAATGGAATGATATTTTTCCCCACGATGCCGATATGGATCGCATCCACGGGCTTGATTTCCGCAAGGGCTGCTATGTCGGGCAGGAAGTCGTCTCGCGCATGGAGCATCGCGGTGCGCTGCGCAAGCGCATTTTGTCGGTGCAATTGCGCGGTGCCATTCCTGCGCCCGGCAGTGAGATTTTCGCCGGTGACATGCTTGTCGGCACTTTGGGATCGGCAGCAGCCTCCGGACGCGCACTTGCCATGATCCGCACCGACCGCGCGGCAGAGGCTGTGGCTGACGCCACACCGCTCACCTGCGCGGGCGCCCTGATCGACATTCTGCCCGAGGCCGAAGCGGGAACGCGCTAGGCTTTCGCTTGGCCGCAGCAGCAGCTAGATTCGCCCCGCATGATCGACAAACCCCTGCGCACCCATATTCTGCACCAAGATGGCAAGGCCCGTTGCCCCTGGCCGGGCGTCGCCGATCCGCTCTATATCGCCTATCACGATGAGGAATGGGGCGTGCCCGAATGGGACGACCGCGCTTTGTTTGAAAAACTATTGCTCGACGGGTTTCAGGCGGGCCTCTCGTGGATCACCATTTTGCGCAAGCGCGATTCTTTTCGCGCCGCTTTCGATGGTTTCGAGCCGGAAAAAATCGCCCGCTACAACGGGCGGAAAGTCGAAAAGCTGATGCAAGATGCCGGCATCGTGCGCAATCGCGCCAAGATCGAGAGCAGCATCACATCGGCCCGCGCTTATCTGAAGATTCAGGACGAGCAGGGCTTTGCAAATTATCTTTGGAATTTCTTCGATGGCGCGCCGCTGCAAAACAAGATCCGCCATATGGGCGAAATGCCGGTGCAGACGCCCTTGTCGATGAAAATTTCCAAAGATCTGAAAGCGCGCGGATTCAATTTTTGCGGCCCGACCATTGTCTATGCTTTTGCCCAGGCTGTCGGCATGGTCAACGATCATCTGGTCGGCTGCTGCCGACATGCCGAATGCGCTGCGCTCTCGCCCAGACAAACGAAGAGGAAAAATGCCGCCCCGTAAAGACCCCCCGCGCGCCTGGCAGCGCATGCTGTCGGGCCGCCGTCTCGATCTGCTCGATCCCTCGCCGCTCGATGTCGAGCTGGAGGACATTGCCCATGGCCTGGCGCGCATGGCGCGCTGGAACGGGCAGACGCGCGGACCGCATATTTTTTCGGTCGCCCAACATTCGCTGCTCGTCGAACATATGGCAGCGGCCATGGAGACGACGATAACGCCGGCCCAACGCCTGACGATGCTTTTGCACGATGCCCCGGAATATGTGATCGGCGATATGATCTCGCCATTCAAAACCGTCATCGGCGATGCCTATAAGGATGTGGAGGCGCGCCTGCTTGTGGCCATTCATTTGCGCTTTTCCCTGCCGGCCAAACCATCGGCCTTGACCGCCCGGCTGACAAAATCCGCCGATCGCGCCGCTGCCTTCATCGAAGCGACACATCTGGCTGGTTTTACTGTCGAGGAAGCGGAGAAGTTTTTCGGCCGTCCCGGCGTTTCGCTCCGCGAGATCGAAAGGCTCATTGCACCCATGCCCTCGGACCATGCCGAAAATCTCTATATCGAGAGGTTCCGGGACATTGAGATGCAGATGAGCGGAGCCGTGTGAGGAAAAGATGGCGCAACTTCATGTCTGCTCCTTGTCGAAAGTGTCGCAGATTGTGCGTGCAACAGGCGCGCGCAGCCTCGTCACCTTGATCAATGCCGACACACATGTGCCCCGCCCCGATGACATTGCACCGGAGCGCCATCTCTTCGTCGGCATGTCGGATATTGTCGAGCGCATGGAGGGCCATGTCTTGCCCGAAAGCGCTCATATCGGCCAATTGCTGCGCTTCATGCGCCAATGGGATCGCAAAGACCCTGTCGTGATCCATTGCTATGCCGGCGTGAGCCGTTCGACCGCTGCTGCCTATATTTCCTATTGCGCGCTCAATCCTTCGGCTTGCGAATATGAAACCGCGCAGCGCCTGCGCCGGCTTTCGCCCACGGCCACGCCCAATGCACGGCTTGTGCAGCTGGCCGACGATTATCTCGGCCGCGCCGGGCGCATGACATCTGCCATTGGCGCAATCGGGCGTGGCGAAGATTGTTTTGAAGGCATACCTTTCTCCTTCGACCTGTCGGGAGAGATGCGGACGTGACCAAGAGCCACCAGCTCAATCTGGAAATCGGCCTGACTGCGGCCATTGTCGCGCTCAGCAATGCATCGGGCGATCTTCCCGAGCCGATGATCCTTGTCGCGCGTGCCACCAGTGCCACGAGCACGGCCGCCCTGCCCTCCGGGCCCTTCGATCCGCTTGCCCATCGCACATTTGAAATCGGCCTGCGCGCCTGGGTGGCCGAGCAGACCGGCGTGCCTTTGGGCTATGTCGAACAGCTCTACACATTTGGCGATCGCGGCCGCCATGCGCAGGCGGGCGACCGCGAGCCGCATGTGGTCTCCATCGGCTATCTGGCGCTCACCCGGACCGGCGAAATTGTCCAGGAAGCACCCGATGCGACTTTTCGCTCCTGGTATTCTTTCTTCCCCTGGGAGGATTGGCGCAACGGGCGGCCCGATATGCTCGACCGCCTGATCCTGCCGGCCTTGAAAGATTGGGCCGCGCAGGAAAAGCAAAGTCCCGCCGGGCGTCCGGCGCGGCGCGAGCGCATCAAGGCTTTGTTTGGCGGCAAGGACGCAACCATCGACGAAGACAATGTGCTGGAGCGCTACGAACTGATCTATGAGGCGGGACTTGTGGATGAAGCCCAGCGCGACGGGCGTGTGGATGGGGCCAGCCGCGCTTTGCCTCTGGGCCAGAGCATGCTCTATGACCACCGCCGCATTCTCGCCACCGCCATGGGGCGGCTGCGGGCGAAAATGAAATATCGTCCGGTGATTTTCGAACTCATGCCGGAAACTTTCACCCTCACGGCCCTGCAGCGCAATGTCGAGGCCATTTCCGGGCGCCATTTGCACAAGCAGAATTTCCGCCGGCTGGTGGAAAGCGCGGCTGTGGTGGAGCCCACCGGCGAAATGTCGCGCGCCACCGGCGGGCGGCCGGCCGCGCTCTTCCGCTTCCGGCGCGAAATTCTGCAGGAGCGCCCCGGCGCGGGCCTTCGAGTCGGCGCGCGCATCTGAGCGTGCTATAGAAGATCGAGATTTTCGAAATGCGAGGTTTTTCCGTGAGCGCCATTCCTGCAGAAATTGCCGCTTTGCCCTTTGAGGACGCTTTGAAGCGGCTGGAAGAAATCGTCGGCCAGCTTGAGGGCGGGCAGGTCTCGCTCGAAAAATCCATCGAAATCTATGAGACGGGCAATCATCTGCGCGCCCATTGCGAAAGCCTTTTGAAAAATGCGGAAAGCCGCATCGAGAAAATCACACTCTCAGCCAGCGGCGCGCCCAAAGGCGTCGAGCCGCTCGACGTGGAGTAATTTCACCCTCTCCCAAAGGGAGAGGGTCGCTGCGCAGCAGCGGGGTGAGGGGTTACACTCTCACGAGAATGGTAGCCCCTCATCCGTCAGCCTCCGGCTGACACCTTCTCCCTCTGGGAGAAGGAGCGCATGACAGCAACAGAGACAGGAGTGCCCCATGTCATCCCTGCCCGACACCGATCCCATCCCCGGCAATGCTTTTTCCTGCGACGCCATTGAGCAAGTCATTGTGCCGCGTGCGCGCGACATTGGCGGTTTTGAAGTGCGCCGCGCGCTGCCTTCCGCGCATAAGCAAATGGTTGGGCCTTTCATCTTTTTCGACCAGATGGGGCCGAATGAATTTTTGTTGGGCGCCGGGCTCGATGTGCGACCCCATCCCCATATCGGCCTCTCAACCGTCACTTATCTCTTCGACGGCGAGATCATGCATCGCGATTCTTTAGGGATCGTACAGCCGATCCGTCCCGGCGCCGTGAATTTGATGACAGCCGGGCGCGGCATTGCCCATTCGGAGCGTACCGCACCGGAGCTGCGCGCCACGGGCACAAGGCTTTTTGGCATCCAGACCTGGCTGGCTTTGCCGAAATCGCATGAAGAAACCGATCCGGCTTTTAAACATATTGCGCGCGAGGATTTGCCGGTGATCGATGGCGAGGGCAAGCGCGTGCGGCTGATTTTGGGGTCCGCCTATGGCGCCACCTCCGCCATCCCCATGCCGCATGAAACGCTTTACGCCGAAGCCGTGCTCGCGCCGGGAGCGACGCTGCCTTTCGATGCGGATGTGGATGAGCGCGCACTCTATGTCGTCTCGGGCGAGATCGACATTGCGGGCGATACATTCGGCCCCGGCCAATTGCTCGTGCTGCGCCCCGGCGACCGCATCTCCGTGCTGGCTTTATCCAACGCGCGACTGATGCTGATCGGCGGCGACCCGATGGATGGCCCGCGCCACATCTGGTGGAATTTCGTACATTCAAGCAAAGAGCGCATCGATCAGGCAAAAGCCGACTGGAAAGCCAATAGATTCGAGCGCGTGCCGGGCGATGAGGAGTTTATTCCATTGCCGGAGTGAGCCGTCATTGCGAGCGAAGCGAAGCAATCCATCTTGGCAACCGAAGATAGATTGCCGCGT
>CAZHOK010000058.1:0-17661 GCA_964534115.1 uncultured Beijerinckia sp.
TGAAAGAAGTTTTCGGGCAACCTGCAAACTATGTGCGCAAGGGTGACGAGACGCAGGCTGCAGGCCCCAGCGCGCTGGTCGATTCCATTATGGCTGCGGGCCAAAAGGGCATCAGCCAGATGCAGCGCTATAAAGGCCTCGGGGAGATGAATCCTGAGCAGCTTTGGGAAACGACCCTTGATCGCGATGCGCGTTCCCTGCTGCAGGTGCGCATCAAGGAAAGCGTTGAGGCTGACGATATTTTCGTCAAATTGATGGGCGATGTGGTTGAGCCGCGCCGCGAGTTCATTCAGGAAAATGCACTTAATGTCGCCAATCTCGACGTTTGAGACCCGCGCGTCTGAGGCAGCATAATTGCCTCAGCGCGGGAAGCAGGATCGAGCCGAGAGTGTCACCTCCGTGGCGACGAAGCGAACATTTACGCGCCCTGTCACAGCTGATCCGCAGGTTTCATTTGTCAGGGTGAAACTGCTTGCAGGAATTTTTGCCGATAGGGTCTGCCCGGCTGCATAATTTTGCAGAAGACTTGATGTGCCGCATTGGGAGACATTGATTGCTGCGCAGCGTGCAGCCCGGTCGGTTGCCGTCTGAAGTCCAAGCTGCGTCCAGAGCATGATTGCGCCTTCCAGCAGTCCAAAAAGCAGGGCGATGAAGACAGGTGCGACCAGTGCCATTTCTACGGCCGTCTTACCATCTTGAGAGGCCCAGATTCGCGCTGTCCTATTCATCTGATCCTCACCACTTGAGTGGATTCAAAAGTGAGCGGAGATGACAAGGTCGGATAGCGCAAGATCGGCGTGTAAGTCGATCGCGCTGAGGCGCGCACATAAAGTCCCGGCTTGAAGCTCGATGCAACGCCGCCAATGCTTGCGCTGCATGTGCTTGTGCAAGACACCTCAGTCAATCCCGCGCTGGTTGGGCAGGCACAAAACTGGCGCGGCGCAGGGTTTGCCGCAAGCGCGCCGCGCGAGGAGGTGATGACGTCGGACATTCCGACGGCATGAAATCCGCGAATGCTGGCATAGATGGCAGCCCGTTGCGCAGCAGATTGCACCTGCATTTTGCGATAAAATCCAATACCCAGATCGACGACTGCAATGAACAGAATCAGCAGGGCCGCTGAAACGATCCCGAATTCGATGGCAGCAACGCCACGCTGATCGCGCAGTAAAAGTTTGGAATTTTGCAGCATGGCTTACTCGACAAGTGTCGCGACTTGATTGCCCATGGGAGTCGTTCCTGTCCCTTCGCATGACAGCGATAGATTTGAATTTCCGGTGAAATTGATTGTGTCAGCGATGATCTGCGTGCAGCCCGAGCCACCCGTTGCTCCGCCTGAATAGGTCAAGGCCGCTTTGGGCAGATAGATGGCGCCAGTCCATTGCTGTGTTCCACCGCCGCTGAGATTGAAGGCTGTACCTGTGGGCATGGCACGATCGCCGAACAGGACAATGCCTGCTGTTGGACCGCTATTCGGCGCAGAGAGATTCACAACAGCATTGCTGGAGATGGAGGCTGAGCCATAATTTCGGCCCGTGCTGGATGTGAAAACAAGCGTGACGCCCGTGCCGCTCAAACTTGCATTGCCGGCAATCTTCAGATCGCTCCTGTCCAGATAATAAATTCCCGGTTGCAGCGTGACCTTTGCACCTGCACTCAGGGAAATGCCGCCACAATAAACACCAGGCTGCAGGGTCGCATTGCCGCTCTTATAGACCTGGGTACACGCCCCATAGTTTGGAAAATTTTTATCGGAGTAAGGATCTGGTGCAGCAGTTGCTCCACTCCAGATGCCAGATTGCGCAACGATATTATTGACATTGCTGATCCCGCCGACGGCACTGGCATTTGCAAGGGTCAGGCGGGTTGCCCCGCTCACTGATATGGCCTCTGCATTGGCAGAATTCGAAACTGCATCGCAGCCTGACAGTGAAACAGCGGATGTGCCTTGAAGTGCAATAGCGCCTTTCGAAGAAGTATTGAGGGCGAGCAAGCAGGCGCCCGCACGATTTTGGATGGCCACGGCGCGTGCGCGTATATTGATCGTTGCAGAGGAGAAAAACTGTGCAATGGCAGGCTTCTGCGGTTGGAGAATGATTGTCTCGACAGCTCCGGTGCGCCCCGTATAGGTGCCCGAGAGCGGCGGCGTGTTGATGGTCACGCTGACGCCATTAACCCCGTCTGCAAATCCTTGCGCCGCAGCAACAGATTTTCCCTGAAGGCGCAGTGCATTGCCCGTTGTATTGGATATGACAGCACTCAAAGCAGCCGCATCGGCAGCTCCCTGCATGGATTGGCGTTTGTATGCCCAAAGTCCAGCTTCAGTTCCAAGAACAGCAGATCCAATGACAACAGGAAGTGCAATGGCTGAAATAAGCCCTATTGCGGCTTGTGTATCGTGAAGGAAAGAAACGAAGACCGAATGCGAATATCTCATCCGCATGATACGCATCTCCTTCAGAACATAAACATGCGCAAAGTTCGCATGCCATAAATTCTACCCGGGAAATTAATTGAGAGTCATGAAATTATGCTCTGTCGAAGAAATTTTTTTCGCACTCAAGCAATATTTGCAAAGCTTCAGCCAGAACAGAATCTGAATTTATCTCTCATGAAATCTTGGCTTAAGCGGAACATTTTGTTTGTTTTCTCTTAAGTCCTGAAGGTATTTTCACACCAGAAAGAGCGGCACTTCTCTCAATGCTGCATCAGTCGTCAGAGTGACTTTTCATCTTTCAATTTCGATATTCCAGGCAAATGAAAAAGCAGAATTCAAGTTCAGCCAGACATTCTTGTTGAGTTGATCGAATCAATGCTCTGTGCAGGATTCGCGCGTCGATCTGCCGAGCAGGCCTTTGTCGCAGGAGCGCACGCCGAAGCGGGGCGGCGTAACGCCAGCGACCTGTGCTTTTTGGATCGGCTTAATTTGTGCCGGCAAGTGGTCGGCGGCCAATACACGGTTCATCTTGGCGCCGAACTGAACCATCACAACTGAGCCAGCTGCATGAACCGGTTCGTTTTGCCCCTGAATTTGGGCAAGAACAATGGTTGTCCCGTCTGAGAGCGCGATTGTATATTCAATGCCATTCTCGGTTTCAGCGATACGATGAGCCAGAGTTCCGGCCAATCCTCCAGCAATCAGGCCTGCCAGCATCCCGCCATTCGATTGCCAGACGATGGCTCCTGCACTGCCGCCAATCAAAGCTCCGCCGGCCATAGCTCCAGTATTTTCGCTGCGTATGCTGATGGGACGCTCTGCGATGACAGTTCCAAATTTAACCTTGTGTGCCTGTCCGGAATCCTCAAGCGGCACATCGGTCGTTCGCCGATTGGCGCACCCCGAAATGAGGAGCAGGGCAAGAGACAGCGCAATAAAACGGCTCATTGGAACACCTGAAATACAAAATAAAATATTTGGGGATCGTCGTGCTGATCGCTCAGTCAAGGGAGCGATCAGCGCAAAATCACATCCGTTTTCGCTTCGATTTATAAATTGATCAAAAAGCCTGATATGCGATGCAGCCTGGCGGTCCGGAAATCAAAAGAGGACTGTTCCGCGATCGCAATGCGCTTCCTTTTTTCCCTTTTGAGGTCGCGACATCGGTGCTCATATTGCCGCTGCCCAAAGCAGGTTGGCAAGCCGGTTACCGGCGCGTATTTTTCAGCACATGACAGTACAATTTTCGCGTTCGGATTTTTCCAATCCCGCGGCTGCCGGGATCTGCAATTCCTGATTTTTGTCAGCGATTTACTGAGTCACAGGTTGCCACAGAGACATTCGCCCGTGAAACAGGCAATGCCAGGCTGGTTGAGGCGGTGAAATGATTGGCGCACCCGGCACGATTCGAACGTGCGACCTTTGCCTTCGGAGGGCAACGCTCCATCCAGCTGAGCTACGGGTGCCTGATTACTTTTTCTAGCCGATCGCCGAGAGGGCTGCAAATGCCCTGCCCGGCGTCAGGGAACGGCAATGCGCCGACGCGTCGTGCGGCGCTCGACGATGACCGCGCGGCCGGATGAGGATGGCATGGCCGGGGCGACGCGCTGAATGGTGGCACGACGCTGGGCGCGCTGTGTGACGGCCCGAACGTCGTCCTCGCTCACGCCCATCAGCTGGGCTGCGATTTCGATCTGGGCGGACACATCATCCGTTAGGCATTGGGCGGCCTCGAGGGCCTCTTCAATGGTCGGGGGGTCGTGTCTGACGCGACGGCCGCCGTATTTCGTTTTCCATGCAGGAGGCATGCTGCTCACTCGGATAAAATGCGTGGGCCAAGCTTCTAGACGAGGTGCCGTGATTTTCCAACAGCCTGTCACGTTTTTCGTCATCGGGCATCTGTCGGGGTCGGTTACGGCCCCTGGCTGTCCACTCCGGCCACGCCATAGGCTGCCGGTGGCGCCGTCCTCAAGGCAATTCCGCCACTCGGCCTGACATGTCCGGGTCTCTCACCGTCCCGGCCTTGAGCCGGACGTGTAATCGACCAGATTTTTCCTGACCTTGTGCCCAAAAGACTTTGTGGAGCAAGTCATGCGCCTGCTGCGGCCCTTTGCGGGTGGGTCTGGGTTTCGCTGGATGGATTGTTGAGTTGTGCGTTCAACCCGGGTGCAGGTTTGAACACAATCGCCAGACGTGGCTCGATCATGACATTCACGCCGAGTTTGACGTTGCGACCCTTTCGGGCGGCACGTTCGAGCACGATAAATTTTCCAAATCCGGAAATCATGACTGACTCCCGGCGCAGAAGAGCCTCGGAAATCAGATCCAGGAACATCTCGACCAGCCCTCCGGCATCGGCTTTTGGAAGGCCAGTCGCGCGGCACACAGCGTCGGCCAGATGGGCGCGAGTGATGTTGGTTGATGGCAAGTTGGTCATGAATTGTCCGTTTGGATCAGCAAAGAGGGGCTTGATTTGTTAGGGGCGGGCTCGTCAGGGCGGGGATTTTTCCTCTCGTCCTGAATGAGAAGATAACCTTCGGAGCGGATGCTGCGGATAAAGCGATTTGCACCAATAAATTTGAGTTTCCGGCGCAATTTACTCACCATGACATCAACAGATCGGCTCGTTTCTTCATATTCATAGCCAAGTGCGTCGCGTGAAATCGCCTGACGCTCAACAAGCGTGCCTTCATTTTTCAAGAGGAGTAACAACAGACGGAACTCGCTTGCAGTCAGGGCGACCGTCTTGTCTGTGCCTTTGATAATTCGTTTGGCGACATCGAGCCTGATGTTTCCGCAAGCCATGTCGGCGTGAAGCTGCGTGGCAATTATATTTCTGGGAGACGGAACATTTGCGATTCGTAATTGCAGTTCACGCAAATGAATTGGCTTGCTCAAAACGTCCCGCGCCCCCCGCTCGAGCCAGGCGATGCGCTCCTCCGGACGAGAAGATTCGCAAAAAACAATAATCGGAATGCCTCCCAGAGAGACATCGACCGCCAGCATATGCGCTGCGACTTCATCATCAGGATGCACGTCCAGTATGACGAGATCGATTTCATCGAGCCGGGCCTTGCCTCTCGCCTCCCGTGGCGTCGCGGCTTCTGTTACCGAATGGCCTGTTTTGTTGAGATAGATTGCCGCGAGCCGGCGCGAGGTGCGCATCTTGTCGACCAGAAGGATTCTACCGTCCTTCATTAATCTTGCTCTCGCTCTGCGCCGCAGTTTTAGCAGTCTGCTATTTACAACTAAACAATAAATCAAATCAATGGGATTGTTGAGCAATTAATTAGCTAGATTACGGAAATTATTACCCATTTCAGGCTTAAGCCGGATCGGTTAACAGTCGACACAAATAAGTATTTACATACTAAAGACGCTGAATTCGGGCTGCGCAGAATTTGAATTCCGGTATTTTCCCGGCGGGATCGAGCGCGGGATTTGTCAGCAGATTTGCGGCCGCCTCCGAATAACAGAAGGGCAGGAAGACCATGCCTTCTGGAACATCCCGATCGGCACGCATTGCTATTTCGATCCTTCCCCGGCGCGTTTCCAAAGCCACCATCTGGCCAGACGCGAATCCTTGCCGGTTCATTTCAGCCGGCGCGATCAGGGCGACGGCCTCGGGCTCGAGACGGTCGAGCACAGATGCGCGACGTGTCATCGAACCTGTATGCCAATGTTCAAGAATGCGACCGGTCGAAAGGATCAGCGGATATGTATCGTCCGGGCTTTCATCGGGGGGGCAGGCTTGCGCCGGTACAATCCGTGCGCGCCCCGTTTGGGTTGGGAAGCCTGTATCGAAAAGAATGTCATGTCCGGGGCCGCTTTCTGCAGCCGGATAGGTCACCGCACCCTCCCGCTCCAGTCTTTCCCATGTGATGTGCTGAAGAGAGGGCATGATGGCGCTCATTTCGGCATAAATATCGGAGGGGCCGCCATAGGACCAATCAAGCCCCATGCGGCGGCCTATCTCCTGGATAATCCACCAATCCTGTTGGGCCTCGCCGGGCAGGGGCAGTGCTGCGCGCGCCATTTGCACACGCCGATCTGTATTGGTGAAGGTCCCGCTTTTTTCAGGAAAAGCCGATGCGGGCAGAATAACGTCAGCATGAAAGGCTGTTTCCGTCAGGAAAATATCCTGCACGACCAGATGCTGGAGTGCAGCGAGAGATTCGCGCGCATGGTTGAGATCGGGGTCCGACATGGCCGGATTTTCGCCCTCAATATACATGCCGCAGATTTGCCCGGCTTTGATTGCATGCATGATTTCGACAACGGTCAGGCCACGTTTTGGATCGAGCTTGCGGCCCCAGAATGTCTCGAAAACATCCCGAACCTGAGCCGTCTCGACACTGCGATAATCGGGGTAAAGCATCGGAATCAAGCCGGCATCGGATGCGCCTTGCACGTTGTTCTGTCCGCGCAAAGGATGCAGGCCGGTGCCGGGCCTGCCGATCTGTCCGGTGATGAGTGCCAGTGCAATCAGGCAGCGTGCATTGTCCGTTCCATGCACATGCTGGCTGATCCCCATGCCCCAGAAGATGATAGAGCTGCGCGCCTGCGCATAAGCACGCGCAACTTCGCGAATGATTGCCGCGTCAATGCCACAGAGAGGCGACATTTTTTCGGGAGAAAAATCACGCGCATACTCGGCGAGCCTGTCAAAATCTTCCGTGAAACGGGAAATGAATGATTGATCGATGAGGTCTTCTTCAATGATTGTATGAATCATCGCATTGAGCAAAGCGACATCGCTGCCGGGTTTGAATGCAAGATGCTTCCAGGCGTGGCGCGACAAAAGCTGACGGCGGGGATCGATGACGACCAGCTTCGCCCCGCGCTCGCGCACCGCATTCTTGATGAAAGTCGCAGCAACCGGATGATTGACGACCGGATTGGCTCCGATGACAATGATCAACTCGGCATCCCGTGCGGCCTCGAAAGGCGCAGATACCGCGCCTGAACTTAAGCCCTCCATCAGCGCTGCAACAGAAGAGGCATGGCATAGCCGTGTGCAATGATCGACATTATTTGTTCCAAATCCCGTTCGGACGAGTTTTTGAAACAGATAGGCTTCTTCATTCGAGCCCTTTGCCGAACCAAATCCCGCAAGCGCTTGGGATCCACGCGTCTCGCGAATATTGCGCAATCCTTCAGCGGCACGATCGAGTGCTTCCTGCCAGCTGGCCTCACGGAAATGAGTGAAGGGATTTGCAGGATCGACACTATCGTCGGCACATTTCGGTTTGCCGGGGAGGCGGATGAGCGGCCTGGTCAGGCGATGGGGATGGGCGACATAATCCAGCCCGAAGCGACCTTTCACGCATAATCTGTTGTGATTGGCAGGCCCATCGCGTCCCTCGACGTGAATGATGCGATCATCCTTGATCTGAAAGCTTACCTGGCAACCAACCCCGCAATAGGGGCATAGCGAATCCACCTGCCGATCCGGCCAGACAGTTCTTTGCTGCTTGTCGTCAAGATAGGCCGATGGCATGAGCGCGCCCGTCGGGCAGGCCTGAACACATTCTCCGCAAGCCACGCAGGTCGATGCACCCATGGGGTCGTCAAAATCAAAGACAATCTTTGTGGCATGGTGGCGATGCGCCATTCCGATCACGTCATTGACCTGAACTTCACGGCATGCGCGCACACAAAGCCCGCATTCAATGCAGGCATCGAGATTGACGCGCATGGCGGGATGACTTGCGTCGGTGGTCGAGGGCCTCTTTGTTGATGGGAAACGGCTATGCTCGATGCCGGCCAGATCCGCCTGCTGCCAGAAATGCGAATCCGGATCAGGCGATATGGCGCGCGGCGGCTGATCGGCGAGAAGCAATTCGATTACCAGCGCGCGGGCTTTTTCGGCACGCGGGCTTTTTGTTGTCACCACCATTCCATCGGTTGGAAGACGACGACAGGAGGGTGCCAGAACACGTTCTCCGGCTATTTCAACGATGCAGGAGCGGCAATTGCCGTCCGGGCGATAGGAATGCGCATCGCGATGGCACAGATGCGGAATGTCGACTTTCGCGCGTTGCGCCGTCTGCCAGATCGTTTCGCCGTCACGCGCCTCGATTTCTCGCCCGTCAAGCGTGAAGCGGATGATCCCACTCATGGCGTCACCTCGACGAAAAGCTCGGGAAAATGGCGCATGAGAGACAGGATTGGATTGGGAGCAGCCTGCCCAAGTCCGCAGATCGATGCATCTTGCATGACATTTGAGAGTTCGCTCAAGAGAGCGAGATCCCAATTTTGCTCTTGCATCAGTCGCGCTGCTTTGGCCGTGCCGACCCGGCAGGGCGTGCATTGCCCGCAGGATTCATCGGCAAAAAAATCCATGAGATTGCGTGCTGCCTGTTTGAGATCGTCTTCCTGAGAGAGGATCACAATCGCAGCGGAGCCGATGAAACAGCCATATTTTTCGAGCGAACCAAAATCGAGCGGAATATGTGCAAGCGAGGCCGGCAATATGCCTCCAGATGCACCACCCGGCAGATAGGCATAAAGCTTGTGCCCCTCGGCCATTCCCCCACAATATTCGCTCAGAAGTTCCTGCAGGGTGAGGCCGGCCGGCGCCAGTTTCACGCCGGGGCTGCGGATGCGTCCCGAAACAGAATAGTGGCGCAGTCCAGATGCGCCATGGCGCCGTTGTGCGCGCCATTCATGACCGCCCTTTTCGACGATCTCTCGAATGAAATAGAGCGTCTCGACATTATTGGTGAGTGTCGGGCGACCGAAAAGTCCGGATTCGAAAGGTAACGGCGGACGCTGCCGAGGGTAGCCGCGTTTTCCTTCAATCGATTCGATGAGCGCCGATTCCTCGCCGCAAATATAGGCGCCTGCACCACGCCTTAGATGGATGGTCGGCCAATGGCCGGGCAATTTTGCAATCTCTCGTTCCAGAGCGATGCGCAGACCGGCATATTCATCGCGCAGATAAAGAAAAATCTCGTCGGCCTCAATTGAGAGTGCAGCGATCAGCGCGCCTTCGATCATGCGATGTGGATCGCTCTCGAGAATGTGGCGATCCTTGAATGTGCCCGGCTCGCCTTCATCCGCATTGACGATCACATATTTTTTCCCGCCCATGCTTTTAACCGCGCGCCATTTGCGGGCAGTCGGAAACCCTGCGCCCCCCATGCCACGCAAACCTGCATGATCAAGCGATGTGAGAATCTGCTCAGGCGTCATCTCGCCCATGCGCAGACGCTCAAAGAGCGCATAGCCGCCATGGGCGTGATAGGTCTCATAATCTGTTTTGCAAATCGGAACTGCGGAGGTTTGTGTCGATAGAACAGCCGCGCGCAGATTCTCGCCATTGGCTCTCGTAATGACATTCTGTCCGCAGACCGCGGCAGGCGCTTGATCGCATTGTCCTATACAGGGAGCACGCAAAATACGGACGCCTGGAATATCAAGTGTCCTGATCAGATCCTCAGCACCAGCAAGCTGGCAGGCAATTGAATCGCAGATACGGATGGTGATCGGCAAGACAGGCTGATCGTCTTCTTTCACAACGTCGAAATGCGCATAGAAAGTTGCGACCTCGTAAGCCTCAGCGAGGCCGATGTGCAATTCTTCTGCAAGCGCCGCCAAATGACCTGCTGAAATCTGGCCATAAAAATCCTGTACGTGATGAAGATATTCGATCAGCAGATCGCGTCTGCGCGGACGCGCACCTAGGAGCAATGCAATTTCTGCAAGCGATCTGGGGTCAGCTTCCCGGCCTTTCGGGCCAGTCCGTACCTCGCCCCCCCGTCCTGGATGTTGTGGTTTGGAGATCGTGTTCATAACCACAATCCTAGGCGAGAGAGGCGCGATCTGGAAGCCTCACTCCGGCGGCGTGCCGTTTGCGGCGAGAACCTCGCCCGCCAAATAGAGCGAACCGCAAATCAGAATACGTGGCGGTACGCTCCAGCTGGCGTTTGCGATTTGATGCAGAGCCGAAGGAACGTCGCCAGCAATATGTGCCTTTATGCCTTGCGCCTCGGCAATGGCGGCGATGTCAGCCGCGCTGCGTGCTGCATGTTCGCCCATGATCGGCACGGCCAGCAATTCTTTGGCAAGACCGGAGAAGGCCCGCAGAAAGGCATCTGTTTCCTTGCTCGCCAGGGAACCGCAGATCAAAACCAGCGGGCGGGGATTTTTTGCTTCCAGCTCGCCCATGGCTGCGGCAAGTGCGGAGCCGCCATCGGCATTATGGCCGCCATCGAGCCAGAGTTCAGCGCCCGCTGGCGCCAGCAGAATGAGCTCACCCCGCGCCAGATTTTGCAGGCGGGCCGGCCAATCGGCTGTCAGAAGGCCCTGTTCGAAATTGGCGCTGGTCAGATCAGGCGCGATATGGCGGAGCGTTGCGATTGCCAGTGCGGCATTGTCGATCTGGTGGCGCCCTTGAAGGCGCGGCAGCGGCAGATCCAGCAATTGCTTTGCATCTTCATAGATCAGACGGCCGCTTTCTTCCGCAGCAGAAAAATCGCGCTCGTAAAGAAAAAGCGGCGCGCGTGCGCGGTGCGCGTCTCGCTCGATGACTCGCAGAGCCTCATCTTTCTGGCGGCCGATGAAAGATGGTGTTTGCGACTTGATGATGCCAGCCTTGGCCGATGCAATTTCACCCAAAGTCGGCCCGAGAAAATCCATATGATCCATGGATACAGGGGTGATCACGCTGGCCAGCGGACGATCGATGACATTGGTTGCATCATAGCGCCCACCCAGTCCAACTTCGAGCAGCAGATAATCGGCAGGGTGTTCGCTGAAGAGCAGCAGGGCTGCGATTGTCGTGATTTCGAAAATTGTGATGGATGCGCCCGCATTGGCATTTTCGCAACGAACAAAGGCATCGACCAGCATGGCTTCGCTGACGAGCTTGCCACCGCCTGGCCCGCCAAGCCGGATTCGTTCATGGAAATTCACCAGATGAGGTGACGTATAGACATGGACGCTTTTGCCGGCTGCCTCGAGCATGGCGCGCATGAAAGCGACTGTCGATCCCTTGCCATTTGTGCCGGCAACATGAATGACCGGCGGCAGTCGCTTCTGCGGATGTCCGAGCTTGGCGAGCAGATCGATGGTCCGTCCAAGCGACAGATCGATCTTGCGCGGATGAAGATTGAGGAAACGCTCCAGCATGTCCCTGGAGCTTGAATTTCCTGATGCGTTGTTTTGCACGGCTTTCCTCAGGCGACCGATGCGGTCGGCCTGTTCATCAGAACGCGACAAAGCCGCGCCAGCGTTGTGCGCATTTCGCCGCGCGGTACGACCATATCGACCATGCCATGGCTCTTGAGATATTCAGCGCGCTGGAAACCTTCCGGCAGACGTTCGCGGATTGTTTGCTCGATCACGCGGGCGCCGGCAAAGCCGATGACGGCGCCGGGCTCTGCAATATGAATGTCGCCAAGCATGGCATAGGAAGCTGTGACGCCGCCCGTTGTCGGATTGGTGAGCACAACAATATAGGGCAGTTTTGCGGCGCGAAGACGCTGCACGGCAACAGTCGTGCGCGGCATTTGCATCAGCGAGAACATGCCTTCCTGCATGCGCGCGCCACCCGATGCCGTAAAAATAATGAAGGGCGCACGCCGTGCGATTGCTGCTTCCATACCCGTGATAATGGCTTCACCCGCAGCCATGCCGAGCGAACCGCCCATGAATTCGAAATCCTGAACGGCGACAACCGCCTTCTCGCCTTCCAGCGTGCCGGCTGCAAGTCGCACCGCATCCTGCGCGCCGGTCTTGGAGCGATATTCTTTCAGACGATCGGTATAGCGCTTGACGTCTTTGAACTTCAGCGGATCGGCCGGCACTTCCGGTGTGGCAATCGTCTCATAGGATGCGTTGTCGAAGAGCGAATCCAGGCGCGTCTTGGCCGGGCAGCGCATGTGATAATTGGAGCCGGGCACAACATAGAGATTGGCCTCGAGATCCTTATGGAAGACGAGCTGGCCTGAGTCCGGGCATTTCACCCAGAGATTTTCGGGCGTCTCGCGCTTGAGGAAAGAGCGGATCTTCGGCGGGACGACATTGGAAATCCAGTTCATCGGATCCTCGATTTATTCTGCGGCGACCTTGCGTGCGCTACGCACGCCATGGGCAATGTCTGAAACAAGCGATGTGACGGCGGTCAGTGTTGTTCCAGTTGCGCGGTTCTGGGCATCGAGAGAATTTTTCAACGCATCTATCAGGGCAGAGCCGACGACTACGCCATCGGCGTGAGCGGCAAGCGCAGCGGCAGTCTGTGCATTCTTGACGCCAAATCCCACAGCGACCGGCAATTGTGTCTGCGCCTTGATGCGATGCACCGCCTGCGCGACTTTGGAGTAATCCGGTGTTGCCGCCCCGGTAATGCCGGTGATCGACACATAATAGAGGAAGCCCGATGTATTGGTGAGAACTTTCGGCAGGCGTTTCTCGTCGGTCGTCGGCGTCGCCAGTCTGATGAAATGCAGGCCAGCCGCCAATGCGGGCAGGCAGAGTTCGTCATCTTCTTCAGGCGGCAGGTCGACGACGATCAATCCATCGACACCGGCTTCTTTCGCCTCACCCAGGAATTTTTCAACGCCGCGCACATAGATCGGATTGAAATAGCCCATGAGCACGATCGGCGTATCTGTGTCATTTTTACGGAATGCACGGACAAGATCGAGCGTTTTTGTCAGGCTCATTCCTGCTGCAAGGGCGCGCAGACCGGCCGCCTGAATCGAGGGACCATCGGCCATCGGATCGGTGAAGGGCATGCCAATTTCAATGACATCGGCTCCAGCCTGCGGCAGTGCCTTGATGAGATCGAGCGAGGTTTTTGGATCGGGATCGCCCGCCATGAGAAAGGTGACAAGCGCCGCGCGACCTTCCGCTTTGCATAGAGCAAAGCGCTTTTCCATGCGCGTCGTCATCACATTCCCCCCAGATGCTCGGCGACAGTGAAAATATCCTTGTCGCCACGGCCGCAGATATTGACCACCATCAAGTGATCCTTCGGCTTTGTCGGTGCAAGCTTCATGACATAGGCCAAAGCATGCGATGGCTCGAGGGCTGGAATAATGCCCTCCGTCCGGCAGCATAATTGCAGCCCCTCCAGCGCTTCCTTGTCAGTCGCCGACACATAAGTCACGCGGCCGATATCGCGCAGCCAGGCATGTTCGGGCCCGATACCGGGATAATCGAGACCGGCTGAAATCGAATGGCCTTCGATGATCTGTCCATCGTCATTCATCAGAAGATAGGTTCGATTGCCATGCAGCACGCCAGGCTTTCCGCCGGCAAGCGAAGCAGCATGGCCTTCTGGCAATGCGAGCCCATGTCCGGCGGCTTCGACGCCATAGATCTCGACGCTCTTGTCATCGAGGAAAGGATGGAAAAGGCCAATCGCATTTGAGCCGCCGCCAATGCAGGCAACGAGCGAATCCGGCAGGCGGCCTTCGAGTTCTTCCATCTGCCAACGCGTTTCCTTGCCGATGATCGACTGGAAATCGCGCACCATAGCCGGATAGGGATGAGGACCTGCCGCCGTGCCGATGCAATAAAATGTATCGGCGACATTGGTGACCCAATCGCGCAGCGCCTCGTTCATGGCATCTTTCAGCGTGCGCGCGCCCGATTCCACCGGCACAATCTTTGCGCCGAGCATTTTCATGCGGAAGACATTCGGCTTTTGCCGCTCGACGTCGACGGCGCCCATATAGACGATGCATTCGAGTCCATATTTCGCGCAGGCTGTGGCGGTTGCCACGCCATGCTGGCCTGCACCCGTCTCTGCGATAATGCGCTTCTTGCCCATTCTGCGTGCGAGCAAAATCTGGCCGAGCACATTGTTGATCTTGTGTGCGCCCGTATGGTTGAGCTCGTCGCGCTTGAAATAGATTTTCGCGCCGCCGAGTTCTTCCGTCATGCGTTCGGCAAAATAAAGCGGGCTCGGGCGCCCGACATAATGTTTCGCCAGATGCGCAAGCTCATCATGGAAGGCAGGATCGGCCTTGGCCACTTCATAGGCTTTTTCCAGATCCAGAATGAGGGGCATCAACGTCTCGGCGACGAAGCGGCCGCCGAAGAGGCCGAAATGGCCGCGCTCATCCGGGCCGGTGCGGAAGGAATTTGGAGAGATTTTGTTCACGGATGGCTCCAGACGGTCGGAGCGTGTCTTAACCCGTCACGCCTTCCGAACCAAGGGTTTCGATGTCGCTGGTTGCGCTTCGGACCGACTGGATGAAGGCGGACATTCGGGCGGGATCCTTCTGGCCCGGTGCGCTTTCGACCCCGGAGGAGACATCGACGCCACCGCAGCCCGTCCGGCGCAGGGCTTGGGCGACATTTTCGGGGTCCAGCCCCCCCGAGAGCATGAAAGGGGTCGGAAGATCGATGTTTTTGAGCAGGTCCCAGTCGAAAACCAGGCCATTCCCGCCGGGCAGATCTGCCCCGACAGGCGGTTTGGCATCGAAAAGGATGCGGTCAGCAGCCCCATGATAGAGGCTGGCGGTTGCCAGATCGCCCCGGCCCGAAATGCCGATGGCCTTCATGACAGGCAGGCCGAACAGGCTGCGGATCTCCATCGCCCGCGCCGGGCTCTCCTTGCCGTGTAGCTGCAGCATGTCCGGCTTTGCAGCAGCGACAATGGATTTGAGGAGATCATCGGCAGCATCGACGGTCAAAGCGACCTTGATGGCGCGGTCTCCGGCCAGGGCTGCGAGGCGGGCGGCTGCCTCCAGCTCAACATGTCGCGGGCTTTTGGGAAAGAAAACGAGGCCCACCATATCTGCACCCGCATCCAGCGCATGGGCCAGCGTATCGGCGCTCGAAAGACCGCAAATCTTGATCACTGGGCCTTTGGGCGGCGCGCGGCGCGCCAGTGCGTCCCGCAAGGGCTGGGGAAAGTTCAGGCCGGCAAGAAAATCTGCGCCCGCAGTCGAAGGATTGGACAGCATGCGCTTTGCTCGCATGGAGCAGGCATGATGTCCAGCGCCGTCCTCACAGGATCAGACTGTCTCGCGCGGGCCTTCTATGGCTGTGCGGGACGATAATTGCGCACGCAGCGCTTCGGCCTCGCGGCGCAGCCGTTCCAGATCGGCGCGCGCCTGTCGCGCCATCTGACGATGGCGGCGTTGCGAGAGCCATGTCGCAAAGGAGCCCGCAATCACGCCTGTCCCTGCCGCCAGAAACAGAACGATAAACAGGGGTGCGGTGATTTCGAAGATCGAATAGGCGCCCGGAAGCGGGTCGAAAATGACCCGAACCGGCTCACGATTGGTGACGGCAAAAGCAATCAGGATCGCACCGATGGGGGCGAGGACAAGCCATTTGAGAAATGTTTTCATCCTGCTCCCGCGGCGGCGGGCATCAGCCCGGCGTGCCCTCGTTCAGGCGCTCGCGCATTTCCTTGCCCGTCTTGAAGAAAGGCACGACTTTTTCGTCAACTTCGACATGGGCGCCGGTGCGTGGGTTGCGGCCCAGGCGCGCGTCGCGACGCTTGACGGAAAAGGCGCCAAAGCCGCGCAATTCAACCCGGTCTCCGCGCGACAGGGCATGCGTGATTTCGTCGAGAATCGCGTTCACGATGTTTTCGACGTCTCGCAGGTAAAGATGAGGATTGCGTTCCGCGATGCGTTGAACGAGTTCTGATTTGATCACTTGCGCCCCCGGAAAAATGAACTGCCAAAACGGACCAAAAAAGCTGGGTCCTAAAGTCAACAATAGCTCAATCGACTGGTGCAACTTGCCAAATCGAAACCAGACCGTCAAGGAGGCGGGCATCCCCGAGGCTTGCAAGACGGCGCAGCGGGGCGGCCAGATCGCTGAGACCCATGCCGTCAAGGACGGCCGCCGATGCGCCAAGCAGGCCGAGCCGCTCCAGGCTGCGGTCTTTCTTCCAGTCCCGAATGGGCAGTCCCTTGTCGATCTTCCTTTCCCGCTCCAGCCAGGCGATGGCCTCACGCTCGCCGCCAAGCGCATCGACCAATTTGAGGTCGATGCTTTGTCGGCCGGTAAAGACGCGCCCGTCGCTCACTTTCGCGAGCTCGTCCTCGCTCAAGCCCCGGCGCGTCTGGACCAGATCCTTGAACCAGGCAAAGGAATCGCCAACGAGGGCTGCAATGGCGGCGCGCGCCTCCGGGCTCGTCGGCTCATAGCCGCTTGGCGATGCTTTGAGGGGCGAGGATTTCACGCTTTCAACCGAAACCCCGACGGTCTCCAGAAGCTTGCCGAAATTGGGATATTGGAACAGAACGCCAATGGAGCCGACCAGAGAATTGCCTTCGGCAAAAATACGATCTGTGCCCAGAGCCGCAATATATCCACCGGACGCGGCCATGGTTCCGACGACGGCAACGACGGGTTTTTTTTCCGATATGGCGCGTAATTCCTTGAACAGGCGTTCGGCGCCCGTTGTCGTGCCGCCGGGGCTTTCAATCGAGACGATCAGCGCATCGGCTGTGCGTGAATGGCCGATGTCGCGTACGAGTTTGAGCGTATCCTTGTCTCCGGTGATGACACCTTCGATGGAAAGCCTGGCGATGTGATGGCCGCTTTTCGTGTCGCTTGTGCTGAAATACAGGCCCGCCGTGACCAGGACGCCGGCCACGATCAGAAATGTGACAATTCTCCAGAAGCTGAGTTTGCGCCGGAGAATGCGGCGATCGACGATGTGGTCTGCATCCGGATAGCTGGCCATGTGACGATCCATTGTGTCTGTCGTGATGAAACGTAGAGAGACACCGGCGGGGAAGCAAGCAATGCTCGCCGATTGTGACGCAGGCTCAAAAAAAGGCCCGCACATTTCTGCGCGGGCCCTGAGCAAAGCTCCTTGCGGAGACGTTTACTTCTTGTCGGTATCGCGTGCCTTGAGGGCAGCGCCGAGAATGTCGCCAAGCGAAGCGCCCGAATCGGCTGAGCCGTAAGCCGCAATGGCTTCCTTTTCTTCGGCCATTTCGAGAGCCTTGATCGACACCGAGACCTTGCGGGCGCGGCGATCGAATTGCGTGATGCGCGCATCGACCTTTTCGCCGACGGCGAAACGCTCGGGGCGCTGGTCGGCGCGGTCACGGGCGAGTTCGCTGCGCTTGATGAAGGTGACGAGGTCGGAGCCGGCAATCTTCACATCGATGCCGCCTTCCTTCACTTCCATAATTTCGCAGGTCACGACTGCGCCCTTCTTGAGGTCGCCGCCTTCTTCGCTACCGGCGCTGGCCGAGGTGAAAGGATCGCTCGACAGCTGCTTGATGCCGAGCGAA
>CAZHOK010000059.1:0-16881 GCA_964534115.1 uncultured Beijerinckia sp.
AAGCAGAAAGAGGGCAAGAAGCGCATGCGCCAGTTCGGCAAAGTGGAGATTCCGCAGGAAGCGTTTATTGCGGCGCTGAAGATGGATTCCTGAACCAAAGGACATGTCGTCTGCAGGCTGACCGGAGCCTGCTCGACATGTCCAAAGGCACCTGCACCGAGAGCCTATTGGAAAACCAAAGCCAGTTTCTGGCCAAACGGTCCATTTGCATCGCTGACATGCCTGATGGCTTCCCCGCTCCACATCATAACGGGGGTTTGATTGGCAAAAGCCTCCATATCCTTTTTGCTCGGGGCCAGTTTGGCATTCATTCCGGTCCGGGACGCGACACGGCATAGGCTCGCTCACGCGCTCATGGCCAGAATGGTCCCAAACAGCGAAAGGCCGCCCCAAGCCTGACGCGTTGCAGGTGGCATCTGTTCGCCGACCCCGCTTCGTGCCATGCTCAGACGGTCAAAACCCCAAGGGCTCGAGCCATGAAAAACCTTTTGGTGCCGGTTGAATCCCATTCAGGCGTGGAATCCGTTCTGCAGACCGCCCTGCTGGTGGCGCGCCGGTTCGATTCCTACGTCGAGGGCATGCCGCTTGGCCCCGATCTGCCTGACCTTGTCGCTTTCGACATGCCGGTGAGCTGGACCGTCTCAGACCAGAACACCTGGAAGGAAATGGCTGACGAGGCGGCCAAGCGATTCGAGACTTTCATGCTCGACAATGGCTTTGCCCGACGCGGCGGCGAGGCGCGCCTGCCCTCCTTTGGCTGGACGGGCGAACGCTCATTCGGCGACAGTCAGATCGGCAGCTATGCCCGCATTTTCGATTGCACGATTCTGGGCCGCCCCGGCACAGATCGCGGCGATCCGCGCATGGCGACGGCTGAAACGGTTTTGTTTGAAAGCGGCCGCCCCATCCTGCTCGCACCACCCAAGCCGCCGGAGAAAACAGCCGAACATATCGTCATCGCCTGGAACCAGAGCATGGAGACGGCACGCGCCAGCGCCATGGCCATGCCCTTATTGCGTCATGCGCAAAAGGTCAGCGTGATGACAGTGGAGGAATTCCGCTCGGAAGGCCCATCCGGCGAGATTTTCGCAGAATTGCTGCGCAACCATGGCATTGCTGCCGAATTCGTTGTGCGCAATGCAAAGCACCGCAACAGCGGCGAGGCCATTTTGCGGGGCGTCGAAGCGCTCGGGGGCGATCTTCTGATCAAGGGCGCCTACACGCAAAGCCGCCTGCGCCAGATGTTTTTCGGCGGCGCGACCAGCCATGTCATGAATTATGCCGAAGTGCCTGTTCTGATGACGAGCTGATCAGGCCTTACACGCGCCGCATGGGATTGCTCCAGGCCAGCAGCGATCCAACAATCGGGAAAAGCGCAAGAGCCAGAAAAGCCGCTCGGAAAGCATCCGACACGCCCTCGCGCACATCTGCGGCGCGCTGCGGGGGCAAGGATGACAGAGCGGCTTGCGTATCGTTGAGAATGGCGCCGAAAAGTCTCGCCGCCTCTGGATCGCGCCAAGCCATGCTGGCGAACAAAACCGTTCCAATGGTCGCTGTGCCGAGCGAGGCGCCGACAGAGCGCGACAATTGCACCGATGCTGCCGCCTGACCAAGAGCATGCGGACCAGCTGCCGTCTGCACCGTCACCTGCGCCACACCCATCACCGTACCCATCGAAATGGCATTGAGCATCAGCAGCGCAGCGATCTGCGGGATCGAGAGAAGGTGCGAATAAAGCGCAAAAATAATGATGAGGCAGGCCGTCACCATCATGCCGATGGAGGGAAAGATCATCGTTCTGCCGGTGCGCGACACAATGCGCCCCGTCGTCACCGAGCCAATGCCAATGGCGGTTGTGACGACAAGCAGAACGAAAGAAATATCGGCCGGGCTCGCCTGCCGCGCGGCGCGCAGATAGATCGGTAAGAAAGCCACCAGCGAAACAAGCGTCGCCCCGTGGCACGCAGTCATCAGATCGGCGCGCCAGATGGCCGATTGCCGGAACAGCCGCACGGGCAGAAGCGGCGTCTCTGTTTTCCACTCGCGCCGCATCAGCAAAACGAAAGCCACAACAGCCGTGCCCAGCATGGCAAGAATGAGCGGGCGCCGCTCAACATCGAAAGCCCGGATCTGATCGAGCGCCAGCAGCACCGGAACGACGAGACAGATGAAATAAAACAGGCCCGGAAAATCGAAATGCCATTCACCCTGGCGCACGACCGGCCGCGGCTTCAGCCGCAAGGTAAGCAGAATGGCGAGAATTCCGACGGGCAGATTCATCAGAAAAATCGCCCGCCAGCCGAAAAGCTCGGTCAGAAAAACGCCTGCCACAGGACCAAAAGCGGATGCCGTCACAGCGACGCCGGCGAGATAGCCTTGAAATTGGCCACGCTGGCGCGGCGGGACGGCTTCGCCAATGAGCGCTTGCGACAGCGACATCAGGCCGCCGCCGCCAAGCCCCTGCATGAAACGCGCAAGAGCCAGCAGCAGGATCGATGGTGCAAAGGCGCAGGCCAGCGACGAGCAGATATAAACGCCAAGCGCCAGCAGCATCAGGCGGCGGCGGCCGAAGCGGTCGCCAAGATAGCCATAGACGGGCGCGGCAATGGTCATGGCGAGCAGATAGGCGACAACAGGCCAGGAGATCCGCTCGACATCGCCAAGCGCCCCGGCAATGGCCGGCAAGGCGCTGGCGACAATCGTCTGGTCGCTCATGGCCATGAACATGGGCAGCATGATCGACGGGAAGACGGTGAAGAACAGCCGTCTCGTGTTCGGCGGGCTCTCGGGAGGTGCAACGGGTGAGCCGGCGCCGCTTGTCACGCAAAAACCTTTCGGATCGGGAATCGCCAGCCTGAGCCAGCTCAAGAGACATAGGGCGACAAGCGGGAACGGCAAAACAATTTGGAGCAAAGGGCACAGGCGGCGCTCTTGCCAAAGCCCGGTTTCGCTATATTCTAGAGAATATACCGGAGCAAAAAGATGACGTCCCCGACCCGCCGGGCCCTGCTTGCCCAAGCAGGGGCGGCCCTAGCGTGCCTCTTTGGGGCGGGCGCCGCCGCGCAAGGCCGCCCGCTGACGATTTTTGCCGCCGCCAGCCTGCGCGAGGCGCTGGAGGAGATTGCCGGGCTTTTTCATGCCACAGGAGGGGCGCGCCCGGTGCTCTCCTATGCCGGCTCGAACCAGCTCGCCCGCCAGATCGAACAGGGCGCCCCCGCCGATCTCTTCCTGTCTGCTGATGAGGAATGGATGGATTTTCTTGCCCGGCGCGGCCTGATCCGGACCGGGAGCCGCCGCAATCTGCTCGGCAATTCGCTTGTGCTTGTAGGCCCAGCCGGCGCGCCGCAACGCGTTACGATCGATCGCAATCTGGATCTCTCAGCTTTGCTGAAAGACGGGCGGCTCGCCATGCCCGATCCCAATTCTGTGCCGGCAGGCCGGTATGCAAAAGCCGCACTCGAACATTTCGGTCTCTTCGCAAATCTGCGCAACAAAATTGCAGCGAGTGAAAATGTCCGCGTGGCTTTGGCCTATGTGGCGCGCGGTGAAGCCCCTTTCGGCATCGTCTATGCAACAGATGCAGCAGCCGAACCCAAAGTGCAGATTGTCGGCGCTTTCCCGAAAGAAAGTCACCCGGCCATCGTCTATCCGGTGGCGATCACATCTTCTGCCAGCCATCCCGATGCACCGTCTTTCCTGTCCTTTCTCGGAAGCGCGCCAGCCATTGGCGTTTTTGAGAAACGCGGCTTCATCTTTTTGCGATAGGAAGAAACGTGCAATTCACGGCGGATGAAATCACAGCCATCTGGCTCAGTCTCAAAGTGGCGACCATAGCCACATTGGCAAGCCTGCCTTTGGCGATTGCATGCGCTTATGTGCTCGCGCGGAAGGATTTTTGGGGCAAGTCGATTGTCAATGGACTTGTGCATCTCCCGCTTGTCCTGCCGCCTGTTGTGACCGGCTATCTGCTGCTCATCACATTCGGCCGGCGCGGCCCGGTGGGCAGCGCGCTTGAATCGTGCTGCGGCATTGTCTTTTCTTTTCGCTGGACCGGCGCGGCGCTGGCTTGCGCCGTCATGGCCTTTCCGCTCGTCGTGCGTGCGATCCGGCTTGCCATTGAGGCAATCGATCCGCGGCTTGAGGCTGCAGCCGCAACGCTCGGCGCGCGCCCTTCCATGGTTTTTTTCACCGTGACTTTGCCGCTTGCATTGCCCGGCATACTCGCTGGCGCGATCATTGGCTTTGCCAAGGCGCTCGGCGAATTCGGCGCCACCATTACTTTTGTGTCCAACATTCCCGGCGAGACGCAGACCATTGCAACGTCGATCTATTCCTACACGCAAGCACCTGGCGGCGATGACAATGCCTTGCGCCTCACGCTTGTGTCTGTCGCCATTGCCATGCTGGCCCTGATCGCCTCCGAACTTCTCGCACGGCGCATCATGCGCAAAGGGGCCGATCTGTGAGCCTCCTCATTGACGTGCACAATCGCACCGGCGCTTTCAATCTCGAAGTGAAGCTCGCATGCAGCGGGCCTGTGACCGCCATTTTCGGTCCTTCGGGATCGGGCAAGACAAGCCTGCTCAATATTGTGGCCGGCCTCGCGCGCCCCACTGCCGGTCGCATCGAGGTGGATGGGCGCGTCTGGTTCGACGCGCAAAAGCGCATTCATCTGGCGCCCCATGAGCGCGCCATCGGCTATGTGTTTCAAGAAGGCCGCTTGTTTCCGCATTTAAACGTGCGGCACAATCTCACTTATGGCGCGTTTTTCGCCAAGGATCGTGCACCGACCGCCGATTTCGATGAGATCGTCGATCTGCTCGGCATTGAACGGCTTCTTGAGCGCCCCATTCGCCATCTTTCAGGCGGCGAACAGCAACGCGTCGCCATCGGCCGCGCGCTTCTGGCGCGTCCGCGCCTGATGCTGATGGATGAACCGCTCGCGTCTCTGGATCATGCACGACGCTCGGAAATTCTGCCTTATCTCGACAGAATGCGCATGCGCTTTGCCATTCCGACACTTTATGTCAGCCATTCCATGGAAGAAGTGGAACGGCTCGCCGATGAAGTGGCAACCATATCCGAGGGGCGGATCGTGGAGCTGCGCCGCCTGACGCCTTAATCCTGTGTCGCCAATGTCGAGAGTCTGGCTTCCAGCGAGGCAATACGCTCAGCAAAGACTGCGCCGGATTCTTTCTCGATCTCGCGATAATGGGCAACAAGCATGCGCCCGAATTCCGTCAATTTGGCATGGCCGCCGCCCTTGCCGCCCAATTGCGTCTCAATGACGGGCGATGTGAACATGCGATTGACTTCATCGACCAGCAGCCAGGCGCGGCGATAGGACATGTCCATGGCGCGCGCTGCCGATGAAATGGAACCATGCAGATCCACCATTTCCAGCAGGCGCACTTTGCCATGGCCGAGATTCTGGCCATTGTCGAAATCGATGCGGATCGTCACACGCGTCATATGCGCGGCCCCGCATTGGGGCAGACATCCGGCTTGAGATCGATCAAAGGCGTGCCATCCACGCAATCGAGCCCGCGCACGATGAGCCGGTCCGGGCGCAGCTCGATCAGGCGCACCAATGAGGAGGCAATCGGATTGGGACGGATCGGCGAGCGCAGGCTGAAAGTGCCCGGCGAGCTCGTGCTGCCATGGGGCGCCTGTGTCGCCAGATCGCGACGGGCCCGATGCATCCAGTACAGCACCTGCAAATATTCGTGCCGATCGATGCCGACGAGCGCCGGGCGAAAATTCTCGAAAATCTCGATCTCGCAGAGCGGGCCCGCCTGCGCATCGCCACCTCTTGGGCATGCGCCCCGCTCAGCCCAGGGCGTTTTGATGCGCCCGATGAAATAGACCTGCTCATCCGTGTGCTCGGGCAGGGTCAGCAGGGTCTCGCCGTGACGGATGTCTGTGCGGTCCGCAATCGGACGTGTCATGTCATGATCTCCAGGCCGGCATATTAGCCAAGGCATCCACTTTGTTGAACCCCCGGCCCGACAGACTTGCTTCGCGGCCCCATCCACCTGACAATGCAGGCAAACAAATCAAGGGAGGATAAAATGGCCGCCATCGACCCATTCGAAGATCATTGCTGGCAGGATCTCATTCCAGCCGAGATTCTGGATCTCTACAAGCACTACAAGCGCGATCTCTATGTCGGCCCGAAAGCTGCCCTGCTCGCCATCGATCTCTATGAGCTTGCCTATCAGGGAGGCCCTCGCCCGGTGGCCGAAGTTGCCAAAGACTATCCCTCTTCATGCGGCATCAATGCCTGGAATGCGATTGAGCCGACCAAGCGCCTTTTCGCCGCCGCCCGCAGGGCCGGACTGCCGATCTTCTACACAACAGCCGATACGCGCGAGGCCTCCAAACCAAGCGCCGTCAAAGCAACAAACCGGCGCAGCAGCAAAGACGGACCGGAAGTCTATGACATACGTCCGGAATGGGCGCCGCAAGCCGGCGACATTGTCATCACCAAACAGCGCGCCAGCGGATTTTACGGAACGCCGCTTCTGGCACATCTCACGCAAATGCGCATCGATACGGTGATCGTGATCGGCGAAAGCACATCGGGCTGTGTGCGCGCTTCAACGGTGGATGGCTATTCGAATGGCTTCCACATGGTCATGGCGGAAGAATGCTGCTTCGATCGCAGCGATATTTCGCACAAGGTCAATCTCTTCGACCTGCACCACAAATATGCCGATGTGATGAAAGTCGGCGATGTCATTGCGGCGCTGGACAAGCGCGCCAGCTGACGATGAAGGCGGAGTGCAGGCGATGATTGTCTCGGAATATTCAACATTTGAAGGTCGCAGCCTGCTGCGCATTTCAGCGACAAGTCCGGCGCAGGGCAGCGTCGGCGAGGAAACGGCCCGCACTCTGGAGAGTGCGCTGGCCGCCATTCGCGATGCGGGTTTCAGCCCCGAAAATATTGTGCGCTCGCGCCTGTTCACGCGCGACCGCCAGAGCCGGCAGGAAGCAAGCGATGCCAGGCGCGCTTTGCTTGCCGGCCCGTTGCGCGGTGCAAGCTCATCTTTCTTCGATCCCGACCGGCTGCCCGGCGAGACCCGCGTGCAGCTCGATCTCGAAGCGCTGGCCGCGGTGAGCGGACCGGCGAAACGAATCGTCGAATATGATCCCCCCATCGCACCGCCAAAATTCGTGACGCTCGATGGGCTCGTCTTCCTCTCCGGCATTACCGACATTGGGCCGGGCCTGACGGTGCAAGTGCCGGCCATTGCTGCAGCGATCCGCGCATCTCTGGCCGATGCCGGGACAGACCTGTCCCGAGCCCGGCGCGTGGCGGTCTTCCTCGCCCGTGAGGAAAGCCCCCAAGAGGCTCTGGCGCTGATCGGCAAGGCCATGCCCGGCCTGCCCTGCCCGGTCACTCTGACCCGGGTCGGCGGCTATTCGGCGCCGGAAAAGCGGATCGAGATCGAAGTCACGGCGGCTCCCGCCTGAGATTCTCTTGTCCTTTGGTCGAAGAGACGGGATAAAAGGGGCACTCACGCCTCAGGCTCGACGGCAATCTCCGGCCGCCGACCGGGTCAACGAAAAAAGGGATGGAAGAACATGGGTGAATATGCGCTTGGCCAGCCGGTACCGCGTTTTGAGGATCCCCGGCTGATCCGTGGAGGCGGTCGTTATGCCGACGATATCGCCATGCCGGGCATGGTTCACGGCGTTGTCGTGCGCTCGCAGCACGCCCATGCGAAAATCCTGAAGATCGACACCAGCCGCGCCGCAAAGGTGCCGGGCGTGCTCGCTGTCCTGACCGGCGATGATTGGGCGCAATCGGGCTATGCCGATCTGCCCATGCCCAAGGGCCGCAAAAAGCGCGACGGCACGCCGATGCAAACGGGAAAATTTCCGGCACTCACCCGCGACAAGGTGCGCTGGGTTGGCGATTACGTCGCCTTCGTCGTCGCCGAAACGCGCCTGCAGGCACTTGATGCAGCCGAAATGGTCGATGTCGAATATGACGTTCTGCCCGCCAATATTGTGACGGAAAATGCACCCAAGGATGGTGCGCCGCTGGTCTGGGACGATTGCGTCAACAATATTTCCTTCGTCCATCTCGAAGGAAACAAAGAAGCGACGGAAGCCGCTTTCGCCAAAGCCGACCATATTGTCCGGCATAAATTCGTCATCAACCGCATCACTGCGGCGACGATGGAGCCACGCGCCTGCGTCGGCTATTACGATCCTTTCGCCGATCGCTATACGATACACACGACGCTGCAGCGCGCGATCCATTATCGCGGCCAGCTCGCCAAAACCCTGCGCGTGCCGGAGAGCAAAGTGCATGTGATCGCCGGTGATATCGGCGGGTCCTTCGGCATGAAATCGGGTGTCTATAATGAAGTGGCTCTGACGCTCTTTGCCTCCAAAGTCGTCGCTCGCCCCGTCAAATGGACCTCGACACGCTCCGAGGCTTTTTTGTCCGACGCGCAGGCGCGCGACAATGTCACCGAAGCCGCGCTGGCGCTGGACAAAAGCGGCAAGTTTCTCGGCCTGCATGTAAAGACCATTGCCAATGTCGGCGCCTATCTGCAGCCGGGCGGCGATGGCGGCGCCACTTCCAATCTGGGCACGCTGGCTGGCGTCTATATGACCCCTGCCATTCATGTCGATGTGACCGCCGTCTTCACCAATACAAATCCGATGCGCCCCTATCGCGGCAATGGCCGGCCTGAAGCTGCCTATGTGATCGAGCGCATCATCGATTTGGCGGCCCTGGAACTGAAAATGGATCCGGTGGAAATCCGCCGCATCAATCTCATTCCGCCAAGCGCCCTTCCCTACAAGACGCCGCTGAAATTCACCTATGATTCCGGCGAGTTTGAAAAGGGCATGGATCTCGTTCTTGAAATGGCCGATTGGAAAGGCTTTGAGGCGCGCCGCATTGAGGCGCGCAAGCGCGGCAAGCTGCGCGGCATCGGCCTGTCCAATTCAATCGAAAAAGCTGCTGCGCCCGGTTTTGAAGGCGCAGAAATCCGCTTCGATCGCTCCGGCACGGTGACCATTCTTTCGGGCGCGGTGACGCAAGGCCAGGGACATGAAACCGTCTTCAAACAGCTCGTCTGCGATCGTTTGGGCATGAAGCCCGATGACGTCCATTATGTGCAGGGCGACACGGATGCCGTGTTCTTCGGCGAGGGCACAGGCGGCTCGCGCACAGCCACGGTCGGCGGCTCTGCACTCCATCTGGCTGCGGAAAAGATCGTCGACAAAGCAACGAAAATCGCCGCCAAAATGCTGGGCGACGATGCGATCGATTTCAAGGAAGGTATCTTTACCGGTCGCAACACCAACAAGAGCCTGACGATCAGCGAAGTCGCGCGCGGCTCGACCAATCCCAAAAATCTTCCCGAAGGCATGGAAGTCGGACTCATTGCCAGCGCTGTCTATGCCAATGATCTCATGAATTATCCAAACGGCAGCCATGTCTGCGAACTCGAGATCGATGAGGAAACAGGCAAGGTCGATATTGTTCGCTACAATGTCGTCGACGATGTCGGCACTGTGCTCAACCCGCTTCTGCTCAAGGGCCAGATCCATGGCGGTGTTTCGCAGGGCGTCGGCCAGATGCTGATGGAAGATCTCACCTACGATCCTGAAAGCGGCGAATTGCTGGCCGGCTCCTTCATGGATTACGCCATGCCGAAGGCCGACAATTTCTGCCCGATCGAAGTGAAGAGCAATCCTGTGCCGACGAAGACCAATCCGCTTGGTGTCAAAGGCGCAGGTGAAGCTGGTTGCGTCGGCGCACTTCCTGCTGTTGCCAATGCATTGGCCAATGCCTTGAGTGTTTACGGCATCAAGGATGTACCGATGCCAGCAACGCCGGGACGCTTGTGGCACATGATTCAAACAGCCAAGTCTCAGCCTGTAGCCGCAGAATAATGCCCCATCTCCACATGTGAGATGAAAAACATCCTGAAAATTGAATCTTTCAGCGAAGCTTTCTTGCAACGACAAGAGAGCTTCGCTAAGTCTTTTCTCGAGGCCGATATTGCTGGGGGGTAAAACTCGACCTTTTTGATCGGGAGTTTTACCGATGGATTTTTTAAAGCGTATTGAACCAGAAAATTGCAACGACAATGATAAAATCGGAACGCGAAACAGCGGCGCTTTTTGGCTGAAGCAGCTTTCTGAATGCCTGACGAGGTCGAGAGATAAAGCCCCGGCTTTCCAATCCAAAAATGAGATTGTCGGCGAACTTTCCACCATGCGCCTGCGCCGTTTCGGTGCGAACCGCAAGACTGGCGGGCGCGCGATTCTGCTTATTGCTCCGCTCACGGTTCACGATGCAT
The DNA here is from genome assembly GCA_964534115.1 of uncultured Beijerinckia sp. Taxonomy (GTDB): domain Bacteria; phylum Pseudomonadota; class Alphaproteobacteria; order Rhizobiales; family Beijerinckiaceae; genus Terripilifer. Next base: position 10,332 of record CAZHOK010000059.1, read on the forward strand.
CTTTTGTCGATCTGATGCGCCGTCACTCGCTCGTTGCGGTTCTTGGCGAAAGCAAAGCTCCGGTCTTCGTCACTGACTGGCGCTCGGCCAAAGCCGACATGGGGTTTTTCTCAATCGATACCTATCTTGCCGATCTCAATGTCGCCCTTGACGATATCGGCGGCGATGTCGATGTCGTCGGGCTTTGCCAGGGCGGTCTGCTGGCACTCATTCTGGCTGCGCGCTTCCCAGACAAAATCCGTCGTCTCGTTCTGGCCGGAACACCGGTGAATGTCGCGGCAAAATCGTCTCCCATGGTCCGGATCGCCAGGAAACTGCGCGAGAATGCCGATCTCCTGCCTGAAAATGATATCGTCAATGGTGCGCAATGGCTTGGCTTGATGGGATCGACGCAAGGCCACGAGCGGGCTGCCATCGATACCATGCAGCGCAATCCTGCATCATTCGCCCGCAGCGATCTCGATGCCATTGCTGCTTATGAAAATTGGACCGGCAACAATCTCAATCTGCCAGGTCGCTACACACGCGAATTGATTGTCAATTTCTTCGATCGTAACGAACTGGCTTCAGGAAGCTTCAAGGCGCTCGGGAAAACCATCGATCTGGCAGCTGTGCGCGCACCGATTTTTGTGCTCTGCGGGGCACGCGATGACATCGTGCCAAAAGAACAGGCCCTTGCCGTTCTTGAAAAAGTTGGCACGCCCAAAGTGCGCATGCGCATGCTCGTCGCGCCTTGCGGCCATTTTTCTCTTTTTGTTGGGATGGGTACGCTTTCCCGTGAGTGGCGCACCATTGCAGGTTGGTTGACATCGGAAGCTGCAGCCGGAAAGCCGCGCATTCAAACCGCCTGAACCATCGTCTTCAAGCGCTGAAATCATGGACGCGCGGTTCAGCGGTATGTTCGCGCATGCCGCTGCCGTGCTCGTCAATCTCGCGCAGCAAAACCGGATAGCCCCACAGATCGGCGAGATAGGCCAGCACTTCGCTGGCCTCGCGCGAGGCAAGCAATCTGCCATGCCTCACCCTATGATGCAGGATCAGCCGCCGGTCGCCCTCCAGATCGACAGAAACAACCTCAATCTGGGGATCGCTATGGCCAATATCATATTCACGTGCAAGCGCACGTCGAATACGACGATAACCTCGCTCATCGTGAATGGCTTCCACTTTCAACGCTGACTCAGCGGGATCGTCAATCAGCTGAAACATACGCCAGTCACGCATGAGGCGAGGCGACAGAAATTGAGCGACAAAATTCTCGTCTCGATAATGGGCCCATATGTCATGCAAGACCGGCACAGGATCATTGCAACCGGCAATATCAGGAAACCATTCCCGATCCTCAGCCGAAGGCTGCAGGCAGATTCGCTCGAGATCCTGCATCATGGAAAAACCCAGAGCGTAAGGGTTGATACCGGAAAAACGATGCTCGTCGAATGATGGCTGGAACACGACATTGGTATGCGATGCCAGAAACTCGAAATAAGCCCCATCTGAAATATTTCCGCTCGCATGAAGGGCATTCATGATTTTGTAATGCACATAAGTGGCAACGCCCTCATTCATCACTTTGGTCTGTCGTTGCGGATAAAAATACTGCGCCATCAGCCGCACGATGCGCAAAATCTCGCGCTGCCAGGGCGCCAGCTTCGGCGCCGTCTTCTCCAGAAAATAAAGAATATTCTCCTGCGGCAATTCAAGAATGGCCGAAAGGCTCTCCCCACGCGTGCGCAGATTGGATTTTGGGGCGCCGTCCGGCAATGTCTCCCAGAGCTCATGATACATGCGCTCATCATGAGCCCGCCTTTCTCTGGCGCGGGCCTGCTCCATCTTGAAGTCGGTTTTGCGCCGCCGCGCAGAACGGTGCATGCCATGGCTCATCAAGGCATGTGCGGCATCGAGCACATGCTCAACTTGACGCTCACCATAAATTTCTTCGCATTGAGCAATGTAGTTTCTGGCAAATTGCAGATAATCGAGAATACCCGCTGCATCGGTCCATTCGCGAAAGAGCTGATTGTTTTTGAAAAAATGATTATGGCCAAAAGCTGCATGGGCAATGACCAGCGTTTGCATGAGCGCCGAATTGCCTTCCATCACATAAGAAATGCATGGGCTTGAATTGATGACAAGCTCATAAGCAAGATCGCTGTAGCCTTTGCGATAAAGGCCCTCATGCTGGACAAAGCGTTTCCCGAAAGACCAATGACCATAATGAATGGGCATGCCTGATGCGGCATAGGCATCCAGCATTTGCTCGGATGTGATCACCTCAATCTGGTTTGGATAGACATTGAGCTGCAGTTCTGAGTGGGCGATTTTCTCGACGCGATCATGAATGCGCTGGAGCGTATCGAAGCTCCAGTCGGCCCCTTCGAAAAGAAGAGCGCTCATGCCTGTCCTGCCTCCAAGAATTCCCGACGCCGCCTGAACAATTCGCGAAAGACCGGATAAATTTCCTGACGCAATGTGACGCGCCGCATGGCCGGCCCAGGAGCGAGATTGTCATAAGTCTTCCACAGGCTCGACATGGGCGTGTCGCTATGGGGTTCATCGACCTCGAGGTAGGCGTAATATTGGCACAGAGGCAGCAGCCCATCGCGCATCAGCCGGGCAGTACGCTCATTGTCGCCCGATTCATTATCGCCATCGGAGGCCTGGGCAATATAAATGTTCCAATCCTCAACCGGATAACGCTCGCCAACAATTTTCAAAGCCTCCTGAAGAGCGGAGGAGACACGCGTACCGCCAGTTTCGCGGCTTTCGAAGAAGGTTTTCTCATCGACTTCTTTGGCCTCATCCGTATGCCGGATAAAGACAAGCTCGACCTGTTTGTAGCGTTTCTGCAAAAAAACATAGAGCAATATGAAGAAGCGCTTTGCTATATCTTTCATATGCTCGGTCATCGAACCTGACACATCCATGATGCAGAACATGACGGCCTGAGCAATGGGGCGCGGCGAGGGCTCATAACGGCGATAGCGTATATCGATGGGATCGATATAGGGAATGGCACGAGCGCGTTGCCCATGCGCTTCGATGAGGAGGCGCAATCTTTTTACATCCACATCATGCCCGGCCTCTTCATGCGCGCGCAGGGCAAGCTGCAATTTCTCCAGATCGTCCTGTTTTGGCCGGTGCAAAGCGATGCGACGCGACAATGCATTGCGCATGGTCCGGGATACAGCCAGATTGGTGGGCGATCCGCTGCGCTGAAAACCTGCACGGCGCAGGCCCGCGCTTTCGGTTTGCGACAATTTGCGCCGCTCGAGATCGGGCAATTCGAGATCTTCCAGAAAAAGGCTCAGAAATTCATCAGCCGACAGCGCGACCTTAAAATCATCCTCACCGCCACCGCCCTCGCCAGAGCCAGCGCCCTTGCCTTTGCCCGAACCACTGGCGCGCGGGCGCGCAATGCGATCGCCTTCCAGAAATTCCTTATTGCCAGGCAGAACGCGACCATGCACGCCCTCACGCCCGGTCCGGAAGCAAGGCTCATCGATCCCACGCGCCGGAATGATGACAACACCACCCTCGCCCATTTCGCGGATCGGACGAGACGCGGAGAGGTTCCGCACGGCCTCACGCAGGATCGCCCCGGCACGCCGCAGGAATCGCTGCCGGTTCGGTAGGCTTTTGCCGGACGGATTCAGGCGGCGATCAATGACATACATCCAGCATCTCCGTCAGGCGGATTGCTTCACCCGCATATACCATTCAACGAGCCTGCGGACCTGACGTTCGGTATATCCGCGCGCGGCCATGCGGATCACGAAATCCGAATGTTTCTTTTCTGTCTCGCCATCCTTCTTGGAGCCGAAGGAAATGACCGGCAGAAGATCCTCGACCTGGCTGAACATCCGCCGCTCGATGACTTCGCGGATCTTCTCATAACTCGTCCAGGAGGGATTTCGGCCGCCATTGGCCGCGCGCGAGCGCAGCGCAAACTTGACGACTTCATTGCGAAAATCCTTGGGATTGGCGATGCCTGCAGGCTTTTCGATCTTGGTCAATTCCTGATTGAGCAATTCGCGATCGAGCAATTGCCCGGTATCAGGATCCTTGAAATCGAAATCCTCGATCCAGGCATCGGCATAATCGACATAGCGATCGAAGAGATTCTGTCCGTAATCGTGATAGCTCTCCAGATAGGCTTTCTGGATCTCATGCCCGATGAATTCAGCATAACGGGGTGCAAGCTCCGCCTTGATAAATTCAATATAGCGTTTTTCAATATCCGGCGGCAGCTGATCGCGCCGGATGGCCTGTTCGAGCACGAACATCAGGTGGACAGGATCTGCCCCGATCTCGACAGAATCATGATTGAAAGCAGCCGCCAGAACCTTGAATGCGAAGCGGGTCGATATGCCATCCATCCCTTCATCGGGACCGGCGGCGTCTTTATATTCCTGCAAGGACCGCGCACGCGGATCGGTCTCGCGAATGCTTTCGCCATCGTAAACGCGCAGCTTGGAAAACATGGATGAGTTTTCGTGCAGCCGCAGGCGCGACAAAACCGAAAAACGCGCCAGCATTTCCAGCGTCGCCGGTGCACAAGGTGCATTGGACAGCTCGGATCCGCGGATGAGCTTTTCGTAGATTTTCTGCTCCTCAGTCGCCCTCAGGCAATAGGGCACTTTGATGAGGTAAATGCGATCGAGAAAAGCCTCGTTGTTTTTATTGCTCCGAAACGCCTGCCATTCGCTCTCATTGGAATGAGCCAGAATAATGCCGGCAAAAGGAATCGCACCGATATTTTCGGTGCCGATATAATTGCCTTCCTGCGTTGCCGTCAGCAGAGGATGCAGCATTTTGATCGGCGCCTTGAACATTTCGACAAATTCAAGAATGCCTTGATTGGCGCGATTGAGCCCGCCTGAATAGGAATAGGCATCGGGATCGTTTTGGGCGAGCATTTCAAGCTTGCGAATATCGACCTTTCCGACCAGCGAAGAAATATCCTGGTTGTTCTCATCGCCAGGCTCCGTTTTGGCCACTGCAATCTGGCGCAGGCGCGAGGGCATGAGCTTGACCACGCTGAAACGCGTGATATCGCCGCCAAATTCATCCAGCCGCTTTAAGCACCATGGCGACATGAGACCGGTGAGCCGCCGACGCGGAATATGAAACCTCTCCTCCAGTTCTGCACCCATGACCTCAGGATCGAACAGGCCGAGCGGAGATTCAAAAACGGGGCTGATCTCTTGGCCGGCCTTCAGCACATAAATGGGCTTGGCCTCCATGAGGGCTTTCAATCGTTCCGCCAGTGAGGATTTGCCGCCACCCACAGGGCCCAGCAGATAAAGTATCTGCTTGCGCTCCTCGAGCCCCTGAGCTGCATGGCGAAAGAAAGCGACAATGCGCTCGACCGTATCTTCCATTCCGAAAAATTCGGCAAAAGCCGGATAGGTTCGAATGGAACGATTGGAAAAAATCCGTCCGAGCCGGACATCCTTGCTTGTGTCGACAATCACCGGTTCGCCAATCGCTGCAAGAATACGCTCAGGCGCGCTTGCAAAGGCCATGGCATCGTTGCGGCAGAGTTCGAGATATTCGGGAACCGACATTTCGGTTTCGCGCCGGTTCTGGAAATTTTCCGAATATCGGGTCAGGAGATCTTGCGCAAAGGTCATATCCCATCCTCGATCCGCATGGTGCCTGCAACGCCTCGCAGCGGATGCTTGCGATTACAGCCCCGCTTGACAACGCAGCATCCAAGCCAAGGTTTCCGGTGCGCGCTGCAAGCCAAGGCAACATGAGTATCAATTCGCAAAGGGCAGGATGGTGGCGACGATGATTCCGATAATCGGTGGCGCGCGGGTCGCTGCATAAATCTTCGGGCGCGATGCAGCCCTCACGAAAAACCCGCTCCCCCGAAGAGGAGCGGGCAAGTCAGGGAGGAAACGCCCAAAGGGGCGAGCCGCCGGACGAGCTTCCAGAAAGTCCGGCAGGTGATAAGTGCTGAGCAAAAGACAAGCCAATTGGCTGGACGAGGCATTTGAGGGCCGCAGAGGCCCGCCCCGCCCGCTGGGCGGGCAGAGATTGGCCATAGCTTGGGCAATCAGGCCTTTTTGGCGCCTAACAGCGCGGATCCATTCGATAGGCCGGATCATGCTGGCAGGCGAAAGAGCCCGGTGCCACAGCGCTGGAGCCGAAAGAGCCCGGCGTATGGTGCCGCCAGCCATGGCGATGGGCCCAGACTGCCCGTGGCGGCCCATAATCATAATGCCCAACAGCGGCCCATCCCGGCCCGTAACCATATCCATAATGGCGGCCAGGGTGAACCTGGCCGCCTGCGGCGCCGGTCGCTGGCAGAATGGCAAGGGTTGCGAGCAACCCCATTGCTGGATTCATCCTCATCATGCCTCCTTCAACTCGCCCGGAGGTTCAAACCGGCGGGAAGGATGAGAGTTCACGCCATCACGCGCGTGCGTTTTGACCTTGTCGGGATCGTCCTTTATCTCTCCTCGACCGGCCGGGGCGCAGGAAAGCGCCTCCCGCCTTTTTCGCTGAATTCGGTGAGCCCCATGCCTGTTTATCGTTCCCGCAC
>CAZHOK010000060.1:0-16818 GCA_964534115.1 uncultured Beijerinckia sp.
CGGCATTATCGCCTTTGCGCCGGTGAGCGTTCTGACCGCACCTTTGGGCGTGCGCCTCGCTCATGCGCTCACCAAGCGCAAGCTCGAACTCGCCTTCGGCATTTTCCTGCTTCTGGTGTCGCTACGCTTTCTGGCGAGCATTTTGGGCTTTTAGGCCCGCGTCTCGCTTTTTCTTTCTGCGAGGCGCTGGATGATGGCGGCGCGTTCATCCTCGCTCATGATCATCCACGCGCCGATTTCCTCACGGCTGCGGCCGCAGCCGAGGCAAATCATGCCCGCGACATCGAGGGTGCAAATATTCACGCAGGGGCTGGCGATCTGTTTCATTCTGCCTGTCTAATGCGCCAGACGGCTGGCGAGAATTGCAAAGAAGAAGATTTCCGCAATTTGTTGTGAGGCCCCGGCAATATCGCCCGTCTGGCCGCCGATCTGGCGGCGCGCAATCTCGGTCATGATGCCGGCCCCCGCCAGCATGGCGGCCAAACCGGCGAAAAGGGCGATGAGCGACACGCCGGCAAGGCTAGGCGCCAGAACAATGGCGCTGGCCAATATTCCGGCGATGGCAAGCGTTGCCGGCAGGGGGCGCGCTGCCGCCCAGGCTGCCCCATCGGTGCGAGCCGGGGGCAGCAGATAATGGGGTGTCAGAGCCGCAACGCGGGAGGCGGCATTGGCTGCAATGATCAGCAGGGCTGCCCGTTCCGCGCCGAAAAGCGTGAGAAGTTCAGCGATCAGGATCGTGCGCAGGAGCAGGGAGGAGACAAGTGCCGCCCCGCCAAAAGTGCCGATCCGGCTGTCCTTCATGATCTCGAGCTTGCGCTCGCGCGTGACCCCGCCGCCCAGCCCGTCGGCACTGTCGGCCAAGCCATCCTCATGGAAGGCCCCGGTGGTGAGCAGGAGGGCCGCCAGGGCAAAGGCGGCGCAGGCGAGCGGCGGCAGGCCGGCCGCGGCACTGGCCAGGAGTACGCCCGCCCCAATCGATCCGATAATGGCACCCGCCAGAGGCAGAAGCCGGACGGAGCGGGCGAAATCGAGCATGGCATACGGCGCCGTCTCGAAAGCAAGGACGGGGACCGGCAGGCGCGAATAAAAGCGCAGGCAGGCGAGAAGATCGGCGGCAAGCCGCAGGGGCAGGGACAGAATGGTCATGGCGCGACCTTGCCTGAGTCGGGGCGGGGGATGAAATGGCCGCTTATTTGAGTTCCCGCGCCCGAGCGCTTAAACAGCGGCCAATCACTTTGATGGGTCATTCATGTCCGCCACCGGTCTGCCTTTCGACGATATCCGCAATTTGTTTCCCCAAATGCCCGAAGCGGCCACGCCCATGGCCGAGGAGGTGCAGGCGCGCGAGGCGCAATTGACCAAGCCCGCCGGGGCGCTGGGACGGCTGGAGCAATGCGTTGAATTTCTGGCCGCCTGGCAGGGCAAATCCAAGCCCACCATTTTGCGCCCGATGGTGGCTGTCTTTGCCGCAAATCATGGCGTGGTGGCGCAAGGCGTCAGCGCCTATCCGCCGGAAGTCACCCGCGCCATGCTGGAAAATTTTGCCGCCGGCGGCGCAGCCATCAACCAGATCTGCGCGACCTATGACATTGGGCTCAAAGTCTTCGAACTCGCGCTCGATTATCCCACACATGACATTACGCAGGAGCCGGCTTTTGACGAGGCAGCCTGCGCTGCAACTTTCGCCTTCGGCATGGAAGCGATTGCAGGCGGTACCGATCTGCTTTGTCTGGGTGAAATGGGCATCGGCAATACGACCATTGCGGCAGCCATTTATCACGCGCTCTATGGCGGTCGTGCGGAAGATTGGGTGGGGCGCGGCACGGGCGTCGAGGATGCCACGCTCATCCGCAAGATCGATGCGGTGAAACGCGCCGTGGCGCTCAATGCGGGACATTTGTCCGATCCGCTCGAGGTTTTGCGTCGGCTTGGCGGGCGCGAGATTGCAGCCATTGCCGGCGCGATTATGGCGGCGCGCATGGAGCGCATTCCTGTCGTGCTCGATGGCTATGTCGTGACCGCGGCAGCTGCCATTCTGCATGCCATCGACAATCGCGCGCTGGATCATTGCATTGCAGGCCATGTTTCGGCCGAAGGTGCACATGCCGATGTGCTGCGCCGTTTGGGCAAAAAACCCTTGCTCGATCTCGGCATGCGACTTGGCGAGGGAACAGGCGCGGCGCTGGCCGTGGGTCTGATGAAAGCAGCCCTCGCCTGCCATCGCGACATGGCGACTTTCGATCAGGCGAAAGTGCCGGGGAAGGGCTGACGGCGCATTGCCCTTGGCAGGCGTAATGGATTCGCTTCGCTCGCAGTGATGGGGTTATTTGTAAATCCCCCGCGCATCGTCGCGGAACTTGCGGCGTGAGGCGTCCTGCGAATAGAACATGTGGCCGCCTGCATAGACTTTGAATTGCAGCCGTCCCGGCGCGCCAATATCGGGGATTTGGTCGAGCACCATTTTCGTTTCGAAATAGGGCGTCACAATATCGGTCAGACCGTGCACAACAAGCACGCGCATATTGGGATCGAGCCCGAGCGACTGGCGCAAGGCGCTCACCGATTCCGCGCCGCCGCGTCCCCAATCCCATTGGCGTGAGGCCTGTTCGCTCAAGAAAGCATAGCGCGCGCCCTCAACTTTCCAGTTCAGCCTGTCCTGATAGAGCGAGACCATGGCCGAGATGATTGGCGCATGCAGGCCGAGGCGCATCTGGTCATCAGCGTCCGAGCGCGACCAGAAGGGCGCGGGATCGGCGCCGGTGACAAGCGCATCATATTGGCTGCCGATGCGCTTTTCATTGCGATGCAATTCGCGCAGGAAAATCTGCGAGGGAATGCGCGCTGCAAGATTGCGCACGAGTTTGGGATCGAGCCCGGTCAATTCGGAGACGCGCCCGGTGAGGCGGCCGAGTGCGGCCTCGTCTTTCACGCCGCGCATGAGATCGGCCAGAAATTCTCCCGTCGCATAGGCTTCGACATCGGCGAGATTTTCGCGCGTGATTGTGCGCCCATCTTTCTGTCGCGCGGAGGCAGCATAGGAGGGCAGGCGCGCCACATGATCGAGCAGGCCATTGCGTGCATTGAAGCGCGAAAAATCAAGCACAGGCGAAATCAGCACAAGGCCGGACACGCCATAACCCTGATCCGTTTGCAGCGCATGGGCCAGACGCGGCGTGCGAAAGCCGCCATAGCTTTCGCCCGCAATATATTTGGGCGAGGCCATGCGGCCGTTTTCCTCGATCCAGCGGCGGATCGCGGCGGCATTCACATCGATATCGCCATCGACGCTGAAGAAACGGCGACGCACATCATCGCCGCCGTGAATGCGGCTATAGCCGGTGGTCGGCGGATCGATGAAAACAAGATCGGTGAATTCGAGCCATGTCTCAGGATTGTCGCGCGTTACCGGCGAGGCGGAGGGAATGGCGGAGGCTGCATCCATCGGCAGGCGCCATGGCCCGAGCGCGCCGAGATTGAGCCATGCCGATGCATAGCCGGGCCCACCATTGAAGACGAAAGTCACCGGCCGTTGCGCAGGATTCATCTCGTCGCGCGCAAAGGCGATGAAGGCAATATCGGCCTGCGGACTGCCCTGCTGCGCATCGAACAGCCGGATGGCGCCTGCTGTCGCGCTAAAACTCATCTTGCGCCCGCCCAGATCGATGCTGTGCTTGGTCGTGGCATTGGCGGGCAGGGGGCGCAATCGTTCGCCGGCTTGGGCTGGCGGCGGGGCGGCAGGTGCTGCCGTTTGTGCGGCCAGCGCCAGCGGATGAACCAAAGCGAAGGCAAGGCAGAGGGGCGCGATGAAGCGTTTCATGTCATCCGGTTCCAGCGTCTGTCAGGCCCACCATAATCGCTCGCCCGGCGAAAGCCAGTCGTGAGCTGTGCTTGAAGGGCTCAGGCAGCCGCGCGCACGTCGCGATGATCGGGCGACATGTCGATGGGCGCGAGTGCCGCAATGACGCGCTCGGCCGGGAAGATGACGGTCACTTCGGTGCCGCGGCGTGGCTCGGAATCGATGGTGAATGTGCCGCCATGCAGATCGACGAGCCCCTTGACGATGGGCAGGCCAAGACCCGAGCCCTCTTCGGCATTTTTCTGCGCCAGCGAACCGCGCCCGAAAGACGACAGAACCACCGGGATTTCATGCGCGGGAATGCCCGGTCCCGTGTCGCGGATCGACAAATATTGTCCGCCCGATTGCGTCCAGCCGCATTTGAGCGAGACATTTCCGCCCGGCGGTGTGAATTTGATCGCATTGGTCAGCAGATTGAGCGTGATCTGGCGAAGCGCGCGCTCATCTCCCCACAAGCGCGGCAATTCGCCTTCGATTGCTTCGGCAATGACGATGCCGCGCTTTTGCGCGCGCAGCGACAGAATATGCAGGCAATCTTCGACGACATGGGCGAGAGAGACAGGCTCTTCGCGCAATTCGTAACGCCCGGCCTCAACGCGCGAAAGATCGAGAATCTCATTGATGAGCATCAAGAGATGCTGGCCGCTGGCATGGATGTCGTTGGAATATTCCTTGTAGGCGGCCACGCCATGCGGGCCGAAAAGCTCGCCCTTCATCACTTCGGAAAAGCCGAGAATGGCATTGAGCGGCGTGCGCAATTCATGGCTCATGGTCGCCAGAAAACGCGATTTGGCGAGATTGGCTTCCTCGGCGCGTTCGCGCGCTTCATCGGAATTGGCCTTGGCCTCTTCAAGCTCGGCGATCAGCATGTCTTTTTCGAGCCGGAAGGAAAGGCTCGAGACGCTGGTTGCATAAAGGCGCCGCGCCAGCAGGATGAAAAAGAATTGCGCACCGCTGGCAATGATGGCCACCGGCCATGTCTGTTCCTGCCAGATCGGATGCATGTGGAGGATGACGGCAATCGTCATGGGCGCGAGGCCCGCATAGACGGCCAGCGGCAGCGTGGCCGAGACAAGCGACATGAGCGCCGAAATCAGCATCAGCACGAAGAGGACGAAAATGCGGGCATTGTCATTCGTCGCATCGAGGAAGAGCACCGGCAGAATGGCCCAGATCAGGCCCTGGCAGGCTTCCGTTGCAATGAAGCGGCGCCGCCAGATGGCGACGATGACATCGGCCTCGCGACAGGCGACGAGCTGCTTTGCTGCCTTGAAGGAAATGAGCTGGCAGGCCCAGGCAAGACCAAGCCAGACCAGAACATCCACCGGATCGGCCCAGATGACCGCCATAATGGCGACGAGCAAGGCAATGGATGCCAGCGCCGGCACGGAGGCCATGCGGCTTTGGGCAAAGAGCCGCAAAAGTTCGAGGTCGAAAGCGCGGTTGCCGGTGCTGGAGGCGCCAAGGCGCGGACGCGCGTTCAGGCGGCGCAATGTGGCGCCGGCAAAACCATGTCTCTTTCCTTTGGCTGACGCTTCACTCATGACGCACGCAACTGGATGGTCCAGAACACGAGGCCCAAGATGAAGGGGAAAGTTTAACGGCTTTCTTTCATGGAATGAGCAGTTTTAAGCTTTTCCGCTCTGCATATGAGAGGCTGGGACATGCGCTGCCGAAGCGTCAAAAAGGTCCGAAATGCCTGTCAATCGAAGCTCTTTGGCTTTTTGAGCGGCGTCGTTTTGGCGCCCTTGCGCGGCCTTTGGCCTCCAAAATCGGGCCTGGCGCGTTAACCCTCGCTCATGAATCTCAAGCGGCCCTGCGCTTTTGCCGACTTGGGCCGGAGATCCGCCCCGTGCTTTGGGGCCGATCTCCTGCCGGTGCTTTGCGCCCGCTCAGCGATTGAGGCGTTTCATCAGCGAGGATGTATCCCAGCGCCCGCCGCCCATTTTCTGCACTTCGGAATAGAATTGATCGACCAAAGCTGTGACGGGCAGGTTGGCTCCATTGCGCCGCGCTTCCGCCAGGCAGATGGACAGATCCTTGCGCATCCAGTCCACCGCAAAGCCGAAGTCGAATTTGTCGGCGACCATTGTCGCCGTGCGGTTTTCCATCTGCCAGCTTTGCGCCGCGCCTTTCGAAATCACCTCGACGACGGCAACCGGATCGAGCCCTGCTTTCTGGGCGAAATGCAGGCCTTCCGAGAGGCCCTGCACAAGACCGGCAATGCAGATCTGATTGACCATTTTCGTCAACTGTCCAGCACCCGATGCGCCCATCAGACGGCAGGATCGGGCAAAGGCCGCAATGACCGGCTCGACCTTGGCGTAAACATCGGCTTCGCCACCGCACATGACGGTGAGAATGCCGTTTTCGGCCCCCGCCTGTCCGCCCGAGACCGGCGCATCGATGAAGCCCACGCCCTTGGCCTTGGCTTGCGCGTGCAATTCGCGCGCGACATCGGCAGAAGCGGTTGTGTGATCGACGAAAATCGCGCCGCTCGTCATGCCGGCAAAAGCGCCGTTTGCGCCGGTCGTGACGGCGCGCAGATCGTCATCATTGCCGACACAGGCGAAAACGATTTCCGCGCCCTCGGCGGCAGCTGCCGGCGTGGCAGCAGAGCGCCCCTTGTGCTTGGCAAGCCAGGCCTGTGCCTTGGCCGGGTTGCGATTGTAGACGCAGACCTCATGGCCCTTGGCCGCCAGATGCCCGGCCATCGGAAAGCCCATCACGCCGAGGCCGAGAAAAGATACTTTTGCCATATTGAGGAGCTCCCTCGTCTGTCCCTTCAGGTCACGCCACCAAACACGGCGTGCCATCGCAAGCATCTACGCGTCAAGATGCCCGGCGGACGGGTCCGGTCGCCGGATCGGCCACCGGCTGCCCGATTTCCCCCATGAACTTATTGTGGAGGATCAAGACGCAAGCTTGGCGCTTTTCCGATTGCGAAATGAATCTGGATTGGTTTCATACGGGGGATCGCCACAAAGGCGAAGATTGCGCGGAGGACATTTGCCTATGAAACGTCGTCAGTTCCTGAAAGGCGCCGGTTTGGCCGCCGTTGGTACAGCAGCCGTTGCCGCCCCCGCTATCGCACAATCCATGCCGGAAATCCGCTGGCGCGTGACCACGAGCTTTCCGCGTTCGCTCGACACGATCCATGGCGGCGCTGAAACGGTCGCCAAATATGTGTCGGAGGCCACCGATGGCCGCTTTCAGATGCAGGTTTTTCCCGGCGGCGAAATCGTCCCGGCGCTGCAGGCGCTGGATGCCGTCTCCAACGGCACGGTCGAGGCCTGCCATACCTGCCTTTATTATTATTGGGGCAAGGATCCGACTTTCGCCTTCGGCACGGCCGTTCCCTTCGGGCTCAACGCGCGCCAGCAAAATGCCTGGATGATGTTTGGCGGCGGCGAACAGCTGATGAATGAATTCCTTGAGCCCTACAAGGTCAATAATTTCATTGCCGGCAATACCGGCACCCAGATGGGCGGCTGGTTCCGCAAGGAGATCGCCAAGGCCTCCGATCTGAGCGGTCTCAAATTTCGCATCGGCGGTTTCGGCGGTGCTGTTTTGCAAAAGCTTGGTGTCGTGCCACAGCAGATTGCCGGCGGCGATATTTATCCCTCTCTTGAAAAGGGCACGATCGATGCGGCCGAATGGGTCGGCCCCTATGACGATGAGAAGCTTGGCTTCAACAAGGTTGCGCCCTTCTATTATTATCCGGGCTGGTGGGAAGGCGGTGCAATGATCAATTTCTGCACCAATCTCGACAAGTTCAACGCGCTGCCGAAACATTACCAGACGATCCTGCGCGCAGCCACCGCCTATGCCAATCAGGAAATGCTGGCCAAATATGACAATGGCAATGTCATCGCGCTGAAGCGGCTCTTGGGTGCGGGCACGCGTCTGCGCGCTTTCTCGCCGGAAATTCTGGAAGCCTGCTGGAAATCGGCCAATGAAGTCTATGCCGATCTGAACGGCAAAAATGCCAAGTTCAAGAAAGTGCATGACAGCTATATGGGCTTCCGCAGCGACCAATATAGCTGGTGGCAGGTTGCCGAAGCCAATTACGACAATTTCATCATTCGCCAGCGCACGCGCGGCTGATCGGATTTATGAAAGAAAAGCCCCGGACAAAAGTCCGGGGCTTTTTTTTATGTCTGTCTTCCGGCGTTTCAGAATTTCAATTCTGTCGGCAGATCGCCGATGGCAGGAACATCGATCTGGATCGTGCTTGGGTCGACCTTGGGCCCATTGTCGAGCCATGAGGTGACCGATTCCGGCCAGAAGATCACAATGGCCACGAGAATGAGCTGCATGATCACCCACGGGATCGCGCCCAGATAAATGTCGCGGCTCTTGATCTCGGGCGGCGCAATGCCGCGCAAGTAAAACAAGGCGAAGCCGAAAGGCGGATGCATGAAGCTTGTCTGCATATTCACGCAGATCAGCACGCCGAACCAGATGAGATCGATGCCCAGTTTCACCGCCACCGGCGCCAGCAGCGGAATGACGATGAAGGCAATTTCGAAAAAATCGAGGAAGAAGGCGAGAATGAAAATGAAGACATTGACGAAGATGAGGAAGCCGATCTGACCGCCGGGCAGGCCGGAGAGCATATGCTCAATCCAGCGGCCGCCATTCAATCCCTGAAAGATGAGGGTAAAGACCGTCGAGCCGATCAGGATGAAAATCACCATGGCGGTCAGCGTCGATGTCGAGGCCATGGCCTGTTTGACGAGATCCCATGTCAGGCGGCGGTGCATGGCAGCCAGCCCCATGGCGCCGACAGCGCCCAATGCGCCGGCCTCCGTGGGCGTTGCCAGGCCGATGAAAATCGTGCCCAGCACAAGAAAGATGAGCGCAATCGAGGGGATCATGCCCCAAAGAATCCGGCTGATCAGTTTCCAGCCCATGGGCTCGCGCGCCGATTGTGGAATGGGCGGCATGAGCTGCGGGCGCATGATGGCCACGCCCGCAATATAGAGAAGGAAGATCGTCACCTGCAGCAGCGAGGGGCCGATCGCTCCCGCATACATGTCACCCACCGATTTGCCGAGCTGGTCGGCCAGCACGACGAGAACGAGCGATGGCGGAATGAGCTGTGTGATTGTGCCCGATGCTGCAATGACGCCGGTCGCCAATTTCTGATCATAGCCATAGCGCATCATGATGGGCAGCGAGATCACGCCCATGGCAATCACCGAGGCCGCCACCGTGCCGGTGATGGCGCCAAGCACGGCGCCGACCAGAATGACGGCAACAGCCAGGCCGCCGGGCAGCGAGCCAAACAATTGTCCCGTGCCCTCAAGAATATCTTCTGCCAGTCCGCAACGCTCGAGAATGGCCCCCATCAAGGTGAAGAAGGGGATGGCCAGCAAAAGATCATTGCCGATAATGCCGAAGACGCGCAGCGGCAAAGCCTGCAGAAAACTCCATTCGAAATGCTGCGTGAAAATGCCGAGCAGGCCGAAGAACAGGCCGACAGCCGCCAGTGAAAAGGCCACAGGAAAGCCGATCAGCATGAAGGCGATCATGCCGGCAAACATCAGGGGTGGCATTACACCATGTGAGAACATGCAGCGATATTTCCTGACGTCACGTGTCTATTGAAGCGGCTTTTCGTATTTTGTGTCGATTGAAATCACGCCTGCAAGGGCAGCCATGCGCTTGACCAGTTCCGACAGGCCCTGAAGAAACAGCAATGAAAAGCCGACGGGCAAAAGAATCTTCGCCGGCCAGAGGATGAGGCCGCCGGCATTCATCGAAACTTCGCCGCTGCGGAAAGAAGAGAGGAAAAACGGCCAGCTCAAATAGGCCAGAAGAGCGGTCGCCGGCAGGAGAAAAACGATAATGCCGAACAGGTCGATCAGAATGCGTCCGCGATCGCTGAGCTGCGAATAGAGGACATCGACGCGCACATGTTCATTGCGCAGGAATGTATAGGCCGCACCGAGCAGGACCACGCCGCCGAAAATATACCATTGGATTTCGAGATAGGCGTTCGAACTATAGTTCAGCGTATAGCGCATCAATGCATTGCCGGCGCTGATGAAGCAGACGAGCAGAACAAGATATCCGCACATGCGCCCGAAGAAAGAATTCAGGCGATCGACAAACCGGCTCGCGGCAAGCAAGCTTTGCATGGCATCCCCTCCCGCGCGAGGCGCGGCCTCGAAAGTCGTAGAGACCTAACACCTCATATCAAAGGCCACCAGCGCGGCAAGCATCATACTTTAGCGCGTCGATGGCGGGGCGATGCGGGCGCGTCGCGCCTCGTCCTGCATGGCGAAAAGACCCGCGCCGATCACCAGCACAATGCCGGCGCCGGCCAGCAGATTGGGGGTTTCCCCCCAGGCGAAAGCGCCAATGACAAGGGCTACCGGCACGCCGACATAACGAAAAGGTGAAACCGCTGAGACTTCCGTGCCCCGGAATGCCGTTGTGATCAGCGCCGTGGATGCCAGAACGAAGAGCGCGGCGCCCAGCGTCAGCAGCGTTTCAAACAGGTCAGGCATGCGCCAGGGCTCTGTTTCGCCGAGACTGAAAGCAGCACCGCTCGCAACATTGGCAATCGATGCGGCCAGCACAATGGTGAACAGGGGCACATGCGGGGGCACGATGCGATTGGAAAGATCGCGCGCGGTGACAAAGACCGCCGTCAGGACAGCCAGCGCCATGGCCGGCGATATGCCCTGCGCATCGGGTTGCACGATCATCATCACGCCGACAAAACCGATAATGACGGCGAGCCAGCGCGCCATGCCAACCGTTTCACGGCCGATGACAGCTGCGCAAGCGGTCATCATCAGTGGCGTCGCCTGCAGGATTGCGGTTGCAAGGCCGAGCGGAATTTCACGCAATGCTTGCATATAGGTGATGACGACAGCCGCCTCGAGCCCGGCCCGCAGCATGACTTCGCGTCGCCAGATGTCGCCCAGTCGTGCGCCATGGCCCTGCCAGAGAAGGATGGCGAAGGCGAGCGCAATCGTGACGAGGCCGCGCAGGACGACGGATTGGGACAAAGGCATGACGACGACGAGATGTTTCATCATCGCATCGTTGACGGCGAAACCGGCTGTGGCGCCGGTCATGGCGATCATGCCGCGGCGATTGATCCAGGACTGGTTTATTACCACCCGGCTCAACCGCCTGTGACGCTCATGTGCCGGCCGACGGCAGGCATGCGTGTTGTGCGGTCGATGACGAAATCATGGCCCTTGGGTTTGCGTGCAATGGCTTCTTCCATGGCACGGAACAAAGGCTCGTTGGATTCTGACGCCCGCAGCGGCGCGCGCAGATCGGCTGCATCTTCCTGCCCCAGGCACATGTAAAGCGTGCCCGTGCAGGTGACGCGGACGCGATTGCAGCCTTCGCAGAAATTATGCGTGAGCGGGGTGATAAAGCCCAAGAGTCCGCCGGTTTCCTTGACACGCGTGTAGCGGGCCGGGCCGCCTGTCTTGTGGCTGCTCTCTTCGAGCGTGAAGTGATCGAGCAATTGCGCGCGCAATTGCGTCAGCGGCAAATATTGATCGACACGCGCATCATCGATCTCGCCCAGCGGCATGACTTCGATAAAGGTCATGTCCATGCCGCGTCCATGCGCCCAGCGGATCATGTGCGGGGCTTCGTCCTCATTAAAACCTTTCAGGGCGCCGGCATTGATCTTGATCGACAGGCCGGCCTGTTGTGCGGCATCGATCCCGTCCAGCACTTTGGCCAGATCGCCCCAGCGCGTGATGGTGCGGAATTTGTCTTGATCGAGCGTATCGAGCGACACATTGATGCGCTTCACGCCGCAGGCGGCAAGTTCCTTCGCATATTTGGCAAGCTGCGACCCATTGGTCGTCACCGTCAGTTCTTCGAGCGCGCCGCTCTCCAGATGGCGGCCGAGCGAGTGGAACAGGGTCATGATGTCACGCCGCACAAGCGGCTCGCCGCCGGTGATGCGGATTTTCTTCGTGCCGCGGGCGACGAAAGCCGAGCAGAGGCGGTCAAGCTCCTCCAAAGTGAGCAGGTCGCGCTTGGGCAGGAAATTCATGTCTTCCGACATGCAATAGACACAGCGGAAATCGCAGCGGTCGGTGACCGAGACGCGAATATAGCTGATGGCCCGGCCGAACGGATCGACCAGCGGGGCAGCAGGAGACGGGATGGCAGTTTCGGAGCGCAATATCATGGCGGATATATTGCCTAACCGGCGCGCCGGTTCAATGGCTTGCCGCCGGGAACGGGTGTGATCGCCCCAAGTTGATGGGGAATGGCGGCCGATGTCCGTTCAATCGGCGAGGAGAGGGGCCCATGGGGGCGGAACTGGAGTTCAGGGGCCTGTTCAGGCCCCCGGTCGTGGCCCAAAAGGCCCCGGGCCATTGGTATCTCGGCTTCCGCTGCCATGCCTGTTACGAGACCTTTGCCATCATGGACGAGCCGACCGGGGATGGCGAGGTCGAGCCCATGGGCGATGGCCTGTTCGACGTGGCCTGCCCGGCCTGCGGGGCGGAAAATCGATATGCCGCCGGCGATCTGCTGGTCTTTCAATTTGCCAGCGCCATGCCGGAAGAGTTTTTCGAGTCCGGCGGCTCCGGGGTATGAAAAAGGCCGGGTCGCCCCGGCCTTTTTTGTCAGTTCTGTCTGGTCCGGTTACCGCAGGACAACCACGCGTGTGCCGACCTTGGCGCGCTCATAGAGATCCATGACATCGTCATTTGTCATGCGGATACAGCCGGAAGACACCGCCTGGCCAATCGTATCGGGCTCATTCGAGCCGTGGATGCGATAGAGCGAGGAGCCGAGATAAAGGGCGCGCGCGCCCAGCGGATTTTCGGGGCCGCCGGCCATATAACGCGGCAGATCGGGGCGGCGCTTGAGCATTTGCTCCGGCGGGCGCCAATCCGGCCATTCGCGCTTGTTGGTAATGGCTTGCTCGCCACCCCATTCAAAGCCCGGCCGGCCGACGCCGACACCGTAGCGGATCGCCTTGCCATCGGGCAGGACGTAATAGAGGCGACGCTCGGCGGTCGCGACCACGATTGTGCCCGGTCCCTGCGTGCCCTTGAAAGTGACGACCTCGCGCTTGATGGCGCTGGCCTGCGGGCGCCCGTCGCGCTTGAGGTTAAGGTTGAGGAGATCGACATAGCGGCCGCCGATTTCCTCGGCGCCGGCCGGCAGGGCCATCAAAAGGCAGGTCGCAGCCGTCACAACGGCCTTGGTGAGGAGTTTCATCTCTTGGTCCCGATTTGCCACAAGCGGAGGCGGAGCCAAAGCCGCTGGTTCGCCGCTTTGTAATAAAGCGGCCCGGCTTTGCAATGACCCTAAAGTAAAGCTTGAGCCTGTAGAAAAGCTTAACGATCTTCCGTGGCCCCATTGCAACACCCCTGGCAGGGCAAAAGGCCGGTCAAGAGCCGCTGCTGTTTGAGGATCGTGCTTGACTTGGGATAGGGGGCTCCGTACCAAAGCCGCCTGTCCGGACCTTGTCCGAACGGGCGCGTAGCTCAGCGGGAGAGCACTCCCTTCACACGGGAGGGGTCACAGGTTCAATCCCTGTCGCGCCCACCATTCAATCTGCATATGGACACTTCGAAGGGCAATCAACCTGCCCTTGACGGTCGATCCGTCGCTCAATCCTGTCGCGGCATCAACAATTGGCCTGAAACGCGCATTGAGGGATGTCGGGAGCTTATCCGGGCCCAGTTCCCCCTCGCCATATTGGCGGTCATCCTCCAGCAGGCTGATGAGAAAGCCTCTCCAGACGCTGAGTCGTTCAATCGACGGGGAGAGGGCCGGTTGGGCGGGTGAGGAAATCTGGCGGGCTCATATGGGTTTAGGATGCCGGAGCCAGGCCAGCTTGCTTTCGGATTTGTGTCGCCTACATTGATTTTGCTTATATTTTAGGCACTTGATGTGTCCATTGGGCCAAAGCCGCACCCCGAAAGCAGGCACTGCATGAAACGAATTTTGGCTGGTGTTTTTCTTTTGTCCTGTGCGGGGCCGCTGCCGGCAAGCGAGGCGCCCACATGTACTGTCACGCAGGGCAGCAATGCGCAGATCTATGGCGATGCTGATATGAAACGCGAGTTGCGCGAGGTCCGCGACTTCGACGGTGTGACGTTTCGCACGGTAAAATGGGTGCAAACAAAGACCGGGCGCGTCTGGCAGGGCAGGCTCTATGACGCGGCTGGGCGCCAACCTTTTCCACGCGATACATTTATCGATCCCATGCAATGGGATTGCGACTGAGCGCGGGCTACGACAGCTTCTTTGTGCGTGCACAATATGATGGGCGCAGGAGCAAGCCGCATTGACGATGGTGCTGAAGCAGGGTCGCAGCAGCAAAAGACATGAATGCTGGCGGGCAGTGGGGGTGACTTTTCCTGCTGGGTCAAAATCAAAGACATATTGCTTGAGGGCAAAGTGCGTTTTGAAACCCGGATCGCAAGGCGAGACCCTGTGTCTCACATATGCCCGTTGCGTC
The DNA here is from genome assembly GCA_964534115.1 of uncultured Beijerinckia sp. Classification (GTDB taxonomy): domain Bacteria; phylum Pseudomonadota; class Alphaproteobacteria; order Rhizobiales; family Beijerinckiaceae; genus Terripilifer. The sequence goes on from CAZHOK010000060.1 coordinate 14,328, forward strand.
CTGCGTCTTCATTTGCATTCGCCGATCCATTCGCTCGTCTGACGAAAGGTGACGACGAATCTTTCTTCCTCGTCTGCTTTGGTTTCGGTCACCAAAAGGCGATGATTTGAGAACAGGATTTCTGTTTCGGTCACTTCCCCAGGCTTGACCAGATCGTCCAGAAAACTCTCTTTCAGGCTTTTGAGCTGTTGATCGTAGATTTGGAGATAGTTTTCGGCAAGCTTGTCGCGCGTGAGGCTTTCTCCGTCGACAATCAAAGCAAATCTTTTGACTTCATAGGTGGGCATAATAGATGTCGATTTCAAAATCGTGCCCGTCAAATCTTCGGTCGAATAATCCTTCAGGCTGGCCACAAGATGCGATCCATAATCGGTCTCGGATTCGGCCTGATAGACATGGACTTCCAGAAACGACCGGGAATGATTGTTCGGGAAATATTCTGTCGTTCCGCAAATTCTGAACAGCTGCAACGGTTCCATGCTGAGCGTTTTTGAATAATCCATCTGCCAGCGACCGACCAGATTCTTGTATTCCAGTGCCGCGGCGGCATGTGTCGTGCACAAGAGAAAAAATCCGGTCAGGATTTGCTTGAGCGTCAGGCTTTTCAATGCGATCTCCCCATTTAACCTTGCCGACCCGGTCAAGATGACCTTGCCCAGAACGAATGACAGGGCAGGTTGCATGTTTTGCTTTTTCCGCTCGGCTTTCCTGCAACGATCATTGTTGCGTCAGGCGAGGCCAGCCTGACCATGCGCAAAGGATTTTATGGATAGGCCATGCCGATTTTTGCAGCGGCATATTTATTGGCTTCAGGCGTGTCGTCGAGCACCCATCCAGCTGTCAGTTTCCGCGTCATATATTGCCTGTTGTAGAGAAAACTGACGATCAGCTGCCAGATGCCGAAAGTGACCATTGTGAAGAGCAGATGGAGAGCTGCAACACCCAGCTCACCTCGGATCAATGGGACCCAGAAACCAAACAGAAGATAGGTCCAGCTGAAACCGACATATCCATTCTGGATGAGGCCCGATTGCGGATGTTTGATCGTCACGCGTGTCGCCATTTTTTTTCCTAGCAATTTTGCTGATTGCAGTTGTAAATTAGCCCTGTTCGAAGGGCATGACTAGTTTCAATCTTGTTTCATTCATTGCTCTTTCTGCTTGCGCTGGCCGTCTCAATTGGCATGGCCGTCAGTTTTTGAGGTTCTCTGCATGATCCGCTCCTTCTCCCGCCGTTCTTTCCTTGTTGCGGGAGCAAGTGTGCTTCTGCCGCAGGCAGCGCAGGGGCAATCGCGTTTCCGGTTTCGTCAAGGAATTGGTTTTGCGCCGGACGGGCCGAACATGTCGCTTTATGCGCCCGGCGGGCATTTTCCTGTGGCGCAGAGTTCCAATTGGTATCTGCCAAGCCATGCGATCGAGAGCTTTTCGAATCTGGATCGCATTTTTCCGGTTTCCAGATCCCTGCCTGGAGCGGCGCGTGCCTTTGGCAGGGCATCGCGGGAGCCCTCATTGCCGCATGTTTTGCGCGAGGGTGTGCGGCTGGCCGGTGTCGATGATTATCTCGATCGCAATCCCGCTCTCGGGCTGCTCATCGGGCGCGGCGACACTATTCTTGTGGAACGCTATCAATATGGCCGCAACGAACAGCATCGCCTCACGTCTTTTTCCATGGCCAAAACTTTGGTGGCGATCATGTGCGGTCTGGCGCTGAGCGATGGGCGTATTCGTTCGCTCGATGATCCTGCCGAGCGTTATGTCGCCGATTTGCGAGGGCTTGCCTATGGGCAGACACCGCTGCGCCATTTGCTGACAATGAGTTCGGGCGTGCAATTCCGAGAGGAATATAACGGACGCGATGATGTGACACAGCTCTCTCGCGCAACGCTTGGACGTATGACTTCGGGCGGCGCGGCAGCTGTGCGTGCATTTAACCAGCGCATCGCTGCGCCGGGTGCGCGTTGGTATTATGCATCGGCGGAAACCTATGTTCTGGCGCATGTGCTGCGGGCAGCGCTCGGGCGCTCACTGGCGTCTTATTTCGAAGAGAGAATCTGGCGTCCGATCGGGGCTGAGGCGTCGGCGAGCTGGCTTGTCGATGCCAGCGGCTGCGAGCTTGGTTATATGGGTTTTCACGCAGTCTTGCGCGATTATGCACGTCTTGGTCGCATGCTCGCCGAGCGTGGTCGTGTGGACGGTCGCGAGATTATTCCAGCCCAGATTTTCCGTCATCTCACCCATCCCCATTTCAGCCCATCGGCGACGGGCCGATATTATGGCTATGGTCAACAGGTTTGGATTTTTCCTGATGATGGGGGCAGTTTTGCTTTGCTCGGCGTGCGCGGCCAGATGTTGCTGGTCGATCCGCGCACGCGTTCCTACCTTGTCCATTCGGCAGCGCGCCCTGAGTCACGCGATCCCCGCAGCTCAGAAACGATTGCCCTCTGGCGAGCGGTTTTGAGCTCTGCCTGACGATGGATTATTGGCACTTGTGA
>CAZHOK010000061.1:0-16674 GCA_964534115.1 uncultured Beijerinckia sp.
GACGGCTCTGGATTGCTTCGTCGCTTCGCTCCTCGCAATGACGATGAAAGACATCACGCAATCAGCGTCTTTGCCGCTTCTTCGTCGCGGCCCAGCACACTGAGCACTTTGGCGACAATGGCTTTTGCATCGAGCCCTGCCTGCGCATAGAGGCGATCGGGCTTGTCCTGATCCTGATAAATATCGGGCAGGACCATGGAGCGGAATTTCAGCGGCGTGCGGCCCGTGCCATCGAGCATGCCGTCTTCGGCCAGCTGTTGCATGACGAAAGAACCGAATCCGCCGATTGAGCCTTCCTCAATGGTGATGAGCACTTCGTGATGGGCTGCGAGCTGGCGCACCAGCGCGCGGTCGAGCGGCTTGGCGAAACGGGCATCGGCGACGGTGGTTGAAAGCCCCTGTGCGCCAAGCATGTCCGCAGCTTTCATGGCTTCGGCGAGCCTTGTGCCCAGCGACAGAAGAGCAATGCGTGTGCCCTCGCGCATGATGCGGCCACGGCCGATTTCGAGCGGAATGCCATGTTCGGGCATTTCAAGGCCCACACCTTCGCCGCGCGGATAGCGGAAGGCGATGGGCCCCTCATCATAGGCTGCGGCGGTCGCGACCATATGCACGAGTTCGGCCTCGTCGGCGGCTGCCATGATCGCCATGTCGGGCAGGCAGCCCAGATAGGCAATGTCGAAAGATCCTGCATGTGTCGCGCCATCGGCGCCCACAAGACCGGCGCGGTCGATGGCGAAACGCACGGGCAATTTCTGGATCGACACATCATGCACGACCTGATCATAGGCGCGCTGCAGGAAGGTGGAATAGATCGCGCAGAAGGGCTTGTAGCCCTCGGTCGCGAGCCCTGCGGCGAATGTCACGGCGTGCTGTTCGGCAATGCCGACATCGAATGTGCGCTTGGGAAATTCCGTCTCGAACAGATCGAGGCCCGTGCCGGTCGGCATAGCGGCGGTGACAGCGACGATTTTGTCGTCCTTGCGCGCTTCTTTGATGAGCGCATCGGCGAAGACGCGCGTGTAAGACGGCGCATTGGCCTTCGGCTTTGCCTGTGCGCCGGTGACGACATCGAATGTGTTGACGCCGTGATATTTGTCCTCGGCGCTCTCGGCGGGCGCATAGCCCTTGCCCTTTTGCGTCACGACATGGATGAGCACCGGGCCGCCGACATCTGTGTCGCGCACATTTTTCAGCACCGGCAGCAGATGGTCGAGATTATGCCCGTCAATCGGGCCGACATAATAAAAGCCAAGCTCCTCGAAGAGCGTTCCGCCGGTGACATAGCCGCGCGCATGTTCGACAGCGCGCGTAATGGCGCGATCGACGCGCGCCGGCAATTGCCGCGTCAGCTGCTTGCCGAAATCGCGCAGTTTGAGATAGGTGCGCGTCGCGCCCAGCCTTGCCAGATAGGCCGACATGGCGCCCACAGGCGGGGCAATCGACATGTCATTGTCATTCAAAATGACGATGAGGCGCGAATGCATGGCGCCGGCATTGTTCATGGCTTCATATGCCATGCCCGCCGACATGGCGCCGTCGCCGATCACGGCGATGACATTGTTCTTGCGGCCATCGAGATCGCGGGCGACCGCCATGCCGAGTCCGGCTGAAATCGAGGTCGAGGAATGGGCTGCCCCGAACGGGTCATAGGGGCTCTCGGCGCGCTTGGTGAAACCCGACAGGCCGCCCGCCTGGCGCAGGGTGCGGATGCGCTCGCGCCGGCCGGTCAGGATTTTATGTGGATAGGCCTGATGGCCGACATCCCAGATCAGCCGGTCGTCGGGCGTGTTGAACACATGGTGGATAGCGACCGTCAGTTCGACCACGCCCAGCCCCGCCCCCAGATGGCCGCCGGTGACCGAAACCGCATCGATCGTCTCGGCGCGCAATTCGGCCGCGACCTGCTTCAGCTCGGTTTCGGGGAGCTTGCGCAGGTCGTCCGGCGTTGAAATCCGGTCGAGAAGGGGCGTTTTGGAGGAATTTGGCACGTGGATCTCGAATGGGCGCGAAAGGGCGCTCGGGCTACAGATAGGAGGGGTTTGGCTAACATGACAGGCCGGGGCCTGCCAATCGGTTCGCTCTGACGCTAAAGGCCACAGTCGAAATGGTCGCGCTTGCGCCCTAATTGGCCCGTTAGGCGAATTGATATCCAGCGGAGCCCGGCCTAGAGAAGGCCCTGTCTCCAGGGGGGAAGCCCCCCGAGCCGAGGACGAGCACGATGACGAAATGGGTTTATACCTTCGGGGATGGCAAGGCCGAGGGCGAGAGCGGCATGCGCAACCTGCTGGGTGGCAAGGGTGCCAATCTGGCTGAAATGTCCAATCTTGGACTGCCCGTTCCCCCCGGTTTCACGATCACAACCGAAGTCTGCACCTATTTTTACGACAATGGCCGCAAATATCCCGACGAGCTGATGGCCCAGGTGGAAGCCGCGCTCCAGCATGTCGGCAAGATCACCGGCCGGGTGTTCGGCGATCCCAAAAACCCGCTGCTCGTCTCTGTGCGCTCAGGTGCGCGCGCCTCCATGCCGGGCATGATGGATACGGTGCTCAATCTTGGTCTTAACGATGCGACGGTCGGCGCGCTGGCTGAAAGCGCTGGCGATGAGCGTTTCGCCTATGATTCCTATCGCCGCTTCATCCAGATGTATTCCAACGTCGTGCTCGATGTGGATCATCACAATTTCGAAGAGATTCTTGAGGAATTTAAGGATCACCACGGCCATATGCTCGACACCGATCTGTCTGCCGACGATTGGCGCGAAGTGATCGCGGGCTACAAGGACAAAGTGCAGCAGGCAACCGGCAAGCCGTTTCCGCAAGATCCCAAAGAGCAGCTCGGGGGCGCCATTGGTGCGGTCTGTGGCTCATGGATGAACCAGCGCGCCATTACCTATCGCAAGCTCAACGATATTCCGGCTTCCTGGGGCACGGCGGTCAATGTGCAGGCCATGGTCTTTGGCAATATGGGCGAGACCTCGGCGACAGGCGTTGCTTTCACGCGCAATCCCTCCACCGGCGAACATGAACTCTATGGCGAGTTCCTGATCAATGCGCAGGGCGAGGATGTGGTGGCGGGCATTCGCACACCGCAAAATATCACCGAGCGCGCGCGCCTTGCAGCTTTGTCCGACAAGCCGTCGATGGAAAGCGCATTGCCGGAGGTCTATCACGAATTCGTCCGCGTCACGCAATTGCTCGAAAAGCATTATCGCGACATGCAGGATCTCGAATTCACCGTCGAGCGCGGCAAATTGTGGATGCTGCAGACACGCGGCGGCAAGCGCACGGCGAAAGCGGCTTTGCGCATTGCGGTGGAAATGGCCAATGAGGGCCTCATCACGCAAGATGAAGCCATTACCCGCGTCGATCCCGCAGCACTCGATCAGCTTCTGCATCCCACCATCGATCCCAAGGCGCAGCGCAAGATCATTGCCACCGGCCTGCCGGCTTCGCCCGGTGCGGCCTGCGGCGAGATCGTCTTCAATTCGGATGAGGCGGAAGCGCTGAAATCAGCCGGCAAGAGCGTCATTCTGGTGCGCGTCGAGACGAGCCCTGAGGATATTCACGGCATGCATGCCTCGGCCGGCATTTTGACGACGCGCGGCGGCATGACATCGCATGCGGCAGTTGTCGCGCGCGGCATGGGCAAACCCTGCGTGTCGGGTGCGGGCTCGATCCGCGTCGATTATGCGGCGCAGACCATGATGTCGGCCGGTCGCACGTTCAAAAAGGGCGATATTATTACGGTCGATGGCTCCACGGGCCAGGTGCTCGAGGGCGCGGTCGATATGTTGCAGCCCGAATTGTCGGGCGAATTCGCCAAATTGATGGAATGGGCCGACAAGGTGCGCCGCATGAAAGTGCGCACCAATGCGGAAACGCCCGCCGATGCGCGTGTGGCGCGTTCCTTTGGCGCGGATGGCATCGGCCTTTGCCGTACAGAACATATGTTCTTCGAAGGCGATCGCATCATTGCCGTGCGGGAGATGATTCTTGCCGATGATGAGGCAGGACGGCGCGCAGCACTGGCAAAATTGCTGCCCATGCAGCGCAAGGATTTTGCCGAATTGTTCGAGATCATGCAGGGCCTGCCGGTGACCATCCGCCTGCTCGACCCGCCTTTGCATGAATTCCTGCCCCATACGGATGAGGAAATCGCCGAAGTGGCGAGCGCCATGAACACCGATCCGGGCAAACTCAAGCGCCGCGCGGCGGAATTGCATGAGTTCAATCCGATGCTCGGTTTCCGTGGCGTGCGCATTGCCATTGCCTATCCCGAAATTGCCGAAATGCAGGCGCGTGCGATTTTTGAAGGCGCCGTTCAGGCCGGCAAGAAAACCGGCCAGCCGGTGACGGCTGAAATCATGGTGCCGCTGGTCATGACGCGGGCCGAACTCGATCTCACCAAGGCGCGCATTGTCGCCATGGCGGAAGCGGTGGCGAAGGAAACCGGCGTCACCGTGCCCTATCAGGTCGGCACGATGATCGAATTGCCGCGCGCGGCTTTGCTTGCCGGCGAGATTGCGCAGACAGCGGAATTTTTCTCCTTCGGCACGAATGATCTGACCCAGACAGCGCTCGGCATTTCGCGCGACGATGCGGCCTCGTTCCTGGGGCCCTATACGGCCAAGGGCATTCTGCCCTCCGATCCTTTTGTCACACTCGATCAGGACGGTGTGGGCGAATTGGTGCGCCTTGCAGCCGAGCGCGGCCGCAAGACGCGTCCCGACATCAAGCTCGGCATTTGCGGCGAACATGGCGGCGATCCCGCTTCGATCGCCTTTTGTGAGCGCACAGGTCTCGATTACGTCTCCTGCTCGCCCTTCCGTGTGCCGATTGCGCGCCTTGCCGCAGCGCAGGCCGCACTTGGCAAGCAGGCTGCGAGTCAGGCCTGATGCCGTCCTTCCGCACGATCTATATCGCCATTATGGTGGTCGCAGGCATTGCGCTTGCTCTTGCCAGCTTCAAATGGCCGATCATCAATGATGGGCCAATTCCACCCTTCATGTCGCTGCTCGGCGTGTCGCTGGTCATGGATCTTGTGATCATCAACCGCGCCATGGCCGGGAAAGCCAATCCGCTCACGATGGAGACGCGGTTTATCGGCTTTTTCGCCAGTGCAGGCCTGTATTTCGTGCTGCGTTTGGTGCTGGCGGGTTGAAGGCTTTGCGCGTCGCGCGCTCTGGATTGCCGCGTCGGGCTGGCGCCCTCCTCGCAATGACGCGGCGATAAGGATCGAGGCTGACCCGTCCCATTCTGACACGCTTCCACCCGCGGCCCCGGTAACGCTCCTGCAAGGCGCGGCGGGGTTTGATGAGCGCAGTCAGTTCCTGCGTTTCGGGTATCATGCGTCGGTCGCGTTTCTTTTGGGCTTGCGGGCTCGGGGCTTTGCTCAGCGTTGCCGCTTTTGCGGAGAGTCCGCGCATGAGAACAATTTCGCTGACCGTCGGCGAGAAAGCCGATTTTCTCTCCACGCCCGATGAAATCGAGCCGCGCCGCGATCTCAAGGCCGGGCCCAGCGTCTTTCCCATTGTCGATCGGTCGCAGCGTGGCGATCCGCTTGTGGGTCTGCGCCCCACGCTCGATACGCGTCTGCGCGGCGGCGGGGGCTGATCAGCCCAGCGGGGCCGGGCGCGGCTTTGTGCCGAGCAGGCCGGCGATCAAACCTGCCAGAACCCAGGCAATGCCGTGCATTTCCTGCCCATAGGCTTCAAAGCTCACCTCGGCCAGAACGGTCATCATGGCTCCGGCTGCTGTGCAGGCACCGGCAATGGCAAAGCCCACTTTGCGCGGGCGCGCCTCGCTGGCGCCAAGGGCGATTTTCAGCGCCGAACCGGCCCAATAGGCAAGGGTGCCGGCGAGAATGAAGATAAGACCCTGGGCCGTCTGGCCCTCGAAAGCGATTTTCGAAAGGCCGATGGCAAGGGTGACGAGGAAAAAGGCGAAGGTTGCGAAGATCATTCCGCCCTCATGCCGCAAGCGTCCATCCGGGACAAGGGAGTGTGATCGCCCACGCCATAATTTTATGCGCTTGGGGATGGAAAATGAGGATGGAGGCACTAGGTTTATGCTCGAACAGAGTATATGGACGCGAGTGAAAACGGGCTCGCGCCCCAAACCCGCCTCGGCCTCGGCTCAGGCGATTTTCTTGGACCTACATATGCTCAGTTAGAGCATAAGCGGGAGGCGGTCATGCAGGTGGAACCCCGGATCGAAATGCCCGCCGGCATGGGCGCTGCCTCAGGCCTTTCGCAGGCCGCTTTGCGCCATGGCGTGCTGCCCATGCCCGACCTGCGCTGGACGCCCGAGGTCGAGCGCGAGACGGCGCATCTGTATGAAAAGGTGAAGCGCGTCATTCCTCCCGTCGAATGGCCCTTCCATGCCCCTTATGTGAAGGCGATCAACGAGCTCAAGCGCGAACGCAATGCGGTCATTCTGGCGCATAATTACCAGACGCCGGAAATCTACAATTGCGTTGCCGATGTCGTCGGCGATTCCTTGCAGCTGGCGCGCCTTGCCGGTTCTTCGGACGCTGACATTATCATCCAGGGCGGCGTGCATTTCATGGCGGAAACGTCGAAACTGCTCAATCCGTCCAAGACCATTCTCATTCCGGATTCGAAAGCCGGCTGCTCGCTGGCCGAGAGCATTACGGGCGCCGATGTGCGCGCCTTGCGGGCGCAATATCCGGGCGTGCCGGTGGTGGCCTATGTCAACACGTCAGCTGACGTGAAGGCCGAAGTCGATATTTGCTGCACGTCTTCGAATGCGGTGAAAGTGGTCGAGAGCCTTGGCGTCGATCGCGTCATCTTCCTGCCCGATCGCTATCTGGCGCAAAATGTTGCGGCACAGACAAAGGTGAAAATCATCGCCTGGACGGGCGCCTGCGAAGTGCATGAGCGCTTCACGGCGGAAGAAATTTCCAGCTATCGCGCCAATGATCCCGATCTGAAAATCATCGCGCATCCTGAATGTCCGCGCGAAGTGGTGGAAGTCTCCGATTTTGCCGGCTCGACCGCCGCCATGATCGATTATGTGAAATCGCAGCAGCCGCGCCGCGTTCTGCTCGTCACCGAATGTTCGATGGCCGACAATGTGGCTTCCGAGACGCCGAATGTCGAATTCGTACGGCCGTGCAATCTCTGCCCGCATATGAAACGCATTACCCTGCCGAAAATTCTCGAAAGCCTTGTCTATCTGCGCGAGGAAGTGACGATCGATCCGGCCTTGGCCGAGCGCGCGCGCCGCTCCGTGCAGCGCATGATCGATCTGGGGTGAGGTCGGAGCCTTTCCGATTTGTCATTGCGAGCCCTGCGAAGCGATGACGAGCGGCAAAAATCCGTGGAGGCCTAAAAATGCCGACATCTGACATTCTGATCGTCGGCGGCGGGCTGGCCGGTCTCTTTTGCGCGCTCAAACTCGCGCCGCGCCGTGTGACGGTGATTGCCACTGCACCGCTGGGCGATGGTGCCTCTTCCGCCTGGGCGCAGGGCGGTATTGCGGCTGCGCTCTCAGAGGGCGACACGCCCGAAAAACATATGCAGGACACTCTGGCTGCCGGGGCCGGCATCTGCGACCGCGACATTGTCCTTGGCATGACGCGCGAGGCCTCAGCGCGGATCGAGGATCTCCTGTCTTTCGGTGTGCCCTTCGACAAGGATCTCGAAGGCAGGCTCATGCAATCGCGCGAGGCGGCCCATAGCGAGCGGCGCATTGTGCGCGTGCGCGGCGACATGGCCGGCAAGGCGATCATGGAAGCGCTGATTGCGCGTGTGCGTGCAACGCCCTCCATCGACGTGATCGAGAATCGCACGGCGGAAGAATTGCTCACCCATCATGGCCGCGTCATTGGCGTTGTCGTGCGCGATGGGGAGGGACGGCGCGAAAAGATCGCTGCCGGCAGCACGGTTCTGGCGACCGGCGGCATTGGACATATTTATCGCGTCACCACCAATCCGCTTCAGGCGCGCGGCCTCGGTCTTGCCATGGCAGCCAGTGCGGGTGCGATCATTGCCGATGCCGAATTCGTGCAATTTCACCCGACCGCCATCGATATCGGCCGCGATCCGGCCCCGCTCGCCACCGAAGCCTTGCGCGGCGAGGGCGCCATTCTCGTCAATCGATCGGGCGAGCGTTTCATGCAAGCTGTGCATCCCGATGCCGAACTTGCGCCGCGCGACATTGTTGCGCGCGCAGTCTTTGCTGAAATACAGGCCGGCCGCGGTGCTTTTCTCGATGGTCGCCGGGCACCGGGGGCACGTTTTGCCGAAGATTTTCCGGGCGTCACGGACATCTGCAGATCTGCGGGCATCGATCCCGCGCACGATCTCATTCCGGTCTGTCCGGCCGAACATTACCATATGGGCGGCATCTGGACGGATGCGCGCGGACGCAGTTCGCTGGGTGGATTATGGGCGGCAGGCGAGGTCGCGTCGACCGGTGTGCATGGGGCCAATCGCCTTGCCTCCAATTCGCTGCTGGAGGCTGTGGTCTTTGCCGGGCGTATTGCGGAAGATCTTCTCGCCCAGCCCGAACATGCTTTCGACATGGACCGGATCGAATCCTTCCTGCGCAGCGATGCCGGCACTTTTGAGGTCGTTGCCCAGCCCCATCTCGAACAACGTCTGCGCGAGACAATGAGCGCCCATTGCGGTGTGCTGCGCGACGGCGAGGGCCTGCGTCAAGCAATTGGGATCATCGGTGCCATCGAACAGGAGGCGCGCGATCCCCTTTTGCGCAATATGTGCATGGTCGCGCTTCTCGTGGCAGCGGCGGCGCTGATCCGTCAGGAGAGCCGCGGCGGCCATTTCCGGACGGATTTTCCCCAAAGCGATCCGGCGCAGGCGCGACGGTCCCGTCTCACCCTGCGTGAGGCGCGTCTCATCGCCTCGGGCCTGTGAGGGCCTGGCTTTATTGACCATCCCCTTGCCGAGGCGGCTCAAAACGGCCATGTTCGAAAGGGAAAAACCGGGCGAGGCTCATGCGAGCGCTGCCCCGATTCGCGTTTCCGTTGGAAAGACCAGATCTGTGACGCAAAAGTCCCGCAAGACCAGCATGGCCCGTTCCTGCCTCACGGGTGCGGCGCTTGTCGTATTGCTGGGGGCATCCCAAGCGGGCGCGCAGTCCCGGCCTGTCAGCGAACAGCGCCAGTTTTCCATCGCCATGAGTCCGGCCGGCAATTATCTGTCGGCATTGTCGGCGGGCGCGCAGCGGGATACGGCTGCGGCGGCTGTCTATTTCCGTGAGGCTTTGCGTTTCGATCCGCGCAATGGCGAGCTGATGGAGCGCGCCTTCGTGGCGCTGCTCGCCAATGGCAATATGAACGACAGTTTCGCTTTGGCCGAGCGGCTGCTCAAACAGGATCCGAAAAACGGCCTCGCCCATCTCGTGCTTGGTCTGCGCGCGATGAAGCAGAAAAAATTCCAGACCGCACGCACGTCCTTCGCCAATGGCGGCGGCGGTCGCCAGCGCGATATTACGGCCACGCTTCTCACCGGCTGGACGCATGTGGGATCGGGCGACATCAAACGCGCGATCGAGACCGTCGACAGATTGCGCGATGACCGGTTCGGCCTGTTCCGCGATTATCATGCAGCGCTGATGTTCGATGCGGTCGGCCAGCGCGGCGATGCGCTCAAGCGCATCCGTGCTGCCTATGAGACGGAAAAGACGACATTGCGGATCGTCGATGCCTATGCCCGTATCATGGCCCGCAATGGCGACGTGGCCGAGGCGCGCCGCGCTTATGAGGCCTTCGATCAATTATTGCCGCGTCATCCCATCATCCGCGCTGGCCTTGCCGCGCTTGCCAGCGGGCGCCCGATCCCGGCCGTCATCGCCGATGCGGAGCGCGGCGCTGCTGAAGTCCTCTACGGGCTTGGCTCCATCGGCGGGCGACAGAGCGATGAAATTGCCGCCATGATCTATTTGCGGCTGGCCTTGCATCTCGATCCCCAGCAGGGCCTCGCCATTGTCACGCTTGCCGATATTTATGAGCGGCTGAAGCAATATGATGCGGCGGTGAGCGTCTATGAATTGGTGGGCGAAAATTCGCCGCTTTACGACAATTCCCAGATTCAGATCGGCATGTTGCTGGAATCCGCCGGCAAATCGGATGCGGCATTGGCACATCTGACCGCCATCGCCAAACAGCGTCCGCAGGATATTGAGGCAGTTCTTGCGCTGGCCAATCTGCAGCGGTCGCGCAAGCAATTTGCCGAAGCGGCCGACACCTATACGCGTGCACTCGCTTTGTCCGACGGCGGTCGCGGCGACTGGTCGGTCTTCTATTTCCGTGGCGTTTCTTATGAGCGCTCGAAACGCTGGCCGCTGGCGGAGGCCGATTTCCGCAAGGCGCTCGAATTGTTTCCCGATCAGCCGATGGTGCTCAATTATCTGGGCTATTCATGGGTCGATCAGGGCGTGAATCTGCCCGAGGCCTTCAAAATGCTGCGGCGTGCCGTCGAATTGCGCCCAACAGATGGCTATATTATCGACAGTCTCGGCTGGGCCTATTATCGGCTCGGCCAATTTCCCGAAGCCGTGCGCGAACTGGAAAAAGCCATTGAGCTGAAGCCGGCAGATCCGGTGATCAACGATCATCTGGGCGATGCTTATTGGCGTGTCGGGCGCAAGCTCGAGGCGAAGTTCCAGTGGAACCATGCGCGCGATCTCAATCCCGAGCCGGAAGATCTCGAGAAGATTCTCGTCAAGATCGAGAAGGGGCTCGAGGATGAGCCGACGCCTCAATCGGCAAGCGAAGAGCCGCGCGCACAAGATCCGAAAAACGGCGGCTGAGGCGCCATGTCTGGCGAAAAACTCGTCGCTCACGCGCCGGCCAAGATCAATCTCACGCTCCACATTCATGGTCGCCGCGAGGATGGTTTCCACGAGCTTGAAAGCCTCGTTGCTTTCACAGCCAGCGGCGACACGCTCTCTCTCGAGCCCGGCGATCTGACACTGGTCATCGATGGGCCGACGGCGCAGGCAGCAGGGCCGATGGACGATAATCTCGTCATTGCCGCAGCGCGCGCGCTGGCGCAGCGCGTGCCCGGTTTGCGCATGGGCGGATTTCATCTGACGAAAAGATTGCCTGTTGCAGCCGGCATTGGCGGGGGCTCATCCGATGCTGCTGCCGCTTTGCGCCTGCTCGCAAGGCTCAATGGAATGGTGCCAGACGATGCGCGTCTGTTCGATGCAGCCGCGCAGATCGGCTCGGATGTGCCGGTCTGTCTGGCCGCGCAAGCGCGCATGATGCGCGGACGCGGCGAGCTGCTGGGGCCGCTCATCGCTTTGCCGCAGCTCTTTGCCGTTCTGGTCAATCCCGGTGTGCCGGTCGAAACGAAAGCGGTTTTTTCGCGGATCGGATTGAAGCCTGGCGCGGCAAGCGGTTTTGGCGGACATCCGGACATTGGCGAAAAGCCCTCGCGCGAAGAGCTTTTTGCGGCGCTGAAAAAAGGCCGCAACGATATGGAAGATGCTGCCAGTGTGATGGCGCCCGTCATCGGCCATTGTCTGGCCGTGCTTGCCGCTGCACGCGGCGCAAGGCTTGCGCGCATGTCGGGCTCAGGCGCGACCTGTTTTGCTCTGTTCGACGATTGCCGCGCGGCGAAGGCGGCAGGATGCGTCATCCGCCGCGATCACCCCGAATGGTGGGTGAAATCGGCGCTGTTGCGCTGATGCGCGCAAAGTGCGCTGCTTCTCCCATGGGGAGAAGCTGTCGGCGGAGCCGACTGGTGAGGGAATTTCACCGCGCCTTGCGATTGTGCATCCCCTCACCCGGCCGGGGGCTTGCGCGCCCCGCATTCGCTCAGACCGTAATCTGCGTTCCGATCTCCACGACGCGTCCAGTGGGAATTTGGAAATAGGTACTTGCGTCTGCCGCATTATGCGCGAGGAGAATGTAGAGATTATCCTGCCAAAGAGGCATTTCTCCTTGCCGGGATGCTTTGAGCGTGCGTCGGGACAAGAAGAAGGACGTCGACATAATGTCGAAGCGCCAGCCCATTCTCCGGCACAGCGCGAGCCCACGCGGGATATTGGGTTCTTCCATATAGCCGAATGTAATGATCACCCGCATGAAGAGATCGCTGAGCGGTTCGATCTGCACGCGGTCTGCGTCAGCGATGCGCGGCAATGGGGAATTGCGGATGGTCAGGATGACATTCTTCTCATGCAAGACCTTGTAGTGCTTCAGCGAGTGCAACAGGGCCGGCGGTGCTGTCTGCGGGTCGGCGGTCAGGAAGACAGCTGTGCCCTTGACGATCTGCGGCGGGCTTTTGGCCAACATGGCAATGATCTCGGTCAGCGGAATATCATTGCGACGCGTCTTGCTGATGAGAATTGCCGAGCCGCGCGTCCACGTCCACATGCAGATCATGAAAGCTATGCCGATACCCAGCGGCACATAGCCACCATCGAACAGTTTGATGAGATTGGCGCCGAGGAAGATGAGGTCAATGATCAAAAAGGGCGCGATCAGAAAAGCAGCCGCCCAGACAGGCCAGTTCCAGCGCCGCCATACGACGATAAAGGCAAGGCAGGCAGTGACGACCATCGTACCTGTGACGGCAATGCCATAAGCGGTCGCAAGTTTGCTTGAGGATCCGAAGAGAATGACGAGGAACAGAACGCCCAACAGAAGCAGCAGATTGATCTGCGGCATATAGATCTGTCCTGCATGTGCATCCGATGTATGGCGCACTTCAAGGCGCGGCAGCAGACCGAGCTGGATTGCTTGTCGGGCCAGCGAATAAGCGCCCGTGATGACAGCCTGACTTGCAATAATGGTGGCTGCCGTTGCGACGATCACAACAGGGATCAAGGCCCATTCGGGATAGAGCAGGAAGAAAGGGCTCTCAATCGTCTCTGGACGCGCGAGCACAAGCGCGCCCTGACCGAGGTAATTGAGCGCGAGCGAGGGAAAGACGAGACCCATCCACGCCGCCTGAATCGGTTTTTTTCCGAAATGACCGAGGTCGGCGTAAAGCGCTTCCGCGCCGGTGACAGCCAGAAAGACGGCGCCCAGCGCAATCAGGCCCAGCATTCCATTGCTGGCGACGAAAGTCACCGCATGCAGGGGATTGATGGCCGCAAGAATTTCGATGTCATCGGCAATATGCAGCACGCCGCCAAGGCCAAGGAGGAGAAACCAGGCAATGGTGATCGGTCCGAAAAAGGCCGCGACGGCTGCGGTTCCGCGCCGCTGGATGACAAAGAGTGCGATGATAATGCCAATGGTGATTGGCAGAACAAAAGGTTCAAAGGCTGGTGTCACCAGCTTCAATCCTTCCACGGCAGAGAGCACCGAAATGGCAGGCGTGATCATGCTGTCGCCGAAGAAGAGTGCTGCGCCAGCGATTCCCAGCAGAAAGACGCCTGTGCTGCGACGTTTCATGGCGCGTTCTGCCAGCGCCATGAGCGACAATGTACCGCCTTCGCCATCATTGTCTGCCCGAAGCAGGATGAGGACATATTTGAGCGTGACGATGATCGTCAGTGACCAGAGGATCAGCGACAGAATGCCGATCACATCGGCGCGCTGCACGCCATTATGTGCGGCCCCCGCAGCGAGCATGGCTTCGCGAAAGGCGTAAAGCGGGCTCGTGCCGATATCGCCATAGACGACGCCAACACAGCCGACAAACAACAGCCAGAAGCCGTTCTTGGGAGGTTCGTGTGTATGGGGAGGATTGTTGGGGGAAGGCGACGGCTGAACAACGTCAGATAATTGATTGCTCATGGGAGCACACCGCATCAAGACCGCGATACCACGGCCGGGCGGCGCAGCTTCTACGCCTTTGTTGCAGTGCAATCAAGCTCAATTGGAAGCATCCCAGCCGAAGGCGTGGTGCATCTTGTCTTCAAAGTTTTATGCCCTTGTGAAGACTGGATTTTTCGATCGCATCAACGCCGCCGGGAGAGGCGGTGAGGTGAGACAATCATGCTTTGGCTTTGGCCTTTGGCGATGATGTGTCTGGATTGCCGCCTCGCCAAAACGGTCTAATGCGCGCGGGCGATGCAGAAATCGACGACGTCGCGCAAGGCTTCTTTCCAGGGTGAGGCCGGGAAAATTTCAAGCGCGTCGCGTGCCATGGCGCCGTAATGTTTCGCGCGTTCCACAGTATCGTCGAGCGCGCGATGTTTGCGCATGGTGGCAAGTGCTGTTTCCAGATCGCCGTCATTGATTTCGGCGCGCTCCAATGTGCGCTTCCAGAATTCGCGCTCGCTTTCCGAACCGCGCCGGAAGGCAAGGACGACGGGCAAAGTGATCTTGCCTTCGCGGAAATCGTCGCCGACATTTTTGCCGAGTTTGGCCGATGTGCCGCCATAATCGAGCGCATCGTCGATGAGCTGGAAGGCGACGCCGAGATTCATGCCATAGCTGCGGCAGGCCTCGGCCTGTTCGCGACCCTTGCCTGCCAGATGCGGGCCGACTTCGCAGGCAGCGGCAAAGAGCGCCGCCGTCTTCGAGCGGATCACCTGCAGATAGGCATCTTCCGTTGTCGCCGTGTCTTTGGCGGCGGAAAGCTGCATGACTTCGCCTTCCGCAATAATGGCGGCGGCATCGGAGAGAATATCGAGGCAGGGCAGCGAGCCCACTTCGACCATCATTTTGAACGCCTGGCCGAGCAGGAAATCGCCGACGAGCACGCTCGCCTCATTGCCCCAGAGCATGCGCGCAGCGAGCTTGCCGCGGCGCATGTCGGATTGATCGACCACATCGTCATGCAGCAAAGTGGCCGTGTGCATGAATTCGACGGCGGCAGCGAGTTTGATATGGCCCTCGCCCTTGTAGCTGCACAGGCCGGCGGCGGCCAAAGTCAGCATCGGGCGCAGGCGCTTGCCGCCGGAGGAAATGAGATGATTGGCGACTTCCGGGATCATCGTCACGTCCGATCCCGTCCGCGACAGGATCATCTGGTTGACGCGCTCCATGTCCGGCTGCACGAGTCGGACGAGGGCGGCAATGCCCGCTTCGGGTTGCTTGTCTTCCAGCGAAATGACGACGCCCACGGCCAAGGCCCTTCTGTTTTCAATCGGCTCGCGGCAAACTAGGGGGGGAGCGCAGGCTCGGCAAGTGGGCGCGACTATTGGAGGCGGCTATCTTTCAAGGTTCCTGTTCCCTGACGCGGGGTATCATGGTCGAATTGTTCAAGACGAACGATCTCGTGCTGATTTCGGCTGTGGAGGCTCTGCTCCGCGCGGCCGGGATCGGGTTTTTTGTGGCCGACGCCCATATGAGCGCGCTGGAGGGCTCGCTCGGCTTTCTGCCGCGCCGTTTTATGGTCGAGCGCCATATGGCTGTGCAGGCGCGCGAGCTGATCGCCGGGGCGGGCTTCGACTGCGATTTTTCCGATGTCCGCTGAGGAAGGCGCCGATCTGCTGCTGGGCGGCAGGCTTTGCCTGCATCAGGCCCCACGGGGCCACCGGGCGGGAACAGATGCCATTCTGCTGGCTGCCGCCGTGCCGGGCGATGCCAAAGGCCTGCTGATCGATGCCGGCTGCGGGTCAGGGGCTGCCGGGCTTGCTGCCGGCCTGTCGCGCCCGGGGCTCGATCTCCTGCTGATCGACCGCGAGCCGGAGGCCATTGCGCTTGCCACCCGCAATCTGGCCCGCAACGGGCTCAATCCGCGCGGACAGGCTCGCCAGGCCGATCTTTTGGTGCCGAAAAGCCGTCGGGCCGCCGGCATAGAGGATGGCCGGGCTCCATTTGTCATTTCCAATCCCCCCTTTCTCGATCCGGGTCAGGGGCGCCGCTCGCCCGATGAGGGCCGCGCCCGCGCCCATGTTTTCGACGACAAGGGCGGGCTTGAGGCATGGATTCGCGCCTGCGTGGCGCTCTGCGCGCCGCATGGCGAGATTTTTCTGATCCACCGTGCTGACCGGCTCGGCGATCTGATTGCCTGCCTCAAGGGGCGGGCGGGCGCTTTGGCCATTGTGCCGGTCCTGCCGCACGCGGGCGAGGATGCAATCCGTGTGATTCTGCGCGCGAAAAAGGGCAGCCGCGCCCCGCTGCGCCTGCGCCCGCCGCTTGTGCTGCATGAGGCCGACGGGCGTTTCACGGCGCAGGCCGAGGCCCTCCATCGCGGTGAGGCCGGGTTCGATTTTTTCGGGGCCGCTTAGGCGCCGCCGCAAAGCCATGCGGGAATTGACCGGACCAAGGCCGCCGCTTAGGTTGCGGCGCAAATTGGCCTTGCGCCCTTCAAAAATCCCAAGGATCCGATGTCGATATCCGCGCAGACCAGCCCCGCCCTCGATCCGGCGCGCTCCTTTCAGGGGCTCATTCTCACGCTGCAGACATTCTGGGCGGAGCAGGGCTGTGTGGTCTTGCAGCCCTATGACATGGAAGTGGGGGCCGGCACGTTCCACCCCGCCACGACCTTGCGCTCGCTGGGCACCAAGCCCTGGAAAGCCGCCTATGTGCAGCCCTCGCGCCGCCCCAAGGACGGGCGCTATGGCGAAAACCCGAACCGGCTGCAGCATTATTATCAGTTTCAGGTCATTCTGAAGCCCTCGCCGCCCGATCTGCAGGATCTCTATCTGCGCTCGCTTCAGGCCATTGGCGTCGATGCGCGCCTGCATGACATTCGCTTTGTCGAGGACGATTGGGAAAGCCCGACGCTGGGCGCCTGGGGCCTTGGCTGGGAATGCTGGTGCGACGGCATGG
>CAZHOK010000062.1:0-6072 GCA_964534115.1 uncultured Beijerinckia sp.
GCTGGCCGACTTCCGTCGTGATGTAAGTGTCGCGGTCCTTGGTCAGCTCGTAGAGGCGCTGCACCGCATATTGCGGCTTGATCGTGCTCTTGGAAGGACGATAGGCGAGCGACTTCTTCGCCCGCCAGACATCGATCTGCTTCCACCATTGTGCGAGCGCCGCCTTGTCGGGCTGCGCTGCTTCCGTGCGCCAGATGCGCACCATATCTTCCAGCACATGGGCGCAATCGCCGATAATGCCGAGATCGACCTTGACGTTTTTGTTGATCGATGACGGATCGATATCGATATGGATCTTCTTCGAGCCCGGCGAGAAAGCGTCCAGGCGTCCGGTGATGCGATCGTCGAAACGCGCACCGACCGCAATCATCAGATCGCAATCATGCATCGTGTGATTGGCTTCATAAGTGCCGTGCATGCCCAGCATGCCGAGCCAGTTAGCACCCGAAGCCGGATAAGAGCCAAGCCCCATCAAGGTTGATGTGATCGGGAAGCCGGTGAGCTTGACGAGTTCGCGCAAGAGATCGGAAGCCGCCGGCCCCGAATTGATCACGCCGCCGCCCGTGTAAAAAACAGGGCGCTTGGCAGCGGCCATCATCTTCACGGCCTCGCGGATCTTTTCGAGATCGCCCTTCACCTGCGGCTGATAGGTCTTGTGCTGGATGTTTTTCGGGCCGGTGTAGACGCCCGAGGCAAATTGAACGTCTTTCGGAATGTCGATCACAACCGGGCCGGGGCGACCATGCGAGGCGACATAAAAAGCCTCGTGCAGAATGCGCGGCAAATCCTCGATCGAGCGCACGAGATAATTATGCTTGGTGCAATGGCGGGTGATGCCGACCGTGTCGCATTCCTGGAACGCGTCCGAGCCGATGAGATGGGTGGGCACCTGGCCGGTGATGCAAACCAGCGGGATGGAATCCATCAGCGCATCGGTGAGGCCGGTGATGGCATTGGTCGCGCCGGGGCCGGAGGTGACGAGCAGCACGCCGACCTTGCCGGAGGAGCGGGCATAGCCCTCCGCCGCATGGGCTGCGCCCTGCTCATGGCGCACGAGCACATGTTCGACGAAATCCTGCTGGAACAAAGCGTCATAGATCGGCAGAACCGCGCCGCCCGGATAACCGAAGATCGTTTCGATCCCCTGATCCTTGAGGGCCTGGACGACCATTTCAGCCCCGGTCATCTTTTTCGACATAGCCAATACTCCGTTGCGCTCCGCGCCAGCCAATCCTCGTATCCGCTGCCCGGTTGGAATCCCGGACAATAAAAAAGGCCCTCCAGGGGGCCTCGGTATGCGCCATCGTCAGGATATCGGGTCTCAGGCCCGTCCTGCCTCCGGCGCGAAAGATACGATAAGCTTGGTCGCCACAGACCTACTCCAGTTCAATTTTGCCAGTTTACGACAGGGCAGCGGCATGGTCAAGGGAAAGCCGCTGCGCAATGGTCCGCAGGACGCCGGATTTTTACTCCCGCGGATCGACCAGCATGACGGGATCGATCCCCATGGCCTCGGCAATCTTGCGCAAGGTCTGGGGCGTGCCCTCCCGCTTGCCGGCTTCGAGATCGCTGAGATAGCCCTGCGTCAGGCCGCGCCAATTGCGCACTGCGCGCAGCAGGCTCTCGCCCTTGCGGCAGCGGGCGGAGACTTCCACGGGGAGGATGACGTCGTAGCCGGCTTTCAGATCGGCCATCCGCTGATCGTAAATGGCAGACAGTTCCGCATCTTCCTCTGCGTCCTCGACCACTTCCATCAGCGCGTCAAATTCCGCACGTGTCAGAAGGACCATTTCAGCACCGCCGATGTCGACAAATTTCGGGTTGATGTCAGGCATCTTAATTGCTCCGATAAGTCGCCTCATTGCGGCGACCGAAATAGACCGCCAGGACCGTTGTCAGGTCCTCATGAAAAACCACGCGGTAATCGCCAACCCTCAATCGATAACCGGGTCGGGATTTCATGCGCTTGATATCGCCTTGTCCTGTCATGACATAAGCGTCCAAGGCAGCCTCGATGACCTCTTGGGCCCTCAAGGGCAAAGCCATCAATTCCTTTTCTGCCGCGCGGGCATAAATGATCGTCTTCATCTTAATATCGCAAAAAATAGCTATAATCAACGATAATCGGTTCAAATAACCTGCTGCACAGCTTCCCATGCTCTTTCTGGGCTGACCATGGCGAATTCCGGCAATTGGTGGCGCACGAAGGTGAATTGGCGCTTGGAATAGGCCCGTGTGTCCTTCTGGGCGCGCTCGATGGCGGCTTCCAGCGTGCTCTCGCCGCGCAGATAATCGATCAGGCCCGGCACGCCATGGGCCCGCATGACGGGCAAAGCCGGGTCGAGCCCGCGTGCGGCCAAGCGCTCGACCTCTTCCACCGCCCCGCTCTGCATCATTTCGAGGAAGCGCCGGTCGATCCGGGCTTTGAGCACCTCGCGCGGCGGGGCCAGAAAAATGCCCGGCGCGCTTGCCGCATCCAGCAAAGCCGGGCCGCGCTTGGCCTGGAAAGAGGCCAGCGGCTGGCCCGTGGCCTCAAACACTTCCAGCGCGCGCAGGATGCGCTGGGGATCGGAGGGGCGCAGCCGCGCTGCTGTCTGCGGATCGCGGGCGGCCAGCCGCGCGTGAAGCTCGGGGGCAGACAGGCCCTCGCTCTCGGCCCGCACCTGTGCCCGCACCGCCTCCGGGACGGCGGGAATCTCGGAAAGGCCGCGCAGCAAGGCCTTAAAATACATGCCCGTACCGCCCGTCAGAATGGGCAGGCGCCCCTGCCCCCTGATCTCGGCCAGCACCGGCTCGACATCGGCCAGAAAGCGGCCGACCGAATAATTAACCGCGCCATCGACATGGCCGAACAGGCGATGGGGCGCGCTGGCTTCTTCCTCCAGCGTCGGGCGCGCGGTGATGATGCGCAAATCGCCATAGACCTGCATGGAATCCGCATTGACCACGACCCCGCCCACGGCCTGCGCCACCCGGATCGCAAGCGCGGACTTGCCGCTGGCCGTCGGTCCTGCAATGAGGAGGGCGGAAATTCTGCTCACGGTCCCGAAAGCCCTTTCATGACGCTTGTCGCCACACTCATTTCCAATCCCGCCCGCCCGGCGCTCGATCAGGCTTTGCTCGACAGAGCGGCCGGCGCGCTGCCGGCACCTGCGAAAACGGATTGGCTTGCACCCGGCATTGCCGCCGACCTTTCCTTCGCACCTCAGGGCGCAACAGACAACCGCGACCTCGCCGGGCAGATCCGCACGGCGCTGAATGGCGCGCCCGTCGATGTGATCGTGCAGCAGGCCGCGACCCGCCGCAAAAAACTTTTTCTCGCCGATATGGATTCAACCATGATCGGGCAGGAATGTATCGACGAGCTCGCCGATTATGTCGGCATGAAAGAGCATGTGGCGGCGATCACCGAGCGCGCCATGCGCGGCGAGATTGAATTCGAGCCCGCTCTTCGCGAGCGCGTCGCACTGCTGAAAGGATTGGATGCCAAAATCGTCACTCAGGTGATTTCTGAGCGCATCACTTTCACGCCGGGCGGACGCGAACTGGTGCGCACCATGCGCGCCCATGGCGCGCATACGGCACTTGTGTCAGGCGGCTTCACGCTCTTCACATCGGAAGTGGCAGCCGCCATCGGCTTTCACGAAAATCGCGCCAATGTTCTGATCGTCGAGGACGATCGTTTTGCCGGCCTCGTCTCCGAGCCCATTCTCGGCAAGGAAGCCAAACTCGCATCCCTCATCGAATTGCGCGAGCGACATGGTTTGCAGCCACATGACACAATGGCCGTGGGCGATGGCGCCAACGATCTTGCCATGCTGGGCGAAGCAGGGCTCGGCGTCGCCTATCGCGCCAAGCCCGCTGTCGCTGCAGCAGCCCATGCGCGCATCGATCATTCGGATCTGAGTGCGCTGCTTTATGCGCAAGGATATCGGCAGAACGAGTTTTTGCGCGATTGATGCGCGGCCCCCTCCTCTCCCGCTCTGGCGGGAGAGGGTGTCATGCGAAGCATGACGGGTGAGGGCGTTGGGCATGGAGCGCGATGCTGCAGGATGAGCGCGGTCGCATCGCCCTCATCCGCCCGCCATCCGGCGGGCACCTTCTCCCGCACTGGCGGGAGAAGGGCGAACACCAAGAGACAAAAAAAGGCGGGCCTGAGCCCGCCTTTTTCAATCCAGTATCAAATCCTATTCCAGGCTCAGCGCCACGAAGCGCACTTCGCCTTGCGCATTGGCGACAAGGAAGAGTGCCGATTTGCGGCCCTGATCCTTGAGCGTCTTGGTGCGCGCGGCAATATCGGCTGGACGCGCCACTGGCTCCTGATTGATCTCGACAATCGTATCGCCGGGCACAATGCGCTTTTCAGAAGCGGTCGAATTGGCATCGACGCCGATGACGACCACGCCCTTGACGCTGTCCTTGATGTTGAAGCGCTTGCGCGTTTCGGCATCGAGCGAAGCGAATTCCATACCGAGCGCCTTTTGCACCGCGGACCGGTTGGGCTGCGGTTCGGTCTGCGTCTTGCGATCGACGGCGGCCTGTCTCTCGCCATCCTCAAGTCGGCCGAGCGTGACTTTGAGCGGCACTTCCTTGCCGTCACGCATGACGATCACCTGAACCTCCTTGCCAACCGGCGTGGAGGCCACAAGCTTGGGCAGGTCGCGCGATTCCTTCACGTCCTTGCCGTCGAATTTCAAAATGACGTCGCCAGCCCTCAGGCCCGCCGGACGGCCCGGTCCCTTTTCGTCGACAACAGCCACAAGCGCGCCGCGCGCCTGGCCGAGTTTGAGCGATTCAGCAATGGAATCGTCGACATTCTGGATGCGCACGCCAAGCCAGCCGCGCCGCGTTTCGCCAAATTGCATCAGCTGATCGATGATCGGCTGCACTGTGGCGGAGGGCGTTGCGAAACCAATGCCGACAGAGCCGCCGGACGGCGACAGGATCGCCGTATTCACGCCGATCACTTCGCCCTTCATGTTGAAGAGCGGACCGCCGGAATTGCCCTTGTTGATGGAGGCATCGGTCTGGATGTAATTGTCATAGGGGCCGCTGTCGATATTGCGATTGCGCGCAGAGACAATGCCCGCCGTCACCGTACCGCCCAGCCCGAAAGGATTGCCGACCGCCATCACCCATTCGCCGACGCGCATCGCTTCGCTGTCGCCGAATTTCACCGCCTTCAGCGGCTTGTCGGGTTTCACGCGCAAAACGGCAATGTCGATCTTGGCATCCTTGCCGATGATCTCGGCCTTCAGCTTCTGACCATCGTTGAAGATGACCGTAATGTCATTGGCATCGGCAATGACGTGATTATTGGTGATCACAATGCCGGAGGGATCGATGACGAAGCCCGAACCCAGCGAAGAGGAGCGGCGCTGCTGCTGCTGGCGCGGCGCGGAACGCTGGTTCTCATCGCCACCCTGCCCCTGCCGGCGCTTGAAAAATTCCTCGAACAGATCGTCGAAGGGCGTGCCCGGCGGCAGGTTCGGCATCCCGCCGGGACGACGATCCTCAACCGTTTGCGCGGCGGAAATATTGACCACCGCACTGCTCACCGCCTCGGCGAGATCGGCAAAACTCTCGGGCGCATTGCGCGCCTGGGCCGGCGCTGGCGGCAGCGGCGACAAAGCCATTCCCATCGCCAGGAAAGCGGCTGCAGGACGCAGAAAACTGCGCGGGAAAAAAGACGGGGTATGCAAATTGACACCCATCGGGGTCTTCCTCCAGATCGGCTCATCGAGCCAGACGCTCACCTTGAACGAAAAGTGACGGACGCGAGCGCCCGTCACCTAATCTAATGCATAAATCGCATCCTGCTAGTCGGTCTTGGCCGTGTTTCGCGAAGCTTGCGGAACGGGCCGCGGAGCCTCGGTCGCACCGGCCGGCTGGCCCGGGCGTTGCCCGCTGGCCTGACCGAAAAAGCGGAAGAATTCAGAGGTCGGGCTGAGGATCAGCCGTGTGTCGCTTCCCCGCAACCCCGTCTCATAGGCCTGCATGGACCGATAAAAGGCGAAGAAATTCGGATCGGGCGTATAGGCTCGCCAAGCTGTGGTTGTAGGTCTCACCAAC
>CAZHOK010000062.1:6082-16634 GCA_964534115.1 uncultured Beijerinckia sp.
AGGCCTCGGCGAAAATCCGGTTTCTTTCGGCCTCGCCCTCGCCTCGGACCTGATCGGCCTGACGCTGGGCTTCGGCGCGCAGAACGACCACATCGCGGTCGGCCTTGGCGCGAATGCGCTGGGCCGCTTCTGCACCCTGGGCACGGAATTCCGCTGCCTCGCGGCCGCGCTCCGTCTTCATACGGTCGAACACGCGCTCTGAAATCTGGCGCGGCAAATCGGCACGCCGGATACGCACGTCGATCACCTCGACGCCAAGCCGGGTGGCTTCCGCATTCACCAGATCGCGGATCGAGACCATCAGCTGCGACCGGCCTTCACGGACGATCTGCACCATGGTGGCTTCACCGAGCACGCGGCGCAAAGCCGAGGAGAGAACCGAGCCGAGCTGGTTATTGGCGCGGCTGACGTCGCCCACCGTCTGGTAGAAGCGCAAGGCATCGACAATGCGATAGCGCAGGAACGCATCCACTTCGATCCGGTTGTTGTCGGAGGCCAGCACTTCCTGCTTGGGCGTCTCAAGATCGAGAATACGCCGGTCGAACAAAGTCACCGTCTCGACGAAAGGCACTTTCATGTGCAGGCCGGGAGATGTGACGAGCGCGCGGCCGGGGACCGGCTCACCGAGGCGCAGAATCAGCGCCTGCTGGTTCTGACCGACCGTGAAGAGCGATGTCGCTGCCAGCAAGGCAGCAACCGCAAGCGCCATGAGCGCAATCATTCCAACGAGGGGATTTTTCATCGCACGCCTCCCTGGCCTTGCGCTTGCGGCGGCTGCGCGCCCAGACCCTGCAGCGGCAGATAGGGTACAACGCCCTGTGTGCCGTTCTGGTCGACGATGATTTTGTTCATGCCGCCCAAGACGCGCTCCATTGTCTCGAGATAGAGACGCTCACGCGTGACTTGCGGGGCATTGATATATTGCTGATAGACCTGCGTGTAGCGCGCGGTCTGACCGCGCGCTTCATTGACGGTCTGTTCGCGATAGGCTTCCGCCTCCTGCAGAATGCGTGCTGCATCGCCGCGCGCTTCCGGCACGACGCGGTTGGCATAGGCCTCCGCCTCATTGCGCAAACGATCCAGATCCTGCTGGGCTGCAGTCACATCGCGGAAGGCTGCCACGACCTGCTCGGGCGGATCGACCGACAGGAGCTGCACCTGCAGGATGAGAACGCCGGCGCGATAATCATTCAAAACGCGCTGGGTCAGATCCTGCGCCGCCGGCTCGATCAATTTGCGCTCGGCGGTGAGAATGCGCTGGATCGGCGTGCGTCCGACGATTTCGCGCATCACGCTTTCGGCCACGGCTTTCACCGTTTCGCGCGGATCGCGGACATTGAACGCATAATCTTCCGGACGCACAGGATCGATCTGCCAGATGACGCGGAATTTCACGTCGGCAATATTTTCGTCGCCGGTCAGCATCAGGCTTTCTTCGGCGACATCGACCTGCATCTGGATATTGCCGCGACGCCCGTCTTCGCGGGTGCGGAAACCGACTTCGATCGAATTGCGATCCGTGACCTGCAGCTTGTTCACGGCGCCAATCGGATAGGGCCAATTGTAATTCAGGCCGGGATTGGTCTTCTTCTCATATTTGCCGAAGACCATGTTGAGACCGACCTCGTTCGGGCCGACCGTGTAAAAACCGCTCGACAGCCAGGCTGCAATCGCCAGCGCACCGAACAGCAAAATGCTGCGCCCGCCGCCCACGCCACCGGGGACGACCTGACGGAGCCGGTCCTGGCCGCGCCGCAGAAGTTCTTCGAGATCGGGGGGCGTCGGACCGCCGCCGCCACCGCCGCCGCCCGACGGACCCTGTCCCCACGGGCCACGAGGGCCGGGCTTCCAGGGGCCGCCCCCGCCGGTCTGATTATTCCACGGCATGAAAAACCTCTCCTGCTGCACTCGCCTTGCCGGACGCTTCCGGAACCAAGGCGCGCCTTATAACCCAGCTAAGTACCCGAGGGGCCCATTTCAACAGAGCGCTCCGCTCTTTGTGATCCGCTCGTAGGTGACAAAGGCATAGGCCGCCTCGTCCCCGGCCTCGGGATTGCGCGGATGGTCCTGCCGCACCGCCTGCCGCCAGGCTGCGGGGTCGAGCGGGGGGAAGAAGGCATCGCCCTCTGGTTCGAGATCGACCTCGGTCCATTCGATTCGCTGGGCCATGGCGAGCGTCTGGGCATAGATTTCGCCACCCCCCACCACGGCAATCTCGTCCGCGCCAAGGCGCAAGGCCGACTGCTGCGCCAGATCGAGCGCCTGCTTCAGGTCATGGGCGACAAGCACGCCCTCCACCGAAAAGGCGCGATCGCGCGTCAGCACAATGGTCTCGCGCCCCGGCAGCGGCTTGCCGATGGATTGAAATGTCTTGCGGCCCATGATCATCGGCCGGCCCATTGTGCAGGCCTTGAAATGTTTCATGTCGCCCTTGAGCCGCCACAGCAGACGATTGTCGCCGCCGATGACGCCGTTTTTTGCAACTGCAACGACAAGGACGAGCGGCAAGGACATGGGCGACCTTTCAAAATTCCCTCTCCCTGCGGGAGACGGATCAAACCGCCACCGGCGCCTTGATGGCGGGATGGGGATCGTAACCTTCGATCGCAATATGCTCAAAGCGGAAGTCGAAGAGATTTTTTACCGACGGATCGAGCACGAGCTTGGGCAGCGGGCGCGGCTCGCGCGACAATTGCAAATGTGTCTGTTCCATATGGTTGGAATAGAGATGCGCATCGCCAAACGTATGCACGAAATCGCCGACGCCCAAGCCCGTTGCCTGCGCCACCATATGCGTCAGCAAAGCATAACTTGCGATATTGAAGGGCACGCCGAGAAACACATCGGCGGAACGCTGATAGAGCTGGCAGGAGAGTTTGCCGTCCGCCACATAGAATTGAAACAGGCAATGGCAGGGCGCGAGCTTCATCTTGTCAATGTCAGCCACATTCCAGGCCGAGATGACCAGCCGGCGCGAATCCGGATTGCGCTTGATCTCATCGATCAGCCAGGAGATCTGGTCGCGCGTTGTGC
This sequence comes from uncultured Beijerinckia sp., assembly GCA_964534115.1. Lineage (GTDB taxonomy): Bacteria > Pseudomonadota > Alphaproteobacteria > Rhizobiales > Beijerinckiaceae > Terripilifer. The sequence continues at coordinate 9,116 of CAZHOK010000062.1, forward strand.
CGTCGGCACCTTCCCATGAGCGCCATTGCTTGCCATAGACGGGGCCGAGATTGCCGTTCTCATCTGCCCATTCATCCCAAATGCTCACGCCATTGTCTTTGAGATAGGCAATATTCGTGTCGCCGGCGATGAACCAGAGCAGCTCATGAATGATGGAGCGCAGATGCAGCTTCTTGGTCGTGACCAGCGGGAAGCCTTCCGACAGATTGAAACGCATCTGATGGCCGAAAACGGAGATCGTTCCCGTGCCCGTACGGTCGGACTTGGTCACGCCTTCGGTCAGGATGCGGCGGAGCAGATCGTGATATTGGCGCATGTCGTTTCGAATCCGGGCGGGCCCTGCCCGCGGCCCGCGACCCTACTCTGCCCGCCCCAGACCCGGAAGATGGCGGGAAAAAGGGCTTTGGATAAATGCCCGCCCCTTTCCGGCAGGGATCCGAACCCCTATATTCACAAGTGCCGTCGCAAGACGGCTATGGCGATAAATGGACATCGGAATAAACCATCCGGACCCGGGGGCGGTACCCGGCGCCTCCACCAGAGCCAGTCCCGAAGGGCTGGTTCCGGCGGGGGCGAAACAGGATCGACGGGGGTGTAAAGGGTGATCTTTTGCTCGGCATGATACCGCCGTTATCGGGTCAAACCTTATAGTTGCCAATGACAACTATGCTCCGGTCGCCGTCGCCGCGTAAGCAGCGCCAGCACTGGGAATCAAGCCCTAGGGGGTAGCACTTCTAGGCGGGGTTCGGAGGCACCTGGCAACAGAAGCCTCCACTGATTTAATTCGGAAGAAGCATGGCCCAAGATCTCATCCGCTACGACCTTCTTGTCCAGGACGCGCTGCGCGGCGCAGTCCGAAAAATCCTGACCGAGGTCGCACGCGAGGGCCTGCCCGGCGAGCATCATTTTTATATCACCTTCAAGACCGGTGCGCCGGGCGTGCGCCTGTCGACGCAGATGCGCAACCAATATCCCGATGTGATGACGATCATCCTGCAGCATCAATTCTGGGATCTCGCCGTCACCGAACATGGTTTTGAAGTGGGCCTGTCCTTCCGCAATGTGCCCGAGCGCCTGCTCGTGCCCTTCGACGCCGTGACCGAATTTTATGACCCCTCGGTCCAGTTCGGCCTGAAATTCGAGGCCGAAACCGGCCATCCCGAGCAAAGCGCCAATGATGAGGAGCCGGCGACCCTGTCGACCGGTCCCGTGGCCTTTGCCCCGATTGCTGCCGATGCGCCAAAATCGGTTCCAGCGACCGAAAACAAACGCACAGATGAAAAGCCTGCCGAAGCGGCCATTGGCGCGGATGCCGAGCCGGGCAAGGTTGTTTCCATCGACGCCTTCCGCAAAAAACACTGACGGGCGCATCGCGTGTCCGAGATTGTCAATCTCCGCATGGCACGCAAGGCCAAGAAGCGCGCGGAGGCTGCGCGCACGGCGCAGGACAATCGCGTCGCCTTTGGCCGCAGCAAGCAGGAACGCGAGATCGCCGCGAAAGAAAAGGCATTTGCGCAGCGCAAGCTCGATGCCCATCTTCTGCCCAAAGACAAAGAACCCTCATGAGCGAGGCCTCGATCCGCGTCGTCAAACATTCGCTGGTCATTGCCGGCCATCGCACATCGATTTCGCTGGAAGATGCATTCTGGCGCGAATTGAAATTATGGGCCACCGAACGCGACATGTCTGTTGCCGCCCTTGTCGGAGAAATCGACAGCGCGCGCGGCGCAGCCAATCTCTCATCGGCCATTCGCGTTGCTTTGCTTGAGCGCGCGCGCGCGAGATAGATTCAATAACGTCCGGACGCCAAAGGATCGGGGCTGGCGCCGGGCGCTGGCGGACGTGTCAGCGCGCGCTGGCGTTGCGCGTCCATTTCGCGCCGACGCTGCTCTTCCTGCCAGACTCCGATCTCCCGCGCACGACGGCGCATGAATTCATCCGCCCTGATCCGTCGACTGAAAGCTGCGCGCTCGCGAATATCGGCCTCAAGCACTTCGATGCGCGCGCTTTCGCGCAAAATGGCGCGGGCTGAAATTGCGGCAAACAAGGGACCGAAATCGACCATGCGCTGGAACGCGCCGGCGCGCTCCTGCCAGATCAGAGCGGCGGATGGTGCTGCTCCCTGCCAATCGCGCGGCGCCTGCGGCGCAACCAATTCCAGACGCAAGGCTGCAGAAAGATTGCGCATGTCATAGGAAAGATTGAAACGCGTCGCAGCCTCGCCTTCGGGCGCCAGACGCAACACGCCCGCAGCCATGGCAAGCTCATAGGACTGTTGCGGCAAAGCCAGCGGCGCGCGCTCCCATTCGCGCAGAAGCCGCGCGCGCAGATCGCTTTCCTCAAGATTCAAGCCAATGGATTCGGCATGATCGATCAGCCGGCCTATGGCCGCCGGATCGGCGCCCGCAAGCTTCGCATGGGCAAGAACGATCCGGCCAGAGCCCGCCAATCCGGCGGCCAAAGCGGCATGGGATTGCCCGGTGGACGTAAAATCGACGCGCCCGCTGGCCTTTGCATCCAAGGGGCCAAGAAGCCAAGCGACATCGGTCAAATCAGCATGGCCCGCCAGCGAGGCGCTGGCGCCATCGCGGCGCAGAATGATTTGGCCGCCGAGCCGCCCGCCGGCAAAATTCATCTGCGCTTTTTCAATCGCCACAAGTCCCGGCCCAATGCGCAGATCGAAACGCGCATCGCGCGCGGCGCGCGTTTCCGACAGATCGAAATGCGCCGCTTCCATGCGCAGATCGATGCGCGATGGATCGATGAGACCCGGCGCGAATTTCTGCTCCGGCCATGTGGCCTGGCGCGCGGGTGCCGGCATGGGACCAAGTGCGAGCGCGGCAAGCGCCTGCGCCGAAATGCGATCGACTTTCACCTCGCCGTCAAAACGCTGGCTCTCGCCGTCCAAAAGGCTGCGCAGATGGGCTGAAACGAAACTCCCGCCAATCATGCCGCTCACACGCTCAAGCGCGATTTGACCCTTAGCCATCGACAGATCGGCCGTGGCCTCGCTGGGCAAAGCAAGGCTTGCATCGGGCAGGACGACTGCCATCAGCCGCAGGAAAGGCGCCAGATCGGGCGAGCGCATACGCGCCGCCCCTTTTGCCTCCAAACTCGAGACCGGGCCTGAAATGCGCCCGTCGTAGAAAAACTCGCTGCGCGCCGCATTCAATTGCGCGGATGTTTCAAAACCATGTGTGGCGGAGCCGCGCGCGCGCAGATTGAGTCTGGCCGCACCCTGGTTCGACAAAGGCAAAGGCTCGAAGCCCAATTGCCGCAGCAGCAGAATGGCATCGGGATTTTCAGCATTCAGGCTGACATCGATGGTTTCTCCCGCCGGCTGTGCATTGGCTGACACGCGCGTGCCGCGCACCGTGCCCTCGATGCGCAAGTCCTGCAAAAGATCTGCACCGCGTCCACGCCCTGAAATCGACAGACGCGCCGGCGACAAGGCTGTTGCGCGACGGGCGAAATGATCGGCGAGCGGGCCCGGCGCGAGGCGCTGCACAAGGGCCGCCAATTCGCCAAGGCGGGCGGCATCCACGCGCGCCTCGAAGACGCTCTCGCGCTCCTCGAAACGCGCATTGGCGCTGACATTGGCGCCGCCGATATTTTCAATGGCGAAACGCTCCAGCCGGACATTGCGTCCATCCTTGACCAGTTTCAGACCGATGCGCCCGGCATCGACAAAGCCTGCACCGAAACGCTCAAGCCGCACGGCGCGTGCTTCAAGCCCGAGAGACAGATCCATGCCGGCGGCAAAGCGCGCCGGCCCGCTCAATTCGGGAAGGCCATCGAGATCGAGTGCATCGGACGACAGATCCGCAAACAGACGCGCCGGCTCGGAGCCGGTGGCGCGCGTAAAAGCCATTGTGCCGCGCGCCTCCGAACGGTCGAGGCGCAAAGTGAGCCTGCGACCGAGCGCGCCCACGCCCGAAACATCGACATCGCCCTCCAGATCGAGCATGCGGAACGGCAATTCGCGCAAGCGCCGCGCGGCATCGGGCAGGCTCAATGAGAGCCAATCGGAAAAACGCGCCACATCGCGCAGCGACAGATCGACCTTGCCGCGGAAAGCTGCTGCGGCCCCCGTTTCCACCGATCCATCGAGCGCAATGGCGGAACGCGCCGGCCCCTGCGCCGCAAAAGCAATCCGTGGCGCAGCCTGCGGATCGAGCCGCACTTCGGCGCGCATATCGCTCAGCGTTTCACCCGCCAAAACCGCTGCAGGCGAAGACAGGATGACATGAACCGGAAAAGGCAGGCTCTCCGAAAAACTGCTGTCGGACAATGCAGCTGCCGCCAGCGACACAAGCCGCTCGCCCGCCGACAGAGAACCGCGCAGGCCGACATCGAAGAGGCGATCGACATCGAATTGGCGCGCGGCAAATTGCGCCTCAAGATGCGACCGCTCGCCAAAGCCGAGTGAAACATGGCCGCTGGCCGCCAGAGCGCGCTCTTCATCGCCCGCGCGCATCTCCGCGCCATCCATGCGCGCACCTGAGGGATCGGCGACAATCGCACCCGCCAGCCGCCAGGCAACCGGCGCGCCCGCAATCTGATCCGTGCCGGAAAAGACAGCAGCGCCTTCAAAGGCAGGCCGGACGCCAGAGGGCGCCTCGGCAAAAGACAGCACACCTTCGAGATCGGCGCGCGGCGCGAGCGGGCTTTCATCGACGATGATCTTGACGCGCAGCCGCTCATTCTCGATCTGCGCGGAAGAAAAACGCCATTTCACCGGCTCGCTGCCGATTTTGATCTGGCCCGACCCTTTGAAGGGACCGATGAGCGAACTTGCCTCGCCAAGAAAATCGAGACCGCCGATCACCATCGGCTGCGTCTCCTGCGGCCGGCGCAAGGCCACCGACCCATCGCGAATGGTCAGCCGCTCCACCTGCACATCATTGGGGGCAAAGGCCGGCAGGCGCGGCAGGACGAGCGCCCCATCGGGCTGGCGCACCAGCGTTATTTGCGGGCGCTCAAGCAGGGCATCGGTAAAGCGCAATTCGCCACGCAAAAGCGAGGCCGCAGCCAGTTCGAGCCGAACAGCGGCAATATCGAGAACCGGCCCCTCGCCACGGGCGCCGCTGACATGGACGCGGGCCAGTTCCAGCCGCGGCACGGGGAGGATTTTGAGATCGACCGCGCCCGTCACCCTGACCCGCGCGCCCGACATGCGCGACAATTCCGATTCGACCCAGCCGCGATGAGCGGTCCAGTCGATGAACCAGGGCCCGATCAGGGCCGCCGTGAGCACCAGAATGAGTGCCCCGGCCACAAGGGTGAGTATGTCGCGCAAGAAAAACGATTCCCGGCCTTTGCCGCCATAACGGGTCCATCATAACCGATTTTGCGCATGTCGCGTGGACAGAAGCGCCGCTGCCCTTCAAGAGCCTGTGGGCCTGCGCTACATCTGCAACTATGACGAACCAGAGCCCCGACCAGATTCGCCGCGCCGCTCGCCTGGCCGACGCCCGCGCCGAACATGAACGCCTCGCCGCCGAAGTGGCCGAGCATGACATTCGCTACCACCAGCAGGACGCGCCGGTCATTTCAGATGCCGAATATGATGCCTTGCGCCGGCGCATGGACTCGCTCGAGGCGCGTTTTCCCGAACTGGCCGATGAAACAGCCCGGCCAAAGGTGGGCGCCGCGCCATCCGAAAAATTCGCCAAGATCAAGCATGCCGTGCCCATGCTGTCTCTCGGCAATATTTTCCAGCCCGAGGAGGCCGATGAATTTGTGGCGCGCGTGCGCAAATTTTTGGGGCTGGGTGCCCATGCGCCGCTGGCCATCACCGCCGAGCCGAAGATCGACGGACTGTCCTGTTCCTTGCGCTATGTGAAAGGCGAACTCGTGCAGGCTGCCACGCGCGGCGATGGTTTTGAGGGCGAAGACGTCACCGCCAATGTGCGCACCATCGCCGAAGTGCCCCATCGCCTGCATGGTGTCGTTCCCGACATTTGCGAAGTACGCGGCGAAATCTACATGACGAAGGGCGATTTTGCCGCGCTGAACGAGCGGCAGATGCAGCAGGGCAAACCCATCTTCGCCAATCCGCGCAATTCTGCTGCCGGCAGTCTGCGCCAGCTCGACCCCGCCATCACCGCACAGCGCCCCTTGCATTTCTTCGCTTATGCCTGGGGTGAGATGAGCAATATGCCGGCCGATACGCAAGCCGGCATGATCGATGCGCTGGCCAGTTTCGGGTTTCGCACCAATCCGCTGACGAAACTTTGCCATTCGGCAGATGAGCTGATCGCGCATTGGCGCGCCATCGAAGAGCAGCGCGCTGCTTTGCCCTATGACATAGACGGCGTTGTCTACAAGGTCGACGATCTCGATTATCAGCGCCGCCTCGGTTTCGTCTCGCGCGCGCCGCGCTGGGCGACCGCGCATAAATTCGCCGCTGAAAAAGCCACTACGATTCTGCGCGACATTGAAATCCAGGTCGGGCGCACCGGCGCGCTGACACCGGTGGCCAAACTCGAACCCGTCACGGTTGGCGGCGTCGTCGTGTCCAATGCCACGCTTCACAATGAAGATGAGATTGCCCGCAAGGATGTGCGCATCGGCGACACGGTGATCATCCAGCGCGCGGGCGATGTCATCCCGCAAGTGCTGGGACATGTGCCGGACAAGCGGCCCGCGCATGCAAAGCCCTATGCCTTCCCCCATATCTGCCCGGCCTGCGGCTCGGCCGCCGTGCGCGAAGTGGATGCCAAAGGCGAGGCCGATGCCGTGCGCCGCTGCACGGGCGGGCTGATCTGCCCGGCGCAGGCAGTGGAACGGCTGAAGCATTTCTGTTCGCGCAATGCGCTCGATATCGAGGGGCTTGGCGACAGGCAGATCGAACTCTTCCATACGGAGGGGCTCGTCATGTCGCCGGCCGATATTTTCACTTTGGAAGAACGCGACCGCCGCGCGCTCAAAAAGCTGAAGGATCGCGAAGGTTTTGGCGAAACCTCGGTGCGCAATCTTTTCGCCGCCATCGATGCACGGCGCAATGTGGCGGTGAACCGTTTCATCTTTGCGCTGGGCATCCGCCATGTCGGCGAAACCAATGCACGACGCCTCGCCCGCCATTTTGGCACATTCGAGGCTTTGCGCGAAGTGGCGCGCAAAGCGAGCGATCCAGCCTCTGAGGCCCGCGCGGAACTCAACGCCATTGAGGGCATCGGCGAAGTGGTGGCCGAGGCGGTCGCGGAATTTTTTGTCGAAAAACACAATGAAGACCAGCTCGACGCTTTGCTCGCACAAGTGACGCCCGAGCCGATGGAAGCGGTGCAGACCGCATCGCCGGTTGCCGGCAAGACGATTGTCTTCACCGGATCGCTGGAGCGCATGACGCGCGAGGAAGCCAAGGCGCAGGCCGAGAGGCTGGGCGCCAAAGTCTCGGGCTCGGTGTCGAAAAAAACCGATCTTGTCGTGGCAGGACCGGGCGCGGGCTCCAAACTCGACAAAGCCAGCGAGCTTGGCATTGAAGTGATCAGCGAAGACGAATGGCTGGCGCGGGTGG
>CAZHOK010000063.1:0-16530 GCA_964534115.1 uncultured Beijerinckia sp.
CGCGCCGACGACAATGACGGAAGAAATCGCATTGGTGACCGACATCAGCGGCGTATGCAGCGCTGGCGTCACCGACCAGACGACATAATAGCCGACGAAAATGGCGAGCGCGAAAATTGCCAGCCGGAAGATGAACGGATCGATTGCGCCTCCCGATGCAGCATAAGCAAGGCCGGAGGCGGCATCGCTCAATTGTTCGGCGGAATGATTCAGCGCATCGGCTGCCTCGCGCGCGAGTTTGGCGGCGGCATTTGCCTTGTCGAGAATTTGTGCGGGCGTTTCATTGGCCATTGTCTCACCCCTGCAGGGTTCGTCGCGCCGGGCGCGAGATTATTGTTTCGGGAGGAAATTGGGATGGACGATTGCGCCATCCTTCGTGAGCAGCGTCGCTTTCACGAGTTCATCATCCCATTTGGGCGAAAGTTTCTTGGTCTCTTTGTCGATCATGGTCTCGACAAAGGCGAGCAGGTTTTTCGCATAAAGGCTTGAGGCCGTGGCCGCGAGGCGGCCGGGCACATTGAGATGTCCGACGATGTGAACGCCATTGTCGGTGATCGCCGTCTCGCCCGGCTTTGCCAATTCGCAATTGCCGCCACGCTCGACAGCCAGATCGACAATGACCGAACCCGCACGCATGGAACGCACCATGTCGGCGGTGATCAATTTGGGCGCAGGGCGTCCGGGGATCAAAGCCGTGGTGATGACAATATCCTGTTTGGCAATATGCGCGGCAACAAGTGCTGCCTGTTTTGCCTTGTACTCGGGCGACATTTCCTTGGCATAGCCACCGGACGTCTCGGCCTGTTTGAATTCCTCGTCTTCCACCGCGATGAATTTCGCGCCGAGAGATTCGACCTGTTCCTTGGTCGCCGGGCGCACATCGGTTGCCGTGACAATGGCGCCAAGGCGACGCGCGGTGGCAATGGCCTGGAGGCCGGCAACGCCGACGCCCATGATGAACATGCGCGCTGCCGGCACCGTGCCGGCCGCCGTCATCATCATCGGCAAGGCGCGGCCATATTCGGCGGCTCCATCGATCACGGCACGATAGCCGGCCAGATTGGCTTGTGAGGACAGAACGTCCATCACCTGCGCGCGGGTGATGCGCGGCATGAATTCCATGGCAAAAGCATTGACGCCGGCCGCCGCCATGGCGTTGAGCGCGGCGTCCTGCCCATAGGGGTCCATGATCGAAATGACATGCGCGCCACGCTTGATGGCGGACAGGATCGCCGGGCTCGGGCGACGCACGCTCAAGACGAGATCGGCCTCGGCCAAAGCCTCTTGCGCATTGGCGGCAATGGTCGCGCCGGCGGCCGAATATTCGCCGTCGGTGACGCCGGCCGCCTGGCCCGCCCCGGATTGGACGGCAACCTCGGCTCCGAGCGCGACATATTTTTTCACCGTCTCCGGCGAGGCCGCGACGCGGGTTTCATTGGCTTCCGTTTCGGCTGGGACTGCAATGCGCATGCTGGACTCCGGCTGGGGGCCCCTAAAAGTAAAAGGCGAGCCCTGGGCTCGCCTTTTCCGGTCAGAGCAGGGTCACCGCCATAAATACGACGATGGCGACCGAGAAGATCGTTCCCCATTTGGTCATTGCGATGAATAATTCGTAGGTCTTGTCATGTTCGGCATAGTCCATTGCGGGATGGTCCGCTTTGCCGTGATCTTCCGCCATTTTAACCTCACCCCGGAAAGGCCCGAAAACGGGCGCGTCAATGGGTTCCGATTAGCCGAAACTGCGCCGTCGGGCAATTGCAGCAGAGGTCGCAGGCGGTCTTCCCAAGGGGTTTTGATCGGCTGGAGGGCGCCTCAGGCCAGGCCGGCCCCCGCCAGAGCCCCGGACTGGCGCCCGGCAATGGCCTCGGCTGTGACCCCCGATTCGCCGAAAGCCTCGTGGAAGAGCCTGAAAAAATTGAGCCTCGCGTCGAGATGCAGGAAAACGGCGCCCAGGCCGATGGCCGCCCGGTCCATGAAGACAAATTCCTGCGGCACCCGAACGGGGCCTTTTTGCTTCAGCGCTGCCACCACCTGCATCATTTCGCGCCGGCCATATTGGCCCGGCGGAATGCCGTCGGCCACGGTGCGCACCCGGTCGTCGAGAATCGGGCCATAGATGAAGCGCGCCCAGATATTGAGAATGTCGATCACCTCGCGGCGCAGGCCGCGGAAGCCCCAGGTCTCGTAAGCATGGACGATGCGCTCCTCATCGCCCGTCCGCAGGCCCTCGTAGAGATCGACCACGCCACCGACGAACCGCGGCGGGAAAATGCGGATGCAGCCATAATCGAGCAGATTGATGCCCTGCGCGGCGCCGTCTTCCTCAAACACCGTGTAATTGCCCAGATGCGGGTCGCCGTGGATCACGCCATATTGGCTGAACGGGTGCCACCAGGCGCGGAACATGGCGACAGCCAGACGGTTGCGCGTCTCCTGATCGGCAGATTTGAACTCGAGAATCTTGTGCCCCTCGAGCCATTGCAGGCTCAGCAGGCGACCGGTCGACAAATCATTGCGCACGCGCGGCACGCGCACATCGGTGGCGTCTTTCAGCATATGCGCATAAAGCGCGGCATGTTTGGCCTCGCGCTTGTAATCGAGTTCCTCGCGCACGCGCTCGGCAATTTCGCGCGAGGCTTCCTGCGTGTCGATGGCGGGACCGAATTGGCGATGAATGGCAAAAAGCACCTGCAATTGAGCAATATCTGCCTCCACCGCCGAGGCCATATCGGGATATTGCAATTTGCAGGCAAGGCTCTCGCCATCATGCGAAGTGGCGCGATGCACCTGGCCCAGAGATGCGGCGGCAACCGGGCGCAGATCGAAAAAGGCAAAACGCTTCTGCCAGTCGGGGCCAAGCTCTGCCTGCATGCGGCGCTTCACGAAAGCCGCGCCCATGGGTGGCGCGTCGGATTGCAGCTTCTGCAATTCCTCCGCAAATTCGGGCGGCAGCAGATCGGGGATGGTCGCCATCAATTGCGCGACTTTCATCAGCGGGCCTTTCAGCCCGCCAAGTGCGGCGCGCAAAGCCGCTGCGCTGGCTGGATTGTCGCCCAGTCCGAAAAGCTGCGACGCACCCATGCGCGCTGCGACCTGGCTCATCTGCGTGCCTACACGCGCATAGCGCGCTGCGCGGGCCGAGAACCGGTTACGCTCGCTGTCGTCGGACATGCTTGTTCCTGAAGGTGAATGGAATGGTGGAGATACGTTTGGGCGGTGCCCGCGGATCGCAGATCAGGCCTTGGGCCAATTGTCGCGCAGCCAGCGCGTCAGGCCCTCTTCGCTGACATTGCCGGCGGCGACTTCGAGGATCATCGCTGTGGCGTGGGCGGGTTGGGGCGCGAAAGCAACACCGTTCCGGCGCAAGAACAGCATGAGTGCCATAAAGGCGATGCGCTTGTTCCCGTCGATGAAGGGGTGATTGCGAGCGAGCCCGTAGCCATAGGCGGCAGCCAGCGCCGCCATGTCCGTTTCGCCATAAGCGAATTTGTTCTTCGGACGTGACAGAGCCGATTCCAGCATGCCGAGATCGCGCAGCCCCGGCGGTCCGCCGAAACGCTTTAACTGCCTCTCATGGGCTGCGAGCACAATGTCCTGAGTGAGCCAGACCGGCTCGTTCGGGGGCATGGCGAGCGCCTATTTGGCGAGCGCCGCGAATGTATCGCGGTACTCCTCCATGAGGTCGTCGGCGAGCTTCATCGCTGCGTCAAAGTCCGGATCGTAGGGCGAGAAATTCAGGCTGCCGTCGGCCTTCTCGCTCAGATAGAAGACCTTGCCAGCCTCAATGCCCAGCCGGTTTGCCACCGAACTCGGGACGATGAATCCAGTCGAGTTTCCGATCTTCTTCGCTTCGAGTTTCATGGCGGGCTCCGCGTTAGACAGGATGTATAACACAATCCGTCCCGCTTTACCAGTGCCGCCCTCACCCCTCCATCGCCTCCAATTCGTCGATCATGCCCTCGATCATTTTCAGGCCGATCTGCCAGAAGCCGGGGTCGCGGGCATCCAGCCCGAAGGGGGCGAGCACTTCGGAATGGTGTTTGGTGCCGCCGGCCGAGAGCAAGGCGAAATATTTCTCCGCAAAGCCCGCCTCCGCATTTTGGTAGACGCCATAGAGCGAATTCACGAGGCAATCGCCGAAAGCATAGGCGGAGACATAGAAGGGCGAATGGATGAAATGCGGGATATAGGCCCAGAAGGTCTCATATCCCGCACCCAGCCGAATGGCCGGGCCGAGACTGTCGGCCTGCACGCTCATCCACAGATCGCAGATCTGGTCGGCGGTGAGTTCGCCTTTGCGCCGCTCTGTGTGGAGCTTGCGCTCGAAGGAATAGAAAGCGATCTGCCGCACGACCGTGTTCAGCATGTCCTCGACTTTCGAGGCCAGCATGGTGCGCCTTTCGCTCTTGTCGGCGGTGCGCGCGAGCAATGTGCGGAAGGTCAGCATTTCGCCAAATACGGAGGCGGTTTCAGCCAATGTCAGGGGCGTTTGCGCCATGAGTGCGCCATTGGGGGCGGCCAGCACCTGATGCACGCCATGGCCCAGCTCATGGGCCAGCGTCATCACATCGCGCGGCTTGCCCTGATAATTCACCAGAACATAGGGATGGGCCGAGGGCACGGTGGGGTGGGCAAAGGCGCCCGGCGCTTTTCCAGGCCGCACCGGCGCATCGATCCAGCGTTCTTCGAAAAAGCGACGGGCAATATCGGCCATGCGCGGCGAGAAAGCCCCATAGGCTTCAAGCACCGTGTCACGCGCTTCTTCCCAGGCATAGGTTTTCGCCGGCACATTGGGCAGCGGCGCATTGCGGTCCCAATGGTTGAGCTGGCTCATGCCAAACCATTTGGCCTTGAGCTTGTAATAGCGGTGCGAGAGGCGCGGATGGGCGGCTTCCACCGCCTTGACCAGCGCATCCACCACGTCGCGTTCGACGCGGTTCGAGAGATGGCGTGAATCGGCAATGTCCTGAAAACCGCGCCAGCGGTCGGAGATTTCCTTGTCCTTGCCCAGCGTATTGGTGATCAGCGCAAAGGTGCGCAGATGGGCCTTCAAGGTTTCGGCAATGGCTTCTGACGCCTTTTTGCGCGTCTCGGCATTTTTGTCCTGCATCAGGTTCAGGGTCGGCTCGAGCGTGAGTTCGCGCCCCTCGACCTGGAAACGCAGGCTGGCAATCGTCTCGTCGAACAGGCGATTCCACGCGCCGCGCCCGGTGACGCTTTTCTCATGGAAGAGCTGCTCGACACGATCTTCCAGCTGATAGGGCTTTTCGCGGCGGGTATCTTCGATCCACGGGCGGTAATGGCCCAGGGCCGATTCATTCATCGCTTTTTCGAGCAGAGCGTCATCGATGCGGTTCAGCTCGAGCGTGAAGAAGAGCAGATCGGAAGAGGCATTGGTGATTTTCTCCTGCGCATCGCCATAGAATTTGGCGCGCGCAGCATCGGTCGTATCGCCCGAATAAATCAGCCCCGCATAGGACATGATGCGCCCGAGCAGGTCTTCGATGTCCTCATAATCCTGCACCGCTTCCAGCAGTTGCGCGCCGGCCTGCGGCCCGGCGGCAATCTCGCTGAGCTTGCCGCGCCAGCGGGCGGCAAATTCAGCGCAGATCCGGGCCGCCTTTTCGAGGTCGCGAGCATATTCGGGCGAATCCATGCCCGGATAGAGATCGGCCAGATTCCATTCCGGCAAAGCGCCAAGCTGGGCGTCGCCCGCGGCTGTTGCGCCCATGCGGGGTGGAAATGCAGATGTTTTGGCAAGGGTCATGTCAAAGCCGGCGTGAGGAGAATCTCTGTCAGTTCCATATTGGCCAGCTGCGGCCGCCGATCAACGGGGCAGGGGCCCGTCCCGCCACGGCACAGCCGTTAAGCCACCGTTTACCCTGTTTGTTCAGGATAGGGCATCCGGGGGTGCGTCGAAGCGCCCCGAGCAGAGAGGCCCGATGCCCACAACGATTCTGATCGCCGACCATGATCCCGTGCAGTGCCGGCTGCTGGAAGCCATGGTCCGTCGCTTCGGCTACCAGGCCGAGATTGTGGACAGCGGCCAGGCAGCGCTTGAGCGGATGGCCGCATCGGGCAGCGCTCCCGTCTCCCTGTTGATCCTCGACATGTTCCTGTCCGATCTCGATGGAATGGCGGTTCTGGCAAAAATGCGCGAAAGCGCGCTTGCCATTCCCGTCATTGTCGAGACCCACCCCCAATCCATCGACCTTGTCGTCTCGGCCATGCGGACGGGAGCCGGCGATTTTGTCGTCAAGCCCGTGGGGGCGGAGCGGCTGCAGGTCTCGATCAAGAATGTTCTGCGTTTTCATGCTTTGCGCGATGAAGTCCGTCGTGCCTCGCGGCGCATGTCGGGCACACTGGGCTTTCGCCACATTCACACGCGTGCGCCCGATATGGAGCGTGCCTTGCGTTTGGGAGAGCGCGCCGCGCGCGCCCATCTTCCGGTTCTCATCGAAGGCGAGACCGGCGTCGGCAAACATTTGTTCGCCCGCGCCATTCAGGGCGCGTCCGATCGCCGCGGCAGGCCCTTTCTGGCGATCAATTGCGCCTCTCTGGCGCCCGCCGAGGCTGAAGGCGTGCTGTTTGGGCGCGAGGAGGCTGGTCCCTTGCCCGGCAAATTCGCCGAGGCCCATGGCGGCACATTTTTCCTCGATGAAATCGGTCTTTTGTCGCTGCCGGCCCAGGCGCGGCTTCTGCGCCTCATTCAGGATGGCGAGATCGATCTTCCAGGTGCGCGCCGTCCCGCAAAGGTCGATGTGCGTCTGATTTCTGCAACGAGCCAGAATCTGATCGAGCAGGTGAAGGCCGGTCTCTTCCGCGAAGATCTCTATTACCGTCTCAATGTTTTTCCGATTGCCATTCCGCCGCTGCGCGCAAGGCCGGAAGATATTGGCGATCTGGCCGCCCGTTTCGTCCAGCGTTTCGCTGCCGAGGAAGGCAAGGCGATCAGGGGCGTCTCTGCCGAAGCTTTGGGTATGCTGGCTCGCTACGATTGGCCGGGCAATGTCCGCCAGCTCGAAAATGCCGTCTTCCGTGCCGTCGTTCTGTGCGAAAGCGACGAGATTGGCGTGGCGGAATTTCCCCAGATTGCAGCGCGCATCGGGGGCTACGATATGCGCGTTCCGCCTTTGCCGCTGGCTGCTCCGCCCTTGCGCGTTCTCAGCGCGGAATCGACCCGTTTCGAGGGTCGCGACCCGCATGCCGTGCGTTTGCTCGATGAGGACGGCCATACGCGCCACCTCGATGAGATCGAGGCAGAAACGATCCGTTTTGCCTTGACCCATTATCGCGGCCAGATGTCGGAAATGGCCCGCCGGCTCGGCATCGGGCGCTCGACTCTTTATCGCAAGCTGAAGGATCTGGGCCTGCATGACGAAGATTGTGCGCCGACCCGTTCCGATGTGGCGGCCTGAGCGCAGGCGACAAATGTAACGTTTTTCGCGCGTGATCGAGATGCGCAGGCATGGCAAGGGAACCAAAGAACCTGCTGGCCGCTCTGTCTCGAAGCGCCACCTTATCCTCGGGGTCATGATGAACCTGCGCCTGCCCATGACGACCGCAACAGCTCTCGGGCTTGTGCTGGCGCTCGCCCATGGGTCGGGCCATGCGCCGGCTCATGCGCAAGAGCGCGCTGCCGAGACACCGGGCTTTTCCGAAGTCGTGGCGCCCCAGCGCGAAAATGCTTTCGCCCCCGTCGAGCCGACCCGCGTCGAGGAGGCTGCTTCTGCGCCCGTGGCGGAAACCGAACGCGCCGAGGCACCGCCTGCAGCCGAACCCAATGCCGCACCTGCCGCCACACCCGTGACGGCATCTGTGTCAGAGCCCGATCTTCAGCGCGATGCTTTGCGCAAGCTTCTTGAAGCGCGCCTTGCAGAGCCGTCGCGCAATGCGCAACAGCGCCGTTTCCGCGAATCTATCGCCGCCTTTTATGAAGCGCGCGATCATGCGCCGCTCTGGACCTCGGAGCGCGGCTGGAATGGGCAGGCCATTTCTGTCATGGCGCGGCTCGAGCGTGCCAGCGACGATGCGATCGATCTGAAATTGACACCGCTGCCCGTTCTGCGGCCCGGCGATGCGGCTGCGCTGGCAATGGCCGATCTGGCCTTGTCGGAAGCCGTTGCAAATTATGCGCGGCAGGCGAGCGGGGGACGGATCGATCCGCGCAGCATTTCAAAACATATCAGTGTGCGTCTCGATGTGATCGAGCCGGCGCGCAGCCTTGCAGAAATATCGGTCGCCTCCGATGCCGGCGCAGCGCTGGCCGATTACAATCCCCAGCATCGCGGCTATCGCCTGCTGCGCGACAAGCTTGCCGAAGTGCGACAGGCAGCGCCCGCCATTGCGCAGCGGCGCATTTCATCGGGGCCTGTTCTCAGGCCTGGCATGAAGGACGAGCGCGTGCCCCTGATCCGCGCGCGTTTCGGGCTCGATCGCGCCTCAGATCAAGGCGCCGATGCATTGCTCTATGACACACGTGTGGCCGAAGCGGTTGCAGATTTCCAGAAGTCGAAAGGCATTCCCGCATCGGGCACATTGACGGCGCGCACGGTGGATGCGCTGTCCGATGGCGTGCCGGAGCGGCTGGAAGATGAGATCATTGCCAATATGGAGCGCTGGCGCTGGATGCCGCGCGACATGGGTCATGAGCGCATCGAGGTCAATATTCCCGATTATACGGTGCGCGTTTATCGCGGCGATGAAGTGGTGCACAAGGCGCGCGTCATTGTCGGCAAGCCGAAAACGCCGACGCCGGTTTTTTCGGATGCGATGGAATTTCTGATCGTCAATCCCTATTGGAACGTGCCGCCCTCGATCCTGCGCAATGAAATGCTTCCCAAGCTCAGGGAAGATCCCGATTCCCTGCGGCGCATGGGCTATGAAGTGGTGCGCAATCGCGACGGGGGCATCAGCGTTCGCCAGCCCCCCGGCGAGCGCAATGCGCTTGGCTGGATCAAATTCATGTTCCCCAATGAACATGCCGTCTATCTGCACGACACGCCGACACGGCATTTATTCGCCAATGCCAAACGCGCCTATAGCCATGGCTGTGTGCGTGTCGACCAGCCCTTTGCTCTGGCGGAAATCGTGCTGGGCGAAGGCTGGACCGAGGAGCGGGTGAAAAAACTCAAGGGCGGTGGCGAGCGCACGGTGCGCATGCCGCGTCCCCTGCCGATCCATATCGGCTATTTTTCGGCTTTCGTGGATGAGACCGGAAAGCTGCAATTGCGCGAAGACCTGTATGGCCATTCGCAGAAGGTCAAAGCGGCGCTCGGCCTGGGCTAAGCGCTTTTTTCCTCCATTCACCCCAATTGAACCACAATTGCAGGGCCCTTTGGGCCAGCGTGGCCGTGGCGTCTGCAAATTTGAATGAGCTTGGCAACCTGGGGTTAACCCTTTTCGGCAAGACTCCGCTCACCATTGTTTGTGTGCCCGTTGCGGGGCCCTGTCCGAAAGTGCGTTCTGTGACATTTACCGGCCCCTGCCAGTCTTCCGCCCGCAAGATTCTGTCGCTGTCCTGCGCCCCTCTGCTCGGCCTTGTGCTGACGGCTGCCTTGCCGGCGCAGACGCAGAATGCTGTCGCCAATGGCGATACGCGCACGATTCACCTCTATCATGTGCATACGGGCGAGAGCATTTCCTCGACCTTCCGCGTCAATGGCCAATATGACCGCGCCGCACTCGACAAGCTCAACTGGTTCCTGCGTGACTGGCGCACGGATGAGCCGACGAAAATGAGCCCGCGTCTTTTCGATGTCGTTTGGGAGACCTATCGCGAGAGCGGTTCGCGTCAGCCGATTCATATTGTTTCCGCCTATCGCTCGCCGGGCACCAATTCCATGCTGCGCCGGCGCTCGAGCGGCGTGGCCGAGAATTCGCAGCATATTCTCGGCAAGGCGATGGACATGCATTATGTCGATGTGCCGATGTCGAAAGTGCGCGAAATCGCCATGCGCTTGCAGCGCGGGGGCGTCGGCTATTATCCGACCGCAGGCACGCCTTTCGTCCATCTCGATGTCGGCAGCGTGCGCGCCTGGCCGCGCATGAGCCACGATCAGCTGGCGCGCCTGTTCCCCGATGGCAAGACGGTTCATCTGCCAACCAATGGTCAGCCGCTGGCCCGCTATGAAGAAGCCCGTGCCGAAATCGATGCGCGCGGCGATGGGCCGGGCACTTTGGTGGCGCGCGCCGAGCCGCAACGCGCTTCAGGACGTGGATTTTTTGAACGCCTGTTCGGGATTGGCGAGGAGGAAGACGATCTCGTGGCGGCAGCGCCGCGCGCACGCACACGTATCGCACGCGCGCCTGCCCCCGAGCGCGAGGATTCTGCCAGCATCAATACGCCGGCGCAGCGCCGCGCGGCCGAAACCATTGCCCGCGCCGAGCGCAATCTGCCGCGTGGAGAGACGGTCGTGAGTGCGCCGGTCGCAGCCACCGCCAGCGTCGTGCCGGTCCAGCAGGTCGCTGCCGTTCAGCTCATGCCGCCGCGCCGGCCCGTGGAATTGGGCGGCACGCCGCAGGCTCCTGCTGCCGCCGCGCCGGTTGTTTTCGCCAATGTGCCGCTGCCGCCTGTGCGTCCGCAGGCAGGGCTTGTTGTCGCCTCCGCAGAGCGGGGCTCAGTGCCCCTGCCGGTGCCTCTGCCTGACGTGATCCGCCATGGCAATGCCCCAGCCCCCGACGGGTTGATGGCCTATGCCCCCAACGATTCCCGCCTCGCCTTGCGCGGCGCTCTGTCTGGCACGCCCCCGCAGAATGTGCGGGTGGCGGTGCGCAAGCCCGTGCTCTATGCAGCGCGGATCGATCGGACCAATTTCACTCTGATGACACAGCCCGTCGCGCTGCAGCAGGCGGTGGCCGCCAAGGATCTCGGCATGCGGCCGGGCCTGAAGGCCTCGGTGAAGGCAGATTCGCGCGCCTGGGCGCTGACTGCGCAAGTGCAGGTTGCCTCTGAATTTGCCCCCGTTCTGGTCTCCGAGCTGCGCACGGATGCTTTCACCGGGTCTTCGGTCGCAAGCGTGCAGGTGCCCGCCCCCGCCGCCGGGGAGCCGAGCCGGGTTGCGGTCCTCCTCGATCGTTGATCGCAACGCGCGTTGACTGTGCCGGCAGCTTGCGGCTAGTGCTCAAGGCAAGGCCAGCAAAAAGGCCCCGTCGCGCCAGAGACACAGATTCCGGCGCCGATGCGCCGGAGGAATGACATGACGCAATCCCCACCGATCGATGGCAGCTCTGCCGAGCCTGCTCTGGTCGTCGATGATGTCGTCAAGCGATTTGGCGCCGGCGCTGGCGCGGTCACCGCTGTCGATCACGTCTCCTTCACGGTGAAACAGGGCGAATTCGTTTCCGTGATCGGCCCGTCAGGCTGCGGCAAGTCCACGCTCTTCAACATCATTGGTGGCTTGCTGGGCGATTATGAAGGCGCTGTGATGATCGGCGATGAGCGTATTTCTGCGCCTCATCCTGCCGTCGGCATGGTGTTTCAGGAGGAATCGACGTTCCCCTGGCGCAATGTCATCGACAATGTCGCTTTTCCCCTCGAATTGCAGGGTGTCGCCAAATCCGAGCGCATGGATCGTGCGCATCATTTCATCGATATGGTCGGGCTCTCGTCTTTCGAGAAAAACTATCCCTCGCAATTGTCGGGTGGCATGCGCCAGCGCGTCTCGATTGCGCGCACGCTGATCTCGCAGCCCAAAATTCTTCTGATGGACGAGCCTTTCGCTGCGCTTGATGAGCAGACGCGCCTCCTGCTGGGCGACAAGATCACGCAGATCCAGCAGAAGCTCAATCAGACGACTTTGCTGATCACCCACAATCTCACCGAAGCCGTGCAATTGTCCGATCGCATCGTGGTCATGACCTATCGGCCGGGTCAGGTGAAGCGCATTGTCGACATTAAATTGCCCCGGCCGCGCACTTCGGATGTCGTTGGCAGCGATGCTTTCGGTCATTATGTGGCAGAAATCTGGAACGATCTGCGCGAGGAAGCCTCGCGCGGCATGGCGGATTCAGAAACAGCGGCAGTGCGCCGGGGTGCGCATGGCTAATTCAGCCGCGCTTCCCTTCTATCTGCGCCGCGGACCTGAAATCGTCGGCGTCATCGCCATTGCATGTGCTATTCTTGTGTTCGAAATGCTTGTGCGCGGCGGCATCATCAATCGCTTTGTCGTGCCGCCGCCCAGCGACATTTTCATGGCTTTCGAGCGCGTCATCGTCGAGGAGAATATCCTCGCGCGTTGCCGCACCTCGGCCTATGAAATGCTGGTCGCGGGTTTTGGCTCGATCCTTGTCGGCGTGCCGCTCGGCGCGCTTTTGTTTCGCTCGCCCCTGTGGCGGCGCGCGCTTGAAGATTGGGTCGGCGCCATGGCTGCGGCACCCATCGTTCTGGCCTTTCCGCTCTTTCTTGTCCTGTTCGGGCGCAGTCCGAACACGATCATTGTCATGGCCTTCATCCATGGGCTTGCGCCCATCATTCTGAAAACCGTGGAAGGTCTGGCGGCAACGCGCAAAGTGCTGATCAATGTCGGGCGCAGCCTCAATATGACGTCGGGCCAGATGTTCTGGAAAATTCTTTTTCCCTCAGCGCTGCCGGTGATTTTCACCGGCGTGCGGCTCAGTCTCGCCGTTGTTCTCATCACGGTGGTGGGCGTTGAATATCTGATCAATCTCGGCGGTCTCGGACAGCTCATCAATGAGCTTGCCGAGCGTTACGATCTGCCTGGCACTTATGCGGCGATCTGTTTCGTCATCGGCATGTCGGTTTTCTTTTTCGTCGTTCTGGAGCGCATCGAAAAATGGCTGCAACCAGCGAGATGAGGGCGCCGCGCCGCAAAGCGGTTGCGCCGTCTTTCGGCGGCAGCGCATCGGCGCGCGATGCCTTGGTGCTGCGCATTGGCGTGGCCATTGTTTTTCTGGCCTGCTGGGAAGCCTTGTCGCGTTCCGGACTGTTTTATGGCGAGGTCATTCCCTCGCTGATGGCGATCGGTCGCTCATTGCTGAAACTGCTTTCCGATCCGGTCTTTTATCGCAATCTGAAAGTGACGGCTTTCGAGACGTCAGCCTCGCTCGCCATTGGTGCGGGCATTGGCATTGCGGTGGGTATTGTTCTGGGCGCCAATCGTTTCCTGATGCGCGCTTTCGAGCCCTATATTTATTATCTCTCGCCGACGCCGCGCATCATTCTCTTTCCGGTGATGATCATGATCTTCGGCGTCGGTCTGGCCTCGAAAATTGCGCTGGGTGCGCTCTCGGCTTTCTTCGCCGTGGCTTTGTCGACGGCGGCGGGCATGCGCCAGATCGATCAGGTGTTGATCCGCGTCGGGCGCTCATTTCGCGCCAGCAATTGGCAGATGGCGATGAAAATCTATCTGCCCGCCATGCGCGTGCCGATCCTCAACGGCATACGTCTGGGCATGGGCACGGCCATTATCACCGTTCTGCTTGCCGAGACGAAATTGTCCAATCAGGGTCTCGGCTACATGATCATGCAGATCTATATGCGCTTCGACATGCCGGGCCTTTATGCGCTGCTGATCGTGATCTTCGCGCTGGCCGGCCTGTGCAATACGATCATCGGGCGGCTGGCGCGCGATCAAGTCTAGCGCGCGCCAGAAACAGGATCACGCCTCGCCGAGTGCGGCGAGATAGAGATCGAGGATTTCCTCCTCTTCGCGGCGCTTGTCGCGATCCATGCGGCGCAGCGAAATGATCTTGCGCATGACCTTCACGTCATAGCCCGTGCCTTTGGCCTCGGCATAGACTTCCTTGATATCGTCGGCGATGGCGCGCTTTTCTTCCTCGAGCCGTTCGATGCGCTCGATAAACGCGCGCAAATGCCCTGAATCGACCGAATTCGTGCTCATTTCGCGCCCTGTCCTATGGTGCGGGGGCGATCT
Organism: uncultured Beijerinckia sp.; assembly: GCA_964534115.1. GTDB lineage: Bacteria > Pseudomonadota > Alphaproteobacteria > Rhizobiales > Beijerinckiaceae > Terripilifer. The sequence goes on from CAZHOK010000063.1 coordinate 13,896, forward strand.
GCGTCCCCGCTCGAAGAGCGCGATGGATGCGATGCGGGCTGTCCTGCGTCAAGGCTAGGGTCCGGGAAATCCCCGCTTTCCTGCCTCAGTGCTGGCCTTTTGCCGCCGGAGAATTGGCAAAGGCGGCTTTCTGCTCGGGGGTCGCCTCGGTCTGGTATTTGGCGCGCCATTCTTCGAAGGGCATGCCATAGACATGTTCGCGCGCCTGATCCTTGGTGAGGGCAAGGCCGCGCTCGTCGGCCGCATCCTTCATCCAGTTCGACAGGCAATTGCGGCAGAAGCCGGCGAGATTCATCATGTCGATATTCTGAACATCCGTGCGGTTGCGCAGATGCGACATGAGGCGGCGGAAAGCGGCGGCTTCGAGTTCGGTCTGTGTCTTGTCGTCGAATGTCATCTCATTTTCTCCCTCAAGGCGGTCAGCTGGGCCGGCGTTGCCGCACGGCTCGGATAATGGCGTATGTCATGTATGTCTGGTGCAGCCAGGCAGTCCACAAGAAGCGGCGCGAGGCGATTGGCCCATTCTTCGACGCCCGATTGGGTTGCAATCAGATCCTGCCGCACTTCGATCAGCACATGGGCCAGACCCGGCAATGTGCCGTGGTCGAACATTGTGTCGCCGCGCAGCGCCCCATCATAGGGCTCATTGTCGCCGATCACGAGATGGCTTTCAGCGCGCAGGCTGGCCAGCAGCGGGCGCGCGAGCCGGTCGTCGCAATCCCATAAAAGCCCCGCATGCCAGGGCCGCGGCCTGCCGCGCCAGACCGGCGTGTAGGAATGGATGGACACCAGCGCCGGCGGCCGCCCGGCGGCGCGCATTTTTTGCGACATGCCGGCAATGGCATCGCGATACGGCTGCCAATAGAGGCGCCGGCGGCGGGCAATTTCCGCATCGTCAATGCGGGCATTGCCGGGAATGAGGGCGCGGTCGGAAATCCGCATCACCAGCGTCGGATCGTCGGCGCCGCGATTGGGGTCGATCAGCAGGCGCGAAAAAGTCGTCATCAGCGCCGGGGCGCGCAGCCGCCGGGAAAGCGCAGACGTCAGCGCTGCCGCGCCAATGTCATAGGCAATGTGGCGGGTGAAATGATCGGCGGTGAGGCCAAGGTCGGCATATTCAGGCGGCAGGCTGGGTCGCGCATGGTCGCACAGCAGCAAAATCCCGCCATTCAGAGCGCCATCGAGGCGCTCGAGCGGGTCGAATAGGCTGATGTCTTGGGCTGGCCCGTACATTGGGCCATAATCATAAAGGTCTGGCTTGGCGCTGGCCAGCATGGCATGTGCGCACGAGCCCGTGAGGCGTTGAGTGTCGGGCGGGGGCCTGACAGGAGGCGCTGATCGTGATTCAACTGCGGCAAGGCTGCTGCGCCTCTCCCGATTCGCAGGCAGCCTCAAACGGACGACATGCTTCCTTCGCAAATGCCTGCCAAACTCTCTCTCCGAACGGCCTTCCTTGGCCTTGCGCTCTTGCTGCCGACGGCCGCACAGGCAGACTTCCGTCTGTGCAACAATGCCTCAAGCCGCGTCAGCGTCGCCATAGCCTATACGGATGGCCAGACCTGGGTGACGGAGGGGTGGTGGAATCTGAAGCAGGGCGCGTGCGAGACTTTGCTGCGCGGCGCGCTCGCGGCCCAATATTATTACGTCTATGCCATGGACGAGCGCGGCGGCGAGTGGAAGGGCAAGGCCTATATGTGCACGCGCGACCGCGAGTTCCGCATCGAGGGTCGCGAGAATTGCCTCGTGCGCGGCTACGACCGCACCGGCTTTTTCGAAATCGATACGGGCAAGGATGCACGCAACTGGACCGTCCAGCTCACCGATTCCAATCAGCCCGGCCAGCGTTGATGATGTTCAGAAAGGCATGCCCATGAGAAGGCTTCGTCGCGTCAAGATTCTTGCGACTCTCGGACCCGCCTCGCAGGACCGCGCCGTCGTCAAGCGTCTGCTTGAGGCCGGTGTCGATGTCTTCCGCATCAACATGAGCCATACAAGCCACGAGATGCTGCGCGAGCGGGTCGAGACGATCCGCGGGCTGGAAAAAGAATTCGGTCGCGCCATCGGCATTCTTGCCGATCTGCAGGGCCCCAAATTGCGCGTCGGAGCTTTTGCCGATGGTGCAGTCGAGCTGGTTGCAGGCGCCTCATTCACACTCGATTCCAAAAATGAGCCGGGCGATGTGCATCGTGTGCATCTGCCCCATCCCGAAATTCTGCGGGCCTTGCGTCCGGGACATTCAATCCTCATCGACGATGGCAAGCTGCGCCTGCATGTGAAAGAAGCCAAGCACGATCGCGCTTTGGCGATTGTCGATGTTGGCGGGCGCATTTCCAATCGCAAGGGCGTCAGCCTGCCCGATACGGAAATCCCTGTTTCGGCGATGACGGAAAAAGATCGCGCCGATCTTGAAGCTGCCTTGCGTGAAGGCGTCGACTGGATTGCCGTCTCCTTCGTGCAGCGCGCCGATGATATTGCGGAAGTGAAGAAAATCGTCGCCGGCCGTGCCGGTGTGCTGGCGAAAATCGAAAAGCCGCAGGCCATTGCGCGGCTCGACGAGATTATGGAAATTTCCGACGCGCTCATGGTGGCGCGCGGCGATCTCGGCGTTGAAATGCCACTTGAAAAAGTGCCGGGC
>CAZHOK010000064.1:0-16524 GCA_964534115.1 uncultured Beijerinckia sp.
CATTTTGCGCGCATCGATCGCCAGATCGTGCTCGTCGATGCTTTGGCGGCGATCAATTCCGGTCCTGCGGCGCTGCGCGATCTGGAACTGGCGCTGGGCGATGTTTTGCAGGCCTTTCGCGCCGGACAGAACAATCTTCTCTCTTCGATCTTCCGGCCGCGGGCCGACAAGATTCTTTTTGCCGCCACCAAGGCCGATCATTTGCACCATGCCAGCCATGACCGGCTTGAGGCGATCCTGCGACAGCTCACAATGCGCGCCATTCATCGCGCCGAGGGTGTGGGCGCCAAAATCGATGTGATTGCCTTGGCTGCTCTTCGCGCCACGCGCGAGGCGCAGATGGTTCATGAGGGCGAAAAACTCGACGCCATTATCGGCACGCCGCTCGCAGGCGAGACGATTGGCGAAGAAACATTCGACGGCACGCAGGAAGCTGCCGTCTTTCCCGGTGAATTGCCGGACGATCCGCGTATCCTCTTTCGTGGCGATTTTCTTGCGCAGGATCATCTGCAGGCGCAGATGCGGTTCCTGCGCTTCCGCCCGCCGCTGCTCGAAGCATCATCGCTAATGCCCCATATTCGCCTCGACCGCGCGTTGCAATTTCTCATCGGAGACCGTCTCGCATGAGCGATGCGCCCCGCCCCCGCCCGCGCGCCTTCCGGCTCGATGAAGCCGCACGCCACCGCATCGATGTGCAAGATTTGCCCGATGTTTTTGCGCGACCTCTGCCTGAGAAAAATGAAGAGGCCGCCGTCGAAACCGCGCAAAAGCGCGGCCTGCTGGCGCGCGCTTTTCTCTCCTGGGGCGGGCTGTTCTGGTCGGCTGCCGGCACATTGGCGCTGATGGCGGCAGGCCTGTGGTTCGACAAGCTGATTGTCGATCTTTTTGCCCGCGCGCCGGCTTTGGGCTGGATGGGACTCATCCTCGTCGCGCTGCTCGTTCTGTCGCTTGGCGTGCTGGCCGGCCGCGAAATGGCGGCCATCATGCAGCAGAAACATATTGCGTGCATGCATCTGGCTTTTGCGCAGGCGCGCGAGGCGGATGATCGCAATGCGGCGCGGCGTCTGGTGAAGGCGCTAACCGATCTCTATGCGATGCGCCCCGACACTGCGCGGGCGCGCGCCGACATGTCCCATCTGAGCGGTGAAATTGTCGATGGGCGCGATCTGATCGACATTGCCGAGACACGGCTCATGTCGCCGCTCGATGAAGAGATCCAGCGCGAAATTGCAGCTGCCGCCAAACGCGTTTCGATTGTCACGGCGGTCAGTCCGCGCGCGGCCATCGATCTGATCTTTGTCGGCGCGCAGGCTTTTCGTCTGGTGCGGCGGATTGCAGAGATTTACGGCGGCAGGCCGGGCGCGCTGGGGTTTTTCCGATTGATGAAAACGGTCGGCGCGCATCTGGCGATCACGGGCGGCATGGCGGCCGGAGATTCACTCGTGCAGCAATTTTTAGGTCATGGCCTTGCCTCGCGCCTGTCGGCGCGTCTTGGCGAGGGCGTGCTCAATGGTTTACTCACCGCGCGCGTCGGGCTTTCCGCCATGGCCGTGTGCCGGCCGCTGCCCTTTGCAGCAAAACCGGCACCCGGACTGAAAGATGTCGCGCCTTTTCTTTTCGGCGACAAGAAAGACGAAGATTGATCAGAGATTCATCTGGCCTTCTTCGCGGTAGATAAAGCTCTCTTCGCTTTCATAAGCGCGCACCTGCGGTGCCTGGCCCGGCAGGCCGAGCTTTTTCCAATTGGCCGCAACCTTTTCATAGGTCGATTGCCGCAAGGTGGTGCGCGTTGAAAAGACCGGAATGTAGCGGTGTTCCTTGCAGGCGTTGATAAGCGCCTTGGAACCATAGGGCCGCTTTTCCGGCGGGTTTTGCGTGGGATCGAGCGGTGTCGACCATGTGTTGCGCAAAATGTCGATATCGTCGATCGGGTTGCAGCGCGAGGCCATGGCCCAGATCACCTGATCCATATCGGTCGGATCGACATCGTGATCCACCGCAATGATCCATTTTGTGTAATAGGCGCCGCCCGGCACTTGCGCGGCCAATGCCAGACATTGCGCAGCATGTCCGGCATATTTCTGCTCAAGCGCAATCACCGTCATGCCGAAACCGCCTGCAGCGGCGGGATGCGAATAGACGCCGTGAATGCCCGGAATGCCAAGCTTGTCGAGATCGTCCCAGATTTTCGCCGAGCGAATGATCGAGAAGAAGCCCGATTGTTCGCAGGATGGATAATCGGCCATCAGCGCATTCGTCAGGATCGGCTTGTTGCGATAATGCATGGCTGTGATGTTGACGAGCGGGCAAGCCGCCTCCGGCTTGCCATAATAGCCGGTGAATTCGCCAAACGGGCCTTCGCCCTTCATGCCGCCTGGACGAATCTCGCCCTCAACGACGAGTTCGGCATGTGCGGGGATCAGCAAATCTGTCGTCTTGCCTTTCACCACCGGCACAGGCCCGCCCTTGATGCCGCCGGCATATTCATATTCGGAGACATTTTTGGGAAAGGTCTGCGAACCGACCAGCATGTACAGCGGATCAATGCCCCAGGCGGCTGCCACTTGCAGCGGCTTTCCCTGCTCCCAGGCGCGCGCAATATGCAAACGCGCATCCTTGCCGGGCGAGAGATAAAGACCCGTGGACTGCCTGTCCTGCACCATCATGCGATAGGTGCCGACATTGAGATAGCCCGTATCGGGATCGCGCGTGATGACGGCATCTGCCGTGCCGGCATAGCGACCGCCATCGCGCGGCCAATGGCGCGCAATCGGCAGAAGATCGAGATCGACCTTGTCGCCGATCAGCGAATTTTCAAACACGCTGGCTTCAGCGGCGGCAATTTCTTTTGGGGGAATGCGCGAGCGCAATTTATCCTTGGTGCGACGGATCAGCTCCACCGTCGGCGTATCGGGATTTTCGCCCAGCGTCAGCGCAATGCGGCGCACGGACGGGCCCAGCACGTTCCACAGCGAGCGCGCGCCGATGGGTGACTTTTCAAAACCCTTGATCGTATCGAAAAGAATGGCGGGCGAGGGTTTCTGCTTGGCGACGAGATAGGAAATGGCGCTCATCTCTTCGTCGCGCTCGACCGGCTCATGGACATGGGTCAGCTCGCCAATGGCCTCGACCTGTTTCAGCCAGTCGCGCAAGTCATTGATGGGCTGTTGTTTGGGCTCGCTCATGTCTCTCTCCCTAAAACCCTTATCGCGCCGTCATGGCGAGCGAAGCGAGGCAATCCAGACCCATGTTGCGGCCGGCTGGATTGCATGCCTGCTGGCGCTCCTTGCAATGAAGCGAGGGAACAGCATTCTTGCCCCTGCCAATGCGCGATTTTGCAGGCCAACGCAAGCCATGGGAAAAGGGGGCGAAAAGGAAACCCGGATGCCGATTGTCTCGCTCGCCGCCCTCACCATTCTTGCCGCCGGCCCCGCCGGCCAGATCCGCGCCGCCCATGCGGCCGGTTTCGATCATGTCGGCCTGCGGCTGAACCCGCTGGTGGCGGGCGATCCGGCCGTCGCGGGCCTGCCGCTGGAGGGCCGGGTCCGCAGCCTGATGGCCGAGGCGGGGATGAAATTGCTGGAGACAGGCGTCTTCCCGATCAAGCCTGCGCTCGATCTTGGCGCGCTGGCTCCGGTCTTGCAGCTTGCTGCCGATCTTGGCGGGCGCTTCATCGTCTGCCCGGTGGAAGATGAAGATGAGCAGCGTCGGCTCGCAACATTGCGCGCGCTGTGCGATGCAACAGCCCCACTCGGTCTCGATGTGCTGGTCGAATTCAATCCCTATTCCGCCTGCCGCTCGATCCATGAGGCGCGCGCGCTTGCACTGGCCACGCAGCGCCAAAATTGCGCTTTGGTGATCGACCTTCTGCATCTCTCGCGCTCGGGCGGCACATTGGCGGATCTGCGCGCCATAGAACCGCATCTGCTCAAACTCGTGCATTTCTGCGATGCCGCGCCCATGCCGGAGGGTGCGCGCAGCCTCGAGGAATTGCGCGCGGAATCGCGCACGGCGCGTCGCCTGCCCGGCGAAGGCGTGCTGCCCTTGCGCGCATGGCTCGATGCTTTTCCCCACGACACGCCAATCAGCGTCGAAGCGCCATCAAAGTCGATTGCGGAATTGCCGTTCGAGGAACAGGCAAAACGCGTGCTTGAGGCGACGATGCAGGTGGTGGGCTCACCCTCTGCCTGAGGACGAGGGCGGGCTCAAGGCAAAGCCTTCACCCGGAAAGGGCCGTCACTTTGCCCCTTTGGGAAACTTGCCCGGCCAGGCCGCAATGAAATCGGGATAGGAATCGAGGGGCACATCGGTCTCGCTTGCCATCACTCGGCCCCGCACGGAGACGCCCGCCGCATGAACGGTTTCAGACGAGCCCGAGACCAGCGGATGCCACCATTTGAGATCTTTTCCCTCTGCCACCAGGCGATAGGCGCAGGTCGGGGGCAGCCAGCTTAAGGAGCGCACGACATCGGGCGTCAAGCGTACGCAATCGCGCACACGCCGGCGGCGCTGACGATAATCGGTGCAGCGGCAGGATTTTCCATCGAGCAGCTTGCAGCCAATGCTGGTGAAATGAATCTTGCCTGTATCCTCATCCTCGAGTTTGACGAGACAGCAGCGCCCGCAACCGTCGCACAGGCTCTCCCATTCAGCCGTCGACATATCCTCGAGCTCTTTTTCTTTCCAGAACGGCTGCACTTTGGCTTTTGTCATCAAGAGACTCGATTGCTCCCGCCCCTTCCGGAACCGGCGATGCGGGTTTAACTTTCATTCCGTGAAGGGAGCAGGCGGGATTTTGTGCCGTGTCGGATCAGGTGCGGCGCAGTCTCGCTGCATTCACCTATCTGCAGTAACAGGTCGCCTCAGGCGCGTCGACGTGTCGGCTTGGTGGGGCGCGCCTTGCGCACAACATCTGCAGTCTGGCTCTCATCTTCATGGCGGACGTAACGGACGCCGGTGAAAAACAGCAATTCGAAGACGGCATCCGCCTCACGCCGTTTTCGGCGCCTGTGCTCATCCCTGCGAAACGGCACTATTTTGGACATCTGCTTCTCCAAAGGTCGCGACAACGCCAAACCCGGTCTGGAACGCACATCACGCGCTGCAAATCACTCACCGCATATGTCGATTTAGAGTTTTCCAAGGTTAACACAGTGTCAACAAAATATCTTTAATCTCCAAGCAGTTTTCGAGTGTGTCCGCGATGCGTCCTTTCGCCCAGAATTCCACGACCGATGCGCTGCAGCATCTTGCTGCACGAGGCTTGAGCGAGGATGTCGCCGCCACGCGGCCGATCCTTCTGCGCGCCCTGACCGATTTCTTTGTCATGCGGCCGTCACATGCGCGCGATGAAATCAAGCAATTCGGCGAAATTGCGCATCGGCTCATCGGCCAGGCCGCGCGCGATGAGATCGATCATGCTGCAGATGCTTTGTGCCATCATCCCAATGCGCCCGTCGACCTGCTCGATCTGCTGGCCTCGCGCGGCGGTACGGGCGCGCTCAAGCTTCTGGCGGAATGTCGTCGCCTGTCGACGCCCTGCCTGCGCAATGGCGCCGCCATGGGTCCGCTTGAGGCTGCCCTTGCCATTGCCGGGCGCGCCGATCTCGACGCGGCCACAATCGAGCTCCTCAGCCAGCGACCGGAAAATGAAATTCTGCGCCGGCTGGCTGCCAATGAATCGGCTCCGCTTGGCCCCGATCTTTTGCCGGCGATCATCCTGCGCGCGCAGGCCGATGCACAATTGGCGCAAATTCTGACGGCGCGCCTGCCCCATCGCGTCGAGACTTTGGCACTTTTCCTCGTCGCCGACACGCGCCAGCGCCAGATGATGATCGAGCGCACGCGCCAGCGCCTCAATGCGCAAGATGTGACGCCGGCGCCCGTCGGCGCGCCCTCTTCTGCCATGCGGCGGATCGAGGCCATTGCACGCGAAGGCGATGCGGCAGAACTGGCGTCAGCTTTGGCGCAGGCCTGCGGCTGCGAGGAAACGCTGGCGCGCACCATCATTGCCGATGCCGGCGGCGAACCTCTGGCCATTGCGCTACGCGCCATCGGCCTGCCGGCCGATATGGTGGTGCGCATTTATCTTGCCGCCGATCCGCAGATCGAGCGCACCACGGGACGGCTTTCTGCCTTTACAAAACTGGCGACCGGCCTGACGCCGGATGTCGCCGCCTGCATTCTGAATGCCATGACCGGCAAGAGGCGCGAAACAAGCCAGCATATTCCGGTGCAAGACGGCCAAGCGCGACCCAGCACGGCTAGATCTTCATCGAATGTCACACGCGGACCGCTTGTTGCGCCAGAAGACACTCTGGCACGTCAGGCCTGATCGGCCAGATCGAGAAAACAGCGGCCTTTCGCATCCTCGACTTCGACAAGCCAGAGATCGGGATCGAATTTCATCTCGCGCGCGATCCGCTCTTCCGCCTCAGCCGGATTGATCCATTCAGCTGGATGCAGTCGCATCCACAACCGATCCACGCCCACACGCTCCGCCAATTCGCTTTGCGGCGCCGGTCCGTAAAGAGCCGCATGTCCATCGAGCCGGTCGACCTTGACGAAAATGGCGCCGGCCTCGGCGGCACCACGCCGACGCAAAACGGCATAAGCACCCTCAACCCCGCACCGACGCAGAAGAGCAGCTACAAAAATGTCGGCGCGCAAATGCATCAGGGAATGGCAATTCCGCTTTGGGCTGCAAGTTCGCGCAAGGTGCGCGCGTTCAATTCGCCGGTGACCGGCAATTTGCGCGTCTGTTCGAACATTTCAATGGCCTTGCGCGTCGATCCGCCCATCAGCCCGTCGGTTTTGAGAACATAGCCAAGCTTGACCAGAGCCTTTTGGGCCGCCAGCACGCGCGCGCCTGTATCGGCAGCTGCTGGTGCGGGCGCCATGCCGCCAGAGAGCAAAGCGCCAATGGCATCGCCCTTGGGTGCAGCCGTTTCGCGCGCCGGCGGCGCATTTTGCACAGGTGCAGCGGCAACAGGTGCAGGAACAGGCGCAGCAGCAACAGGCGGGCTCTGGTTGCGTTGCGCTGCGGCTGAAAGATCGGCCGGGCGCGGAGCGGGTGCAGGCGGTGCTGCCGGGCGCGCCACCACGGGGCCTGAAAAGATCGGCGCGGGATGGGGCGAGGTTTGCATATAGAGCGCATTGATCGCTATGGCGGTGAAAACGCCGGCAAAGAGCACGACGCCCAATATGCGGGCGGGATGTCGCAGGATTGCGGCAAACATATGTGCGATCCAGCCCGGCTCGCGCTTGCGGGCCTGTGCACGCACCGGCTTGCGCGGCGCGGCAAAGATGAAATCCTGATCGGATCTGGCGACAGATTCACGCAATTTTCTTCACCCTCGAAAGATCGTGGAGATGGGCGTCAGGACGACGCGAGACAATATCGATATGCGCCGTGTTTTTGGGTTGTGCCTGGCGGCAGTCGCCCGGCAGGCGCACGCTGACGCATGTGCCCTGCCCCGGCGCACTTTCAATCGACATGGAACCGCCATGCAATGCAACAAGACCCTTGACCACTGACAGGCCAAGCCCGGTTCCATCATGCGCGCGATCATAGGTCGATTGCGACTGGAAGAAGGGATCGCCCAAGCGCGGCAGATCGATATCGAAAATACCGATCCCCGTATCTGTGACACAGAATGTGACATGATCGCCATCGCTGCGCAGGGCTACAGCCACACAGCCGCCTTCGGGCGTAAACTTGATCGCATTCGACAGGAGATTGATCAGGATCTGGCGACAGGCGCGCGGATCGGCAACAATCTCGCCTGTCTGAGACAGGACAAAATCGCGAATGATCTCGACTTCGGCTTTCTTCGCCTTGAGGCGGAGAATGTCGCAGCAGCCATGCATCAATGCCCGGGGGTCAAAACATTCCGGCAGGATCTGAAAGGAGCCCGCCTCAATCTTCGACATGTCGAGAATGGAATTGACGACGGACAGAAGATGCTGGCCTGACGAATTGATGATCTGCGCATATTCGCGCTTCTGCATCTCATCCTGCGGCATATTCTGTGTGCTCAGAACTTCCGAAAAACCGATAATGGCATTGAGCGGCGTGCGCAGCTCATGGCTGACATTGGCAATGAGCCGATCCTTCCAGTCGCGATCGGCGCGATCGGCTGCTTTATTGGCCGCAACAATGTTCTGGGCTTCGATCAATTCGCTCACATCGCGCACCAGAGCGATGACTTCGCCATCCCCTTGCCCGGAAGCTGCTGCACGCAATTCAATGGAGCGAAAAACCGGCTCGGCAAATTGACCGCGCGGGCTCTCAATATCGCCGGCATGAATGCGCAAACGCACAAGGGCGATTTTTGAGCCCATGGCGGCATCCGACATGGTTTTGAGAAAGGCAGGACGATCGGCAATCTGGGTGCGCTCGAAAAATCCGCGCCCGCTGATCTCGCGCAAAGGCAGGCCAAGCCTCTCCTGGCAATTTTCGCTTGCTGACACCAGTGCGCCGGTGCGCGTGAAACGCAAGGCCACATCATCGATCAGCGCGGCAAGCCTGTCATGCCGCGCGCTGTGCGTGCGCGCCTCACGCAAGGCGGCTTCGCGCTGATCGCGAAAGGCAAGCCCAAGCCCGCCCGCATAAGCAAAGCCTGCCAGAGCCAGTGCGGCGTCAATTCCTTGCAGGGAGACATCGGGCAAGACATCGGCCATTTGCAGCAGACCCATGGCGGCGCCCAAAACGACAGCGGCCGCAATGGCTGCGCGCAGGCGCAACCGGCAATGGCCCATGGCAGCCTCGAATGGCATGAGGGCCAGCCAGATGGCCGCGGCAAATCCTGCGCCCACGCCCAAAGACAAAGACAGCGCAAGCCCGCCATGGGCAGCAACGCAAATCATATGCGCTTCATCGATCTCGCCGCGACGGGCAACAAGAACAATGGCCAGAAGCGGCAGGATGGCACAGGCAAAAGCCAAAGATTGCCAGAGCAACGGCGCGCCATACACAACGAGCAGAAGCGGCGCGGCGGCGGCAGCCACAAGCGGCATGACAATATGCAGACGCATGAAAGCCAGATGACGCGCAAATTCCGGCGCATGGGCGCGCGCATTCTCATGCACGAGACCTGCAAGACTGGCTGAAATGCCGGACAAAAAATGCACGAACATCACCTTGTGCGGGCGGACCTTCCGCCACAATCGAAGCTTCGCAGCAGGGCCTTAAGTGAGTGCTAAACATGATGCGCAAGAGCGGGTGCAAATTGGCAAAAACGCATCTCTGCAGGCAAAGCAGCGGCGAATTCGCGCAATATGGTTGAGACTTTCTCAACGCAGGAATTTGCCCCTCTTGCTGAATGAAAAAGTCTTTCGCGCCTGACGTGGTGAATCAATCGTCAATGCGCGCCAAACGATTGGCGTCAGCCGTTTGACAGGGGCCCATTCGATTGCCTTTAGATTTGCCTGTGGAAAGTCCAGCCGGTCTTTTCCGCGGGGTTGGCCGATGTTCTTTGTCCTGCGTTGCCTGTTCTGGCTTGGAATTGTCTACGCCGTCCTGCCCTGGGATGGCGTGAGCCTGCGCTCGGATTTGGCCGAACAGGCGTCAAAGACGAGCAAGGCGGCGCTGGATGAAGTCCAATTGTTCTGCCTGAAAGATCCCGCCGCCTGCGCAAACCATGCGGCGAGCCTGTCGAAATTTCTCGAAAATGCGCCTGCAGCCTCGCAAAATACGCTGGAGCCGGCAGATCTGCGCCCCATCTGGCGCGGACATTCTCTGCCCGAGAGCCTGCAGGGAGCCGTGCCTTTGCCGCCGCGTCGTCCGGGCTAGACTGGCGCAAAGGCAGCTTTGCGCCATATAAGGCTCATGACGGGATCAGGGCTCATGGCTGCAACAATCGACGAAATTATCGAAAACTTCGAACTGCTCGAGGACTGGGACGATCGCTATCGCTATCTCATCGAGCTTGGCCGCGAGCTGGCGCCCCTGCCCGAAGAGGCGCATAGCGAAGACAATAAAGTGCGCGGCTGCGCCAGCCAGGTCTGGGTTGAAACGCAGGTGAACCGCGATGCAGGCGAGCCCGTGCTGACCTTTCGCGGCGACAGCGACGCCCATATCGTGCGCGGCCTCGTCTATCTCATTCTGACGCTTTATTCGGGCCGCAATGCGCGCAACATTCTTGAAACCGATGCGCAGGATCTTTTCAAACGCCTGGGCCTCGATGCGCATTTGACGCCGCAAAGATCGAATGGCGTGCGCTCCATGGTGGAGCGCATCAAGACCGACGCGCGCAACGCACTCGCCACCGCCTAAAGGATCGCGGGTCGAAAATCCTGCGCGCCCCAATGGCGCAGGGGCGCAGGCGGACCCGCCTGCTCCCGTTTCATGCCGTAATGGCGGGCCAGTCGCGCCAGCGCCAGATCGAGCACAATGCGCGCCGAGCGGCGCGGCCATTGCCGCTCGCTCTCGATGGTCTCGAGCCCTTTCAGAAATCCGCAGACATCCAGCAGCAAGCCGGAAAATTCTGGCCCGACCGCCTGCATGGCCTTGTCGACGCGCTGACGCGCAGCCAATGCCATATCGGACAAAGACAGGCCCGGCGCCTGCCCGCCCCGGCCCTCGCCCGGCACACCATCCCAGCGCGAGGTGACGCGCGGCAAAGCCTGGGCGCGCTCGAGATCGCGGCGCAGGCGCTCGCCCGCTTCAAAATGCTCAGCCGAGATCAGCGCCTCGCCATTGCGCCCCCGCCGGCGCGCCAACCAGGCCAGCGGGCTTTCAGCATCGTCGGCCACAAGCAAAGCCCCGCCGGCCTCGGGCGCCGGTCGCCTGTCGAGATCGCCATGAAAAACCCGCGCCGGCTCGAGACCCGAAGCGCCCTGCACCAGAGCGGCGCGCGCCCGCCCGGCCTCATTGAGAACAAGTCGCGGCCGCCCGGAGCGGCCCGCAGGCTGCCATTCGGCAAAGCCCGCCTCCAGCAGCGCCTCGCCCGCCTCCATGGTGAAACAGCCGGTCTCAACCGACACATTGCGGCGGCGCGCCACCGCCCGCAATTCTCCCGGCGCGGGCGACCAAGCATAGGAATTTTCAGCAGAAAGGGAGACCAGCAGACGGCGGGAGGACAAAAGGGACATGACGCAAACTCCTGAATGAATGTCAGAAGCCTACATCAGGATTGTTGTCCTATGCAAGGAAAATTTTCTTTCGCTCAGATTTTTGGGAGTCCATAAATCATTTCACCCTCCAAAATGCGTTGCCGGAAGATCCCATTCCTTAACCAGATCCCGCAGCAGCCTGAAATCAGAGTCCTTGATCCTCAGCAGTCTCGCGACATCAGCATCCAGAAACTCATCGACGTGGAACCGTATCACAGGTTCAAGATGATCCCGCACAATTTTCGCGTCATAGAATCCCTGACGTACACCGATCGCGAGGCCATCCAGATAGTTGAGAATTGTGATAATATCGAGGCTGACCGATTGCGCCCCTGCAGGCAACCCCCCGTCTGCCTTCCTCACCTCTCTGATCGTGCGCAAACAAGCATCAAGAATTGGGTCGCTCTCGTACCGTTCACAAGCCTTAAGTGTTTCCCAACCCTTTTGCTGACGCTTGAAAGAGCTAATTTGGAACCAAGCTATTCCGGCAGCGAAAAAAGTTCCCGCCGCTTGGAGGGCATCCCAACTCACAGAAAAAGAAATCACACCGGCGTTGAAATCGATCATCTGAAAGGCTCACTGAAATAATCTTCAGCTTAGCCTTTCCACGCCCTGCGGCAACTCTGAACTCACTTGTTCCCGCGGCGCTGCTGGCCAAGGCCCATTTGCTTGGCAAGCTCCGAGCGGGCCGTCGCATAATTGGGAGCCACCATCGGATAATCGGGCGGCAGACCCCATTTTTCGCGATATTCGTCGGGGGTCATATTATATTGGGTGCGCAAATGGCGCTTCAGAGATTTGAATTTTTTCCCATCTTCCAGGCAAATGATATAATCATTCGTCACCGATTTTTTCGGCGAGACGGCCGGCTTGAGGACATCTGTGGCCGCGACCGCCGTGCCTGAGCCCACGCGCACGAGAGCAGCGTGAACCTCGCCGATCAAAGCCGGCAGATCCGCCGCCGCCACGCTATTATTGCTCACATAGGCGGAGACAATATCGGCTGCGAGCTCGATGAAATTGGTCTGGAGCGTGTCGTCGTTCATGGAGGTGCCGTGGTCTTGCGAGGGAATCGCTGCCGTCAGCCGGCCGCGATGATTTGCCCGATGCTTGGCAAACTAAGGCCGAATACAAGTAAATCAAAGCATTAATAGGTCAGAAAAGCGATTTCATCTCGCCGATAACCCATGGCAGCCCCTTGGCCCGCAGATGAAGACTTGACCGGGCCGCAGGCCCCTGCGCCTTGCGAAGCGTCGGCCGCACTGACATTTAAGGGGCCAGACCGGAAAGGCCATGTCATGACGCATCCCACACGCCCGCAGGACAGGATCGTGCCGCAGACGCCGCCGCGCGCGGAAAAACGTCCCCACGCCTATCGTGTCCATGGCGTCGACATGGTCGATGATTATGCATGGCTGAAGGCTGCCAATTGGCAGGAGGTTTTGCGCAATCCCGCCGTTCTGCCCGCCGACATTCGCGCTGTGCTCGATGCCGAAAACGACTATGCCAAGGCCATTCTTGCGCCCGGCGAAGACTTGCGCGCGCATCTGTTTGCCGAATTGCGCGCCCGCATCAAGGAAGACGATGTCGATGTGCCCGCGCCCGATGGCCCCTTTGTCTATTACCGGCGCCATCGCACCGGTGGACAGCATCCGCTTTTCTGTCGCCGCTCGCGCGACACGGCGGGCGACGAGACCATCATGCTCGATGGCGATGAATTGGGAAAAGACAAAGCGTTCTTCCAGTTCGGCAGCGTGCGCCCCTCGCCCGATCACCGGCTCGTGGCCTGGTCGGCCGATGACAAGGGCTCCGAACTTTTCACCTTGCGCCTGCGCGATCTGAAGACGGGGCAGGATCTCATCGACGAAGTGCCCGATACATCGGGCTCGATCGTGTGGAGCGCAGATGGATCGGCCATTCTCTATGTGAAGCTCGATGACAATCATCGCCCCCATTGCGTGATGCTGCACCGTCTGGGCACACACGCCAGCGAGGATGTCTGTCTTTATCTCGAACAGGATCCGGGCTGGTTTGTCGGCATTCACGCCACGCAATCGCGCCGCTTCTGCATCGTCGATCTGCACGATCACGATTCATCCGAAGCGCGCCTGATCGATCTTGCCAATGTGTCGGCTGCACCCCGTCTCATTGCCGCACGCAAATCCGGCCTGCGCTACGAGATCGAACATCACGAGCAAAAGCTCATCATCCTCACCAATGCCGATGGCGCTGAGGATTTCAAACTTGTCACGGCCGATCTTGAAACACCCGGCCTGTGGCAGGATTTGATTGGCCACCGGCGCGGGCGCATGATCATGTCGCATCTGGCCCTGCGCCATCATCTCGTGCGGCTCGAGCGCGAGAACGGCCTGCCGCAGATCGTCATTCGCAACATGGCAGATGGCGCCGAACATGCCATTGCCTTTGCCGAGGAAGCCTATTCGCTCGGCCTCGACACAATGCTCGAATTCGACACGCAAACCTTGCGCTTCTCTTATTCGTCAATGACGACGCCGCGCGAGATTTTCGATTATGACATGACGAGCCGGCAACGCGTGCTGCGCAAACGCCAGGACATTCCCTCCGGTCACGATCCCGCGCAATATGTGACGCGGCGCATTTTTGCGCCCGCCCATGACGGTGAAATCGTGCCGGTCTCGCTGCTCTATCGCCGCGATCTGGCGCTCGATGGATCGGCGCCGCTGCTGCTGCAGGGCTATGGCGCCTATGGCCATGCAAGTCCTGCATCTTTCAGCGCGCATCGCTTCTCGCTGGTCGATCGCGGCTTTGTCTATGCGATTGCCCATATTCGCGGCGGCACCGACAAGGGCTGGCATTGGTATGAAGACGGCAAGCTTGCCAAAAAACCCAATACATTTGCCGATTTCATTTCCGCTGCACGTCATCTCTGCGCGGAAAAATATACGCGCGAAGGCCGTATTGTGGCGCTCGGCGGATCGGCCGGCGGCATGCTGATGGGCGCTGTCGCCAATCTGGCGCCGGAACTTTTCGCCGGCATGATTGCCGACGTGCCTTTTGTCGATGTGCTCAACACAATGCTCGACGCCGAATTGCCGCTCACACCGCCCGAATGGGTGGAATGGGGCAATCCCGGCAAAGACCTTTGGGCTTTCGAGACGATCCGTTCCTATTCGCCTTACGACAATGTGCGCGCGCAAAAATATCCGGCCATGCTGGTGCAGGCCGGGCTCACCGATCCGCGTGTGACTTATTGGGAGCCTGCCAAATGGGTCGCGCGTCTGCGCGAGCGCATGAGCGGCGGCGGGCCGGTCATTCTGCACACCAATATGGACGCAGGACATGGCGGTGCGGCCGGGCGCTTCGAAGCATTAAAAGATGTCGCGCGCGAATATGCTTTCGCCATCGATTGCGTCGAGGGCGCACATGCGGGCTGAGGCGAAAGGCGGCGCTGATTATGCGCCGCGTTCGATAAAGTCCTTCAGCTCGATGAGCGAGGAAAAGCGGAACGTGCCATTGGCCGTCTCGGCAGCAATCGAACCATCCGCATACATGATGTAGGACACATCGCCCGCCTTGTAGCGGCCGATCTCGGCGGATTCGGGTGCTTCGCTCAAAGCAGGGGCGCTGGCGACCGGTTCCTCGACGGGCGGAGCCGCCATCTGCTCTGCCTCGTCCTGACGGGCTTCTTCGAGAGCAGCGCGACGCATGGACGGGGGAATGAAACGCGGCGGCGGCGGTTCGCGCGGCTCATCGCCCGCAAGCGCACGCTCGAGCCAATCGTCGCTGAAGGGCTCAGGCGTTTTCTCGGCAAAGCTCACCGGAGGCTCTTCGGCGCGCGGGGGCGGCGGCAGGGAAATGCCGGTTAAGGAGGGAGCGGGCATCAAATCGGGCTCAGGCTCGATGGATGCAGCGCGATCCTCGGGCTCGGCCTCCGTCTGCGCCGGTTTGGCGGCCTGTTCGAGGCCGGCGGCAAAGGCCTCAGCTTCCTCAATAATGGCGACCGGCTCCGGCGCTCTTTCCACTTCGGGCAAAGGTTCGGGCTCGGGCGCAGGCACGGGGGCCGCCGGCTTGGCGCGGCGCAGCCAGGAGAGATTCAGCAAGCCGCTTTTGGGTTCCGCTGCGGGGGCTGGCGGCGGCGGGGGAGCGAATGGCTCCAGATCGGGCAATCGCACCTCAGGCTCCGCGCTTTTGGCGGGCGCCAGCAATTCCGGCGTATCGATCGGCGGGAAAACAAAAGTGAAATTGCGCAGAGCCTCGGGCCGCTCACGCGGGCTCTCGGGCGCGGGGGCTGAAGGAGGCTCGACGGCAGGAGCAGGCAAGTCGCGCGGCAGTTCAACAGCCGGCGCGGGGACGGTCTCAGCGACAGGCTCCGGCTTGGGTTCCGGCTTGGGTTCTGGCTCCGGCTCGGGCGCGGGTTCCGGCACAGGCGCAGCTGCCGGCTTGGGCTCGGGCCGCAGCTCAGGCATTGAAGCTGCCAGACCGGCTGTGGCAACAGCGGCGGCAGCGGCAATGGGGGGAGCCAGAGAGGGCGAAGACGGCCATTCCTGCGCAGGTTCTAGGGCGGGCGCCGGGCTTTGCGCCACCGATATGGCATCGAGCCGCGCGATCAGGGCGGCCATGCCCATCAAAAGAGAGCCGGCCGAGAACAGCGTCCCGCCCACGATGAACATTGCCCAGCCGCGCTCGACCTGAACGATGGAATAGCCGGTCAGCAAAAAGTAAAGGCCGACGAGCGTGAGGAGCGCACCCGCCCCGGCAACCAACCATTTCATATCGTCGAAGTCCCGAATCTCCGCCGTGACGGCTGTCTTGACACAATCGTGTCAACATTAACCAACACCGTGGCCCTTGGCAAAACAACCGATCTGCCGAGAAGGGCTCTGCGCTGTTGCCCTCTGCCCACCTCCTCCTTAAGTAAGACATGAACCCCGGGCCGCCAGAGCCCGCGGGGCCGAATCGCGAAACCCGAGGAGCCCATCGCCATGTCCTTCACCCTGCCCGACCTTCCCTATGCCCATGATGCCCTGCAGCCCTTCATGTCGAAGGAGACGCTGGAATATCATCACGACAAGCATCACCTCGCCTATGTGACCAATGGCAACAATCTGCTGAAGGGCACGGAATGGGAGGGCAAGTCGCTGGAAGAGATCGTCAAGGGCTCGTTCGGCAAGAATGCCGGCCTCTTCAACAATGCCGGCCAGCATTACAACCATCTGCATTTCTGGAAGTGGATGAAGCCCAATGGCGGCGGCGCCATTCCGGGAAAACTTGAAAAGGCCATCGTCGACGGGCTCGGCTCGGTCGACAAGATGAAGGAAGATTTCATCCAGGCCGGCGTCACGCAATTCGGTTCGGGCTGGTCCTGGCTTGCCGTCAAGGACGGCAAGATCGTTGTGATGAAGTCCGCCAATGGCGAAAGCCCGCTCG
>CAZHOK010000065.1:0-16494 GCA_964534115.1 uncultured Beijerinckia sp.
CTGAACAGAACACAGGCGCCGATGCCGCATTGCGCGAACATGAAAATTTTCGCGGCCCGCACGCTGACACGGCCAGATGGCAGCGGGCGTCCGCGGGTGCGCTCCACGCCGCCGTCAATATCGCGATCGACCAGATCATTATAGGTCGAGCCCGCCCCGCGCATGGCGATGGCGCCGATCAGGAAGAGCAGAAGATGGCTGAAATAAAGGCTTTCGCCGCGCGCGACGCTGGCCAGCGCCGATGACCACCAGCAGGGCAGCAGCAGAAGCCACCAGCCGATCGGCCGGTCGATGCGCGCCAGTTGGATGAAAGGCCGCCAGGATGGCGGAGCAAGGCGCAGAGCAAGACTGCCCTTGACGGAATCAGGCAGCAGATCGGGCGCAGACGCGCCCGTATCCGATGTCACAGCGGGCCAGTCGGCAAGCGCGGTGCGGGCGGTGCGCCAAATCCTGGCATGCCGCCGCCGGTCGCTTGCTGTTCCTGCTGTTTGCGGATTTGCGCGGCAATGGAGCAGGCCTGTTTCGCCACGCTGGCGGTCTTGGCCTGGCCATCCTTGACGTTGCTGATCACTTCGTCAGGAATGTTGCACCAATTCTGGTTCTTCTGCATGTAGCCGAGCATTTCATTCTCGATGGCTGCAAGGCTGCGCAGACGCGGGCAGGCTGCGACGGGATCGAGCTTGCCGTCCTGCGTCGATTTATTGATTTCGGCAATTTGCGACTGACGCTTTTTCTGCAGCCCGCCAATGTCATTTTCGCAGGATTGCGCGGCAGCCTGTTGTGCAAAGGCCAGCGCCAGGAAACCGGCGCCGAGAGCGGCGGCGAGGCGGAGGCGGAATGGGGCTTGGCTATTGGCCATGTCGGACAATCCTTGTTCGGGCGATTCTGCCCCAAAACTCTCTTTGGCGACTAGAGATAGACGCCGGTGGGGCCTTCCTGCAAGTGCCTCCCCGTGCCGGCCAAAGGCGGCGGTTTGATGGCTCAGGCATTGATGCGGCGGTTGAGACGGCGAATGGCTGCATAAGCGGTGAAAACGGCCGCCACGCCGAACATGGCCGCCCCGGCAATCATGCCGAGAAGCCCGCCCTCCGGTCCCCATTGGGCCGCCCCCAGCGTCACGAAGGGGATGGTGCCCAATGTCGCCCGTCCCCAGTTGAACAGGGTGGAGAGGATCGGAAAGCCCAGATTGTTGAAAGCGGCATTGGAGATGAAAATCAGGCCGAGGAAGAGCCAGGCCGCCGCGCCATAGGCGCAGAAAAAAGTAACGAGATCGGCTGTCGGCCCGCTGGCGCGGAACATCAGATTGATCAGCGGCGCTGACAGCCAGAGCACGATCCAGATTGCCAGCGCATAAAGAACCGTGATGGTCACGCAATCGGTGAGCGTGCGTTTGACGCGTGTCATCTGCTTGGCGCCGTAATTCTGGCTCATGATCGGACCGACAGAACCCGAGAGCGCGAAGAGCACGCCAAAGGCCACGGGCGTGACGCGGTCGATAATGGCGAAGGCTGCGACAATCTCTTCGCCGAAGCCGGCAAAAATGTGCAGCGCATAAGAATTGGCAACAGGTGCAGCCAGATTGGTGAGAATGGCGGGGGCTGCAATGGCCATCATCGGTGCCAGATCGCTCCATGTGTCGGCCAGGCGCGGGCGCGCAACGAGCTGATGAATGCGCACAGCGCCCCAGAGGCCGGCAAGCGCAATGATGAGGCGCGAAAAAATCGTCACATAAGCCGCGCCATCGACGCCCAGTTTCAGGCCGAAAATCAGGATCGGATCGGCAATGGCCGTGGCGAAAGCGCCAAACAGCGTGACATACATGGCCCGTCTTGCATCGCCCACAGCCCGCAGCACAGCCGAATAGGCCATGCCCAAAGCCAGCAGCACATTTGAGGGCAGGGTAATGGCGAGAAAGCGGTCGGCGACCGCCAGAGCCTCGCCGCGTGCGCCCAGCAGCATGAGCAGCTCTTCGCGAAAGGGGAAGGCAAGCGCCGTGGTCAGCACCGAAATCAGGCATGTGTGCATGATGCCGGAGGAGGCAAGGCGCTCCGCGCGCGCACGGTCCCCTGCCCCCAAGGCCCGCGCGACAAGCGCGCCAATGGCAATCACCAGCCCAATATTGAGCGAGACGAAGAAAAACAGAATCTGCGTCGCAAAGCCGACGCCCGCCGTCAGATTGGTATCGTTCAGCCAGGAGACATAGAGCAGCGACAGAAGATCGACGACGAAAATGGCCACAAGCCCGATGGAGCCCGTTACGGTCATGACGAGAACATGACGCATGATCGAGCCTTCGGTGAAGGCTGCGCGCATCTGCTTTTGGGCGCCGGCAGCCGTCATAATGGCAGGCCTGCAGCCAAAGCTGTCCTTTGGCCTGGATCCGCTTGGGCGGTCGAAAGAGAATCGGCGCCGTGACGGCCAGCCTCAGGCATGCGGGTTTCTTTCCTGCGCGGGAGGGAATGCATCCCAACATAGGCCGAATTGCCGCAAATGCGAATGGTCAGGAGGCGGGTGGTTTTGAGGGCGGGCCGTCCGGCCCCTCCCGTCTTGACCCCGTGAGGCAGCTCCCGCAGAAATGGGGTACAGGAGAGTGCTGTGCCGATGGCTGAAAAATACAAGATTTTCCTTTGTGCGCCCCGGGGTTTTTGCGCCGGCGTGGTGCGTGCCATCGATGCGGTGGAGCGCGCGCTCGAAATTTACGGCGCGCCGGTCTATGTGCGCCATGAGATCGTGCACAACAAATATGTCGTGGACAATCTGAAGAAAAAGGGCGCGATTTTCATCGAGGAGCTCGATGAGGTTCCCGAAACATCGCAGCCGGTGATTTTTTCTGCCCATGGCGTGCCGAAATCCGTGCCGGAGGCCGCGCGCGCCCGCAATCTGCTCGGCATTGATGCCACTTGTCCGCTGGTCACCAAAGTCCATCGCGAAGCCGAGATTCATTTCAGGCGCGGCCGGCTCGTTTTGCTGATCGGCCATGTCGGCCATCCGGAAGTGATCGGCACAATGGGCCAATTGCCCGAGGGTGCAATCGTGCTTGTTGAAACTCTCGCAGATGTCGAAAAATTTGTGGCCCCGCAGGGCCGCGAATTGGCCTATGTGACGCAGACCACTTTGTCTGTTGAGGATACGCGCGACATGGTTGGCGCTTTGCGGGCGCGTTTCCCGGAGATTCACGGACCGCACAAGGAAGATATCTGCTATGCGACCACCAATCGCCAAGAGGCGGTCAAGGCGGTCGCGCCGAAAGTCGAGGCCATGCTTGTGGTGGGCTCACCCAATTCATCCAATTCGCAGCGCTTGCGAGAAGTGGCTGAAAATGGCGGCTGTCGCGTCGCACGGCTGATTTTGCGGGCGCAGGATATTCCCTGGGACGAGATGGCCGGGATCACGCGGATCGGCATTACGGCGGGCGCATCGGCGCCTGAAATTCTGGTCGAGGAAATCATCGATGCATTTCGCGCCCGCGGCGAGGTCGATGTTGAGACGATCACGCTGGCTGACGAGCGGATGTTCTTTCCGCTGCCGCGCGAATTGCGGCCCGCAAGCTAAGCGTTCAACAGCAGGACGATCCCCGCCAGCATCATGGCCATGCCGGCATATTCGCGCGGCGTGACTTTTTGGCGGATGCGGCCAGAGACGATCTGCGCGAACAGAACTTCGATCAAAGCCAGTGTGCGCACTTTGGCGGCGGTGGAAATCGCAAAGGCCAGAAACCAGAAAAGCGAGGCAATGGCGCCGGTAAAACCCGCAAGCAGGGACGGGCGCCAATAAGCGGCAATGGCCGACAATGTCGGGCGATCGCGCCATGACAGCCAGAGCAGAATGGCGGCTGTTTGAATGCCAAGCCCCAGCGCCAGTGTCATGGTCGCTGCATGGACGAAAGATGTCGTCTCCACCGAGAGAATGGCAACGCGATAGCTTGTTGCCGACATGGCAAAACAGGTGCCTGCACCCAGCCCCATCAGCGCCGGCGTCCAGCCCGATTGCCCATCGCCTTCATTCTTCGGCCAGGACATGAGCATGACGCCCGATGTCGCGATGAGAATGGCGGCAGCGACCATCGGGCTTGGAATTTCATTCAGCACAACCACGCTGACGAGCGCGATGATCAGCGGTTCGGTCTTGGTAAAGGCAATGGCGACGACAAAAGCGCGTCCACGCATGGCCGCCAGCATGAAAGCGGTGGCGGCGGTCTGGGCGGCGGGTGCGAAACAGGCCCAGAGCAATGTTTTTTCGGAAGGCGCCGGGATCGGCAGATCGCTCACCATCCACAGCACGCCCAAAAAGATCAGCGCAAAGGGAAAGGCAAAAATGAAACGCACATGGGTTGCGCCTGTCATGCCCAGTTTTTCGATGAGGTCGCGCTGCATGGCATTGCGCGCCGTCTGGGCGGCAGAGGCGGCCACGGTGAAAACCGCCCAGAGCCATGGAAAGATTGCGATCATGACTTGCTTCTAGCGAAGGATGTTTGA
The DNA here is from genome assembly GCA_964534115.1 of uncultured Beijerinckia sp. Lineage (GTDB taxonomy): Bacteria > Pseudomonadota > Alphaproteobacteria > Rhizobiales > Beijerinckiaceae > Terripilifer. The sequence goes on from CAZHOK010000065.1 coordinate 4,476, forward strand.
GCTGGCGAGCGCCAGTCGGGCCAATCCGGAGGCCTCATGGCCAAAAGATGCGCGCAATGACGGGGATGGGGTCGCAAAATCAGGCCCAAAAGCTGGATTTCCATTCCCGCCAAGGCTAACAGGGGAAGAGCAGGGGACAGGGCCATGGCCGTCTATACCGAAGTCACGGACGAGGATCTCGAGGCCTTTCTGGCGGCCTATGATCTTGGCCACGTGCTTTCGCTGAAGGGCATTGCCGAGGGCGTCGAAAATTCCAACTATCTGCTGCGAACGGAAAAGGGCACGTTCATCCTCACTCTCTACGAGAAACGGGTGAACGAGGCGGATCTGCCCTTTTTCATTCACCTCATGGAACATCTCGCCAAAACCGGGCTCACCTGCCCGCAGCCCATCCGCGCACGCAATGGCGAGGCGCTGGGGCGAATCGCGGGCCGTCCTGCCGCTCTGGTGAGCTTTCTCGAAGGCATGTGGATACGCAGACCCAATGCCGATCATTGCGGCCAGGTGGGCGAGGCTTTGGCGCGGCTCCATGCGGCGGGCGCGGATTTTCCGATGCGCCGGGCCAATAGTCTTTCTCTGGCAGGCTGGCCGCCGCTCTTTGCGGGTGCGCGCGAGCGGGCCGATGAGATCACGCCCGGTCTGGCCCGTCTGGTTGCCGATGAACTCGCCCATCTGGCGCGCGTCTGGCCGCAGGATTTGCCGCAAGGCGTGATCCATGCCGATCTCTTTCCCGACAATGTTTTCTTCCTCGATGGAAAATTGTCGGGGCTGATCGATTTCTATTTTGCCTGCACCGATTCCTTCGCCTATGACGCGGCGATCTGCCTGAATGCCTGGTGTTTCGAGCAGGATGCCTCGTTCAATGTCACCAAGGGACAGGCATTTCTGTCAGGCTATGCGCGCGTGCGCCGCTTCAGCAATGCCGAGCTTGCAGCGCTTCCGGTTCTGGCGCGCGGCGCAGCGCTGCGCTTTCTGCTGACGCGTCTGGTCGATTGGCTCAATGTGCCGCAAGGCGCCATGGTGCGCCCGAAAGATCCGATGGAATATGTGAAGAAATTGCGCTTCCACCAGCATGCGGCCAGCGCCGCCGATTACGGCTGGAGCGCATGAGCAAACGCGTCGAGATCTGGACGGATGGCGCGTGTTCGGGAAATCCCGGTCCCGGCGGCTGGGGCGCGATCCTCATCTATGACGGTCGCGAGCGCGAATTGTCGGGCGGCGAGGAGCTGACGACGAATAATCGCATGGAATTGCTGGCGGCCATTTCCGCGCTGGAAGCGCTCACGCGGCCCTGCCACATCGACCTGCACACCGATTCGCAATATTTGCGCGGCGGCATTACGGGCTGGATTCACAATTGGAAGAAACGCGGCTGGACAACGGCCGACAGAAAGCCGGTGAAAAACATCGAACTCTGGCAGCGCCTCGATGAAGCGCAAAGTCGCCATGAGATCGAATGGCATTGGGTGAAAGGCCACGCCGGCAATCACCTCAACGAGCGCGCGGATGAATTGGCGCGCATGGGCATGAAACCGTTTTTGAAGAAGTAGTCTGTCGCCGTATGCGTCCTTCTCCCGCGCTGGCGGGAGAAGGGAGCGCTGCAACTTAGAGCTTGGCGAGAATATGATCTGCGCCGGAGACTTCGACGCCGGCTGCTTCTTCCACATCGACGCTCTTCACAACGCCATTGTCGACAATCATGGCGTAGCGGCGCGAACGCAGGCCGAGGCCGCGCTCGGTGAGATCGACGGTCAGGCCAATGGCCTTGGCGAAATTGCCGGAACCGTCGGCAAGAAATTCGATGCTGTCCTTGGCGCCCGTGTCCTTTGCCCAAGCGTCCATGACGAAGACATCGTTCACGGCGGTCACGGCAATCGTATCGATGCCCTTGGCCTTGATCTCAGCCGCTTTGGCGGCGAAGCCGGGCAGATGGTTTTTGTGGCAGGTCGGCGTGAAGGCGCCGGGAACGCCGAAAATGACGACCTTTTTTCCGGCGAAAATTTCATCGCTGGTGCGGGGCTTGGGGCCTTCCCCGGTCATGATGGTGAATGTGGCCTTGGGGAGCGTGTCGCCAGCTTTGATCATTTGTTCGTCCTTCATGTCTGTCCGCCCTGAGGCGGGATGCTGTATTTTCCACCACGCGAGACGCGCTGGCAATGTTACGGTTTCAGGGGCGGGAAAGATCGATCCCGATCTCATAATCCCGCGCCCCGTCGAGCGTCAGTGTGACAGGCACCGGATAGGTCGCATCTTTTGGCGCTTCCACGGCAATGATCTCAAAGCCCTCGGCTGAGGCCTTGGTCTCAAAATACCAATTTGGCGGCCCTTCTGCGAACAGATCGCGCCAGGGCCCGTCCGGTTTTGCAATGCGCACCTGCCAGGCGGGCGGCGCGCTGCCCGCTTGGGCTGCGATCGACAGGGCGACCATGCCGCCATTGGCGACCCGCTGCGGTATTTTTGCGGCCGCCTCGGCAAGGCGGGCGGCATGTGGGCCGGGCAGGGCTTTGGGAGCCAGTTCCACCTCGCCACGGGCCTCGGCCGGAATGCAGATTTTCGCGCAAGCCGCATAATGGAAGGTGAGCGCAAGGCGGACCGGGGAGGCTGGATCCTGCGGCTCAATATCGAGCGGCAGAAGAACCGAGCCGCGATAGCCCAGAACCTGCAAGCCGCTCTCGTCGATTCGCTCAGGTGCGGGAAAGCGCAATTGCGCTGTTTTCACATTGCGCGAGCCCGTCAGCGTCATGGATGGCGGAATGCCTGCATCGCCGGGCTGGCGCCAATAAGTATGCGCATCGCCCTTCAGCTCAATTTCAATGCCGGCGCGGTAAAAGGGCGAGGGTCCAACATGTTGCAATCCGCCTGCGGCGAGGAGCCGCGCCTGCGAATTTGCCCCGGACGCCCAGGGGCTGGCCATGTCCTGACCCGCCGCAAGGCCCGGCGTCAGCAGGCTGCATGCAGCCAATAGTCTGACGAAAGACAAGAATTTGGAGCGGATGTGGATCATGGAACGTTTGTGCTGTCGGCCCGGTTGATCTGCCACACAAGATGGCGTGAGGGGGCCGCTTGGCCCTTCCTTGTTCTGCACTGCGTGAAGGCGTAGCATAATCGCCATGACATTCGAAACGACAGGCGCCGCAAATCGCTCATCGGGATATCTGGATGGTCAGTTCCTGCTGGCCATGCCGGGCATGCCCGATCAACGTTTCGCCCGCGCGGTGATCTATATTTGCGCCCATTCATCTGACGGCGCCATGGGCCTGATCGTCAATCAGCCCTCGCGCAAAGTCACCTTTCCCGATCTGCTTTTGCAGCTTGAACTTGTCGAGCCCAACGAACTCATTCGCCTGCCGGCACCCGCAGAGGCCATGCCCGTGCTCAAGGGCGGCCCGGTGGAAACCGGGCGCGGTTTCGTTCTGCACAGCGCCGATTTCTTCATCGACAATTCGACTTTGCCGATCGACGAGGCCGTCTCGCTCACGGCAACGGTGGATATTTTGCGCGCCATTGCCAAAGGCGAGGGACCGCAAAAAGCGGTTCTGGCGCTGGGCTATGCCGGCTGGTCGCCGGGGCAGCTTGAGGAAGAAATCCAGCAGAATGGCTGGCTCAATATTCCCGGCGATCCGGCGCTTCTGTTTGATTCCGATCACGCGGCCAAATATGGCCGCTGCCTGCGCATGATCGGCATCGATCCGGCCATGCTGTCAGGCGATGTCGGGCATGCGTGAGCGCGATTGCGCTTAGGCCGCTTCGCTGGCGCCCACAAGCCGGCGCGCATCGCTGATGGTGATCGGATGACCGAAAGCATAGCCTTGCGCGAATTCGCAGCCCAATTGCGACAATTCCACCGCATCGCTTTCGCTCTCGGTGCCCTCGGCAATGACTTCAATGCCGAGATCATGCGCAAGTCCGACAACTGAGCGCAGGATGACGGGACGTGTGCCGCCCGCATTGGGACGCGTCATGCTTTTGTCGATGCGGATCATGTCGATCTTGAGCCGCTGGAGATAGGACAGCGAGGAATATCCTGTGCCGAAAGCATCGAGGCAGAGGGCGGCGCCCAGCGCATGCAGGCGCTCCAGCATTTGCGCTGCATTTTCCGGATTTTCCATGATCAGGCTCTCGGCAATCGCAAGTTTGAGCGAGCCGGGGATCACGGCCGAGCGTGTCAGCACGCCTTTGACATCGTGAATGAGATCATGGCGCAGCAAATGGCGCGAGGAGAGATTGACCGTTGCGAAAATGGGCGGCGTCACATCGAGCGCATTTTGCCAGGCGGCGAGTTCGCGCGCCGTGCGCTCCAGCGCAAACATGCCCAGATCGGCAATGACACCGGTTTCCTCAGCCACTGGAATGAAATCGCTCGGATTGAGACGTCCAAGGCGCGGATGATCCCAGCGCAGCACGGCTTCGAAACCGGCAATGGTGCGATCTTCGAGGCGCACGACCGGCTGGAAGAAAATCTTCATCTCGCCGCGATCGAGCGCGCGCCGCAGATCGGCCTCCAGCGAGGAGCGGTCGGAGCGCAGGGCGCGCATGCTCGGGCGGAAAATTTCCGTGCGATTCGCGCCCAGTCTTTTGGCATGCGACATGGCGACTTCGGCATCTTTCAGCATGTCTTCGCGCTTGGGGTGAACCTGCACATCGTAAAGCGCAATGCCGACTGAGCCGGTCAGTGCGACTTCGCGTTCGCCAAAGGAAATCGGCGTCGAGATCGCGCGGCGAATGGAATCGGCAAGCACGACGATCTTTTCGTGATTCATTTCCGAGAGCAGAATGATGGCAAATTGGTCGCCGGCTGTGCGCGAGAGCGTATCTTGTTCGCGCAGCAGGCGGTTGAGGCGCCGCGAGATCGTGAGCAGAATGGAATCGCCGGCCGACAGGCCAACAGCCTCATTCACCTGCCGGAAGCGATCGAGATCGATGCAGAGCACGGTGGGATAGCGATATTGGTCGATGCGCGCATTGTTGAGCGCGCTCTCAAGCCGGTCGAAGAAAATCTCGCGGTTTGGCAGGCCGGTGAGATTGTCATGCACGGCATCCTGCAGCAGGCGCTCTTCGGTGGTCTTGATTTCCGTAATGTCTGAGAGCGTGCCGACAACGCGCACCACTTCGCCATCAGCACCCACAACAGGGCGCGCCTTCAGGATGAACCAGACATAATGACCATCGCCCGCGCGCAGACGAAAATCGAGTGCAACCCGGCCGCGGCGCTGTTCGAGCACCGTGTCGAGACAGGCTGAATAACGGTCGCGATCGAAGGGGTGGAGAATGTCGAGCCAGCCCGAGGCCGGCCCTTCCAATGCGCCGCGCTTCAGGCCCAGCAATTGTTCGCCTTCGGGGCTGACGTAAATATTGTCGGAGGAGACATCCCAGTCGAAAATAATGTCGCCTGCACCCGTCACCGCCAGAGCGCGCCGCTCGGCATCCGAGACAAGCCCATGCGCAATGCCGCCGGCAAAAGCATTTTGCATGACGGTGAAACCGATCAGCATGACGATCAGCACAAGACCGCCGATGAGAGCGGGCGAGACAAGATCATTGGTGAGCGAGCCGGTGACGGTGAAGCCTGCCGCCGACACCCAGATGAGCAGCAGCAGCCAGGTCGGGATCAGCATGACGGCGCGGTCATAGCCATGGGTGGCGAGATAAAGGATCAGAATGAAACCGACGCCGGCAATGGTCGCCAGCGAAATGCGCGCCACACCCGCTGCCACCGGCGCGTCATAAACGGCAAGCGCAACGAGTGCAGCCAGAAAGACCAGCCAGACAGTCGCCACATGGGACGCGCGCACATGCCAGCGGCTGAGATTGAGATAGGCGAACAGGAAGACCAGCAAAGTGGCGGAGAGAATGGTTTCGGCACCCGCGCGCCAGATGCGGTCGGCATCGCCCTCGAGGTCGAATAATTTTCCCCAGAAACCGAAATCGATGCAGACATAGGCGAGCACGGCCCAGGCAAGTGCGGCGGCTGCGGGAAAGATCACCGCGCCCTTCACCACGAAGACAATGGTGAGGAACAGCGCCAGCAGGCCCGAAATGCCGATGATCAGGCCCTTGTAGAGCGTCAGCGACGTGACCTTGTCCTTATAGGCGTCAGGTTCCCACAGATAGATCTGCGGCAGGTTCGGCGTGCGCAATTCGGCGACATAGGTGACGGTCGTTCCCGGATCGAGCGTCAGGCGGAAGACGTCGGCATCGGGAGAATCCTCACGCTCGGGCGGAAAGCCCTGGCTGGCCGTAATGGCCGACACGCGCGAAGCGCCCAGATCTGGCCAGATGACGCCCGATCCCACGAGACGGAAATGCGGCGCCACGATCAGGCGCTCGATCTGCTCATCCGTATCGTTGGTGAGCGCAAAGACAATCCAGGAGGGCTGGGTTCCAGCCTCGCGCGCACTGACTTCGATGCGGCGGATAATGCCGTCCGAGCCCGGTGCAATGGAGACCTGAATGCGGTCGCCCTGCGCCGAAAAACGCTCAATGGCTGGCGTCAGGTCGATGGCGCGGGCCGACAGGGGCACGCGCACGGTCTCGACCGCCATGGCCGGCCGCAAGCTGCCGGCAAGCTCGGCGGCAAACAGGGCGAGGAGGAGAAGGAAGCTGAAAAGCCGACGCACGATACCCACTTCAAACGCGAGCGGCGCGCCGCCTAGGACATGCCGGATGAGCCAGAATAGATCAGTCGGATGCAACCCGTGGACTGCGACCTTGTCGGAAGTTTGATTGGTAAAGCCCGGGCGGGCGGGGGGCAAGGCTTTGAGGCGCCGGCATGCACAGATTGCCGAGAAAAGACGCTCACCCCCCGCCGGGGGCGGGCGGGGGATCGCTTTCCAGCCGGGCGAAGAGAATATGATCCTGCCAGATGCCGTTGATCCGCAGATAGGCCCGGGCAAGCCCCTCCCGCTGGAAGCCCGTGCGCTCGAGCAGGCGGACCGAGCGCTCATTGCGGGGCAGGCAGGCGGCATCGACCCGATGCAGGCGCAGATGGTCGAATGCATAGGCGAGGGCCGCCCGGACGGCGCGTGTCATATGGCCCTTTCCGGCATGGGGCTGGCCCATCCAATAGCCGAGCGTGGCAGCCTGCGAGACGCCGCGGCGGACCTGGCCCAGGGTAAGGCCTCCCAGCAGCAGGCCATCGGGCTCGCGGAAGATCAGGAAAGGATAGGCCTCGTCGCGCTCGATTTCCTCATTATGACGGCGCAGGCGGCGCCGGAAGGCCGATTTGGTCAGATCGTCGGCTGGCCAGGTCGGCTCCCAGGGCACCAGAAAGTCGCGGCTTTTTTCGCGCAATTCAGCCCATTGGGGATAATCGCGCGGCTCAAACGGGCGTAGATAGACGCCCTCGCCGCGAATGGCGTGGGGCGCTTGTGTCTGGATGCCCAATCGAAAAAGCGCCATCTGCACCAACTGCGGTTCAGGCGAGATGTTTTGCGATCTGCGCCTGTTTCATGACTTTGGCGACATCGCCGAGCGCGACGACGGTTGGCGTTGTGGCCAATGCCCGCTGGCCTGCGCGGCGCACGTCCTCAAGCGACAACGCATCAATTCTGCCGATGATTTCCTCGCGCGGCAAGACGCGACCGTAGAAGAGAATCTGCCGCGCAATCTGTTCGGCGCGCGCAGAAGAGGATTCGAGCGCGGCCAGAAGCGAGACCTTGATCTGCGCCTTGGCGCGATTCATCTCATCGGCATCGAGATCATGTGCGGCTTTCGCCAGACAATCGAGCGCGACCGGCATGAGCGCAGCCACATCCTTGGGGGCTGCCGCTGCATAAAAGCCGAACAGGCCCGTATCTGCATAAGGCCAGAAGAAAGAATAGATCGAATAGGCAAGACCGCGCTCTTCGCGCACGTCCTGGAAGAGGCGCGATGACATGCCCCCGCCAATGGCATGGGTGAAAACATGAAGGGCGAATTCATCCTCATGATGAAAGGATGACCCCTCGAAGCCGACGATCATATGCGTCTGCTCGAGTTTGCGACGAAGCATTTTCTCGCCGCCCCGATAGATGGCAGGGGCGGGCGGGGCTGCCGATTGCGGGCTCAGCGCCGTGAAACGGCTTTGCACCTGGTCAACGATCTGTGCGTGATCGACGGCGCCAGCTGCCGCAATAATGGCTGAGGGCGCAGCATAATGGCGCGCGAGATAGGCTTCGATGGCATGGCGATCGAAAGCGCCGACGCGCTCGGGCGTGCCAAGGATCGTGCGCCCGAGCGGCTGGTTGGGAAAGGCGGCATCGGTGAAGAGATCGAAGATCAGATCGTCGGGCACATCTTCGGCTGCACCGATTTCGGAGATGATGACGCTTTTCTCGCGCTCCAGCTCCTGCGCATCGAAAAGGCTCTGCGTGAGAATGTCGCCGAAAATGTCGAGCGCAAGGCCCGTGTCGGAGGCCAGAACACGCGCATAATAAGCAGTCGTTTCGGAAGAGGTGGCAGCATTGAGTTCGCCGCCGGCCGCTTCGATTTCTTCGGCAATGGCGCGCGCAGAACGCCGCTTGGTGCCCTTGAAGGCCATATGTTCGAGAAGATGCGAAAGGCCGTGTTCGGCCTCGCTTTCATGGCGCGAGCCGGCGCCGATCCAGACGCCCAGCGAGGCCGTCTCGAGCTGCGGCATGGAATCGGTGACGATCCGCAATCCGGAGGGAAGCGTCGTGATCTCGACACTCATGCGCGCGCTCTTGCGATCAATGGGCGGCCCGTGCGCGTTCGCGAATGAAGGCCTCGATCTTCGTCTGATCGTTGGCAAGAACGGTGAAACGCTCTTGTCTGTCCATCAGCCCTGCCAGATGGCTCGGCAGGACGGGCTTTTGTCCCGTTGCTTTTTCAACCGCAGCGCCGAATTTCGCTGGATGGGCAGTCGACAAAACCACCATGGGCGTGGCGCGATCATTATGCGCGGCCTTGCGCGCTGCATGCACGCCGACAGCCGTATGCGGATCGATCAAGACGCCGCATTCGCGCCAGACGCGCGCCATTTCTTTTGCCGTGCCGGTCTCGCCGGTGCGATAGGCGTCGAATTCCTGCGTGATCTTGGTCAGGACGGAGACAGGCAATTCGAAGCGGCCCGATTGATTGAGGCTCGCCATGAGATTGCGCACAAGCGCGGCATCGCGCCCGCAGGCATCGAAAATCAGACGTTCGAAATTGGACGAGACCTGAATGTCCATCGAGGGCGATTGCGTCGCATGAACGCCGCGCACTTCGTAAATGCCATCGTTGAGCGTGCGCGCCAGAATGTCGTTTTCATTGGTGGCAATGACCAGACGCTCAATGGGCAGGCCCATGCGCTTGGCGGCATAGCCGGCGAGAATATCGCCGAAATTGCCTGTGGGCACGGCAAAGGAGACTTTGCGATGCGGTGCGCCCAGCACAACCGCAGAGGTGAAATAATAGACGATCTGCGCCACGACGCGCGCCCAATTGATCGAATTCACGCCCGACAGGCCAATGCCGTCGCGGAAGGCGTGATTGTTGAACAGGCCTTTCAGAATGGCCTGGCAATCGTCGAACGTGCCTTCGAGCGCAATCGTGTGAATATTGTCGCCCTCCACCGTCGTCATCTGGCGGCGCTGCACATCCGACACGCGGCCATGCGGATACATGATGAAGACATCGACCTGTTCGAGCCCGCGAAAGGCCTCGATGGCGGCAGCCCCCGTGTCGCCCGATGTGGCGCCGACAATGGTCGCGCGCTTGCCCTGCTTTTTCAGCACATGATCCATCATGCGCCCGAGCAATTGCATCGCCACATCCTTGAAGGCGAGCGTCGGGCCATGGAAGAGTTCGAGCACGAAAAGATTGTCGCCAATCTGCGTCAGCGGCGCGACGGCGCAATGGCGGAACGTGCCATAGGCCTCATGCACCATCTGGCTGAAATCATGCGCATCGATTTCAGCTCCCGTGAAAGGTCCGATGACGCTTTCTGCAACTTCGGCATAGGACAGGCCGGCAAAGCCCGCGATCTCGGCTTGCGTGAGCTGTGGGTAGGACTGGGGCACATAAAGCCCCCCATCGCGCGCCAGCCCTGCCAGCAGGGCCTCGGTGAAGGAAAGAACGGGGGCTTCGCCGCGGGTGGAAAGATAGTTCACTTCTAGTCCTCGAATGATCGGCGCTCTGTTAGCACGAAACGCGGGATAGCGTGCAATGATCGGGTGCGTCCTTCGCCCATGGGGAGAAGGTGGCGCGCGGAGCGCGACGGATGAGGGGTCGGGCCGCAAATGGCGATCGGGAGCCCCTCACCCGGCTCGGCTATGCCGGGTCCGCCTTCTCCCTCCGGGAGAGGGAATTGCGCCGCCGCCACAGAACCAAGGCCAGGATTGCGACCAGCGTCACCGCCAGCCCGTACCAGGTCAACGCATAGGAGAGGTGGTCGTTCTTGATGGCGATGACAGTGGCGCCGCCGCGCGGCCAGCCGCCGGGATTGGGTGTGGCATCGGCATCCACGGAGAAGGGGGCGGCGCGCTCCAGTTGCAGATGGGCAGCCATCAGCCCCGTGTCGCGGGTGAACCAGACCCCGCGGGCGGGATCGTCGGCGGGGGTGAAGGCATTGCGGGGCTCGGGCGCGCGCATCAGGCCCGTGATCGTGACCTCGCCGGCGATCTGGCCGGCCGCACGCGTGGAAGGGTCGCGCTTGTCTTCGGGCACGAAGCCACGTGTGACCAGCACAAGGCCCCCCTCGCGCAGCCGCAGGGGCGTGACGATCAGATAGCCGGGGCGCGAGACACCCTCATTCGGGCCGGAAGCGCGGAAAATATGAATCTCGCGTCCATGGTCGAATGTGCCGCTCAAGGTGACGCGGCGATATTCGTAATCCTCCGGGCGCAGGGCCGCCCATTCGGATTCAGCCGGCAGGGCGGCGGGTGCTGCATGAATACGCGCCTCGATCCGCGCGATCAGCTCTTCCTTCCAGGCGAGCCGGTGCATCTGCCAGGTGCCGAGCGAGACAAGCAGCGCCAGCGCCGCCGATGCCAGGCCAAGCGCGACGAGCATTTTCCAGCCCATCGATTTTGACGCTGCATTCGCGCTCACCGGACGAGCCGCCCCTGTTCGGCCTTGTTGCGATATTGGAGCGCAATCATCAGGCCTTTGAGAGGCCGCAACATGCCAAGGACAACAACGAGAACCATCGGCAGAAAGATCGTCAGATGCAGCCAGATGGGCGGCTCATATTGAATCTCGACCCAGAGGGCCAGTCCCAGCACGATGAAGCCGGTGAAGAGAATGACGAAGACGGCCGGGCCATCGCCCGCATCGGCAAAATCGAATGTCATCCCGCAATTGTCGCATTGCGGGGCCACATTGATAAATCCCTTGAACAAATGTCCCTGCCCACAGCGCGGACACAGGCCCTTCAGCCCGACATCATAGGGCGATTGCGGCGGGTAGAGATCATCCTGCGCCATGGGGGCCTCCATCAAAAGCAAAGGGGCGGCACTAGGCCGCCCCATCGTCATTTCGTGCCCGTCTCAATGAAGGGCGATCTTGGCGCCCCAGCCGCCCCAGACGTAAATGGCGGCAAAGAGGAAGAGCCAGACCACGTCAACGAAGTGCCAGTACCAGGCGGCGAATTCGAAGCCGAGATGCTGCTTCTGCGTAAAGTGGCCGGCATTGGCGCGCATCAGGCAAACGATCAGGAAGATCGTGCCGACGAGCACATGGAAACCATGGAAGCCGGTCGCCATGAAGAAGGTCGCGCCATAGATCGAGCCTTTGAAGCCGAAGGAGGCGTGCATATATTCATAGACCTGCACGGCAGTGAACAGAGCGCCGAGCAGGACGGTCAGCCACAGGCCCTTTTTGAGACCGTCGCGATCGCCATGCAGCAGGGCGTGATGCGCCCAGGTGACGGTCGTGCCGGAAGTCAGCAGAATGAGCGTGTTGAGAAGCGGCAGGTGCCAGGGGTCGAAGACTTCCGTGCCCTTGGGCGGCCAGACGCCGCCGGTGAATTCGACGCGCGAATATTGCTGCGCTTCATTGGCGAACAGGCTTGCATCGAAAAAGGCCCAGAACCAGGCCA
>CAZHOK010000066.1:0-16215 GCA_964534115.1 uncultured Beijerinckia sp.
GCGACCTACAATAAATCGACCTCGATCACGATTTACGACTCGCTCGGCAACCCGACGATTGCGACGATCTATTACGTCAAGACAAGCAATGCGACGGAAACATCGCCGACCAACAAATGGCAAACGCACGTCTTCGTCGGCGATCGCGAAGTGACACCGCAGCTGATCAGCGCCAAAGACGATCAGTCAAAGACCTATTACATCAACAAATTCGGCCAGATCACGACGGATCCGCAATCGCTCGATCCGACGTTCAACGCCTCTGCTGCCCATCCGCTTTACAAGCAGGACGATCAGAACAACAAGACGGAGTCGACAGCAGCAAGCGTCGTCGGCGCGATCATCAAGACGGGCGGTTTCGATTTCGGCGACACTGACGCCAATAAAGTCACCATCATCACCGATCCTGATCGATTCAACGAAACGCGTGAATCCGGTTCTGCCACGGGCCAGGGTGCAAACCCGGCCTATTGGGGCAAGGACATGTTCACTATTTCAGTGGACGGATCGGAGCCGCAATCGATCTCGATCAATCAAGGCACTTATACCGGAACGCAGCTCGCAGCCGAATTGACCCGCGCCGTCAATGCGAAGTTCGGTGGTGCACATTATTTCCGCATCACGGATACCTACCGCAAGGATGGGGGCGCTGTTGTTCCGGGCAATGACATCATCCAGCTGAATCTGTCGATCCTTCAGGAAGATGGATCTTCTCTCAGCATGGCAAATCCGATCGAAATCGATCTGCTCGGTGCTGCAGGCTCGGACGGTACGCCGCCGGTTCGGGGATCGACCACAGCTGAAAACAAGTCTCAGCTCACACGTGACGAACTCATTGCGCTCGCGCAGTCAAAACTGAATGACGAATTGAACCGTCGCCACCTCGAATTTGGCAAGCCCTCAACTTGGCCTACCGCGAGCAATCCGCCCATCACAGTGGGATATGACGTTGCTGCGCGCTCTTTCACATTCACGGTCGATCCTGCGCAAATGGGTCCGGACGCGAACGAGCCAGCGAGCCGCTTCAATTCGATCCAAGTCTTCAATCCGACGGACACCGTCAACGATCTGGGCATTCCGAGCAAAACAGAAAGCACAGATACGCTGATCCGTGCGAATACGGTCTGGACGGGATCGGCTGCTCTGCCTGGCGGCGATCCAATCGTCGATCCACGCGAACAACGAACCGGCATTACCGTCACCTACAACAAGGACACGCGGCAGTTCCAGTTCCTGTCCGGCTCAACCGGTGAAGCCTCTGACATCGAAGTCGGCCGAGCGCTCCTGGCAACATCGACAGACGTCCAGGCGCAGATCAACAGCTATGACCTGTCCGCCCTGGACTTCTCAATTGCCCAAAGCGTGCGCCTCGAAGTCGATGGACGCACCCTGCTCTACAATTACACCCCGCCTGCCGGGAACAGCGCAACAAATTCGGCTGCCTTCTTTGCCGGAATCCAGCAGCAAAATCCGGTGAATTTCAGCACCGCACGTCAGATTGCCGATGGCACGTCAACAACGGCCGAAGTCCAGTCGTTAAAGGTTTTCGGGAAACTGATGAACCTGGACAAGTTTACCTTGTCGATCGCACCGACTCCCGGCTTGAGCCCTGTCGATGTCACCGTTGGCCCCCTCTCCATTGCTTCGACGGTTTCGACCTCGGAACGGCTCACGATCCTGAAAAACGCCATACAAAGCGCAATCACCGCTTACAATGGCGTAGCCGCAAACCCGGTCGACATTAATGTCACTGTCTCGAATTCGGCGAACGAACTGACTTTTACATATGGAACGCCATACGCATCAGTCGCCTCGCTTGTTTCGATGAAACAGATTTCGCGTGGCACAGATGTCTCGGGCGGCTTGGCGATTGATCTGACCGACAAAACAGTGGTCAGCGGTCAGACGAGCGTGGTTGACGGCACCGGAACCACGCCCAGCGTGCATTCCGTACCGCTTCTGTCCTTCGACGGCCTCACGCCGACATTGCGCATCAACGATGTCTATCGTATCTCGATACCGCTGGCAGACGGCTCCATCGTTACCAAAGATGTCACTATGACAGCTGCCGGTATTGCCGGGCTCGTCAGTGCCGCTGATGCTGCCGGATTTGGTGCGGTCGATTTTTCGAATTCCGGAAATACGCTCGTCGCGACCTACAATAGCACCGGTCATGTCACCGGAAAAATGACCGTCGAACAGATCAAGGCAGCCGGTACTATGGTCCGCCCAGCCGATATTGGGCCCTTCGCTATCAGCAATAGCGGAACCAATCTCGAGGTCACCGGCGATCCTTCCGGAAAGCCGTTCCGCCTCAACCTGCGCATCAATGGCATCGTTCGTCCCATGTTCCCGGTCGGCGCACAGGGCTCAACATCGCGTGTCAGTCTGCAGGTCGGCGAAGCAAAATCGATCGGCTATACAGGCTCCAATGACCTGCTCGGGATTGGCGACAAATATTCAGCCCAGCAGCGTTTCGTTCAGGGCACAGGCCTGTCGTCCACTGCCGCCACCGCACTGGGTGCGCGCGGCGTGACGCCAATGGGACAGACCTTCTTCCTGAATGAAAGCCTCGGTGAAAACCGTATGACCTTCACGGTCGATGGCATTGTGGGTACAATCACCCTGCCGATCCGTGCCTATACGGGCGACACATTTGCTGCCGCGATCGAAGACCGTGTCAACCAGATTCAGGATCCGAAGACGGGTCGAATTGTTTCAGGTGTCAAAGTGAAATTTGATGCCAACAATAATCGGCTGGTCTTCACGTCGGGCACGGCTGGATCGAATTCGCAGATCAATGTGGTCGGCCACGCGAATTTCGGCCTCGCCAATGTCACACAGACACCGGGTCAGGTTCCGATCATCACAAATCTCGCTCAGGCCACCGATGCATCGGGCAACAAGCTCTATGTCGATGCCAATGGAAATATTACGACACAGGCGCCGCCAAACCAGCAGAACTGGTATCCGCTCTATCTGCAAGAGGGTCAGCTGACCTTCGATACGGTCGGCAAGCTGATCTCTCCGAAGGAAGGTGTGATTTACTCGCCGTTCGATCCGCAAAACGGTTCTGACCTTCTGCGTCTGACAATTGACTACGGTAAGTTCTCGACGCAGTACTCTTCGCCCTTCTCCGTGCTCTCGCTGTCGCAGGACGGCTTCCCCTCCGGGTCGCTGAACGGTCTCGACATCGACGCATCCGGTACCATTCGTGCGAACTATACCAATGGTCAGACGGTTGCGCTCGGCAAGGTGATGATTGCCAACTTCGCCAACCCGAACGGCCTCAAACAGATCGGCAATGCCAATTATGTTGCGACCTCCGTTTCGGGACAGGTTGTTCTTGGCCAGGCAGGTGCGGACGGTTTCGGAACCATTAAAGCGGGCGCGCTCGAGCGTTCGAACGTGGATATCACCGAAGAGCTCGTGACACTCATCACGGCGCAAAGAAACTTCCAGGCCAATGCGAAGGCGATCGAAACGACAACCCAATTGTCGCAAACGATCATCCAGATCCGCGGCTGATGAACGAATCACGGGTTAGATAAGACATGGAACGTCTCGTCCATATCGCCTCAAATTCAATGCGGATCCACGCTGAGAACCAGCGCCTCATTGCAGCCGGGCTTGCCAACCAGAATACGATTGCGTTCAAGCGCGATTATGGCAATGCAAGCTCGGCCTATTTCGAAGGCGAAGGCGCGACAGATCGCGTCTTCCCCACGCGTGGAGAAAATTCCGTCGATCTGGAAGTCGGCAAAATCATCCCGACCGAAAACCCTCTCGACGTCTCAATCGAAGGGGCTGGCTTTTTTGCTGCTCAAAAAAGCAATGGCGACAATGTTCTCACACGCCGTGGCGATCTCAAGATCGGTGCGGACCGCATTCTTCGGAATGGAGAAGGCCTTGCAATCCTCGGCGATGGCGGCCCGATCAACATCCCGCCCTATGAGAGCATCGAGATTTCTCGAGACGGCAGCGTCCTGATCCGCGCACCCGGCACAGACGCCAATGCCGCGGCCACGCCTGTAGGTCGACTTAGAATGGTCAATGTTCCGGCCAGTAACGTCGAAAAAGGCGTCGATGCTCTGCTGAGAACCCGCGACCGTAGCGTTCCTCAGGCCGACGCAAATATTACGCTGAACCCGAAGGGTCTCGAAGCTTCGAATATAAGCCCCATCGACGCGATGGTGGATATGCTCGGCTCGTCGCGCGCTTTCGAACTCAGTGTCAAACTTCTCTCAACTGCCAAAGAACTAGACGATCAAACTGCCAAATTGATGCGCACCGATCGCTAATCCAGATTGATGATTAAGGAAAAGATAAATGCCTGACGCTCTTCACGTCGCCAAGACCGGACTTAATGCGCAACAGCAGCGCATGACGGTGATCTCGAACAACCTCGCCAATGTCAACACGGTTGGGTTCAAACGCGACCGCGCCAATTTTGAGACGCTTTTGTATCAAAACTTCCGCGATGCCGGATCGCAGACGTCGCAATCGTCCCAGTCGCCGACCGGCCTTGCCATCGGTACCGGCGTTCGTATCGTGTCTTCGGAAAAGATCTATAATCAGGGCAATATTATCAATACGGACAATTCGCTCGATATGACGATCGATGGGCCGGGCTTTTTCCAGGTGCTGACGCCCGGTGGGCAGATCGCCTATACGCGTGCCGGCAACTTTACCAAAAATGCCCAGGGCCAGGTCGTCACGGCAAATGGTTACCCGCTGGAACCGGCGATCAATATTCCCGCCAATGCAACCTCCATCTCGATTTCCAAGGATGGTATCGTCTCGGTCTCGACACCCGGCTCCACGCAGCTTGACCAAGCCGGTCAGATCGAAATTGCAACCTTCCCCAATACGGCTGGACTGAAGCCGATTGGTGAATCTTTCGCGCTGGCTACACCTTCTTCAGGCGATCCGACGGTCGGCGCGCCGGGGACAAATGGTGCAGGCAAGATCATCCAGGGTGCGCTTGAATCGTCAAACGTGAATGTTGTCGAAGAGCTCGTCAGCATGATCGAGACACAGCGCGCCTATGAGGTCAATTCAAAGGCCATCAGCGCTGTCGACAGCATGATGAAATTCCTCACTCAGAATATTTGAGTTAGATCCATGAAAATCCGTATCCTTGCAGCTCTGCTTCTGGTTCTTCCCCTCGCGGCTTGTTCATCCTACCGTGAAGCGAAAATCTCCGAGAGCTTCCAGATGAATTATGACGACGTGGTCCCGACAAAGATCGCCTCGCCGGATGGGGCCATTTATTCCCGCTCTCAGGCAGGCTTTTTCCTTGGCGATCGCAGAGCGCAAAGGGTCGGCGACGTTCTCACGATCGAGCTCAATGAAGTGATGTCAGCAAGCAAGTCAAACGATGCCGCCATGACCTCCAGCGGCACGATTGCTGCGACTCTCCCGCGCGCTTTGTTTGGCGCCGGCGCCATCAATGTTCCTGCCGTCCGTCCGGGCGCTTTGAGCTCCTCGTCCGAGACCGACTTTTCGGGCAGCGGCGGAGCCAATCAAAGCAATCGTATTACCGGCAAAGTCACAGTTGTCGTGACCCGTGTCTATGAAAACGGCCATTTGTGGGTGCAGGGTCAGAAAGCGCTCACGCTCAACCAGGGCGATGAATATGTCCGCGTCGAAGGTCTCGTTCGTCCCGAAGATATTCTTCCTGGAAATATCGTGCGTTCAGACCGTATTGCGCAGGCCAAGATCAGTTATACAGGCGCCGGCGCCATTCACGATGTCAGCAAACAGGGCTGGTTCGGCAGGTTCTTCAACCTCGTTTCACCCCTTTAAGGAAGGCGCTCATGCGTAAGAATAGCCTCCGCCTTTATGCCGCGCTGATTTTGACAATCGGTACCTCGAGCGCCTTGGCTCAGGGACAGGTCACAAATGCGAGCCTGACACCGACTGTCTCCGACCGCGTGAAAGACCTTGCCTCAATTGGCGGCGTTCGCTCCAACCAGCTCGTCGGCTATGGGATCGTTGTCGGACTGAATGGAACGGGCGACGGTAACGTGGCTGCGACAAGTCAGACCGTGCAAAGCCTGATGCAGAGATTCGGCCTGACGGTCGATGCAAATGCGGTCAATGCCAAAAATACCGCAGCTGTCATGGTGACAGCCGAACTTCCTCCCTTTGCAAAGCCCGGGCAGCGCATCGACGTCACTGTGGCAGCACTTTCCAAGGCAACCAGTTTGCGCGGTGGCGCCCTGCTCATCACGCAGCTTGTGGGTTCTGATAATGAAACCTATGCCGTCGCGCAGGGTAATCTGGCGGTCGGCGGCTTGGGCATTGCAGGCAATGACGGATCGAAAGTCACGGTGAACGTCCCCACAGTGGGCCGAATTCCGGGCGGCGCTTCGGTTGAGCGCATGGTCAGCAACCCCTTTGAGACTGCCCCGACCCTGATGCTGAACCTCAATGTTCCCGATTTCACCAATGCGAGCCGTCTGGTCCGTGCGATCAATACGACCTTCGGTGCGGGGACTGCATCGGCAGTTGATGGCACGTCCATCCGGGTCAACGCACCGCGCGATCCCGACAAACGAGTTGCTTTTATGGCAACCTTGGAAGAGGTCCGCATCGGCATGGCGCAGCCGCCGGCACGTGTCATCGTGAATTCACGCACCGGCACGATCGTCATCAGCGATGGTGTTCGGGTCTCGCCTGCCGCCGTCTCGCACGGCAGCCTGACCGTCCGGATCAAAGAAAATCAAAATGTGACGCCCGGCGCGCCGACCGTGGTCAATCAGAACCAGGTTGTCCAAGGCGGACCCGCGACCGTCACACCGAATAGTCAAATTTCGGTCGATCAACCGCCGGCACGGACCTTCCTTTTCGCGCCTGATGTGCAGCTCTCCAGCATTGTCGATGCCGTCAATGCCGTGGGCGCTTCGCCGAGCGATCTGGTGGCGATTCTGGAAGCATTGAAACAGGCCGGCGCGCTTCATGCCGATCTCGTTGTGATCTAAAGGACCGGCCATGGACGCGCTCAAACTCCAAGCCAGTGCAGCGACCGACAGTCTCTCGCTTGAGCAAGCGCGCGGCTATGGCAAAAAGGCGACCCTCCATCAGGCGGGAAAGGCTTTTGAAGGCCTTTTTATGCACACAATGATGAAAGCCATGCGGGAAGCCCAAATCGAAGGCGGCCTTTTCGAGAGCGAAGCGGAAAAGCCTTTCCGAACGATGCTTGATCAGGCCTATTCCGATCTTGCCGTGAAAAACATGCGGCTTGGTATTGCAGAAAGTATCGAGCGCCAATTCAGTCCGAAGACTCAAAGCAAAGCCGGGCAAGATGTTCCCATGCTGAAGCCGTGAGCATTTAAATGGCAGATATTCTCGGCATAGGAACCACCGGACTCACCGCATATCGCAAATTGCTGGAGACGGTCGGCAGCAATATCGTGAACGCGAATACCGAAGGTTATTCGCGCCGCGATGTCATGCTTGCAGGCTCCGGTGAATCTGCCATGCTGCCCACCGCTCGCGCCTCGACGAGCGGTTCCGGCGTGGTGGTGGAATCCGTCCGTCGCGGATCGGATTCATTTCTCCAGGCACAGGCATTTGCGGCAAATGCCGCCGGTAAACAGTCCCAGACCCTCGCGGATTCGCTGAATCAACTCGAAAAGACAATTTTTGGGTCAAGTGCGAATGTGGCAACCGCAGTTCAGGATTTCTATAATCGATTTTCAGATCTTGCCAATTCGCCTGCATCCACAACTGTACGCCTGACCCTGCTGGATGCTGGCCAACGTGTTTCGGAAATGTTCCGAACCACATCCGGCGCCATTTCGACCAGCCTCCAATCGGTCGACACCGCTATCGATAGTGCGATCACGCAAATCAACGACATTGCAAGCCAGCTCGCTCGCCTCAATGGCGATATTCGCCGAAGTGCGGCAGGATCTCAACAGCCGAACGATCTACTCGATCAAAGAGATCGCCTTCTCAAGCAATTATCGGATCTGACGAGTTTCACGATCACTGAAGAAAGTTCCGGGGCCATCGATCTCTATCTCGGGGACACGGCCGCCGGTGAAAAGCTGATCAGCAAAAATGGTGCGCGGCAACTCGGCGCCATCAATGTCGACGGTCGATCTGAAATTGCCTTCGACCCCTATCTCAATCCGTCCATCACCGGGCAAGTCCGCAGTGGTGCCGTCGCTGGTCTTCTGGCCTTCAGGACAGAAGCCCTTTCGGTCATGGAAAGCGTCAACCGACTTGCGCTTGGTTTTGCCGCAGCGGTCAACCAACAACATATGCAGGGCATCGATCAGGATGGCGCCTCCGGAAAAGCGCTTTTCTCAACCGATGGTCTCACATCCCGTCCCGGTCCAAGCAATACCGGTAATGCAACCATGCGCCTGTCGATCTCAGCCGCCGCAGAGATGACGGGGGCGACCTACACAGCAAAGTATAGTGCCAACGATGGCCTCTGGACCCTGACAGCCAGTGATGGTCGCACAGCAAGCGGGGCGAAGGACATCCGGATGGACGGCGTCACCTTCACTTTTGAGGGCGCCGCCAAAAGCAATGATATATTTTATGCTGAGCCACTGAATGGCTCGGCCTCGTCGCTGCGGTTCCTCCGCAAGACCCCCTCGGAGATTGCCGCAGCCCTGCCTCTTTATGTCGATCCTGCAGCCACAAACAAAGGCACAGGCGAACTTGCCATCAATCGACGCGACACGCCCGTCCTGCGCAATCCCCTTGTGAATGCGACAGATCTATTCGCTCAGGTCGGCAGTGGAAGTGTTGATTTTCTACGCAGTGGCGCCGCATTCTTTATCGAATCGGGCACACAAAATGCGTCGATCTCCTCTTTGGGCACTCTATCGACCCTTCGTTTTTCCGCCACCGAAAGCGAGATCACAGCGCTTTCACGGAATCCCGCGGCATCACAGGGTGCCTTGGCGCTGAATCTGAAGATCAATCCAGACACGGGAGCGGAGCAATCCGTCGCCCTCGCCCTTTACCCGCAAGGTGACACGCTCGACGATCTTGCACATGAAATCAATGTTGCCGCCAAGAGAGAAGGACTTGCCAGTCGATTCACAGCCTTTGTCATCAATGGCAAACTGACCGTCGCGGCGCTTGGCGAGAATAATGTCGGTTCTGGCAAATTAACCGGAACAAATTCTGGCGGATCGAGCGAAACTCTGACCGCCTTTGAAACAAGCGGAACCTCGGCGGCCTCAATCCGCCTCTTTACGAGAGAAGGGCGTCAGTTAAGCGGCCTTGCCCTGAGCGCCGCAGAGGCTTCGGCTTTTATCACGCAGGCCAACGGTTTCCTGCCCGAAGCCAAATATGTCCCGCCCAGTCAGACGAATGAGTATCGCAACCTTTCAATCACATCGACCACACGACTTCTTGAGCTGACACAGCCTACCCAAGGCTCTGTGGCCATTAATGTCGTGGGACAATCCGAATTCAACAAGACGCAGAATCTCGACGGTGTCTTGCCCGGCGCGGTCTATGCGCTCGATATTTCCGGTCTGCCATCGATTAGATTGGCTGGCGATGCTCTGGGAACATCAAACCAGACTGAAATCGCAGAAAAGCTGGAGGCTGCAGCCAATGAATTTGCGACACGACGCACCTGGGCTGGCTCGCAGGTCAATCTGTCCAGCACGACAAAATCCACGCTCGAGTTTCAGGTTACGATTGATGGTCAAAACCATCGCGTCACATTTCGACGTGCCCAGGATGAGAATGGTACCGCCCTGAACCGGGGGACATTTTCGGTTGATGGGCCCCTGCCCCTTGAGGTCAGCATCGTTCCGGCCACTCCGTCAGGTGAGCGACTGGTCATGACGCTTCCCCCCGCGCTGCGGACGACCGCGCCGACGGTCACAATCAATGCCGATACGACGACATCAAATGCGCTTGGGCTCTCGGCAGCTCCCGCCACGACAATTCTTTCCGCGGCAGGCAAGCTCACGGAGAGCCTTTTGTCTGACCGCGCTCCGCAGATCAAAATCAGCGGTGCCTCCTTCGGCACAAAAACACTGAATATCAAAACGCCAAATGGAATTGACGGGCCTGTCGGCTGGTCGATCATGAATGGAAAGCTCGTTCTTTCGAGCAGCGATCCGAGCGTCAGAATTGTAACCTCGACGGCCGCCGATCAACAATTGGCCACGGCACTTGGTTTCTCCGGGACTGAGACACCTGATGCCAATGGACGCCTCACGGCCACCAGCAATATGACCGATTCCTTGCTGACCCATACGCCGGCGCAGTTGATCATGAGCGATGGGACGACTCTGTCTATCTCGTCAACATCAGGTTCAAGCAGTTCTTACACATGGTCCTTGATCGATGGCCGGCTGAGCTTGAGCAGCACGTCATCTCAAATTGCCATATCAGCAACAAATGCCACAAGGCGCGATCGGGCAGCATCGCTTGGTTTCCTCGGAAGCGATCTCACGCTCACCCGCACCGGCAACAAGCTGAATCTCTCGTCCACGGCGAATGACAATTCCCAAGCCCTCGCGGACGGCTCAGCCAGTGTTTCGATCGCCTCCAATACGCTGCAGATCGATACGGCACCGGAAGATTTTATTGTCGCACTCTCCGATACTTCAGCCAATGCCATGCGGCGCATATCGGCCGATCTCGGGACAACGGCTCCGAAACCGCCTTTGCTTCCCGACCTGAAGATAAAAATTCTGACGGCTTCTACACTCGAAATTATCGATGCGCGTTCCGGCGTCAGTCTGGCAAACAGGAATTGGAAAGCCGACGAACCAGTCTCTTATCTCGGCCTCACCTTTACAATGACAGGTGCAGCGGCCATAGGCGACGTGTTCAACGTCATCAACGATCCCACGCGAACCGGCGACAATAGGAACGCCATCAGAATAGCCGAAATGGCAACTAAATCCATTTTCGGACCTAAACAAGGAACCTTCCAGTCCGTCTATACGTCGGTGGCGGCTGAAATGGGCTCAACGGTCAGCTCTGCAACCATGGTGGCCTCTGCTTCGCAGCAGCAGGCTTCAGATCTCCAGTCAGCCTATGAGGCAAAGACGGGAGTAAACCTTGATCGCGAAGCCTCTGACCTCATTCGATACCAACAGGCATATCAGGCCGCAGCGCAGGTTGTTTCCACCGCGCGCGATCTGTTTCAGACCATTTTGAAAATTTTCTGAGGCGCGTCATGCAGGTCAGCACAAGTACATTTTTTCGTCGCCAAACTGAGACAATGTCCGATCTCAAAACCGAATCGGCCGAGTTGCAGCAGCAGATCTCGACGGGGAAAAAGATCGCTGTACCATCTGACGAGCCTGTTTCATTTTCAGAAGTGTCCGTGCTCAAGTCCCGCCTGGCACGCCTTGATCAATATACACGCACGGTGGATTCGATCCGCCAAAGAATATCGGATGAAGAAGCAACCCTGTCGCAGATCAGTACTGTGATCATCCGGATTCAGGAACTTGTTATACAGGGCTCCACCGATTCAAATAGTGCGGATGATCGAAAAGCCATTGGCAAAGAGGTCTCCGGACTCATGGAATCCCTCATCGCTTTTGCCAATACGAAAGATTTCGAAGGTGGCGCGCTGTTTGGCGGCTATCTTGTGGAAGGCGACGCCTTTACGCGCAAGTCCGATGGGACCGTTATCTATAATGGCGACACGGCTCGCAGCGAACGCACGATTAATGACGACACACAGATGGAAGTGACATCTTCGGGATCTGAAGTGTTCATGTCGGTTCGAACGGATAATGGCGATATAAAATCGCTCTTTGAAATCGTCAAAGGAGCAGCAGACGCTCTTGAGGCTGGCAAGAGTCCGGTTCAGGCCGGCGGTGGATTGAAAAACGCTCTTGACCATATCACTGGATATCAGGCGATCTCCGGTGCCAGGCTCTCGCGTCTCGATACACAGACCGAGATTCTGGACGATCTCACATTGGCAGCCAAATCACGCCTCTCCATCCTTGAAGATGTCAATGTCGAGGAAGCCATTACGGAACTCAGGAAGGTCTTGATGAATATTGATGCTGCCCAGGCATCTTTCGTGAAAATCGCAGATTTGTCGCTGTTCAATTATCTGAAGTAGTGGGCTTGGGGAGCGCGGGCTGGAGGTCGGCACGCAGATAAAGCTTCTTCAGCCTTGGCATACGATCGAGATATTCGCCCCATTCGAGATCGAATGGGGCGCCCATCCACTCTTCGCTTTGCTTCAATTGCTCCGTGATCCCCTTCACACCCTCGCGGGCAGAAGCAATCATCTGAAGTTCCTCTTCAGTAAGACTGTCACGCCCTTCGGCATGAAGCTGAGGTTCCAGAAGGCTCAAGGGATCGAGCAATTGGGTGCGGTCGAGACGAAGCGAATCCGGGCTTTTTTTGGCCTGCATTGCTGCCTCATCGATCTCCATCAAACGATCTTGAATATCGCGCAATTGTCCTGACTGCTGGAAATGCAGAGCTGCCAGAATAATCATGACCAGCAGCAACATGGCAATAATCACGATGATGAAGACGATATCCATCGAACTCTCCCTCAGGGAACAAATCTAACCTTTTTCTGCGCGTTTGCCAATGATTCCATCTGGCCTGAAAATTGCTGAATACCATCTGCAATGGAGCAATCGGAACAAGCAGCATGACCGTCCAAGGCGTATCGACAAATCGCGACCTGATCGTTGCGTCAATCAGGCGGGCTGCCGACAGCCATCAAGTCAATTTCGATTATCTTCTGACCCAGGCCAAAGTCGAAAGCGGATTGGACCCGGCTGCAAAAGCCAGTACGAGCTCAGCAACAGGGCTTTATCAATTTACTGCGGGCACCTGGCTCAATGTCGTCAAGCGCCATGGCGATAAAGTGGGCCTTGCGGAAGATGCAGCCGCCCTGCGCCAGGATGCAGCCGACCCATCGCGTCGTGAAAGAATTCTGGCCCTACGGAAAGAGCCCCAAATATCGGCCCAATTGGCAGCCCGTTTCGCTCTTGACAATGCGCAAGCCCTCAATACCGCTGGCCACAAGTCAATTGGTGCAACCGAACTTTATCTGGCGCATTTCTTGGGCGCTGGCGGTGCAACGACTTTCCTCGACGGTATGCGGAAAAATCCTGACTCACCGGCTGCCACTGCACTGCCAGCTGCTGCTGCTTCGAATACGCGTATCTTTTTCGATGGAAAATCACCTCGCTCGTTTCAGCAAATTTATGATCGCTTTGCAGGAAAATTCGGAAGCGCTACGGCCGGACTCACATCCGTGCCCGAAGGTGCGAAAGCAGGACATGATCTGACGCTTGCAGCCAAACCTGTCAATGAAGAGGGAATCCGCAATATTGTGAAACTGGCGATACAGCAGACCAAGGCGCCAAATCCCAACGCCCCGGTGGCGACTGATGCACCCCAGTCCTATGAACCCGTCAACAATGCGCCCGTTTCAGTCGAAGCCCTGGAAAAATTCCTGAAGGGTTTTGCGCTGGTCGATCACGACCGGGGGTTCACCCCGACGCAGCGCGACCAGCAAAACAATTCCCCCCAATATGGGGCGATGCGCGATCCAATGCAGCCAAATGTCAGCGGGCTTGCCCAAATGGGACTGGCCACAAGGCTCGTCCTCAAGGCAACCGATACAAAGGCCGACTAATCGGGCTTTCCAGAAACCTGAGCATCATTTGCTGCGGGATCGGCCGAGCCGGCTACGCGAACCGCTTTACCAGCCTCAACGAGATTATCTGCATCCTCGACAGAGGTTTCGATCGTAATTCCCGCTGGCAATTTCATTCCGCGCACAACACCTGCCTCCAGCAAGCGAACCATCACGAAACCGTCGGTTTCAGATGGGATCTGGGCAGGCAATGTTTCATCTTCCTGCGAGACTTCCGCATCCTCGGTAATTTCATCATCCGGCAGATCGGCAAACATGCGTTCTACATCGGGGCGGACATGAGGCGGTGGCGCTTCTGCCCTGACATCATCGACACGCAATTCCACAAGCTTGCGCCAGATTTTTAGCAAGGCAAGCTTGCGGGCAAGAATGGTGACGTCTTTCTGCTCACGCTTGGCAATCCGATCGATTTGCGCCCTGACCTCGAGCAGTGCCGACTGGCGCTCCTCCTCGCTCAGCGTTTCAAGCTCCAAGGCCTGGAGCAGATCAAAAGGATCGGCGTTTTTCATCATTCATCCGGATCAATTCGTGCCTTCAAGCGTGGCCGCACCCTGAATTCCCATGGCGCCCAGTTCGGCAGGCCATCTTTCAGCATCGGTCAGGGTGGCAACGAGCATTTGCTGCACAAGCTTTTCAGCCTCTTCAGAGCTCGTCGCTTCAACGGTCATTTCACCATCGACGATCCATTTAACCTTGTATTTCATTCTCAGTCTCCTTTATCGATCAGGCTTTCAGGCCGGCAGTCCAGGCCGCCATATTGCTGGTGAGGCTTTCTTTGGATGCAGAGGTCGATTTCAGAACATCCTGCATCGCCGAGAATTGCTTGATATAGCGCGCATGGAGCGCATCCATTTCAGAATCGAGCTTTGCTTTCTGATCTGCCAATTTCGGCAATTCGACTTTTGTTGTCTTGTCATATATTTTCACAAAATCAGAGCCGCGTCCAAGGACCACATCGGTCATCGCATTCATTCTCTCCAGAATGCCTTTGCGTGTGCTCGTTGATGCGACAACGGCTTCCATGATTTCAGGCGACAGTTCAGCCACAGAATCGAAGCGGGAATTGTCCAGCTCCAACTTTCCGTCGCGATTCGTCTTCACGCCGATTTGCCCGAATGTAACCGCTTTCCCGTTCACCGTTGCGATTGTATCCGTCGACATCCGGCGCATCTGGGTCATAAATCCGCGCGCGACGGAATCATTGGCAAGTCCACCGCGCTTCTGGATGTCTTTGTCATATTTTATTTCATCGGTGATCGTCGCCATAAGATCGTTATAATTTGCGACAATGCTGGAGACGACTTCCTTATATTTGGCCATGTCCCGGGCCGTGTGAAGGCGGATCGTCTCATTGATGCCGACAGTTGAATTGAGATCGATATTCACGCCTGTCACCAGACTGGAAAATCGGTTCGATGGCGAGGAATAGGTCACGCCTCCCACCTCAACTTGTGCGTCCTGCCCGCTGGCCTGCCCCGGATCGGCAGTAATGGCCTGCGTGGTGGCATCGCGGGTGGGCGCCGTGACATAGACACCGGATGAAAGATCGGAGGAACCGGTGCTGTCGGTGGTGCTGACATAAAAATTTTTGGCCGAGCCTGTCCCATTGGTGATCGTCAGATAGCGGACGAGCCCGGTGCTTGCCACAGAGGTCATGATCGAGGCGGAGAAATTGCCGTCGGTGTTGATCGCATCACGTAAATCTTCAAGGCTGGTATAATCAGCATAATCAAAGCTTGCGACTGCGGTGGCTGAACCCGACGATCGCTGGCCCGAGAAGATTTCAAGCTTTCCCGTCGTGGGGAAAGTATCTGAACTGCTCACGCCGTTGAGCGTCACGGAATTGACGCTGGCCAATTGTTTGACCTTCATCGAAATGTCGAAAGCCTGCGGCGTATAGAAGGGTCGAAAGGCAAATGTTGCTTTGGACGCGTCGGAGCTTCGTGGCTGCAACGACAGGTTTTTGGGGTCGCCAAAGGCAGCCAGGGACTGTCTCATCAGGCCCGCAGAGGAATAGATCCGCCCAATCGACGAGATTTTATTGTCGGCAAGCGTCTTGCGCTCGTCGATTTGGGCCTGCCTGGGGGCGCGATTGGCCTCGACCAGGTTTTTGGCGAGGGCGCCGATGTCCACTGTCGAATTCGTCAATGCGCTGACGATAGAAGTGCCTGTCGAATTATTGACACTGCTGACCATGAAAATCTCCTCATTCCTCCCACAGCAAATCGCGGGCCAAAAGAAAAAGGGCGGGGTTTCCCCCGCCCTTTCAGATAAATCAATGTTTCAGGCTTACTTGAGCAGCGTGAGAACGGCCTGGGGCTGCTGGTTCGCCTGGGCCAGCATGGCGGTCGCGGCCTGCTGGATGATCTGGCGCTTGGCAAGCTCCGTCGTTGCCAAAGAATAATCGGCATCTTCGATACGGCTGCGGGAAGCCGCCGCATTCATCGCCACATTGGTCAGGTTGTCGACCGTATATTGCAGACGGTTAATGCTTGCACCGAAAGTTGCACGCTCGGTGTTGACGGACGCGATCGACGAGTCGATGTAGTCAATCGCGCTTGTCGCTGCCG
>CAZHOK010000067.1:0-880 GCA_964534115.1 uncultured Beijerinckia sp.
CCGATCTACGGCACGCTGGTGACATCCTTCATTGCCATGCTGATTGCCGTTCCAGTCGGCCTCGGCATTGCGATCTTTCTCACGGAATTCTGCCCGATCCGGCTGCGACGCCCCATCGGTACGGCGATTGAATTGCTCGCCGGCATTCCTTCGATCATTTACGGCATGTGGGGATTTTTCGTCCTCGCGCCCTTCATGACCGATCGTTTTATGCCTGCGGTCATCAGCACATTTGAAGGCGTGCCGGTTCTGGGAACGATTTTTGCCGGTCCTCCCTCCTATCTGTCTTTGTTCAATGCATCGCTTGTTCTGGCCATTATGATCCTGCCGTTCATCACGGCCATTTCGCGCGATGTATTCCAGACCGTGCCGCCCATGCTGAAGGAGTCCGCCTATGGTCTTGGCTGCACGACCTGGGAAGTGGTGCGCAATGTCGTCATTCCCTATACGCGCGCCGGCGTGATCGGCGGCATTATGCTGGCGCTGGGACGTGCGCTTGGCGAGACAATGGCCGTGACTTTCATCATCGGCAATTCGTTCCAGATCAGCGGATCGATCTTTGCCCCCGGCACGACGATTTCGGCCGCGATTGCGAGCGAATTTGCCGAAGCCGATGGCCTGCATATGTCGGCACTCATTCTGCTTGGCCTGCTGCTTTTCGTCCTGACCTTCATTGTTCTCTCAGCTGCGCGGCTGATGTTGTCGCGGCTCGAAGCCCAGGCGGGGAGATAAACCGATGAACCCGATTTACGCCTCCCGCGCACGCAACGACAAGATTGTGAAAGTTCTCTGTCTTTTTGCAGCGGCCTTCGGACTCATGTGGCTCGGTCTCATCCTGTTCACATTGCTCTGGAACGGGATTGCCGGACTGAATCTGTCC
>CAZHOK010000067.1:890-1893 GCA_964534115.1 uncultured Beijerinckia sp.
CTGAAATGACGCCGCCGCCCGGTTCCAAAACCGGCGGTCTGGCCAATGCCATTTTCGGCTCCCTGATCATGACTGTGATCGGTGTCGGGATCGGGGCGCCGATTGGCCTTTTTGCTGGAACCTATCTCGCTGAATATGGACGGCATGAGAAGCTCAGCAATTATGTGCGCTTCATCAACGATATCCTGCTGTCTGCGCCTTCCATTGTGATCGGCCTCTTCATCTATGGCGCCGTCGTTGTGCCGATGGGTGGATTTTCGGGTCTTGCCGGATCGCTTGCGCTCGCCGTGATTGTTATTCCGGTGGTGGTGCGCACGACTGAAGACATGCTGCTCCTCGTACCAAACCAATTGCGCGAGGCAGCTTCTGCGCTCGGACTGCCGCGCTCCCATGTCATTCGCTCCATTGCCTACAAGGCAGCGCGCACGGGCATTATCACCGGCGTTCTGCTGGCGACAGCGCGAGTGGCAGGCGAAACAGCGCCGCTCCTCTTCACGGCCCTGTCGAACCAGTTCTGGAATGCCGATTTGATGAAGACGATGGCGAACCTGCCGGTGACCATCAATAATTTCGTTCAATCGCCCTATGAATATTGGCGCCAGCTTGCCTGGACGGGCGCGCTCATCATCACGCTCGCTGTGCTCGCACTCAATATTGTTGCCCGCATGCTCGATGCCGAAAGGAAGAAGAAGTGACCGACCTGCAAGTCATGACCGCCGTCAACGGTGACCGTGCCGCGCCCTCGCGCGATCGGCAGGTGAAGCTCAAAGTTCGCGATCTCGATTTTTTCTACGGCGAGGCGAAAGCGCTGAAGAACATCAGCCTGAACCTTGAGAAACATAGTGTGACAGCCTTTATCGGCCCCTCCGGCTGCGGAAAATCGACGCTGCTGCGAATTTTCAATCGCATGTATGATCTCTATCCCGGACAGCGCGCCGAGGGGCAGGTCTTGCTTGAGGGCGAGAATATTCTCGATCCCAAGCTTGATCTCAATCTGCTGCGC
>CAZHOK010000067.1:1903-7858 GCA_964534115.1 uncultured Beijerinckia sp.
AGAAGCCGACGCCATTCCCGATGACCATTTATGAAAATATCGCTTTCGGGATCAAGCTTTACGAAAATCTCTCGAAGAGCGAACTCGACGGGCGCGTGGAACATGCCTTGCGCGGGGCAGCTCTCTGGAATGAAGTGAAAGACAAGCTGAATGCCAGCGGGCTTTCGCTCTCGGGTGGGCAGCAGCAGCGCCTGTGCATCGCCCGCACGGTCGCCATTCAGCCGGAAGTCATTTTGTTCGATGAGCCCTGTTCGGCGCTCGATCCGATTTCAACGGCCAAGATCGAAGAGCTGATCGATGAGCTGAAGGCGAAATATACAATCGCCATTGTCACGCACAACATGCAGCAGGCAGCGCGCGTGTCCGAATATACAGCCTTTATGTATCTCGGCGAGCTTGTCGAATTCGGCGAGACGACGCGTATTTTCACGACGCCTGAAAAGCGCCAGACGCAGGATTATATCACCGGCCGGTTCGGCTGAGGGAGCAGGAAGAGATGACGGACCATACAGTCGCTCGATTCGACCAGGAGCTCGGCACGCTTGGCCGCTACATTGCAGAAATGGGCGGCATTGCGGAAAAAATGCTGTCCGACGCCATGGATGCGCTGATTTCCGCCGATATGGACGTCGCGCGGATGGTTGTCGAAACCGATACGCGCCTTGATGCTTTGCAGCGTCAGGTCGAGGAACTCGCTATCCTGACGATTGCGCGTCGTCAGCCCATGGCGGTCGATCTTCGTGAGATTGTAGCCGCCATTCGCATCTCGGCCGATCTGGAGCGGGTCGGCGATCTGGCTAAAAACATTGCCAAGCGCACATTGAAGATCGGTCCGGAAATGCGCATTCCGCGCGCGGCCGTCGGCCTCAAAAACATGGGCGATCTCGCCCTGCTTCAGCTCAAGAATGTTCTTGATGCCTATGCAGAACGAGATCTGGAAAAGGCCAAGGATGTCTGGATGCGCGATGCGCAGCTCGATGCGCTGGAAGATTCCGTTTTCCGTGATCTTCTGACCTTTATGATGGAAGATCCGCGCAATATTACTTTCTGCACGCATCTCCTGTTCTGTTCGAAGAATATCGAACGCGCGGGCGATCACACGACGAATGTCGCCGAGACCGTCCATTATCTTGTCTCGGGAACCAATCTCCCCGTCGAGCGTCCGAAGGGTTCGCTTGGCATGACAAATCTGGCCGGCAAGGCCTGACGTGATGCAGGTGTCGGGCAAGACAAACGCGCCACGCGTTTTGATCGTCGAGGATGAATCGGCGCTGGCACTTCTTCTTGCCTATAATCTTGAGGCTGAGGGTTATCTCGTCGAGCGGTGCGATCGCGGCGACGAGGCCGAGGTCAGGCTTGCGGAAAACATGCCCGATCTGGTCATTCTCGACTGGATGCTTCCGGGCGTTTCGGGAATTGAAATCTGCCGTCGCCTGCGCGCGCGCGATGCAACCCGGCAATTGCCCGTCATCATGCTGACCGCGCGCGGCGAAGAGGGCGAACGCATTCGCGGCCTCTCGGTCGGGGCCGATGATTATGTCGTAAAACCCTTTTCAGTGCCTGAACTCATGGCGCGTGTGCGCGCACTTTTGCGCCGCGCCGCGCCCGAGCGAATAGCCGGTCGCCTGATGGCTGGCGATATCGAGCTGGATCGCGAGACGCGGCGTGTGCGCCGCGCGGGCCGCGATATTCATCTTGGGCCGACCGAATTTCGTTTGCTGGAATATTTGATCGAAAAGCCGGGCCGCATTTTCACCCGCGCCCAATTGCTCGATTCGGTCTGGGGCATGTCGGCCGAAATCGATGAGCGCACGGTGGATGTGCATGTGGGGCGTTTGCGCAAGGCCTTGTCGCGCGGGCGCGAGACCGACCCGATCCGCACGGTGCGCGGAGCAGGTTACGGTTTCGACGAGACCTATGGCCGGAATTGATCGACTCTGGTGTCAGCGCGCAGCAGCGAGCTTGCCGAAATGATCGACCACGTCCTCGACATGCATCACATCGGCATATTTGTGGTGCATGTCGAAGAGATTGACCTTGTGGGTGAGCGGCGCACGGTCGAACACACATTCTTCCACGACATTGACATGATAGCCCGATGAGAAGCCCTCGACGACGCTGGCGCGCACGCAGCCGGAGGTTGCCTCTCCCATCACTACCAGCGTGCGAATGCCCATCAGCGCGAGATGCGAGCGCAGCGGCGTTCCTTCAAAAATGCTGGCGCGTTGTTTGCGGATGACAATGTCTTCCTTGCGCACTTCAAAGGCGTGGTAAATGTCGTAATCGTCGGCGCCGGGCGTGAATTGCCGGCGTTTTGTGGAAATGGCGTCGAGCGGACGATTGTTGGGCGCAATATCCTTGGTGCAGAAGATGATCGGTATTCCTGCCTTGCGGGCGGCCGCCAGAACGGCCTGCGTCGGCTCGATAGCCTTATGCGCATAGATGCCGCAGGAATTGGGATATTTTTCTTCCAGTTCGTAAGGCGAATGCGGGCCGCCGCGATAGACAACATTATAAAGATCGATGGCAAGGACTGCGGGATTGGGGCCGATGAAAGTCTCGCGGACATAGGTCTCGTAGAGTTTCAGATCTTCCGCCGGGACAATATCTTTCCAGCAATGATCTTCGAATTTGTCACGGCTCGCCATGTCTCGTGTCTCCCTGTGATTTTGTGGCTTATTAGCCTGTCGTTTCGGGGGATACCAGTGCCCTAGCCCGGGTCTGGTTCAAAGCCCAGAAGTTCCATGTCGGCGCAGAGCGCGCAGACCGCAGCCCATGCATCATGTCGGGGGCGGAAGGCATGGAGCGTTGTGGCTTGCGCCTTTTGCGCATGGCCGTCGATGGCGCAGATCTGCGCCGGCTGATCGGGCAAGAGGGTGACATCGAAGCTCGCCAATTGATTGGCAATGCCTTTTCCCGTGGCCTTCACATAGGCTTCCTTCCGTGTCCAGCAGGCATGGAAAGCGTCGAGTTGCTGGCTTTCGGGCAGGCTGGCAAGGGCAGCCTGTTCGCTTGGGGTGAAATAGGTTTTGGCAATCCGGTCGGGGCGCGTCACATCGCGGAGCATTTCAACATCGACGCCAACCGGTGCTGCGCGTGTGATTGCGATCAGGCCCATTTGGCCGGAATGGGAGAGGTTGAAGCAGGGCGCATTTTCATCCTTCAGCGATGGCTTGCCCTGCTCGCTGATGACAAAGGACAGGGCCTCTGCCGGGCGGCCGGTGTAGAGCGCCAGGATCCGCCGCAGCATGGTGCGCGTATGGAGAAAGACATGTCGTGAGGGCTCGTGGCGCATGCGCGCGGCACGCTCTTCTTCCTCGCGGGCGAGCAAAAGCGTCTCGGGCATGTCATGCAGCTGCAATCGCCAGACATGGATGGCATTGGCGGCAAGCGGCGGGGGGGCACCCTCAAGAGGAGACGGCTGGAATGCCAATTCGATCGTGGCCATGAACAATCATAGCACGGGTGCGAATTCCTCTCCATCGCTCTCACTCCATGGGTGGTGCAGCAATGCGTCTTTATGCCATAACGCTTTCGGCATTTTCGGAGGTTGAACGTGCTGCCCTGGACCGACCGCAAAGGCCATGTTGTGCCGCTGAAGCTCGCCGTTTTTCTGGCGCTCTTCGTGCCGGGCCTCTGGATTGCGTTTGACTGGTGGCAGGGCAATCTTGCGCCCAAGCCGGTCACTGAAGCGCTGCATGCGACGGGCACCTGGAGCACACGCATCCTGCTCTTGTCGCTGCTCATCACGCCCTTGCGCACGATCCTGCACTGGCCGCGGGTGATCGATGTCAGGCGCATGGTCGGTGTCGGCGCCTTGGCCTATCTGCTCATTCATTTCGGCCTTTATATTTACGACCAGAAGGGCGATCTCTGGCGCGTGGCGAGCGAGATTGTTCTGCGCTTCTATCTCACCATCGGCTTTGTCGCTTTGCTCGGACTTGGCATTTTGGGGCTCACATCGACCGATGGCTGGGTGCGCCGCCTGGGTGCGGAGCGATGGAACAGGCTGCATCGCATCATTTATGTTTTGACGGTCCTGTCGCTCATCCATGCTTTTCTTCAGGCCAAGGTCGATGTCACCGAATGGGTCATGATGAGCGGCCTGTTCATTGCGCTCATGGTCTGGCGGCGTCTGGCGCGGATGGGCTGGACGGGTCCGCTGGCGCTCGTGCTGCTGGCGCTTGGCGCATCATTGGCGACCGCTTTGGTCGAGGCGGGGTGGTATGCGGGCAAGACCGGCGTCGATGCTTTGCGCGTTCTTGCCGCCAATCTCGATCCCGATCTTGCGTGGCGGCCGGCGCAATGGGTTCTGGTTCTGGTGCTGATGGTCGTGCCCTTTCGATGGATAGGGCAAAGGCGCGCCGAGGGGCGTAAAAAGACGATTCGCGGCGTTTGAGCCTGCGGGGTGGCTTTTGGCCGCAGGACTGGATAGAGATGTCACATCGCGGCCATCGAGCCGCTACGGCCAGCTGGCCGCTTTTGCCTGAAGGTTTTCCTTGCCCTTTCCCGACATGATCCCGAGCCTCGCGAAGGCCCTTGCCGCGCGTGATTATTCCGAGCCTACGCCGGTCCAGCTTGCCGTTATCGATCCACAAACCCATGACCGCGATCTGCTTGTTTCGGCGCAGACAGGCTCCGGCAAGACCGTCGCCTATGGCATCGCCATTGCGCCGACCTTGCTGGGCGAGGCTGAATTTTTCGGCATGGCGGGCGCGCCTCTGGCGCTGGTTGTCGCCCCGACGCGCGAACTGGCTTTGCAGGTGCATCGCGAATTGTCCTGGCTCTATGCCGGTGCAAAAGCGCGTGTGGTGGCTTGCGTCGGCGGCATGGATCCGCGCCGCGAGCGCCAGATGCTGCAGCAGGGCGCGCAGATTGTTGTGGGCACGCCGGGACGCCTGCGCGATCATATCGAGCGCAAGGGTCTCGATCTCTCCGCCATTCGTGCCGTCATTCTCGATGAAGCGGATGAAATGCTCGATCTCGGATTTCGCGAGGATCTCGAGGAAATTCTGAAAGCCATGCCGGAAGACCGGCGTACTTTGCTGTTCTCGGCCACTTTGCCCAAGGGCATTGTCACGCTGGCGCGCGATTATCAGAAAGATGCAATGCGCATTGAGGTCGGCGGTGGCGAACAGGGCCATGCCGACATCGATTATCGTGCCTTGCGTGTCATGCCGCATGAAATCACGCATGCGACGGTCAATCTGTTGCGCTTCTATGAATCGCCGGGTGCGATTGTTTTCTGCAATACGCGTGAATCCGTCCGCCACATGCATTCAGCATTGCTGGAGCGCGGCTTTGCCGCTGTTGCTTTGTCGGGAGAACTCAGCCAGAGCGAGCGCAATCATGCGCTGCAGGCTTTGCGCGATGGGCGTTCGCGCATTTGCGTGGCAACCGATGTGGCTGCGCGCGGCATCGATCTGCCCAATCTCAATCTTGTCGTTCATGCCGAGCTGCCCAATGATGCTGAAATCCTGAAGCATCGTTCGGGGCGCACGGGCCGCGCCGGGCGCAAGGGCATTGCGGTTCTTCTGGTGCCGGTTTCGCGCCGCCGCAAAGCGGAGCGACTGCTTGTCGATGCCGGCGTGCAACCGGAATGGAGCGGTCCGCCATCTGCTGAAGATGTGCGCAAGCTCGATCAAGAGCGGCTCATCAAGGACGAGATTTTCACCGAGGAGACGAGCGAGGAAGATCTCGCTCTGGCACAGGCCCTTCTGGCCGAGCGCGCGCCCCAAGATATTGCGTCTGCGCTGGTGCGGCTCTACCGCTCGCGTCTGCCGGCACCTGAAGATGTCTCCGATCCCGGTTTTGGCCGCGACATGCGCCCACAGCGTCCCGAACGCGGACCGCGCGAGCCGGGCGGGGCAGGGCCCAGCGCACCCATGCGTCATCGCGGCGAAGGCGTGTGGTTCCATCTCGATATTGGTCGGCGGGACAATGCCGATCCGAAAT
>CAZHOK010000067.1:7868-16072 GCA_964534115.1 uncultured Beijerinckia sp.
GCCGATGATCTGCAAGCGCGGCGGCGTGTCGCGCGAAGCCATTGGCTCGATCCGGATTTTCGACCGCGAAACCAAATTCGAAGTTGCGGCCGAACATGCGCAAGCCTTTGCCGAGGCCATGCAGCGCCCCGGCAAGCCGGCAAAAAATGGCCAACGGGATCCGAATTTCACGCGGATCGATGGTGCGCCCGCCAGGGACAAACCGGCATTCCGCAAAACCTTTTCCGACAAGCCCTGAGATAAATTCGACGGGCCCAAAGGCGAGGGCGCCAAATTCGGCAAATCCAAATTTGAGAAGTCCAAATTTGAGAAATCCAAGTTCGACGCGCCCAAGTTCGAAAAGCCCAAGTTCGACAAACCCAAGTTCGACAAACCCAAGTTTGAAAAGCCCAAATTTGCGGGCAAGACGTTCGACGGGCCGAATGTGGACAAGGGCAAGCCGAAAAAATTCAAGAAACCGCGCCCGACGGAATAAGTCTTGCCTTTTGACTTGCCTGCCTGCTTGCGGTCTTCTGGTGCAAGCGGACAGTCAAGGGGTGGCGGGGCATGTGTGAATTGCTGGGCATGAATGCGAATGTCCCAACGGATATTCGCTTCAGTTTTGCAGCCCTTGCCCGGCGTGGCGGTGCGACGGGCCCGCATCGCGATGGCTGGGGCATTGCCTTTTATGAAGGCCGCGGCGCCCGCATGTTTCATGATCCCCAGCCCTCCGCGCAATCTGAGATCGCACGCCTGCTGCGTGACTATCCGTTGAAGAGCGAGATTGTCATTGCCCATGTGCGGCGCGCCAATCGCGGGCGTGTCGGGCTTGAGAACACGCATCCCTTTACGCGCGAGATCTGGGGCCGGGCGATCACCTTCGCGCATAATGGCCAGCTCAAGGGCGTGAAGAAATTGCCGCTCGGTCTCTACCAGCCCATCGGCACGACCGACAGCGAACATGCCTTTTGCTGGATTGCAGATCGTCTGCATGCGCGTTTCGAAACCTTGCCCACGCCCTCTGCACTCGATAAGGCGCTGCGTGAATTATGCGATGAGCTTGCCGGACTTGGCGTGCTCAATGTGCTGATGAGCGACGGGCGCACGCTCTATGCTTTTTGTACTAAGAAGCTCTTCTACATCGTGCGCGAAGCGCCGTTCGGCGTGGCGACCTTGATCGATGAAGATCTGCGCATGGATTTTTCGAAAGAGACAGGTCCGCACGACCGCGTCGCCGTCATCGCCAGCAATCCGCTGACGCGCGATGAAGTCTGGCGCCAATTGCCGCTGGGAAGGCTGAGCGTGTTTCGCAAGGGTGCGTTGGTGTAGCAAACCCTCTCCCAGAGGGAGAGGGTGGCCGCGCAGCGGCCGGGTGAGGGGTTTGCCTCTCACCTGTGCGGGCGTAACCCCTCATCCGTCATGCTTCGCATGCCACCTTCTCCCTCTGGGACAAGGTCGTGCACGATGCGGTTCAAGAAAAAAGGCCCCGTTTCCGGGGCCTTTTTGCATTCCTTACACCACAGTCTTTTTGGTGTCGGCATCCGCGGTCTTTTCGTACCAGCTCGGATCCATGCGGCATTCCACGCCGTTTTCCTTCAGCGTGGCCTCATATTCATTGCGGATATACGGATCTTCCATCCAATAGGGAATGGCCGTGCCGCCCTGATTGACGTCGATCGCCGTATAATCGGTGTGCTTCTGCCCCGGCGCACCGGGATCGCGTCCCGGATTGTGCGGGCCAAACCAAGCCGTCAAACGGAAGTCTTCCTTTGAGACGGAAAAGTGCTGGTGATACCAGCGTGCACCGCCCGGTGCCGCCGTCACAAGACCGACGGGCTCGTAATCGAGACGGTTCACCTGATCGGCATAACCGTTTTCCCACGGACGCTCACCGCAACGCTCCGGCCAGGAATAAGTATAGCCCTTGCCCTTCAGGCAGACGAGCACGGCGGCCGATGTGTGCGCATGGCCCTTGGAATAGCGGCCATTCTCGTGCTGACCGATCCAGAAATAGAACTGGTTGTTGGTCATGGCGGGTTCGACGCGGCGATAGCCGACCGAGCGGCGGTTATCGAGCGGCAATTCGCAATTGATCACGTCCGGAATGAAGTTGGTCTTGCGCTGGGCAAGGCCGCGCACCGGATCGGGCGAGATTTCGTCCTTCGGCTTGAAGAAATCTTCATCGCCCGAGAAACGATCGCGGAAGACGAAGGGATTGTTGAACACCGCTTCGACATTGTTCAGCTGGTTGAGCACGTTCGGCGCCGTATTGCCGGCGAGCAGGAGCGCGCCGCCCGAGGTCGCATTGACGTGGCGATACCAGGCATTCATCGGGATCGAGAACATCGAGCCCTTCTGCCATTCGAAGGTGAGCTTCTTCTTGTCGCCTTCCTGCCAGACTTCCGTTGAGCCGCGGCCTTCCACGACGAGGAAGATTTCCTCGTACATGTGCTTCTCGGGGTTCAGCGCGCCGCCCGGCGGCACTTCGACGACATAGCAGCCCCATTTCGTTTCCGTGCCGTAGAGCTGGATGAAATGGCCCTTGCCGCCGCGACGCTTCCAGTCGAACAGCGGCAGGTTCTGCACCTTGCTGATGCCGATACCGCGGAAGACCGGAATGCCTTCGGCTTCCATCCAGGCGTCATAGGGGGTCGGCTGTTTCTTGAACTCGCCAAAACCCGCCTTGCGTGTACCTGATGGCTCGTGCCAGTGCTGGACGCCGTCTTTGCCGGCTACATCATGGGGCATGGTGCGGTCTCCTCTTTTTCTGATTATTGAAGTTCGCCGATGATGGCAGCCAGTCGTTCGGCTGTCTCCT
Organism: uncultured Beijerinckia sp.; assembly: GCA_964534115.1. GTDB lineage: Bacteria > Pseudomonadota > Alphaproteobacteria > Rhizobiales > Beijerinckiaceae > Terripilifer. Next base: position 10,666 of record CAZHOK010000067.1, read on the forward strand.
TGGGCGTATTGACGATTTCATTGACGATCTTTTGCAGCTCCTCGCCGGAGACCGGATCGATCTCGAGATTGGTCTTTTTGGCTTCATCGACAAAGCCGGGATCGACGATCATTTTTTCGAAGGCGGCGCGCAGCGCCCTGACGCGATCCTCCGGCACGCCCGGCGTCGTGAAAATCGGACGCCCGATTGTGGCCGGGGCCGAGAGCATGCGCAAGACCGCCCGGTCGGAATCATTCTTGGCCAGATCGAGCAGCAAGGGCACGTCCTGAAGATCGGGAGCCTTGGTCAGGCCGATCTGGACGAGAATATTGATTTTCTTGTCGCGCACCCAGTCCGGGCGGGTCGATTTCCAAGAGGCCCAGCTGTTTGAACCGCGGCCGGCGACCTCGCCCTTTTCCATGGCGAGATTGATGTCATTGCCGCCCGGATAGCCGAGGATGATTTTGAATTTCGTGCCCAGCAGCGCATTCATCGCGCGCGGATATTGCGAGGAGGTGGAGCCACCCGTCGCGCCCATCGGCACTTCCTGGCGGGTCGCATCCTCGATCGTCTTGATGCCGGTCGTATGCCAGGTGACGGTCGTGTTGTTCTCGGCGCTGGGATTGCCGATATAGATGAATTTCGTCGTGTCGAACTGGATGCCCTTGTCGCCAATGGCCTGGGCCAGCGAGAGCGACTGGTCGGCGGTGGCAAGCACCGTGCCGTCCTTGGGAGCCACTTTGAAGACGAAGCCGGCCGCCACACGCGAGCCGCCGCCGGGCATGTTGCGCGCGACAATATTGGGCTGACCGGGTACGAACTGGCCGAGATAGCGGGCAACCAGACGGGCATAAGTGTCATAGCCGCCACCGGCCGAATAGCCGATCACCAGGTCCATCTGTTTGCCCTTGTAGAAGCTCTCGACAGAGTTTTGGGCCATGGCTTGAGAAGCAAGGAGAGCAAGCCCTGAGGCTGCTGCGGTGACCTTGAGCATTTTCATGTCCAACCTGCGTTTCCGGTGAAGTGAGAGCGGGCTTTCAAGACCCTTTTGGCCCTCTGCCTCTTGGCGGGGAGAATTGCCACAACATGCGACAAAAGTCTAATCATCGATGCGGCAAAAAACCTGAATTCGCCGAAGAATCAGGGACGGACGCCCGGCGTCTCGATGGTCATTCCCTTCGCGCGCTCCATCAGGAAGAGTTCGAGCGCGATGAATTCAGCCGAGCCGTAGGAAAAGGGCTCGGCGCGGGTTCCCACCATGCAATTGCGCAAGCGGCGTTGCAGCGATCCGGTGGACTGCCATTCCAGCCGGTAGATCGGATAGGCATTGGGATGGGCCTGGGGAATGGGCGCAGCGCCGAGTTTCTGGCCGGCATTGGCATCATGACATTGCGCGCAGGTGAAATTCAGTTGGCCCATGCGGGCCGTGTAGAGCCGCGCCCCTTCCTCGCGGAAGGGCGTCAGCCGTTCATCCTGCGGTGGCGCCACAGGCATGCCGCGCGATTGCAGGCCGACAAAGGCAGACAGAGCCAGCATGTCGCGCCCTTCGCGCACCAAGGGGGCGGCCTCCATCCGCGTTTCGCGGCATTGGGCAATGCGCCCTGAGAGATCGATGGGTTTTCCGCTGGCCTCATCCATGGCGGGATAGCGTGCGGCAACGCCTTTCATGCTCTCGCGCGCCTCGCCGTGACAGGCCGCGCAGGATTTCCCCGCCTTGCCGGCCGGCGTCGTCCACAAGGCTTCCCCTTCCAGCACGGTGAGCATGGCAGGATTGGCGAGATCGTCCTGCTGCATGGCCTGCGTATCGCGGCCCATATAGGCAAAGCCCGATTTTCTGGGATCCTGCTGTGTCTGCGCCTGTGCAGGCCAGACAGACAGAAGCAATAGCGCGAGGGTGATCCCGCGCATCTTACTCGACCTGAATGGCGGCCGTCTGCACCTGCGTCTTGCCGTGATTATCCGTCCAGGCAAAGACGATTGTGCCGCTTTGCTCGGCCACCATGTTGAACGAGAGAAACGGATTTGCCGAAACGGCCGGATAGAGATCGGCGGAGAAGACCACCTCGCCATTATAGGTGCAGACGAATTTCTCGATAATGTCGCGCGGCACAAGTCTGCCATCGGATGAGGGGCGAAAGCCCGTCTCCATCGGATGCGAGAGCATGGTCTTGATCTCGATCACTTCGCCGCGTTTGGCTTTTTGCGGAATGTTGATGAGTGCGCGAGTCATGCTCATTCCTCCACGCAGGCAGGCATTGTGACGATCACCTCGGCCTTGCCGGACCAGAAACTTCCATCCGACATTTCGGCAATGGCGGTGATGAATTGCGTATCGTTGAGGCGCATGCGCGAGGCAACCTGCGCGCGCCCGCTGCGCGGCGTGAGATGGAAGGTCAAAACTTCCGGCAGCGGATTTTTCTCATTGAAAATGCCGATGCGCTTGACGTGATCCTGCCGCGTCATCGGGCTATCCACAGTGACGCTCAGCGGTACGGAATTTCCATTCTCGACCAGCAGGCTGATCTCCAACTTGACGCGCCCGTCCGCAATCGGCTTGCCGCCGGTGAATGTTTTCACCGCGGCCGCCATTGTCTCAGGCGTCGCGCGCGCGGTCGGCATGAGTGCGAAGGCACCAAGGCCGGCGCCGGCTGCAAGCGCGGCACGCCTTGTCAGTATGGCGGAATGTGAAGTCTTCATTTGCTTTGCCCCGTCGCGCCATCCTCACGCAGCGTGAGAAGAAAGGCGATGACATCTTCAATTTCCTCGGCATTGAGAAGCGGCTTGCCGCGAAAGTTCGGCGCCACTCTGTTCAATCCCTCGATCCGATAATAGGGCGGCATGATCGTATCAGGGTTCACTTTCGTGCCATCCACCATGCGCAGCCTGATTTCGCCTTCATTCATCCGCGAGCCGACGCCGGCAAGGCTTGGCGCCAGATCGCCCTGAAAGCGCTCTTCAGGAAATGGTCCTGAATGGCAGAGCAGGCATATGCCCTTCTGCCGCTCCAGAACGATTTGCCGCCCGCGCGCCGGATCGCCGGGCTTGCCCGTCAGAGAAAGATTTATGGCGCCATTCTCGATTTTGTAGGGGCGCAGATCCTGCGCATGGGCTGCGCCGGCGATGAGCATCGAAAGAGAAAGGGCAATGCCGCGCCACATGTCAGCCGAACACTTCTTGCGCGATCGTTTTGTACCAGCCCTCGGCATAAGCGGCTTCTGCTGCACGAACGCTTGCCGGCGCATTGGCTGGGCTGACGCCGCCTGCGCCTTGGATGTCGGCGAGCAAGCCGCGATTGGGCGCATAAACGCCGGCAACCGAGATCGCATAATCGGGCTTGATCAGCGAATAGCAGGTGTTGATCAATTTGGGGCTGCTCACCTCGCGCCCGCGCAGCATCAAGCCGACTGCCTGTGCGCAGGCCTTGGCCTGGGCATTGGCCGAGAAAGCCGATTTCGGCATGCCGCCGCCGATACAGGCATCGCCGATCACGTGCACACCGGGCTGCAGCTTTGATTCGAATGTTACCGGATCGATGGGACACCAGCCGGTCTGATCGGCAATGCCGGAGGACAGGGCAATATGTCCGGCGCGCTGCGGGGGAATGACATTGCCGACATCGGCGCGATGTTCGCCAAATTCCGTGACGAAGATTTTTTCTTTCGGCTTGATCGACGTGACTTTGCCACCGCCCGACAGGCCGACCCATTCGATCATCGGACCGTAAATTTCTTTCCACGCGGCGGTGAACAGGCCCTGTTTCGAAAAATTGTCCTTGGCGTCGAGGATGAGAATTTTCGAACGCGGTTTGTGCTGTTTCAGATACCAGGCAATCATGCTCGCCCGCTCATAGGGCCCCGGCGGACAGCGATAGGGATTGGCGGGCACGCTGATGATGACAGTGCCGCCATCCGCCATGGCCTCAAGTTGCGCTTTCAAAAGCAAGGTCTGCGGACCGGCTTTCCAGGCATGGGGCATGATCTCGCTGGCCGCCTGATCATAGCCGGGCAGGGCCTCGAAATTCAGATCGATTCCGGGTGCCAGCACCAGCCTGTCATAGGCAATCGCCGTGCCGTCAGCGAGTCGCACATTGCGGCTGTCGCGATCGATGCCGGCGGCTGCTTGCCGCACGAGGCGCACACCCTGTTTTTCGATGGCGCCATAGCTGAATGTCTGTTGCGACATGTCGCGCAGGCCGCCGAGCACGGCATTGCTATAGGCGCAGGAAACATAATTGGCATTGGGCTCGACCAGCGTGACGGACATGCCGTCGCGCTGCAAAAAGCGCGCGCAGGTCGCGCCTGCAAAGCCGCCGCCGATCACCACAACATGTGCAGGCGTTTGTGCAAGGGCAGGGCGCGCCAAAGTCGCTGCCGCACTGGCTGCGGCGCCTGCAAGGATGATGCGGCGTGTGGGACCTGTGTTGCGCGTCATCGCTTCACGGCCTCTTTTTCCGAAAGCCAGAGTGCAATGGCGCGGCTTTCTTCGGGCGTAAAACCTTTGGCGATGCGGTTCATCAAAGTCGCTTCGCGTGTGCCGCTGCGATATTGCTCCATTGCCGTTTCAATGTCTGCGGCGGAGAGTTTTTCTAGCGAGGGCATTTCCGTTTGCCCGGCGCCATGGCAGCCAAGGCAGGCAGATGCGCCGGCTGGCGCATTGCTCAGATTGCGCATGGCGTTCGGGGACGGAGTGTTGGCGCTTTGCGCCAGCGCACCCCCAGACAAGAGGAGGAGCGCGATGAGCGCTCCTCCCTTTCGTGTCGCGAGGACAAATGTCTCGCGGTTCATCATGGCTTACGCCTTGCGCAGGTCGACATTCTTGATCGGCACCTGACGGATGCGCTTGCCGGTCGCGGCAAAGATCGCATTCAGCACAGCCGGTGCAGCGACGAAGATTGTCGGCTCGCCAACGCCACCCCAGAAATCGCCCGAGGGAACCGGATAGGATTCGACCGGTGGCATGTGCTCCATCTTGAGGATCTCGTAAGTGTCGAGATTCTCCTGTTCCATCTTGCCGTCCTTGGCGGTCATTTCGCTGAACAGCAGCGATGTCAGACCATAGGCGAAAGAGCCTTCGATCTGGGCTGCGACCTGCTGCGGATTGACGACATGGCCGCAATCGGTTGTGGCAACGATGCGATGGATCTTCAATTCGCCTTTGGCGCTGACCGAGACTTCGGCAACCGCGGCCACATAGGAGCCATAGCCCATATGCTGGGCAATGCCGCGATAGACGCCTTGCGGCAGCGGCTTGCTCCAGCCCGCCTTTTCGGCGACGGCATTCAGCACAGCCAGATGCTTGGGATATTTCGCCATCATTTTCTGGCGGAAGGCCAGCGGATCCTGACCCGCAGCATGGGCCAGTTCATCGACAAAACATTCCAGATAGATCGCATTCTGGTTGTTGTTCATGCCACGCCAGAAGCCCGGCC
>CAZHOK010000068.1:0-15180 GCA_964534115.1 uncultured Beijerinckia sp.
ATGGACGATTTGCGTTTCCGGCCGCAGCCAGCGCTCGGTGCGCGCGGCATCCGGATCGACCAGATCGAGACAATCGGCCTGCGCCACGGGATAAAAAACCGGCGCCGGCAAAACCGCATCCCTCAGTCCGTGCCGATCGACAAAATAGGTGAGCGCGCGCGGCCCAATGCTCATTCGGCCCGGATTTTTGGGTATTTTTCGACCCATGGCGACCTCCAGACGTCGCCACAAGCGCACGCGCCGCGTCGCCCATGGCACAAGGATCGGCCAGGAGGTGACGGCGCCATAATAATCGGCGAGCAGCGGGGACTCGGGGGCGAGATAAAGCACGCTATTGCCGACGCGACCGTTGGGATACCAACCCATGACATGCGACCCATCTGGCACGAGCGGCGCCAGCATGAGGCAATCGCAATCGAGCCAGAGGCCGCGGCCCATGCGCAACAGACGCAGACGGACGATATCGGAAAACAGAGCGAGTTGCCCGGCCTCGTGATAGAGACGCTCGGGCGAGCCAGCCTCGATCATGTCGCGCACATCATGCACATCATCGGCAATGCCCAAGGCGCGCAGCTCGGCCGTGCCGGTGGTAAAAATTTCAAGCCGATGGCCGGCCTGTTTGATGGAAGCCAGACACATGCGCTCCAGCCAGCCGACAGGCCCCTGCCAATAGGTCACAATGGTGGGCAGCGCAGGGTCCATTCGAATCCAAAGCCAGAGCGAGGGCGGGCGAAAGTTCCATACAGCACAGCCCCGGTCTTTTGAAGGGCAGCAACAGGCCGCCCAAAACAAAGGCCCCCGGACGCAAACGTCCGAGGGCCCTGAATGGTGGGCGCGACAGGGATCGAACCTGTGACCCCTACGATGTCAACGTAGTGCTCTCCCGCTGAGCTACGCGCCCGCGGCAACCGGCAAGTGGCCGGTGCAAACGGAATGGGCGGGGTATAAAGGCTCGCGCAGGCCGGCGCAAGCGCCGGTCCGGGCTTTTTTATGCCGCCAGAAGGCGCTGCACCTCGTTGACGAGGTCTTTCAGATGGAAAGGCTTGGAGAGGATTTTGGCCTCTTTCGGCGCCTGATTGTCGGGGTTGAGAGCCACCGCCGCAAAGCCGGTGATGAACATGACCTTGATATCGGGGTCGAGTTCGGTGGCGCGACGCGCCAGCTCGATCCCGTCCATTTCCGGCATGACAATGTCGGTCAGCAGCAATTCGAAGGGCTCTTCGCGCAGCCTGTTATAGGCGGAAAGGCCATTATCGAAGGATGCAACGTCGTAGCCGGCATTTTGCAGCGCCTTCACCAGAAAGCGGCGCATGTCATTGTCGTCCTCGGCAAGGAGGATTTTGGTTTGAAGGGCAGCAACACTCATCTTGGCCTCTACGCAAAACTCACGTCCGCCATAAAGGCAAAGGAGGGTAAAGAACCCGTGAAGGCGCCGCCGGAATTCGAGCCGCGACAATAAGCGTGAATGGACAGTCTTGTAGCGCATTGGCACAGTGTCCGCCGGGCGTTTGCAAACATCGAACGAAATCGGAACTGGAACCAGAAAATGAGCCGGTCGGGGACAGGGCAGCCGAGCCTTTACGAGCGGGAGCCGGTTGAGCCCGAATTGGCCATTCCTTTCGAGACAACCGGACCGGAGCGGCCGGAATGCCCGCTCGTCCTCTCCTCGCCCCATTCGGGCCAGATCTATCCTGCGCGCTTTCTGGCTGCCGCCCGGCTCGATGAGCTGGCGATCCGGCGCTCGGAAGATGTCTATGTCGACGAACTTTTTGCGGCCGCCACAGGGCGCGGCGCCCGCCTCCTCAGGGCGCATTTCCCCCGCGCCTATCTCGATGCCAACCGCGAGCCCTATGAGCTCGACCCGCGCATGTTTGAAGGCCGCCTGCCCTCCTATGCCAATACGCGCTCGCTGCGCGTGGCAGGCGGGCTTGGAACCATTGCGCGCATTGTTGGGGAAGCGCAGGAAATCTATGCCGGGCCCATGCCCGTGGAAGAGGCTTTGCGCCGCATCGATGGGCTCTACAAACCCTATCATGCGACTTTGCGGGGCCTGATGCGCCAGGCCTTCTCGGATTTCGGCATTGCTGTTCTGCTCGATTGCCATTCCATGCCCTCCTGGACAGGGTCAGGCGCCAAGCAGGAACGGGTTGAGGCCGATATTGTGCTGGGCGATCGCTATGGGACGAGCTGCTCGCCCGATATTGCCGATTTCGTCGAACGGGAATTGCGCGGCCTTGGCTATCAGGTCCAGCGCAACAAACCCTATGCCGGCGGCTTTATCACCGAACAATATGGCAATCCTGGCTCGGGTTTCCACGCCCTGCAGATCGAGATCAACCGCGCTCTTTATATGGACGAAGCCAGCCTTGCGAAAAAACCTGCCTTCGCGCAGGTGAGCGCCGATCTGGTGGAGATGACGGAGCGTCTGATCGGCCTGGCCATGGAAATGGCCCGCAATACAGGCCGGGCCTTGGCTGCAGAGTAAAACTGCACCCCCCAAAAAAGACGGCCGCCGACTTTCGTCAGCGGCCCAAGTCTAGGGAGGAAACGCCCAAGGAGGGCATTAGCGACGACATGATCGCCGCATGAGGTGGATATAGGAGTGCACTGCACAAAACGCAAGCCTTACTGACCTATTTTTGCCTCCATGCGGCAGCCTGTCGCAAGATATGGCTTAAATCCCATTATTTTCAGATAGATAACTAAAGCTCCAAATGGCTCTCGCCTCCTGCCGCCCGGTCTTGTATGTCTGCCCGGTCCAATTGCGGAGGAAACATGGGCGCTGTCGATTTTGCGCGTTTCGTCGATGAGCTGGCGCGGGCCTCGGGCGAGGCCATCCTGCCCTTTTTCCGCTCCCATTTCGGCGCCGAGGACAAGAGCCGCGGCGGCATTTTCGATCCGGTGACCGAGGCCGACCGGGCTGCCGAAACCATCATGCGCCGGATGATCGAAGATTCCTTTCCAGCCCATGGCGTCATCGGTGAGGAATTCGGCAATAAAAACGCCGATGCGGATTATGTCTGGGTGCTCGACCCAATCGACGGCACGAAAAGCTTCATCTCGGGCCTGCCGGTCTGGGGCACGCTGATCGGCCTGCAACACAAGGGTCAGCCCTGCTATGGCATGATGCATCAGCCCTTCACCCGCGAACGCTTTTTCGGCGACAGTCAGGCATCGATCTGGCGCGGTATCGACCGGCACGGCAAGCCCGATGAACGACGCCTGCGCACGCGTGCCTGCGAGAGCCTGTCGCAAGCAACGCTGATGACAACCCATCCGTCGCTGCTGACGCAAGAGACGCGTGCCCCCTATGCACGTGTCGAAGAACAGGTGCGCCTCTCGCGCTATGGCGGCGATTGCTATGCCTATTGCATGGTCGCATCCGGCCATGTGGATCTTGTGATCGAGAGCGGCCTCAAGCCTTATGACATTGTCGCGCTCGTGCCCATTATCGAGGGAGCCGGCGGCATCGTCACCGACTGGCAGGGCGGAAGTGCTGCCAATGGCGGCGCCATTATTGCCGCCGGCGATCGCCGATTGCATGAACAGGCGCTGAAAATTCTCAACGGCTAAAGCGCGACATTGCGCGGGGCGCGGCGGGCAAGCAAGGCTTGCTCTTCGCCCGTCGTGCCGGGAATGAAAGCATCGAAAGCCGCCCAGAATTGCGCGCGAATCTCATCGCGCTCGATCAAGATTTCATGACGCGCATCTGCAATGAGAATTTGCCGGCCTGCCTGCAGGCCAGCGGCAAAACGCTCGCTGGCCTGCGAATCCACGACGCCATCATTTTGTGCGGCCAGGATCAACACCGGTGTGCGGATCTGGCGGGCATAATCGGCATGCTGAAACCTTCGCATCAAGCGAAAAGCCGCATGCACCCAGGCAATGGTCGGATCGCCAAGACGCAATTTTGCGCCGGCCGCAATCAGCATACGCATGCGATTGAAGCGCGCCTCATCGCTGGTCAAGGGATTGCCGGCAAATCCGCGCTCCAGCACCGAGGAGCGTCGCCCGCCAGGAACAAAATGGCTGCCCAGACCCAGACGGTTGAAAAAAACCGCGAGCAGATGAGCAAGCCTGCGATAGCGCACGCAGGACAGATCGATCATCGGTGCCGAGAGAAGGATGCGGGCGAAAGGCGAGCGAGCGCCATGCGCCTGATCAAGAAGAATCGCGCCACCCATCGAATGGCCGAGCGCAAACCATGGCTGCGGGCAATCGTTCAGAACATGCGCCTCTATGGCTGCGAGATCTTCGAGATAAGCTGAAAAATCTTTCACATGCCCTTTGGCCCTGTCGCCAAGCTCACGCTGCGAAAGGCCTTGCCCGCGCCAGTCAAAAACAACGACGCAAAAGCCGCGCTCCAGCAATTCGCCGACGACCTCGAAATATTTTTCGATAAATTCAGAGCGTCCGGTGGCAATGACAATTGTGCCGGGCCCCTGCTGTCTGCCGGCCCAGCGCATATAGCGCAAGCCAAGCCCATCGGACGTGCGCGCGATCCCCGTCTTGCCGCCCGGCGGGGCAGCAAAATCGGGCAATTCGACAAAAAAGCTCTCGGCCTGATCCATCAGCTCTCCTGGGAGAGGGAAGTATAGTGATGCAGGGCCAAAGAAAAGCCCGCCTGCGTCACATGGCGCTTGGCGCAGGCCCGGGCCTGCGCCAATCTGGCGGCAGTCAACGAATCGCGTGGAGAGATCATGCTCGAATTCTCGGCCTTCGGAATTTTCGCCACTGTTCTCGTCATCTTCGCTCTGGTCACGCTGCTGATGGGCGTACGGCAGGTGCCGCAGGGCTTTTCCATGACCATCGAACGGTTCGGTCGCTACCACAAGACGCTGACACCGGGGCTTGGCGTGATCGTGCCCTGGATCGACAGCGTCGGACGGCGCGTCAATATGATGGAGCAGGTGATCGACGTTCCCTCGCAGGAAGTGATCACGCGCGACAATGCCTCGGTCACGGTGGATGGCGTTGCTTTCTTTCAGGTGCTCGATGCTGCGCGCGCCTCCTATGAGGTCGCCGATCTCGATCGCGCTTTGCTCAACCTGCTGATGACGAATATCCGCACCGTCATGGGCTCGATGGATCTCGACGAATTGCTGTCGCATCGCGATGCAATCAACACCAAGCTTCTCGCCGTTGTCGATGCTGCCGCATCGCCCTGGGGCATCAAGATCAATCGCGTTGAGATCAAGGATATTGTGCCGCCGAAAAACATGATCGATTCCATGGCCCGCCAGATGATGGCCGAGCGCGAGAAACGCGCTGCCGTGCTGGAAGCCGAAGGCCAGCGCCAGGCCGAAATCCTGCGCGCCGAAGGCCGCAAACAGGCACTTGTTCTGGATGCAGAGGGTCGGCGCGAAGCAGCCTTCCGCGATGCGGAGGCGCGCGAAAGACAGGCGCAGGCAGAAGCCACGGCGACAGGAATGGTCAGCGAAGCCATTGCCAAGGGCGATGTTGCAGCGCTGAATTATTTCGTTGCCGAAAAATATGTCGGCGCCGTCGAAACGCTGGCGCGGGCGCCCAACCAGAAAGTCTTCATCATGCCGATGGATATGGCGGGCCTGGCCGGCACAATCGGCGGCATTGCCGAACTGGCAAAATCTGCGCTGGGCAATGATTCATCCTCGCCGCGCGGCGCTGTGCCGCCATCGCGCGCGAAAAGGAGCGACAGCGAGTGACCTTATTCACTTCACCCTGGACATGGGCCATCGCCGGCCTCGTCCTGTGCATGCTGGAAATGCTGGCGCCGGGCATGTTTTTGCTCTGGGTCGGCATTGCAGCCTTCGCCAATGCACTGCTGCTGCTTGCAACACCGGTCAGCATCGAATGGCTGATGGTCAGCTTTTGCATCTTCATGGCCATCTCTGTCCTGATCGGCCGCAAGGTCTATGGCGAGCGCGATGTCGCGAGCGATGCGCCTTTCCTGAACCGGCGGGCAGATGCGCTGCTCGGGCGCGAAACGCGCCTGCAATCGGCCATTGAAAACGGCATCGGCCTTGCGCAGATCGATGACACGGTCTGGCGTGTGACAGGAAGCGAACTGCCGGCCGGAACGCATGTGAAAATTACCGGCCTGTCGCAGGACGGTACGATCCTGCAGGTCGAAAAGATCTGAAAGTCAGGCGACGCCCAGCCGCAAAAGATCGTGCAAATGCACAATGCCGCAGGGGCGGTTTTGCGGATCGACAACCAGCATGGCGGAAATCTTGCGGCTGTTGAGTGCCTCCAGCGCCTCGACGCCCAATGTTTCGGGCGTCACGGTGCGCGGCTGGCGCGTCATGACCTCATCCACCTTGACGGCCATGAGATCGGCACGCATGTGACGACGCAAATCGCCATCCGTGACAATGCCGGCCAGATGGCCGTTCTCATCCACCACGCCGACACAGCCAAAACCCTTGGCCGAGATTTCGACGACGGCCTCACCCATGGTTGCGCCGAGCCTGACGCGCGGAATGCGCTCATCGCGATGCATGATGTCGCGCACGAAAGTGAGTTTGGCGCCGAGTTTGCCGCCGGGATGAAAGACGCGGAAATCCTGCGCTGTAAATCCCTTGGCTTCGAGCAAGGCAATGGCAAGCGCATCGCCCAGTGCCAGCTGCATCGTTGTTGATGTCGTCGGCGCCAGCCCGTTCGGGCAGGCCTCTTCGGATTTCGGCAAAGCCAGACAGACGTCGGCCTCAGACCCCAGCGCACTCTCGCCATTGGAGGTAATGGCGACAAGGCCGATCCTGAAGCGGCGCGAGTAAGTGATAATATCGGCCAGTTCCGTCGTCTCGCCTGACCATGACAGGGCCAGAATGACGTCGCCGGCCTGGATCATGCCGAGGTCGCCATGGCTCGCCTCACCGGGGTGGACGAAATAGGCGGGCTGCCCCGTGGAGGCCAGAGTGGCTGTGATCTTGCGGCCGATATGACCCGATTTGCCCATGCCGGTGACGATGACGCGACCGGGGGCGGCCATGATCAATTCGACGGCGCGGGCGAAGAGGTCGCCAAGTCCATTGGCGAGCGCCGCCTCGATGGCGGCAATGCCGGCGCGTTCGAGTTCGAGCGTCCGGAGGGCCGAGGCCTTGGCCTGGAGGGCGGGCCGAGGATCTGCGCTTGAGCTTGTCATGCGCCCCTCATATCAGCCGCCCCCGCCCTTGTCAGCCGCAGCTGAGAGGGGCGGCGCCTCACAGGCCCGCCAGAATTTTCTTCAACTCGGTCTTGAAGGCCGGCCCGAGATCGGACCGCTCCAAAGCGAAATGGACATTGGCCATGAGAAAGCCGAGTTTGGAGCCCGTGTCGCAGGTGCGCCCGTCAAAACGCACGCCGAAGAATTTCTGGCTCTCCGACAATTTTTTCATGCCGTCGGTGAGTTGAATCTCGCCGCCTGCGCCCTTCTCGATCGTCTCGAGAATTTTGAAAATTTCCGGCTCGAGGACATAGCGGCCGGAAATGATCAGATTTGACGGAGCCGTGCCTTTGGCCGGCTTTTCGACCATGCCGCCGATCTCGAATGTCTGGCCGAAATCCTGCGCAACGGAAACGACGCCATACATATGCGTATCTTCCGGCGGCACTTCCTCGACGGCGATTATATTTCCGCCATGTTTTTCGTGTGCCTCCAGGCATTGGGCAAGACAGCGCGTCTTGCGTGCGCCAGGCAAAGTGATCATGTCCGGCAGAATGACGGCAAAAGGCTCGTCGCCGATAATGTCGCGTGCGCACCAGACCGCATGGCCAAGCCCGAGAGGGGCCTGCTGACGGGTGAAAGATGTGGCGCCTGCTGCCGGCAGATCAGCCATCAGCTCGCTATATTCTTTCGCTTTACCACGTTTCTGCAGCGTGTCCTCAAGCTCATAGGCCATGTCGAAATGATCTTCGATCATCGCCTTGTTGCGGCCGGTGACAAAAACGAAATGTTCGATACCGGCCTCGCGCGCCTCTTCCACCGCATGCTGCAGCACCGGGCGATCGACCACAGTGAGCATTTCCTTCGGCACAGCCTTGGTTGCAGGCAGAACGCGGGTACCCAGACCGGCAACGGGGAAAACAGCTTTGCGGACGCGTTTCGTCATGGAGGCTTCCAGGGCAAAAGTTCAGGCCGCGCAAGCTGCACGTCCGGCGCGCCAAAGGCAAGCGCGGCCCGCCAACATGGCCCGGCAGAGGCTCCTTGGCGGGGTGAAGCGCCATCAGACCGGGGCAAAAAATCGCATCGTGGTAAATAATTCGGAAACGACTGGCCTTTATGGTCCCGCTTCACGGCCACAGAATCGTGGCTTTCGGCTGTATCGCGCGGCTCGCCCGCAGCGCGTTCGGAGTTTCGTGATGATGCGTTTTGGCAAGGTCCGCACCTCGCTTTCGCCCCTGCGCCCGCTGGGCCGGCGCGACATATTCTGTTCGCTGGGACAGATCGTGCGCACGCTTCTGCTGTTCGGCCTGTTTTGCACCGGCATGCTGATCGCCGCCCATGCCAATGCGCGGGCCGAACCAATTGCGGTCAGCGATGCGCAATTCCGGACATTCGTGACCGGCCTGTGGCCCGATGCACGCAAGGCCGGCGTTTCGCGCGCGACTTTCGACACAGCTTTCAAGGGACTCACACCCGATCCGAGCGTGCTGAAAATCATCGGCCGCCAGGCCGAATTCGTAAAACCGATCTGGAATTATATCGATAGTGCCGTTTCGCCCGCGCGCATCGAGCGCGGCAAAGCGCGCGCACATGAATTGCAGCCATTGCTGGCGCGCATCGAAGCCAAATATGGCGTCGACCGCTATATTGTTCTGGCTGTCTGGGGCATGGAAACCAATTACGGCGGCTTTTCCGGCAAGATGAATGTCATCCGTTCGCTGGCAACGCTTGGCGCAGCCGGACATCGCGGCGGCTTCTTCCGCGAACAGCTGATTGTCGCACTCCAAATCCTTGAGCAGCGCCACATCGAACCGCAAAACATGCTGGGCTCATGGGCAGGCGCGATGGGACAGACCCAATTCATGCCCACAAGCTTCATGCAGCATGCGATCGATTTCGATGGCGACGGCCACAAAAACATCTGGACAAATATTCCCGACGCTTTGGCCTCCACTGCCAATTATCTCGCCGCCAATGGCTGGATTCGCGATTGGACCTGGGGCTATGAAGTGCGCCTGCCGCGCGGCTTCTCGCTGCGCAATGTCGAGCTTTCCGAATATCGCGGCTTCGAACAATGGAGCAAAGCAGGCATCGCGCGCGTCGATGGGCAGACCATGCCGCGCACCGGCGAAGCCGCACTCGTTCTGCCTGCCGGACGCAACGGCCCTGCTTTTCTCGTCACCCGCAATTTTCAGGTGATCAAAAGCTATAATACATCGAGCGCCTATGCTTTCGGTGTCACCTTGCTTTCAGATCGTCTTGCCGGCGGCTCTGGCCTGCAGGCCAAATGGCCCATCGATGCGCCCGTGCTCGATCCCAAACAATCGCTCGAAATGCAAAAGCATCTTGTTCGCCTCGGCTTTCCTGTCGGCGAGCTTGACGGCAAGATCGGCGAGAAAGCACAAAGTGCCATCCGCCAATTCCAGCGCCGCGCTGGGTTGGAACCCGATGGCTTTGCCTCGGTTCCGCTTTTGGAAAAGATGCGCATGCATCCCTGAGACGCCATGATGCAACGATGGACGCGGTGCTGAGGCGGTTTGGTCAGACAAATACACAGGGAGACGAAGAAAAAATCCATGGAACAAGATGCGCGATGAGACTGTTCGAATCGTGCATTTGACTTCCATTCTGGCCATAGACGGGGACGTGCGATGAAAAACATCTCGCCGCAGCTTTTCGTGGCCGTGCTCATTGCAACTGGAACATTTTCGCCTGCGCAGGCCCAGTACGAGCCATATTCTCCCTATGATGCCTATATCGAACAGCGCGGCTATCATTCTTATGCGCCGCAGCGCGACTATCCGCAGGCCACCCGCCATATTGTCGAAGCGCCAGCCTCCTATGGCAGCGGAACATTGGTGGTAGATACGCGCAATCGCTATCTTTACCTGATGATGGGCGAGGGGCGCGCCATTGCCTATGGGATTGGCGTGGGCCGCGAAGGCTTTCAATGGCGCGGCAATGCGCATGTTGGACGCAAAGCGCATTGGCCAAGCTGGACGCCGCCGCGTGAAATGCTGAAGCGCCGCCCCGATCTGCCGCGCTTCATGCAAGGGGGCATTGAAAACCCGCTCGGCGCACGCGCGCTCTATCTCTATCGCGGCAAGAAAGACACTCTGTTTCGCATTCATGGGACCAATGAGCCATGGACCATCGGCCAGGCCGTCTCGTCAGGCTGCATTCGCATGATGAACGATGATGTTGTCGATCTTTACAATCGTGTGCCGGTGGGCGCGCGTGTTGTGGTGATCTGACAGCCCCGTCATCGCAAGGAGAAAAGCGACGAAGCAATCGAGACGCGTGCGGCAAATCTGGATTGCTTCGCTTCGCCCGCAATGACGGCACAAAAAAGCCCCGGAAAACCGGGGCTTTTTCTTATTCCGAAAAAAATGCTCAACGCGGCAGAACGGTCGATCCCATCAGGAACTTGTCGACCGAATGCGCCGTCTGGCGACCTTCGCGGATCGCCCAGACGACGAGCGACTGACCGCGACGCATATCGCCGCAAGCGAAGACCTTTTCCGTCGACGAGCGATAGGTGATCGTGTCGGCTGCCACATTGCCGCGATTGTCGAGCTTGACGCCGAGATTGGCGAGCAGGCCTTCCTGCAGGGGCGCAACGAAGCCCATGGCAAGCAAGACGAGATCGGCCTTGATCTCGAATTCCGTTCCGGGAACGGGCTGGAACTTGCCATCGACGCGCACGCATTTCAGCGACTTGACCATGCCGCCTTCGCCGGTGAATTCCACCGTATTGACGGCGAAATCGCGCTCTGCGCCTTCCTCATGCGAGGAGGACGTGCGCAGCTTCAATGGCCAGTCAGGCCATGTCAGCAGCTTGTTTTCCTTCTCCGGCGGCTTCGGCATGATTTCGAGCTGCGTGACCGAGAGCGCGCCCTGGCGCACCGACGTGCCGATACAATCCGAACCCGTATCGCCACCACCGATCACGACGACATGCTTTCCCGCTGCCAGGATCGGCGTGTTGGTCGTCAGCGGCTCCTTGCCGACGCGGCGATTCTGCTGCGGCAGAAAATCCATCGCGAAATGAACGCCCGAGAGTTCGCGGCCCGGAATCGGCAGATCGCGCGGCTTTTCAGCGCCGCCCGCCAGGATCACGGCATCATAACCTTCGACCAGCTTGTCGTGCGGGAGATCGACACCGACATTGACGTTGTAATGGAAGGTGACACCCTCTTCTTCCATCTGCTTGACGCGACGGTCGATGAGCTGCTTTTCCATTTTGAAGTCAGGGATGCCATAGCGCAGCAGGCCGCCGGCGCGCCCATGCTTTTCGAACACATGCACATCATGCCCGACGCGCGCGAGCTGCTGGGCAGCAGCCAGGCCTGCAGGCCCCGAACCGACAACGGCAATTTTCTTGCCCGTCTTGTGCGAAGGCACTTCCGGCTTGAGCCAGCCGTTCGACCAGGCGCGGTCGACAATGGCGCATTCAATCGATTTGATCGTCACCGGCTGGTCGGTGAGATTCAGCGTGCAGGAGGCTTCGCAGGGCGCCGGGCAAACACGACCCGTGAATTCCGGGAAATTGTTTGTCGAATGCAGATTGCGCGAGGCTTCTTCCCAGTTCCCATTATAGACGAGATCGTTCCAGTCGGGGATCTGGTTGTTCACCGGACAGCCGTTGTGGCAATACGGAATGCCGCAATTCATGCAGCGGGCTGCCTGATCCTTTGTTGCTTCTTCCGAAAGCGGGATCACAAATTCCTTGTAATGGCGCACACGATCTGAGGCCGGCGCATAACGACGGTCGCGACGATCGATCTCGAGAAATCCGGTTACCTTGCCCATCGGATTACTCCCCCGCAGCAGCGACAGGCTGCTCGTTTTGAGACATGAGTTCGGCGAGCGCACGGCGATATTCGACGGGCATCACCTTCCTGAATTTCGACTTGTAGCTTTCCCAATTGTCGAGAATGTCCTTGGCGCGGGTCGAGCCCGTGTAGCGCATGTGGTTCGCGATCAATTGGTGCAGACGCTCGGCATCGTAGCGCGTCATATCGCTCATGACATCGACACGACCATGATGTTCGAGATCGCCGCCCTGGTGGTTGAGGCGCTGGTTCAGCTCCTCTTCTTCCTGAACCGGCTCAAGATCGACCATGGCCATATTGCAGCGGCTCTCGAATGTGCCGTCTTCATCGAGCACATAGGCAATGCCGCCAGACATGCCGGCAGCAAAATTGCGACCGGTCTGACCGATAACGACGACAATGCCGCCCGTCATATATTCGCAGCCGTGATCGCCCGTGCCTTCGACGACAGCGATCGCGCCCGAATTGCGCACGGCGAAACGCTCACCCGCAACGCCGCGGAAATAGCATTCGCCGTTGATCGCGCCGTAGAGCACCGTATTGCCGACAATGATCGAGTTTTCGGGGACGATTTTTGTCGCTTCCTTGGGCGGATAGACAATCAGCTTGCCGCCGGAAAGGCCCTTGCCGACATAATCATTGGCTTCGCCTTCGAGCTCCAGCGTCACGCCATGCGCGACCCAGGCACCAAAGCTCTGCCCGGCAGTGCCCTTCAGCTTCACATGCACCGTATCGTCGGGCAGGCCTGCATGGCCGTATTTTTTGGCAATGGCGCCCGACAGCATGGCACCGGTGGCGCGATTCACGCTGCAGATCGGGCTCTCGATGCGCACCGCCTCGCGCTTCTCGATGGCGGCTTTCGCCTTTTCGATGAGCGTGCGGTCGAGCACTTTGTCGAGATTGTGATCCTGATCTTCCGTCTTGAAGATCGGCAGATTGCCGGCTTCCGGCTTGTGGAAGAGCCGCGCGAAATCGAGGCCCTTGGCCTTCCAATGACCGACGGCGCGATCGCGGTCGAGCATCTGCATCTGGCCGATCATCTCGTTCATCGTGCGATAGCCGAGTTCCGCCATGATCTCACGCACTTCTTCTGCAACGAAGAAGAAATAATTGATCACATGCTCAGGCTGGCCGACGAAGCGCTTGCGCAATACAGGATCCTGTGTGGCAACGCCCACGGGACATGTATTGAGATGGCACTTGCGCATCATGATGCAGCCCGCGGCAATCAGCGGCGCCGTGGCAAAACCGAATTCATCCGCACCCAGCAGCGCGCCGATCACGACATCGCGGCCTGTGCGCAGACCGCCATCCACCTGCACGGTGATGCGCGAACGCAAACGGTTGAGCACCAGAGTCTGATGCGTTTCCGCAAGACCGATTTCCCACGGGGAACCGGCATGTTTGATCGACGAGAGCGGCGAAGCGCCCGTGCCGCCCTCATAGCCTGAGATCGTCACATGATCGGAACGGCCCTTGGCAACACCCGCCGCCACTGTGCCGACGCCGACTTCGGAGACGAGCTTCACGGAAACCAGCGCTTCCGGATTGACGTTCTTCAGATCGTAGATCAGCTGCGCCAGATCTTCGATTGAATAAATGTCGTGATGGGGCGGCGGCGAAATCAGGCCGACGCCTTGCGTGGAATGGCGCACTTTGGCGATCACCGCATCGACCTTGTGGCCGGGCAATTGTCCGCCTTCGCCGGGCTTTGCACCCTGCGCCATCTTGATCTGCATCATGTCGGAATTGACGAGATATTCCGTCGTCACGCCGAAGCGGCCAGACGCCACCTGCTTGATCGAGGAGCGCATGGAATCGCCATTTGCCATCGGCTTGAAGCGATCGGCTTCCTCGCCGCCCTCGCCCGTGTTGGAGCGACCGCCAATGCGGTTCATCGCAACAGCCAGCGTCGTATGGGCTTCACGCGAGATCGAGCCAAAGGACATGGCGCCCGTTGCAAAGCGCTTGACGATTTCAGCTGCCGTCTCGACTTCTGCGAGCGGCACGGGCTTGCGCCCATCTTCCTGTGCGCTCTTGATCCGGAAGAGACCGCGGATCGTCAGCAATTGCTCATCCTGCTCGTTGAGCATTTTTGCATAGGCGCGATATTTGTCCTGGCTGTTGCCACGCACCGCATGCTGCAGCAGCGAGACCGATTGCGCCGACCAGGCATGCGCCTCGCCGCGGATGCGATAGGCATATTCGCCACCCACATCGAGCGCATTGCGATAGACGGGGGATTCGCCAAAAGCATCGCGGTGACGCGACGCCGTTTCTTCGGCAACTTCGGCCAGGCCCACGCCCTCGATTGTTGTCGCAGTACCGGTGAAATAGCGGTCGACAAAAGCCTTGGACAGGCCGATGGCGTCAAAAATCTGAGCGCCGCAATAAGATTGATAGGTCGAAATGCCCATCTTCGACATGACCTTCAACAGGCCCTTGTCGATCGATTTGATGAAGCGCTTCGTCACTTCGTAAGCGTCGACTTCCTCCGGGAAATCCTTCGCCATGGCGGCGAGAGTCTCGAAGGCGAGATAAGGGTTGATCGCTTCCGCGCCATAACCGGCAAGGCAGGCGAAATGATGCACTTCGCGCGCTTCGCCCGTCTCAACGACGAGACCGACCGAGGTGCGCAAGCCCTTGCGGATGAGATGGTGATGCACGGCCGCTGTGGCGAGCAAAGCAGGAATCGGAATGCGATCGGCGCCAACCATACGGTCGGAGAGCACGATAATATTGTAGCCGCCCTTGACCGCGGCTTCCGCGCGTTCGCACAGACGCTCGAGCGCCGCCTCCATACCTTCGACGCCCTTCTCGGACGCATAGGTGATGTCGAGCGTCTTCGTATCGAACGAATCTTCGAAATGGCCGATGCAGCGGATCTTTTCGAGATCGCCATTGGTGAGAATCGGCTGGCGCACTTCGAGACGCTTGCGCTTCGAATTGCCCTTGTGATCGAGGATATTCGGACGCGGGCCGATGAAGGACACGAGGCTCATGACGAGCTCTTCGCGGATCGGATCGATCGGCGGGTTCGTCACCTGCGCAAAGTTCTGCTTGAAATAAGTGTAGAGCAGCTTCGACTTGTTCGACATGGCCGAGATCGGCGTGTCGGTACCCATCGAGCCAACCGCTTCCTGACCCGTAATGCCCATCGGCGCGAGCAGGATATTGAGGTCTTCCTGCGTATAGCCGAAGGCCTGCTGGCGATCGAGCAGC
>CAZHOK010000069.1:0-15161 GCA_964534115.1 uncultured Beijerinckia sp.
GATTTCGAAAAACGAAAAGGGCTGACGGCCCGTCATTGCAAGGCTCGCAGCGGCTCCTCGCGGTGACGAAGTGGAAAGACTCGCCCCGTCATTGTGGGGCGTGCAGCAACGAAGCCCGCCATCTTTCCCCCGCCGCCCCGTTGGCAGGGCGGGCTCTTATGGGCTAGACCAAGGCCGCTGGCTGCATTGGTCTGGCCCCTTGGCGAAACTGGTAAACGCATCCGACTTAAAATCGGCCGCTTCACGGCTTGCGGGTTCAAGTCCCGCAGGGGCCACCATCTGCCGGCAGCGCGGCTTTAGCGTCTGGCGTCTTTCCAGGCGCGGACGGCGGCCAAAGATTGCACCACATGTGGGCTCGCGGCCGAATTTTTGATGCGCGAGAGAATCGTCCCGTCGGGCGCAATCACATAAGAGACGCGATCGGCGAAGGGCAGGACGGCCCCCGCCATGCCAAAGCCCACATCGTAAGCCTTGATCACTTTCATCTCCGGATCGGCGCCGACCGCGAATTTGTCGCGGCAGGCCATGGAGGAGAATTTTTTCTGCGTCTCGATCGTGTCGGAGGAAATGCCGATCACGCTGGCGCCGGCCTTGGTAAAATCATCCATGGCTTCAGCGAAAAGATTGGCTTCTTCCGTGCAGACGCCGGTGAAGGATTTGGGATAGAAAAAGACCACCACGGGGCCTTTTTTCAGCGCGTCCTGCAAAGAGAATGTGACGCTCCCGCCAGCCAGCGCAGCCTCGAGGGCAAACATGGGCGCTTTGGCGCCGACCCGCAATTGCGCCTGCGCCGGCAGACCGGTCCACATCATGATCGCGGCGACGGGGATGAAGGGCAGTTTCGCAAGGCGCGACAGGCCAGCCCCGATGCGGGCAAGAATTTTTGCGGATGCGTCAGCCATGCGAAGCCCGGAACGTTCGAGGGACATTCTCTCAAATTTGTCCGGAACGCGCGCCAGATCAAGGCCTCAGCCGCCTTTTTCATCTCTGCCGGGATCGTCTGCTTGACAGGGCAGGGCGGGCCATTTCTCATCTGGGCAGAAAGATAAAACTGGGGGGATGATCATGCGTGTCCTGCGCCTTGCTGCTGCGGCGGCGACTTTCGGCCTTGCCTTTGGACAGACATGTGCGATGGCCGATACGGCTGCCTGGCCCGTGCGCGGCGGGCAGATCATCGTGCCTTATGCGGCGGGCGGCATTACCGATCTGCTGGCGCGCGGTCTGGCGCAAAAAATCTCGGAACGTTCGGGCCATTCCTTCATCATTGTGAACAGGCCGGGCGCCAACAGCCAGGTCGGCACGGAAGCAGCGGCAAAATCGCCCGCCGATGGTTATACGCTGCTGGTGACGGCCGATACGACCTTCACCACCAATCCCGCGCTCTATCCGAAGATGAAATACGATCTGTCCGATTTCGAGCCGGTGAGCGGGCTTGGCATCAGCCCGCATGCGCTTGTCGTTCATCCTGACGTGCCGGTGAAAAATTTTGCCGAGCTGATCGAATTTGCCAAGAAGAATCCGCAACAGGCTTTTTATGGCACGTTCGGCAGCGGCTCGTCGGGCCATTTGAATATTTTGAATGTGCAGAAACAAACGGGCGCATCTTTCACGCCGGTTCATTACAGCGGCGCATCGCCTGCCATCAACGATCTGCTGGGCGGCCATATCAAATTGATGACCGTGTCCATCGGATTGATTGCCGGGCCTTGGGAAGCCGGCAAGTTGAAAGTGCTGGCCTTTGGGTCCGACAAAAGGCTGGAGAAATTTCCCGACATGCCGATCATGGCGGAAACCCTGCGCGGTTTTGAGGCCGGCTCCTGGTATGCGCTCTTCGCCCCCAAGGGCACGCCGCCGGCCATTGTCGAGAAAATTTCCACGGAGACCCAGCGCATTTTCAACGACCCGGCATTCCAGTCGCAGTTTCTCGCGCCCAGTTACACCTATTCCATCGCACGCGGACCGAAGGATCTGGCCGAGCGCATTCGCACGGATTCCGAGCGTCTGCGCCAGATCATTGTCGATGCAAAAGTCACTGCCGAATGAGCAGACGCATATTCATCGCGTCTGCGCTTTTTATTTGGTGACAGGAACCTGGGGCGTCAGATCGTCGAAGACATATTCGGCGTCCTGACGACCGAAAATAATATCGACGGAGCAATCTTCATCCTGCGCGCTCAGAGCCTCATGCATTTCATGGGCGATGAAACCGCAGAGCAGATTTTCAATCCGGCTGACGGCGGCTGCGCGCAGCCGCTCATCGCCCGCAAGTTCTGTCGGCGCGCCGATCTCGGCAAAGATCAGCTCTGTCAAAGAGGCGAGTTTTTTGTCCAGAAGATCCATGTCTGCGGTCATTTGAGAATCTCCGTCCAGTCCGACACGAATCACGCACGCTTACCTTCCGTGATGATCGTTGCAGTTTGCGTTACACGCAAGGCTTCGCTGACGCTGTGACGGGCCAACCACAGGTCATTTTGCGATCAGCGCGGGGGAAAAGCGTAGAGCCAGTCGAAGCGGGCCATGACGGCCTCGGGCGGCAGAGCGCGCATGCCCATGTCGCGGATCAGGGCGGCCGGGCCAGGTAGATGATAGATTGTGCCTTGTTGGCGTGAGGCTTTCTGGACGCGCGCAGCACGGGCGACACGGCGGCGGTCATATTCGGCCAGCGCGCGCGTCGTCGAAACGGGGCCGCCGGCCTGCGCCGAAAAGGCTTCGCCCAGCGCGCCTGCATCCTCAATGGCCTGCGCTGCGCCTTGTGCAAAAAACGGCAGCATGGCGTGGGCGGCATCGCCCAGCAAAGTCACATGGCCCGAGCTCCAGCGCGGCAGGGGCTCGCAATCGAAGAGCGGCCAGCGCCGCCAATCGGCGACGCCCTCGATCAGGCGCCGGGCATCGCGATGCCAATGGTCGAAACGTTGACCAATCTCATGGGCCAGTCCGCGCGAAGACCAGAACTCGCCAGTCTTGGTGTCGCGCCACTGATCGTCGACAATGGCGATAATATTGACTTCGCTCGCCTGGCGCAGCGGATAATGGACGAGATGGGCGCGCGATCCCAGCCACAGGCCCGTCTCGGGCTGGCGTGCAAAGGCAGGCGCTTGCTCTGCCGGGATCAGCGCGCGCCAGGCGACGCGCCCCGAAAAGACCGGCGTGCTCTTGCGATAAAGAATAGAGCGCACCCGCGAATGCAATCCATCGGCACCGACAAGCAGATCGCCGCAAATGGCGCTGATGCCGGCATCTGAGAAGGTCTCGACACGCACGAGCGGGCCGTCCTGCACAAGGCCGGTGATCTGCACGCCCTTGCGCAGGGTGATGTTCGTATGTTCCGACACGGCGGCCAGCAATGCGCTTTGCAGATCGGCGCGATGGGCAACGAGCGTGGGCGCGCCCCAGCGCGCCTGCGCCGCCCGGCCGAGCGGCATGGACATGAGATCGCTGCCTGTGGCGCCCGAGCGCACGCGCAGCCGTTCCGGATAAAGCGCAAGTCCATCGAGGCGGCGCAAAATGCCGAGCCGGTCGAGCAGGCCGCTGGCATTGGGCGAGAGCTGCAGGCCGGCCCCGGTTTCAACGAGTTCGGCAGCCTGTTCGAGAATGGTGACGCGCAGTCCCGCGCGGGCAAGCGCCAGTGCGGCGGCAAGTCCCCCTATGCCGGCACCGGCGATGAGCGCGTGGCGTGTCTCAGACAAGGCGTGTCAGGCTGCTGCCTGGTTCGGTTTCAGCTCGCATTCGGCTGGATCGGCATGGCCCTTGAGCGCGCTGTCATAGCGATAGAGCGTCGAGCAATAGGGGCAGACCGCTTCTTTGTCGTCGCCCATATCGATGAAAATATGGGGATGATCGAAGGGGGGCAGAGCGCCGATGCACATGAATTCCTTCGCCCCCACGCGCACGACGGGCACGCCCGGCTGGTTATGGAAATGCGGGGTGGAATGTTCGGCCATTTTACCAATTCCCGTAGGTTCTGCCTCGGACCGGGCGCAACATAAGCGAGGCCAGCTGCTTTGGGTAGGGTCAAAAAGGCGGGAATGGCGGCTCTTCACCTTGGTCCCGGCTTTCGGCTATGGTCCAGCCTCTCCGGAAAACTGAAATCCCATGCATGTCTTTAACTCCGACGGCCTTCAGATCGCCTATATCGATCATGCCCCGACCGGGCCCGATCTTGGCGAGCCGATCCTTCTGATCCACGGCTTTGCCTCCAACCATGCCGTCAATTGGGTCAATACGCTCTGGGTGAAGACCCTCGCCCATGCGGGGCGGCGGGTCATTGCGCTGGACAATCGCGGCCATGGCGCCAGCCAGAAGGTTTACGATCCGGCGCAATATCACACCGCCACAATGGCTGAGGATGCGCGCCGCCTGATCGAGCATCTGAAGCTCGGGCGCATCGATGTCATGGGTTATTCCATGGGGGCGCGGATCACGGCCTTTCTCGCGCTCAATCATCGTGAGCTGGTCCGCTCCGCCATTCTGGGCGGCCTTGGCCATCATCTGGTCGATGGGCTTGGCCTGCCGATGGGCATTGCCGATGCGCTGGAAGCGCCTTCCCTCGACACGCTCACCGATCCCATGCAGCGGATGTTTCGTGCCTTTGCCGAACAGACCGGCAGCGATTTGCGGGCTCTGGCGGCCTGCATCCGCGGTTCGCGCCAGACGTTGACGCAGGAGGAGGCGCGCGCCATTCGCGTGCCGGTTCTGGTGGCTGTCGGCACCAAGGACGATGTCGCGGGCGATCCCCATCGTGCGGCGGCCCTGATCCCCGGCGCGCGCGCCCTCGACATTCCCGGCCGGGATCACAATCTTGCCGTGGGCGACAAGGTCTATAAGGAGGGAGTGCTTTCCTTCCTGCGGGAGCGGCCCTGATTGTCAAGGCTCGCCCTCGGGCCGGCCCTCATGGTAGAAGCAAAGGTGTGTTCAAGGAGTTTTGCATGGCGCAGGCGCAACCGGCCGAAATTCTAGCCTTTGCCAAGGCAGATCCGATCTTCGCCCGTTTGCGCAGCGAGGCCGAGGAAGCCTTGGCGCGCGAGCCTGAACTTGCGGGCTTCATTCGTGCCGCCATTCTCAATCTCGGTTCGCTGGGCGAGATCGTGGCCGATCGCGTCGCCGCGCGGCTCGATCATGCAGCCGTGCCGGGCAGCCTCATTCGCGCCCATTATCTCGAGGCTTTGGCAGAAGGGCCGGGGCTGATCGAGGCGATCCGCGCCGATATTCTGGCGGTTGCCGACCGCGATCCCGCCTGCACGCGGCTGGCGCATTGGATGTGGGGCCGCGGCCGGCGCGATTTCGCGCTCTACCTGCAAAGCCGCTCATCGGAAGTCTTCCAGACAGACATTCATCCGGCCGCCGTCATCGGCAAGGGCATTTTCCTCGATCACGCAACGGGCCTTGTCGTCGGCTCGACGGCGACAATCGATGACGATGTGTCCATCCTCCAAGATGTCACGCTGGGTGGCACCGGCAAGGAACGCGGCGACCGTCACCCGAAAATCCGCCAGGGCGTGCTGATTGGCGCCGGTGCGAAAATTCTGGGTAACATTGAAGTCGGGCGCTGTGCGCGTGTTGCGGCGGGCTCCGTCGTGCTATCGCCGGTTCCCAATAACAAGACTGTGGCGGGCGTGCCGGCCCGTGTCGTCGGCGAGGCCGGCTGCGCGGAACCGGCCCGCAGCATGGATCAGCTTCTCGCCGACAAGCTTGATCCGTGATCCAGACCTTATCGAGGAAGTGAAAGCCAATGCCTTTGCAGAAGACCGAATTGCGCAAGCTGCAGGATTTCCTGCGCCAGTCCTTCGGCAACGAATCCATTCGCGTCGGATTGAGCCCGCAAAATGTCGAACAGGCCGATGTCAGTCTCGGCGAGCGCCGGATCGGCGGCATTGAAGTCGATGATGAGGATGGCGACCGTTCCTTCGCCTTCGAGATGAAGATTCCTGTCGGTCGCGAGACGCTGCAGGAATATTTGCGCATGCTGTTTGAGAATGATCGCCTGAAAATCATGGCGCGCGGACGCAAGACGGATTCGGTCGAGCTTAATTGCGGCGAGGATTTTTTGGGCGTGATTTCCGCCGACGATGCAAAGGGCAAGAGTTTTACGCTGCAAATGGCGATCCTCGATTTCGATCTCGAGGAATTTTGACGGGACGCAACCATGCCGATCTTTGCTCTGGGCGATTTTGCGCCCGAATTGCCGCCACAGGGTCAATATTGGATTGCTCCCGATGCCGTTCTGGTTGGCAAGGTCAAGATCGGCGTGGATGTCGGTATCTGGTTTGGCGCGGTCCTGCGCGGCGATAATGAATGGCTGACCATTGGTGCGCGCACCAATGTGCAGGAAGGCACGATCATGCATACCGATCCCGGCGCGCCGGTCGAGATCGGCGAGGGCTGCACCATCGGCCACAAGGCGATCATTCACGGCTGCAGCATCGGCAATCATTCTCTCATCGGCATGGGCGCAACCATTCTCAACCGCGCCCGCATTGGCAATCATTGTCTTGTCGGCGCCAATGCTCTGGTGACGGAAGGCAAGGAATTTCCCGATTATTCGCTGATCGTCGGCAGTCCGGCGAGAGTCGTGCGCACGATTGATGAGGCCGCCATTGCTGCCTTGCGCCAGTCCGCCGACCGCTATGTCGCCAATTGGCAGCGTTTTTCGCGCGAGCTGAAGCAGATCGGCTGATCAGGCGGCCTGCAAGGCAAGGCGCATCAGGCGCTGTTCGAGTTGCAGGCGCTGTTCGCGCCCCAGTTCGAAAGCCAATGCAAAACCGCCTGGAAAGATGCGTGTAATTTCCCCGTCGAATTCGCCGATCTTGTCGAGCGCGACACTGGCGCGCACGCCCTCCTGGGGGGCAACCGGCGCATAAAGCGCCACGCCGCCCGCCGAGACATCCTTTGTATGGCAGGGAAAAGAACCGGCCCCCAACAGGCGGCAGCGTCCGAACAGGACAAGCGGAATGCGTGCGTGGCGACGCAGGTCGATGGTCTTGACCTTGAGCGACATGCGAAACGTCATGGCTTTCTCCCAAAAGATAAATCAGGCCGAGGCGAGGAAATCGAATTCTGCCTGGCCATTTGCATTGCGGCGCATCTGCGCGCGCATCCTGCCTGTGACCTCCTCTTCGCCGCGCCGCATTTTTGCATCGATCTTGAGGGTGAAACTCTCATCGAGCCATGCGCCGTCAGGGATATGGGCGAGTGGGATCTCGATCAGCGACAAGGGCGAGTGCAGGCAGATTTCATCGAGCTGGCTGGCAAGCTCGGCTTGTCTTTCCTCTGAAATTGTCAGTGCAATGGCAAAACCGCCCTTGAAATTGCGGACGATCAGGCCCTCCAAGTCGCCAATGCCGTTCAGGCTGATGGTGACTTTTTCGCCGGCCATATTGCAGGCGCGGGGGGCCTCCACCGAAAGGCCCCCGGCTGAAATATCCCGCGTCAAACAGGCGATTTCGTCTCCGCTGGACAGGCGCATATGGCCAAAAAGCGCCAAGGGCATACGATCGTGGTTTCTTTTCTCCTGATAGATCTTTTGGGTCATGGCGGGCTCTGGGTGGGGTCGGTTCCAAGGAAATGAAAAGGCGATCAGGCAATTCGAACAGGAATGTGTTGCTTGTAACGCGATCCGCTCAAAACTTATTGACGGATTTCGCTAAAATTCGAATGGTTGCCGGACTGCACGTCGCGGAGGTCGCTTGGAACAGCAGGAACCAGTCTTCAATGTCCCCAAGGTCATTCTTGGGCTGGTTCTGGCCATGGGTCTCATCCATGCCGGCCGTGTCTGGCTGGTTGGCGATCGCACCGATCTCTTTCTCATCGAACAATTTGCTTTTGTCCCGGCGCGGCTGACGCTTTTGTTCGATCCGCAGGGCGTGGCGCGGGCGCTTCGCGAGATTGCTTTGCGCGGCGGCGACGACATTCGCATCGCTGCTCTGTTTTTCGATGATGGATCATTCCAGCCCTGGACGCTTCTGACCTATGCCTTTCTTCATGCAGACTGGTTGCATTACGGGCTGAATTCGATCTGGCTTCTGGCCTTTGGCGCACCCGTTGCGCGCCGTTTCGGCGTCATGCGCTTCCTTGCGCTTTTCTTTGTCACAGCGCTGAGCGGCATTCTTGTTCATTACATGTTGCATCGTTTCGATCCGACGCCTGTGATTGGTGCATCCGCCTCCGTTTCGGGCGCCATGGGCGCGGCTTTGCGTTTTGTATTTCAGCCAGGCGCTCCGCTGGGTCGCTCTTTGGCCATGGGTCGCGATGAGGATTTTGTCTACCGCCCGCCGGCCCTGCCATTGAGCCAATGTTTGAGAGATCGCAGGGTGCTGACATTCATCATGTTCTGGTTTGCGATGAATTTCATTTTTGGCATTGCAGCGCAGCCGCTCGGGTTGAGCGACGGAAGCGTTGCCTGGGAAGCGCATGTCGGCGGTTTTCTTGGCGGGCTGCTTTTGTTTTCGTGGTTCGATCCCAAGCAGCGGGATTTTATGCGCAGCGTTCCGCCTTATCCGTAATCTTTGTCATCGATTTCGCGCGCAAGGCTTGCCGAGATTCGATTTGCGGATCATCCTCTCCTTGCGCATAACCCAAATGGGGGGATCGGGAATGACTGTCTCTCGCATTCTTGCTGCCAAGGGTCGCGACGTGGTGACTGTCGCGCCCGATTGCATCCTTCAGGATGTCGCTCATCTTCTGTCAACCAAAAGCATTGGCGCAGTCGTTGTGTGCAATGGCTCGGGTCAAGTGCTGGGCATTTTCTCGGAACGCGACCTTGTCCATGCAATTGCCGAGCGCAGTGCACTGGCGCTCCAGGATTCCGTTGCGAAACATATGACCGAACAGGTTGTGACGGCCGATGAGCACACAAGCGTTCCAAGTCTCATGCAAAAAATGACATCGGGCCGGTTCCGCCATGTGCCCGTGGTTGAAAATGGCCGGCTCGCCGGTCTTGTGTCGATCGGCGATGTGGTCAAAAGGCGTGTGGAGGAATATGAGGCCGAGCAGCAGGCCCTCAAGGATTATATTGCCACAGCCTGAGATTAGAGGGCCGCAATATTGCCGCCCACGGGCATAAGCTCGAGATGCGCTTCTATGTCGGGCAGGGCGCGGCGCGCGGCTTCGCGGCCCATGGCGATCAATTCGTCGGCGCGGTGAAAATCGAACAATCCGACCGCGCCCAGCCGCGCCGAGATCATCACATCGGGCGGATCGCCGGCCAGGCGCGAGCGCGCGATTCTGTCCTGCGTAATATTGAATGCGTCCACCATGGCGGCGGCAATTCCCGGCGCGCGTTGCATGGGCGTTTTGCGCTGGCGCATTCCGGTGAAGAAACCTGTGGCTGCGGGCGGTTGCGCAAGCGCGGCTTCCTCCGTCTGCGCCGCCATTGCGTTCAAGGTGCGGTCCAGCATGACTTTGTCGCCGATGACTGTGCCGCGAAAAAGAGTGTCCCCGATAATATTGACGGCAATCACCAGTTCCGCCCCCAGAGCGCGACAGACGGTGACGGGAACAGGATTGACGAGCGCGCCGTCGAACAGCCAGCGCTCGGCCACATGCACAGGTTCGAAAAGGCCGGGAAGGGCATAGGATGCGCGAATGGCCGAAACGAGATGTCCGCGCGTCAGCCAGACTTCATGCCCGGAGCCGATTTCTGTCGCGATGGCGGCAAAGCCTTGCGGCAAATCCTCGATGCTGCGATCGCCAAGCGAGTCTTCCAGCAAAGCCTTGAGTTTTGCGCCGCCAATCAGGCCGCTGCCGGAGAAAGACACATCCATCAGGCCGAAAACTTTTCGGCGGTTCAGCGAGCGCGCAAAGTCTTCGAGCGCATCGAGCCGGCCGCCGGCGTGACAGCCTCCGACCACAGCGCCGATGGAGGTTCCAGCAATAATGTCGGGCGTGACCCCACGGGCAGCCAATTCGCGGATCACCCCGATATGCGACCATCCGCGTGCGGCGCCTGCACCCAGCGCGAGTCCCACCACCGGCCGGCGCTGGACAGGTCCGGCACCAGCTTTGGGATGGGTGTTTTCGCTTGAAACATCGGCATCACGTGTGAAGGACAGCATCGCTCGAGGTCTCCCTTAAGCCGAACACGCAACTTGGCTGCATGTTCCATCCTATCGATCCGATTGTGACGATCCAGTGAATGCTGCTTCACTTTTCGACAAAAGACAGGACGGCGCCGTCCGCGCTTGGTGTGACGCGACGATAGAAGCAGGATTTGCGTCCCGTGTGGCAGGCTTTGCCGTCGCCGCCGGCCTCGACGATGAGCTGGATCGCATCCTGATCGCAATCGGTGCGCATTTCGATCACCTTTTGCACCTGGCCGGATGTATCCCCTTTGCGCCAGAGTTCGCCGCGCGACCGCGACCAATAATGGGCAATGCCGGTCTCGAGCGTCAGGTGCAGGGCTTGCGCATTCATATAGGCGACCATGAGAATCGTGCCGCTCCCCATTTCGCTGGTGATGCAGACGATCAGGCCGTCGGCGTCGAATTTGGGCGCGAAGCCCCGGCCTTCCTCGAGCTCTTGTTTGGTCCCGCGCGGGGCAAAGGGGGCGGTCATGTCGGCGGCCTTTTCAGAAAATCATCAGAACGTGAAGGGCGCTCGCGCGCGCGTGGGGTCAGAATAGCCGAGAGCGCTCGTCATTGCGAGGCGTGACCGACATTCCAATGCTGCAACAAGCGAGTTCCTATGCGCCCTTTTCTCGCCGCGACCGGCCTGTTCATCCTGTCCCTGCTCGCCGGGCCGGCGCAGGCGGCTGAACCCGAGGCCTGTCCGCGCCTGATTGCGGAGCGGGAGGGAGCCCGCATCTGGCGGGCCGCCACCAGCCAGGATGTTGTCCGCGTGACCTTCAAGGGCCATGCAACATTTCTGATCGAGAGCGCCAAAGGTGTGCGCGCGGCCACCGATTACAATGATCATGTTCATGTCCCCCTGCCGCTCGATGCGGTGACGATGAACAAGGCGCATTCCACCCATTATACGGATTCACCCGATCCGCGCATTCGCCAGATTTTGCGTGGCTGGAATCCGCGCGGCGGCGAAGTCCAGCACGATGTGCGCATCGACGATCTGCGCATCCGCAATGTCCAGACCAATATTCGCGACTGGATGGGCGGCACGGAATATCTCGGCAATTCGATGTTCGTTTTCGAGACAGGGCAAATGTGCATCGCCCATCTGGGCCATTTGCATCACGATCTCACGGCGGAACATGTGCGGCGTCTGGGACAGATCGATGTGCTGCTTGTGCCGGTCGATGGCGGCTATACGCTGGGCCAGGCGGGCATGATGGATGTGATTGCCAAAATTTCGCCGCGCATCGTCGTGCCGATGCATTTTTTCGGCCCCTCGACGCTGGAGCGTTTTCTCAATCTGGCGCGCGAGCGCTTTGACATTGAGCGGCGCGAGAAACCGGAGCTGGTGCTGGTGAAGGAAACGCTTCCGGTGAAGACGCGCGTGATCGTCTTGCCGGGGCGGCATTGACCGCTGCCCGGCTCATTTTTTCAATTGCGATGGGGAAAGAAAAAGGCGGGCCCAAGCCCGCATGAATTTACTTGAAGCCGCGCAACAATGTGTAGAAGCGCGCCTGTTCCGACGGGTCATCCCGGAAGATGCCCGTAAATTGCGTCGTCACCGTGGACGCGCCTTGCTTCTGGATGCCGCGCATCGACATGCACATATGTTCTGCTTCGATCATCACGGCAATGCCGCGTGGCTTCAGCACGCTGTCGATGGAATCTGTGATCTGCGCGGTCATCGTCTCCTGCGTCTGCAAGCGGCGCGCATAGGTTTCAACCACGCGTGCCAGTTTCGACAGGCCGACGACGCCCTCTGCCGGATAATAGGCAATATGCGCCTTGCCGACGAAGGGAACCATGTGATGTTCGCAATGCGAGGCAAAGCCGATATCGCGCACGAGCACCATATCGTCATAGCCTTCGACTTCCTCGAACACGCGTTCGAGATGTTCGTGGGCGTTTTCGCGATAGCCGCCGAATAATTCTTCATAGGCCTTGGCAACGCGTTTGGGGGTATCGAGCAAACCCTCGCGCCGTGGATCGTCACCAGCCCAGCGCAACAGAACGCGGACCGCTTCTTCCGCTTCTTCGCGGCTCGGGCGGGGGAGGGGTTGATTTGCGGGCTTGGGCTGACGCGACGGCAAGGTCTTAACCACGGCATCCATGTGGCGCCTCCACTGAGAGGGGTTGATATCGGATAGGGTTACGGGGCTGGCTTGGCTTTGGACCAGTTTAGATTGTGCCGGATCGGCGCAGGGCCTTGCCAAGTTGACGCAGGGGGCGGGATGCCCGCTCGTCAGGCTGGTCGGCTCCCTATATAAGACCTTCTATCCGCTCTGTCAGGTCCGCCATGCTGAACGATATTTACAACCGCCGTATCCTTGAGCTTGCAGGTGACATACCCCTTCTGGGTCGCCTGCCGGCCCCCGATGCCAGCGCTACGGCACATTCCAAGCTCTGTGGCTCGACGGTCACCGTCGATGTTGCACTGCGGGACGGCAAGGTTGCAGATTTCGCCCATGATGTGAAAGCCTGCGCTCTGGGCCAGGCCTCTTCCTC
This sequence comes from uncultured Beijerinckia sp., assembly GCA_964534115.1. Taxonomy (GTDB): domain Bacteria; phylum Pseudomonadota; class Alphaproteobacteria; order Rhizobiales; family Beijerinckiaceae; genus Terripilifer. The sequence continues at coordinate 12,567 of CAZHOK010000069.1, forward strand.
CATTATGGCGCGCAATATTGTCGGGTCGACGCCAGACGAATTGCGCGACCTGCGCGAGCAGATGCGCCGCATGCTGAAGGAAAATGGCACACCGCCGGCGGGCAAATGGGCCGATTGCGTCGTTCTGGAGCCGGTGCGCGACTATAAGGCCCGCCACGCCTCGACCTTGCTGATTTTCGACGCTGTGGTCAGCGCCCTCGACAAGATCGGCGCGCAGGACAAAGCGAAAGCCTCTTGAGGCACGCCCTGCAACGTCTGCCCCGTCTGTTTGCCCATTGTGCGATCCGCGCCTATCAGCTGACCCTGTCCTCGCTGATCGGGCGCCAGTGCCGCTATCTGCCGACCTGTTCGGAATATACCGATGAGGCGATCCAGGCTCATGGCCTATGGGCAGGCGGCTGGATGGGCCTTGCCCGCATCTGCCGCTGCAATCCATGGGGGGGATCGGGCTATGATCCTGCCCCCCGTGACCTTCCCCCCGGCGCTTCCCCCCTGACGCCCTGGCGCTATGGCCGCTGGCGCTGTGAGGCCATTGACCCCTAGGCCGTCATTGCGAGCGAAGCGAAGCAATCCAGGGGCCTCACGTGTGGGCGCTTGATTGTTTTGCACTCGCGCTGGCCATGATGGGAGATAACTTGCGCGGCCCTGTACCTTTCGGCTATTCCGCCATGCATCAGCAAACCCGCTTACGCCGACCCGTATCGGCGAGTGAGCAAGAGGAGATGACATGATTTCCGTCACTTTCCCGGACGGCGCGCAGCGTCAGTTCGCCCCCGGCACGACCGGCTTCGACATTGCCAAATCCATCTCGCCCTCTCTTGCCAAGCGGACCGTCGCTATGGCGCTCGATGGCGTTCTGACCGATCTCGCCGATCCGCTGACGCGCGATGCCAAAATCGATTTCATCAATCGTGAAGATCCGCGCGCGCTGGAATTGATCCGCCACGATTGCGCCCATGTGCTCGCCGAAGCCGTGCAGGCGCTTTATCCGGGCACGCAGGTCACCATTGGTCCGGTGATCGACAATGGCTTCTATTACGATTTCTTCCGCGCCGAGCCTTTTACGCCGGAAGATTTTGCCGCGATCGAGAAGAAAATGCGCGAGATCATTGCGCAGGACAAAGCTTTCGTGCGGGAAGTCTGGAGCCGCGATCAGGCAATTGCCCATTTCGAAAAAGCAGGCGAGGCCTTCAAGGTCGAGCTCGTCCAGACCATTCCTGCCGATCAGGATCTGAAAATCTACCGGCAGGGCGACTGGCTCGATCTGTGCCGCGGTCCGCATATGACATCGACCGGCAAAATCGGCTCCGCCTTCAAGCTGATGAAAGTGGCCGGCGCCTATTGGCGTGGCGATTCCACCAAGCCGATGCTCTCGCGCATTTATGCAACGGCCTTTGCCCGCCAGGAAGATCTCGACGCTTATCTCAAGCAATTGGAAGAGGCCGAGCGCCGCGACCATCGTCGCCTTGCGCGCGAAATGGATCTGTTCCACTTCCAGGAAGAAGGTCCAGGCACGGTTTTCTGGCATGCCAAGGGCTGGACTTTGTTCCAGACGCTCATCTCCTATATGCGCCGTCGCCAGCAACAGGCGGGCTATATTGAGGTGAACACGCCCCAGGTCCTCGATCGCGCCTTGTGGGAAACGTCGGGCCATTGGCAGACCTATCGCGAGAATATGTTCGTCACACAAACCGAAGACGAACGCGTTTTTGCATTGAAGCCGATGAACTGCCCCGGCCATGTGCAGATTTTCAAAAACGGCCTGAAATCCTATCGCGATCTGCCGCTGAAAATTGCCGAATTTGGCACTGTGCATCGCTATGAGCCCTCGGGCGCGCTGCATGGCATTATGCGCGTGCGCGCTTTCACGCAGGACGACGCGCATATTTTCTGCACTGAAGAGCAGATCATGGATGAGGCGATGAAGATCAACGATCTCATCATGTCGATCTATGAGGATTTCGGCTTCACCGACATTGTGCTGAAACTCTCCACACGTCCTGAAAAGCGTGTGGGTTCCGACGATGTCTGGGACAAGGCGGAAGCCGCTCTCATGCGCGTGCTGGAAAAGGTCGGCGAGAGCGGCGTCCGGACGGGTGTCAATCCCGGCGAGGGCGCCTTCTATGGCCCCAAACTCGAATATACATTGCGCGATGCGATTGGCCGCGAATGGCAATGCGGCACGACGCAGGTCGATTTCAACCTGCCGACGCGCTTTGGCGCTTTCTATATTGCGCCCGATAGCGAAAAGACGGTGCCGGTGATGATCCACCGCGCCATGTTCGGCTCGCTGGAGCGCTTTACCGGCATTCTCATCGAGCATCACGCCGGTCATTTGCCGCTGTGGCTCTCGCCCCAACAGATCACGGTCTGCACGATCACGCAGGAAGCGGATGATTATGCGATGGAGATTATCGCAAAAGCGCGCAGCCGCGGTTTGCGGATCGAAGGCGATCTGCGCAATGAAAAGATCAATTACAAAGTGCGCGAACATTCGCTCGCCAAAATCCCCGTGCTTTTGTGCATCGGCAGGAAAGAGGCGGCTGAACAGTCGGTGTCGATCCGTCGGTTGGGATCGCAGGCGCAAACGTCCAT
>CAZHOK010000070.1:0-10783 GCA_964534115.1 uncultured Beijerinckia sp.
TTGATCGCTTCGATCAGTGCGGCGCGGCTGTCGATATCGAGATGGTTGGTCGGCGCGTCCATGATCAGCAGATGCGGCCCATGGAAAGTCGCCAGCCCCATCAGGAGACGCGCTTTTTCACCGCCTGACAATTCCGTCACGCGCGTGTCGGATTTCACATTCGGAAAACCCATTTGTGCCACACGCGCACGGATTTTTGCTTCCGTGCCATCCGGCATGAGGGGGGCCACATGCGAATAGGGCGTTCCATTGGGATCGAGATCGTCGATCTGATGCTGGGCAAAAAATCCGACTTCCAGCTTTTGCGAGCGACGCAGCGCACCGCTCATCGGCGCCAGTCGGCCGCCGACGAGTTTGGCGAATGTCGATTTGCCATTGCCGTTCGAGCCAAGCAATCCGATGCGGTCATCATTCGACACATTGAGCGACAGACGCGAAAGAACGATGCGCTCATCATAGCCGGTGCTGACATTTTCCATCGCCACAATGGGGGGCGACAATTCTTTTTGCGGCGAGGGCAGGTGGAAGGGGAGCACATCCTGATCGACCATGGCCGCAACCGGTTCCATCTTCGCCAGCATTTTGAGGCGCGATTGCGCCTGGCGCGCCTTGGTGGCTTTGGCGCGGAATCTGTCGACAAAGGCCTGCAAATGCCGGCGCTGGTCGTCCTGCTTCTTTTTGTGTTTCAGCTGCACGGCCTGCAATTCGCGCCGTTGCTTGTCGAAACTTGTGTAATTGCCCTTCCACAGATTCAATTTCGATTGGTCGAGATGCAGAATGTGATCGCAGACCGCATCGAGAAGATCGCGATCATGGCTGATGACGACAATCGTTGCGGGATATTTTTGCAGATAATCGATCAGCCAGAGCGTGCCTTCGAGATCGAGATAATTGGTCGGCTCGTCGAGCAGCAAAAGATCGGGCGTCGAGAAGAGCACGGCAGCCAGCGCCACGCGCATGCGCCAGCCGCCGGAAAATTCCGATAAGGCGCGATGCTGCGCCTCATGATCGAAGCCGAGGCCTGACAGAATGGCGCCGGCACGCGCTGGCGCCGAATGGGCATCGATATCGACAAGCCGCGTCTGGATTTCGGCAATGCGATGGGCATCGGTGGCGGTCTCGGCCTCCGCCAGCAGGTCGGCGCGTTCCTTGTCGGCGGCGAGAACAAAGTCGATCAGCCGGCCGGGCCCGCCCGGCGCCTCCTGTTCCACACGGCCGAGGCGCGCTTTAGCCGGATAATGGATCGCGCCATCTTCGGGGGCGAGTTCGCCGGAGATCATCCTGAACAGCGTCGTCTTGCCGGTACCGTTGCGCCCGACAAAGCCGACACGCGCGCTGGCCGGCAAAGCGACGGTCGCCTTGTCGAACAGGAGCCGGGGGCCAAGCCGGTAGGTCAGGTCGTTAATGTGGATCATGGGGCGGCTTGTGGCCCGCTGGGGCGAGGAAGGCAAGGGGCGGGCATTGCCGGAACGGCCGCTCGCCGCTATAAGCCGCCTTCACCTTTCCTCCCCTTTGACACTCCGAGAGCTTCCATGGCGATCCAGCGCACCTTTTCCATCATCAAGCCCGACGCCACCCGCCGCAATCTGACGGGCGCGATCAATGCCAAAATCGAGGCCGCCGGCCTGCGCATTGTCGCCCAGAAGCGCGTCCACATGACCCGCGGCCAGGCCGAGACCTTTTATGCCGTCCACAAGGAACGCCCCTTCTTCGGCGAACTCGTCGACCAGATGAGCGCCGGCCCGGTGGTCGTGCAGGTTCTGGAAGGCGAAAACGCCATTGCGAAATATCGCGAAGTCATGGGCGCGACGAATCCGGAAAAGGCCGATGCCGGCACGATCCGCAAGGAATTTGCTCTGAACATGGGCGAGAATTCGGTCCATGGTTCGGATGCGCCCGAGACGGCCGCGGTGGAAATCGCCCAGTGGTTTGCCGGCAATGAGATCGTCGGCTGATTTTTCAGCCTGACGTGACGAATAAGAGGCGGTCCGCGAGGGCCGCCTTTTTTGTGGGTTGATATGTCGTCATTGCGAGCGGAGCGAAGCAATCCAGAGCCGCCGCGCGATCTGGATTGCTTCGTCGCTTCGCTCCTCGCAATGACGATGCTGAGGGAGACTGTCGAGATGCGTCGGCCCGGTCTTCGCTTTTGAGCGTTGGGCGGCTAAACTCCCCCCATGAACGCACCTGCCACCATCACTCGCCACCCCTCCGTTTGTCCGCACGATTGCCCCTCGGCCTGTGCGCTCGATGTGGAGGTCATTGACGGCAAAACCATTGGGCGCGTCTATGGCGCCAAGGATCAGACCTATACGGCCGGCGTCATTTGCGCGAAGGTTGCGCGCTATGCCGAGCGTATTCATCATCCCGACCGTTTGCTCTATCCGCTGAAGCGCACGGGCCCGAAAGGCTCAGGCCAATTTGCGCGCATCTCGTGGGATGAAGCCATTGCCACCATCGTGCGCGAATTCAATACGCGCGAGAGCCAGCACGGCAGCCAGACGATCTGGCCCTATTATTACGCAGGCACGATGGGCCGCGTCATGCGCGATGGCATCAATCGCCTGACGCATGCGAAAAAATATTCGCGCTTCAACGGCACGATCTGCACCAATCTCGCCTGGCCCGGCTATATCGCGGGCACCGGAAAACTTGCCGGTCCCGATCCGCGCGAAATGGCCAAGAGCGATTGCGTCGTCATCTGGGGCACGAATGCGGTGGCGACGCAGGTCAATGTCATGACGCATGCGATTGCCGCGCGCAAAGAACGCGGGGCGAAGATTGTCGTCATCGACATTTATCGCAATGCGACGATGGAACAGGCCGATCTGGCGCTTTGCCTGCGTCCCGGCACTGATGGGGCGCTGGCCTGCGCCGTCATGCATGTCCTCTTTCGCGACGGTCTTGCCGATTGGGATTATCTTGAGCGCTATACAGATGCGCCGCGTGAGCTTGAGGCGCATCTGCAAACGCGCGGGCCTGAATGGGCGTCGAAAATCACCGGTCTGTCCATTGCCGAAATCGAAGCCTTTGCGCATCTTGTCGGCCGGACGAAGCGCAGCTTTTTCCGTCTGGGCTATGGTTTTTCGCGCCAGCGCAATGGCGCGGTGAATATGCATGCGGCTTCCTGCATTGCCGCGGTGACGGGCTCATGGCTGCTGGAGGGCGGTGGCGCCTTTCACAATAATGGCGCCATTTATGGGTGGAAACAGGCCTTCCACGAGGCCCATGACTTGCGCGATCCCGATATTCGCGTGCTCGACCAGTGCCACATCGGACGCATTCTCACAGGCGACCATCATGCGCTGCAGAATGGGCCGCCGGTGACGGCTTTGTTTATCCAGAACACCAATCCGATGAGCGTTGCGCCCGAGCAAAGTCTCGTGGCGAAAGGGTTTGCGCGCGAAGATCTCTTCACCGTCGTACATGAGCAATTCATGACCGAGACGGCGAAAATGGCCGACATTGTTCTGCCTGCCACCATGTTCCTCGAGCATGACGACATTTATTCCGGCGGCGGGCATCAATATGTCGAATTTGCCGGCAAGCTGATCGATGCGCCCGGCGAATGTCGCTCCAATCACGATGTCATTTGCGCTTTGGCCGATGCTTTGGGCGCCCAGCATCCTGGCTTTCGCATGCAACCGCGCGAACTCATCGAGACGATTTTGCAAGAGAGCGGGCATCCGCCGCTCGAAATTCTGGCGAAGACCAATTGGCACGATGTGCAGCCTGATTTCGAGACCGCGCATTACACGAAAGGTTTTGCCTGGCCCGATGGCAAATTCCGCTTCAAGCCCGATTGGCCAAAGGTTCCTTATGTGAAAAGCGGCGGCAAGGGCGTCGGTCTCGCAGGGCCTTGGTATGACATGCCCTCTTTCCCCGATCATTGGGAGGTGATCGAGGAAGCCGATGCGCGTCATCCTTTCCGCCTCGCCACAAGCCCGGCCCGCAGTTTTCTCAATTCGACCTTCAATGAAACGCCTTCGGCTCGCGCCCGCGAGGGACGCCCCGAAGTGATGATCCATCCCGAAGATGCGCAGGCTCTTGGCATCGCCGATGGAGACCGTGTGCGCATCGGCAATGAGCGCGGCTCGCTCGTCCTTCACGCAAAGCATTTTGCCGGCGTGCAGCGCGGCGTGCTGGTTTCGGAGGGCATCTGGCCGAATGAGGCTTTTGAAGAGGGCAGGGGCATTAATGCGCTCACCGGCGCCGACAGCCCGGCCCCCTTCGGCGGCGCGGCCTTTCATGACAATAAGGTCTGGGTGAAGAAGGCGTAATCTCGACGCGCGCGTGCTTCTCCCATGGGGAGAAGCTGTCGGCGGAGCCGACTGATGAGGGGATGCAGCCTGCCTTACGCAGAGCTCAGCCCCTCACCCGGCTCGGCGCTTTGCGCCGAGTCCGCCCTCTCCCTTTGGAAGAGGGCAGGCACGCCGCTCTGTTTTCGATGCATCAACCCGCTCGCTGTAATATCTAAGAAAATCAAAACTGATTCCCGGAGGCGGAGCGTGAAATCCCTGTTTGCGGCTTTTGTGGCCGGTTCGACCCTTCTGGCCCTTTTGGGCCTCGCCCATGCAGGCGCGCGCCCGCCGGATGAAGGTTTTGGCTCTTACGGCGGCGTCGATATGCGGGGCATGAGCGACGATCAATTGCGTCGGCGGATTCAGGATGCCTGTATCTTCCGCTTGTCCGAGCAGGAGAAGACCATCCGGACCAATGCGGTTGGCCGCTGCGGCTGCTATGCCAGCAACATTATGAAAGCCATGTCGAAAGAAGAGGCCGATACATTGCGCTCTTCCGGCACATTTGCCCGCAGCGCGCGCCCCAAGGCCGAAAATGCGCTGAAAATCTGCAAGGTTTGATCAGGGCGCGGGAACGGCCAGCGCATTCACATTCGAAGTTTCGCCGGTGAGGACTTTCTGTCCCTCGATCCGCGCTTGACCGCTGGCGACCAAGCGCAGCGCCAGCGGATAGATGATGTGCTCTTGCGCCAGCACGCGCGCACCCAATGTCTCGGGCGTGTCGCCATCGACCACGGGCACGGCGGCCTGCGCGATGATCGGTCCCGCATCCATTTCCGGCACAACGAAATGGACGGTCGCGCCATGCAATTTCACGCCATCGGCAAGTGCGCGTTCATGCGTGTGAAGCCCTTTGTAAGAGGGCAGAATGGCCGGATGGATATTGATCATGCGCCCCGTCCATTGTTCGACAAACCAGGGCGTGAGCAGCCGCATGAAGCCGGCGAGGCAGACGAGATCGATTTTGTGGGCGAGCAGAATGTCTTGCATCGCGCGTTCAAAATCTTCGCGCGTTGCAAAATCCTTGTGATGCAGGGCCGCAGTTGCAATGCCGGCCTGTTTGGCGGTCGCAAGGCCGGGTGCATCAGGCTTGTTGGAAAAGACCAGCGCGATGTCGGCCGGATAATCTTTGTGTTGCGCGGCCGCCATCAACGACAACATGTTCGAGCCGCGCCCGGAAATCAGCGCGGCGACGCGTTTGCGACTTTGCGCGCCAGCGCTCACAGCGCAAGTTGTCCTGCATAGCGCACAGGCTGGGCGCCTGCGGGAATTCTGTCGAGGGCGCCCAAGCGGACCGGATCTTCGCCCGCTTCGCGAAGGGCTGCTGCAATGGCATCTGCGCTTTGCGCATCGCAAACGACGATCATGCCAATGCCGCAATTGAATGTGCGCAGCATTTCTTCCATGGCAACGTCGCCTGCTTTGGCCAGCCATTGGAAAACCGGCAGAACCGGAACCTGACCGAGATCGAGCGTAACGCCGACGCCTTCCGGCAGAACGCGCGGAATATTGTCGGGAAAGCCGCCACCCGTAATATGCGCCAGCGCCTTCAGGCCTGTTGTCTTGCGCAGCACTTGCAACAGCGGCTTGACATAAATGCGCGTCGGCGTGAGCAAGGCTTGCCCGAGCTTCTTTGATGGTTCGAAAGGCGCGGCATCGTCCCATTTGAGGCCCGCATGTTCGACAATGCGGCGCACGAGCGAAAAACCATTGGAATGCACGCCCGAAGAGCGCAGGCCGAGCACGACATCGCCGGGGCCGACATTGCCTGCGGGCAATAATTTGCCACGCTCGGCTGCGCCAACTGAAAAGCCTGCAAGGTCGTAATCATGGCCGGAATAGAGGCCCGGCATTTCTGCTGTCTCGCCGCCGATCAAGGCGCAGCCGGCTTCCATGCAGCCGCGCGCAATGCCCTTTACAATGGCAGCGCCGGCGCGCGGATCGAGTTTTCCGGTTGCGTAATAATCCAGGAAGAAGAGCGGCTCCGCACCCTGCACAACAAGATCGTTGACGCACATGGCAACCAGATCGATACCGACCGTGTCGTGAATGCCGGTCTCGATGGCAATTTTCACCTTGGTGCCGACGCCGTCATTGGCGGCCACCAGAATGGGATCGGTAAAGCCCGCGGCCTTGAGATCGAACAGGCCGCCAAAGCCGCCGATTTCGGCATCCGCGCCCGGCCGGCGCGTGGCGCGCACAAGCGGTTTGATCTCTTCGACCATGGCATTGCCGGCGTCGATATCGACGCCCGCCTGGGCATAGGTGAGGCCGGTTGCTGTGTCGGGCTTGGTGGTCATGAGGCTCCTCGTGATCGCGGCGTAGCGCGCCGCTGGGTCCGATGCAAGCGGGCAGGGCCAGGCGCACACACTTGCGTGGCCCGGCTGGTCTGGACGGATCGGCGTGCTAGATTGGACAAATGCCGCACTCGCCGCTTTTTGCCGCCCTTCCGAACCTGATCACCATGTGCCGGCTGGTCATGGTCCCGGTGACGATTGTCATGATTGCCGACCGCGAATGGATGGTGGCGCTGGTCCTGTTCCTGCTGGCGGGCCTGTCGGACGGGGTGGATGGCTTTCTGGCCCGGACCTACGATCTGCACAGCGAGCTGGGCGCCTATCTCGATGCTCTGGCCGACAAGGCGCTGCTGATCTCCATTTATGTCTCTCTGGCCGTGGTGGCCGCCGTGCCGGCCTCGATTGCCATTGTCGTGGTCTCGCGCGACATCATGATCATGGGGGCGGTGGTTGTCTCCTGGGTCATGGACAAGCCGGTCCAGATCCGGCCGCTGATGGTCTCCAAGCTCAACACGACCGCGCAGATCGCCTTTGCCGGGCTGGTTCTGGCGGCCAAAGCCTTCGAATGGTCGCTGGGCTATTGGCTCGGCATCGCGCTTGTCACCGTTGCCACGTTGACGGTTGTCTCGGGTGCTGCCTATCTGGCGCAATGGTATAGGCACATGAGCGCCTGAAGGGACCGGGATGATGCGTATCGAGGCGAAATTCGGCTTCTGGCTCGGCGGGCTTGCCCTGCTGGTGCTGCTTCTCTGGGTGCTGAACGATGTTCTGATGCCCTTTGCAGCGGCTCTGGCCATTGCCTATCTGCTCGATCCCGTGGCCGACCGGCTGCAGCGGGCAGGCATGAGCCGCCTGGGGGCGACGCTGACCATTCTGATCGCCTTTCTGCTCGCCATGACGCTTCTGGCCATGATCCTGCTGCCGGTGCTGGGCGGGCAGGTCGTGGCCTTTGTCGAGGCTCTGCCCAATCTGTTCCGGCGCTTGCGCGATCTCCTGTCCGAACAGGGCGCCAGCCTTCTGGCCCGGCTCCAGCCATTGGCCGAGCATTTTGGCGTCGATCTCGATCCGGCGACGGCGGGTCTGCCGGCCTCGGCAAGCGATCTGGCAAATGAAGCCTCCAAGATTGCCGGCGGGTTTCTGAAGGGTCTTTGGTCGGGCGGCCGGGCGCTTGCGGGCCTGCTTGGCCTCTTTCTCATCACGCCGGTCGTGGCTTTTTACATCCTGCTCGATTGGGACAAGATGGTCGACAAGGTCGACAGCTGGATCCCGCTCGAGAGCCGCGAGACCGTGCGCGGACTGGCCGCTGAGATCGATATGGCTTTGGCGGGCTTTTTGCGCGGGCAATCTCTGGTCTGCCTGTTTCTGGCGGCCTGGTATGGGCTGGGCCTGTCGCTGGTCGGGCTGAACTATGGTCTGCTGATCGGCATTTCGTCCGGAATCCTCAGCTTTATCCCCTATGTCGGCTCGCTCGTCTGTCTGGTTCTGTCGGTTTCCATTGCTTTGGTGCAGGGCTGGCCGAGCCTTGGTCTGCTGGGCCTCGTTCTCGTGGTGATCGCCATCGGCCAGTTCGTCGAAAGCAATATTCTCACGCCCAAACTGGTTGGGGATTCTGTCGGGCTGCATCCGGTCTGGCTGATGCTGGCGCTTCTGGCTTTTGGATCGCTGTTTGGTTTTACGGGACTTCTCCTCGCTGTCCCCATTGCGGCGGCTGTCGGCGTCTTGATGCGCTTTGGGCTGCGCAATTATCTTGCAAGCCCGCTTTATCTCGGGCGGGCTGCGCGCGCCCGCGAAGGTGAGACCGTTTGAAGCCCTTTCCACGCCAATTGACGCTCGACCTGCCGGTCGAACCGCGGTTCGGGCGGGAGGATTTTCTCGTTTCCCCCTCAAATGCCCGCGCCTGGGACATGTTTGAGAACTGGCCCCATTGGCCAGACCGCGTTTTGCTGCTTCTGGGGCCGACGGGGGCCGGCAAGAGCCATCTTGCCACGATCTGGGCCGCGCGCGCCGGTGCGCGCACGCTCAATGCCACCGCTCTGCCGCTGGCCGATTTGCCCGCATTGGCGCGGGCTCCCGCCATCCTGCTGGAAGATGCCGATGCCGCGCCAAAGGTCGAGACGGAGCTCTTTCATCTCCTGAATCTCGTCAGGGAATCAGACACTTACCTTGTCATCACGGCGCGGCGCTGGCCGGACAGCTGGGGTCTGGCGACCCGCGATCTTCTCTCCCGCCTGCGGCTTGCGCCGGCCATTGAGATTGGCGAGCCCGACGATGCCCTGGTGCGGGCGGTGCTGGTAAAACTCTTTGTCGACCGCCAGCTCGTGGTCGATACGTCGGTAGTGGAATATCTCGCCTTGCGCATCGAACGCTCGCTGGATGCGGCGCGCGCGGTGGTGGAGGAACTCGACCGCGAGGCTTTGGCCCTGCGCCGGCCCATTACGCGCCCCGTTGCGGCCGATGTCTTGCGCCGGCTGGACGGCCAGTAACCTTGTTGAGCCCTTGATAGGGCCTCGCCGGCCTTGTCATGTTAATGTCATGCTGAAACCTGACCTTGTGCCCATTGTTTGGGGCCGGGAGAGTGCTGTGACGCGTAACAATGCCGAGGCGACGATGGCCCCAGCGCACCGGGATCCGGCTGTGCCGATCGAACCTGCCGCCGTGGCCGGTTATGCGCGCTTTGTGAATCGCGAATTGTCCTGGCTGGAATTCAATCGACGCGTTTTGCTGGAAGCCTCAAACAGGAATCATCCGCTGCTGGAGCAGCTGCGCTTTCTGTCGATCTCGGCCAACAATCTCGACGAGTTTTTCATGGTGCGCGTGGCCGGTCTGCGCGGACAGGTGCGCTCGGGCGTCAATGTCATGTCGGAAGATGGGCTGTCGCCGGCCGAGCAGCTCGTGCAGATCCGCGAACAGGTGATGAAACTCACCGCCGAGCAGCAGGCGCGTTTTCATGAGTTGCGCGACGATTTACGCGCGTTCGATATTGAAATCGTGGATCGCTCCGATCTCTCCGATCATGAAGCCTCCTGGCTCGACGATCATTTTCTGCAGCATGTTTTTCCCATTCTGACGCCGCTTGCCATCGATCCGGCGCATCCTTTTCCGTTCATTCCCAATCTCGGTTTTTCAGTCGCCTTCGATCTGGTGCGCGCCCATGACGGTCGCCGCCTCAATGCGCTTGTGCGCCTGCCGGTGAAGGTCGATCGCTTCGTGCGCCTGCCGGAAGTTTTTAAACCGGGCTGCGCGCGTTTCGTGCCGCTGGAAACGCTCATCGTCATGCAGACGAAGCGCCTGTTCCCAGGCTATGCGGTGCGCGGGCAGGGCGTCTTTCGCGTTATCCGCGACAGCGATCTGGAAGTGGAAGAAGAAGCGGAAGATCTGGTGCGCGTGTTCGAGAGCGCCCTCAAGCGTCGTCGGCGTGGCCGCGTCATCCGGCTCGAATTCGACTCCCATATGCCCGACAGTCTGCAGCAATTCGTTGCCGATGAAATGGACGCAGGCGCCGACGAAACCTTTGTGCATGACGGCATGCTGGCGCTTAACGAATTGTCGGAAATCGTTTCGCTCGATCGTCCCGATCTGAAATTCAAACCCTATAATCCGCGGTTTCCCGAGCGTGTGCGCGACAATGGCGGCGATTGTTTTGCCGCAATCAAGCAGAAGGATCTCGTCGTCCACCACCCTTACGAATCCTTCGACGTTGTGGTGCAATTTCTCAATCAGGCGGCGCGCGACCCCAATGTGGTTGCCATCAAGCAGACGCTCTATCGCACCTCATCCGACAGTCCGATCGTGCGCGCCCTGATCGAGGCGGCCGAAGCCGGCAAATCGGTGACCGCCTTGATCGAACTCAAGGCGCGTTTCGATGAGGAAGCCAATATCCGCTGGGCGCGAGATCTTGAGCGCGCCGGTGCGCAGGTCGTCTTCGGCTTCATCGAATTGAAGACGCATGCCAAATTGTCCATGGTCGTGCGGCGCGAGGGTGCTTCGCTCGTGACGTATTGTCATGTCGGAACTGGCAATTATCATCCCCAGACCGCGCGCATCTATACGGATGTGTCCGTCTTCACGGCCGATCCCGTGATGGCGCGCGATGTGTCGCGCGTGTTCAATTTCATCACCGGCTATGCCGAACCCGCCGGACTTGAGCGCATGGCCATGTCGCCCTTGACGCTGAAGACGCGCTTTTTG
>CAZHOK010000070.1:10793-15093 GCA_964534115.1 uncultured Beijerinckia sp.
AGAAGAGATCGGCTTTGCGCGGGCGGGAAAACCAGCCGCCATCTGGGGCAAATGCAATGCTTTGGTCGATCCGGAAATTATCGATGCGCTTTATGCGGCGAGCCAGGCCGGTGTGAATATCGATCTGATCATCCGCGGCATTTGTTGCCTGCGACCGGGCGTGAAGGGCCTGTCGGAAAACATCCGGGTCAAGTCGATTGTCGGGCGCTTTCTCGAACATGCGCGCATTTATGCTTTCGGGGGCGGGCATGGCCTGCCCCATGCCAAGGCGCATGTCTATATTTCCTCCGCCGATCTGATGCAGCGCAATCTCGACCGGCGTGTCGAGGTGATGATGCCCATCGTCAATCCGACGGTTCACGAACAGGTACTCGACCAGATTATGGTCGCCAATCTTATCGACAACGAACAATCCTACCGGGTCTTGCCCGACGGTTCGAGCCAGCGCATAGTCCCGGCCGCGGGCGATGAGCATTTCAACGCCCATTCCTACTTCATGACCAATCCGAGCCTTTCGGGGCGCGGCAAGTCCTTGAAGGATTCCAGTCCGAAGACGCTGTTCAAGCGTCTGGAAAAACGCTGAGACGCATGTTGCTTGCCAGGAAAGATGCGCCGGGCCGCCTTGCCGGTCTGTCGCCCGTCGCCATTGTCGATATCGGCTCGAACTCCGTCCGCCTCGTGGCCTATGAGGGCTTGTCGCGTTCGCCGACCCCCATTTTCAACGACAAGGTTCTCTGCGGCCTTGGGCGCGGCGTGGCCACCACGGGTCGGCTCCCGCAGGATGGCGTGGATCGTGCGCTGGCCGCCCTTCGTCGCTTCCGCGTTTTATGCGAGGCGATGGAAATCTCCGATATACATGTGCTTGCCACAGCGGCTGCGCGCGATGCCTCCAACGGACCTGAATTTCTTGCTGCAGCTCAGGCTGCTTTGGGCGCGCCGATTGAATTGCTCTCGGGCCGTCGCGAGGCCGAGCTTTCGGCTCTTGGCGTTGTCTCGGGCTTCTGGAATCCCGATGGCGTTGCCGGCGATCTTGGCGGTGGCTCGCTCGAATTGAACGAGGTCAAGGGCGCCAAACTGGGCGAGGGCATCACGCTGCCGCTGGGCGGTCTGTCTTTGATGGATGTTTCCGATCGCTCGCCCAAACGCGCTGTGAAAATCGTCCGCGAGGCCTTGGCGCGCGCCAAGCCGCTCAAAAAACTCGAGGGCCGCACATTTTACGCGATTGGCGGCACATGGCGCGCATTGGCGCGGCTGCATATGCGTCAGCGCAATTATCCGCTCAATGTCATGCATCATTATGTCATTCCGGCTTTGGATGCGGCGGATTTTGCCGAGCTGGTCGAGCGCGTGAATGCGGATTCGCTGGTCGCCATCGGCTCTGTGCCCTCGGGTCGTCGCCCGCTGCTTGCCTATGGCGCAGTTGTGCTGGAAGAGATTATTCGTCAGGCCAAACCTTCGCAGGTTGTCGTGTCAGCGCTCGGCGTGCGCGAAGGACTTTTGTTTGAGCGGCTGGATGCAGCCCGCCGCAAGGAAGATCCATTGATCGCCGCCGCGCGCGAATTGAATATTTTGCGCTCGCGCGCGCCACAGCATGGTGAAGAGCTGTGCGACTGGACCGATGCTTTCCTGCATTCGACGCATTTGTCGGAGACGCCGGATGAAAAGCGCCTGCGCCATGCAGCCTGCCTTTTGGCCGATATCGGTTGGCGCGCACATCCCGATTATCGCGGCGAGCAATCGCTCAACATTATTGCGCATGCTGCCTTTATCGGGATCGATCATCCCGGTCGCGCCTTTTTGGCGCTGGCGGCTTCCTATCGCCACTTGAGCGCGGATGAAGATGTCAGCCCGCATTTGCGCACGCTCGCCACGGCGCGCATGCTCGACCGCGCGCATATATTGGGCACTGCGACGCGCCTCGCCTATATTATCACCGCCGCCATGCCGGGCGTCTTGCCGCGTTCGCCATTGCTGGTGCAGAAGGACAAGCTTGTTCTGACCCTGCCGGACGAATTGGCCGATCTCGCCAATGAGCGCGTGCACGGTCGGTTGAAGGCTTTGGCCAAATTGATCGGGCGTGAGCCGAGCATCAAGGTGAAATGACGGACCCGAAGGGTTCGTCATTGCGAGCGGAGCGAAAAAATCCAGAGCAAACGCGCGGCTCTGGATGGCCTCAAGGCTTATGCCCCTCGCAATGACTATGCGTTGCGGGGTTCACTCCGCCGGGGCTTCCTGCCATTCGAGCGTGACGACTTTATTATTCTCGACCGTCAGCGCGAGGCGTCCGCGTTTCAGCTCGAGCGCTTTTGCTCCGAACAATTCATGACGCCAGCCGGACAGGGCTGGAACCTTTGCATTGTCATCGGCTGCAATGGCCTCGAGATCGTCGACTGTGGCGATCATTTTGGCTGCAACGCCATGGCGCTCGCTCACCTGTCGCAGCAGAACTTTCAGCAATTCGACAGTTGCGCCGCCACTATTGCCGCGCCGTTCGCGCTCGATCTTCGGCAGCGATTTCGGATCGCGCTCCAGCCCGCGCTCAATGGCGGCGAGAATCTCTGCGCCAGCGCGCGAACGCTCCATGCCGCGCGGGAAAGCGCGCAAATTGCCGAGCGCTTCGACGGTGCGCGGTGCGGCCAGAGCGATTTCAATCAGAATATCGTCTTTCAGAATGCGCGAACGCGGCACATCCTTGGTCTGCGCCTCATGTTCGCGCCAGGCCGCGACTTCCATCAGCACGGCAAGATCGCGCGGCTTGCGGGCGCGATGGCGAAACCGCTCCCAGGCATTTTCGGGATGCTGCTCATAGGTCGCAGGCGAGCAGAGTGTACCCATTTCATCGGCGAGCCAGGACATGCGGCCCGATTTCTGCAGCTTGCCGACCAGCGCGCGATAAATGTCGCGCAGCCAGGTGACATCGGCCAGAGCATATTCGATCTGCGCATCGGAGAGCGGTCGGCGCGACCAATCGGTGAAGCGGGAGGATTTGTCCAGCGTGACCTTGCAGATCGATTGCGCCAATTCGCCATAAGCGACCTGATCGCCAAAGCCGCACACCATCGCGGCGACCTGCGTGTCGAACAAAGGGGCGGGGACCATGCGGGCCAGATGCCAGACGATTTCGAGATCCTGACGGGCCGCGTGAAAGACTTTCACAACCTTGGGGTCGGCCATCAATTCGAAAAAGGGGCCGAGATCCAGTCCCTCGGCCGTTGCATCCACGGCGACCGCCTCCTCTTCGGAGGCGAGCTGAATGACGCAGACCTTCGGCCAGAAGGTCGTCTCCCGCAAAAATTCGGTGTCGACGGTCACATAGGGGTGCTGGGCAAGCCGCCGGCAGGTTTGCGCCAGGGACTCGGTGGTTGTGATCAGGCTCATTTTTGGGGCTATAGCGGGAAAATTGGGGGAAGGCGAGGGGGATTGGCTGGTTTCGGGCTTGTCATTGCGTCGACGCTCCGCGCCTTGCCATGGTGCCCAGAGGGATCGTCCGCCCGCCGCCCCACCCCTCGTTCCTTGACAAAAGAGGGGTAGCATGGGACGCACCGACCCACGAAAACACCCCCTTTTGCCGTGAGAGACAAGATGCATCGCTACCGCTCGCATACCTGCGGACAGCT
The DNA here is from genome assembly GCA_964534115.1 of uncultured Beijerinckia sp. GTDB lineage: Bacteria > Pseudomonadota > Alphaproteobacteria > Rhizobiales > Beijerinckiaceae > Terripilifer. Next base: position 14,411 of record CAZHOK010000070.1, read on the forward strand.
CCGCGAGACAGACGCCGGACAAAAGGTCCGCCTGTCCGGCTGGTGCCATCGCATCCGCGACCATGGCGGCGTTCTCTTCATCGATCTGCGCGACCATTACGGCATGACGCAATGCGTGGTGGACCCGGATTCGCCGGCCTTTGCCACGGCTGAAAAGCTGCGCTCCGAATGGGTCGTGCGCATGGATGGCGATGTGCGCATCCGTCCCGCCGGCACTGAAAATGCCGACATGCCGACCGGCAAGGTCGAGGTCTATATTCGCGATATGGAAGTTTTGGGTGCAGCAGCCGAGCTGCCGCTGCCCGTCTTTGGCGATATCGATTATCCGGAAGAGACCCGCCTCAAATATCGCTTCCTCGATCTGCGCCGCGAGCGCCTGCACAAAAATATCATGCTGCGCACGCAGGTGATCGATTCCATGCGCACGCGCATGAAGGGGCAGGGGTTTAATGAATTCCAGACGCCGATCCTGACGGCGTCTTCGCCGGAAGGCGCGCGCGACTTTCTGGTGCCCTCGCGCCTGCATCCGGGAAAATTCTACGCGCTCCCGCAGGCGCCCCAGCAATATAAGCAGCTTTTGATGATGGCGGGCTTCGACCGCTATTTCCAGATCGCGCCCTGCTTCCGCGATGAAGATCCGCGCGCCGACCGACTGCCCGGCGAATTCTACCAGCTCGATCTCG
>CAZHOK010000071.1:0-14592 GCA_964534115.1 uncultured Beijerinckia sp.
TTTGCTGCGCCGCTGCAACATGCCGAACGCGCCCTGATTGTGACAGCCAATGATTTCGACTCGATCTTTGCGATGAACCGCATTGTTGCGGCCATTGGCGCCAAGTCGAAAAACTATAAGGTTCGTCTGGGCGGCGTGATTGCCAATCGCAGCGCAGCGACCGACCAGATCGACAAATTCAATGCTGCGGCGGGCCTGAAAACCATCGCGCATATTCCCGATCTCGACGACATTCGTCGCTCGCGTCTGAAAAAGGCGACGCTCTTCGAAATGGAGCCGACACCGGCCATTTTGGCCGTGCAGCAGGAATATCTGCGGCTCGCGCAATCCCTCTGGGATGGAAATGAAGAATATAGCGGCACGGCGCTGAAGGACCGTGACATCTTCGATCTTCTGGGGTTCGACTGATGGCTGGCACGCTCTCCTATCGCGAAAGGCTGGGTGCGATCGAAACCTATTTCGATCGCACGGCAGTTGATGCCTGGGCACGTCTGACCTCGGATGCGCCGGTCGGTCGCATTCGTGCGACCGTGCGCGCCGGTCGCGAGGAGATGCGCAATCGGCTTCTCTCCTGGTTGCCGGACGATTTGCGCGGTTGCCGTCTGCTCGATGCAGGCTGCGGGACAGGGGCTTTTGCCGTCGAGGCGGCCCAACGCGGGGCGGAGGTTGTGGCTGTCGATATTGCGCCCAATCTCATCGCCTTGGCCAATGAGCGCCTGCCCAAAAGTCTGGGTGCCGGGCGGATCGATTTTCGCGTCGGCGACATGGCCGATCCCGCCTTGGGCTCGTTCGATTATGTCGTGTCGATGGATGCGCTCATTCATTATGCGCCCGGCGATGCAGTGGCTGCCTTGTCGGCTCTGGCTCAGCGGACGCGTTGCGCCATGCTCGTGACCTTTGCGCCGCGCACGCCTTTGCTGGCCGCCATGCATATGGCTGGGCAATTTTTTCCGCGCAGCGATCGCTCGCCGGCGATCATTCCGGTGGCGCAGGATGCTCTCGTGGCCTCCATTCGCGGCGAAAAAGGCCTTGCCGATTGGGGCGTCGGGCGCATGCATCGCGTCTCGCGCGGCTTTTACATTTCTCAGGCGCTGGAGGTCGCTCGCACATGATCGCGCAAAGACCCCGAATGGCTGATGTCTGGCGGAGCGTGGGAACACGCTTTCTGCCTTTCGCGGATGCGGCTTCTGCCGATTTGCCGCTCGGTCGTTTGTTGCGTCTTTCGCTGTTTCAAGTGTCTGTCGGCATGGCCATGGCGCTGATTGTCGGCACGTTGAACCGTGTCATGATTTTGGAGCTGAGTTTGCCGGCCTGGCTCGTCGCCGGAGCTGTTGCTCTGCCGCTCACTTTGGCTCCCCTGCGCCCGCTGATCGGCTTCCGGTCGGATCATCATCGCAGCGTGTTGGGCTGGCGCCGCGTGCCCTATCTCTGGATGGGCTCGCTGCTGGCCTTCGGCGGCTTCTCCATTCTGCCCTTCGCCTTGCTGATCATGTCAGGCGATACGACGGGCCCGGTTTTTATCGGCCATATTGCGTCTGCTGTCGCTTTCCTTCTGGTTGGTGCAGGAATTCAGACGGTGCAGACAGCTGGGCTGGCTTTGGCGGCCGATCTGTCGCCGGTCGAGAAGCGCCCGCGTGTGGTCGCGCTCATGTATGTCATGTTGCTGGTCGGCATGGTGGGCAGCGCCTTCCTGTTCGGTTGGCTGTTGCGCGATTTCAACCCGGTGAAGCTGATCCAGGTCGTGCAGGGCGTCGCGCTGGCAACGGTCATTTTGAACTTTATCGCCGGCTGGAAACAGGAAGCGCGCGATCCTTCGCGCACAAAGGGCCGGGCGGCCGATCAACCCGATTTCCGCACCAGCTGGAAGACATTGATGCAAGCCGCACGCGCGCGTCGCTTTCTTGTGGCGGTTGCTTTGGGAACCGCGGCCTTTTCCATGCAGGATATTGTGTTGGAGCCCTATGGCGGCGAAGTGCTGCACCTGTCGGTCTCGCGCACCTCTTTGCTGACGGCGCTTCTGGCCGGGGGGTCATTGGCTGCCTATGCGCTTGCAGCGCGTTTGATGGGCCGCGGTGCAGATGCTTACAGGCTTGCCGGCTATGGCGCCATGCTGGGCCTTCCCGCTTTCGCTCTTGTCATTATCGCCGGAGCATTCGGTTCGCCCCTCCTGTTCCAGATCGGTGCAGGACTCATCGGTTTTGCCGGCGGGCTTTATTCGGTCGCCACGCTTGTTGCAGCCATGAGCATTGACGAGCAGGGCTCGCAGGGGCTTGCGCTTGGCGCTTGGGGCGCGGTGCAGGCCAGCGCTGCCGGTCTTGCCATGTTCTTTGGCGCTCTCATTCGGGATGGCGTTTCAGCCCTGGCTGAAACGGGCTTTTTCGGTTCGGTGCTCAATCCGGCCTGGTCGGGTTATGGCGCTGTGTATCACATCGAGCTTTTGTTGTTGTTTCTCACCCTTGCCGCTATCGGCCCGCTCGCACGTCATGCGCGTGCGGACCGGCAGCGGTCCGGTTTCGGCCTAGCCGAAATGCCTCGCTGATCAGAAGGAGCACTTGCAATGATCGGCTATAATATCGACCTCGCCACCGCCGTTCTCTATGTCTTCTGGCTGTTTTTCGCAGCGCTCATCCTGTATTTGCATCAGGAGAGCAAGCGCGAAGGATATCCGCTCGTTCAGGAGAATCCGAATTCCCGCACCCCCGTGCTCGGATTTCCCGCTCCTCCGCCGTCCAAGACCTATCTCATGCCGCATGGCGAGAGCATTCTTGTGGAGGGTGGTCGACCTGACAATCGTCCGATCAATGCAGCACCTGTGTCGCCCTATCCGGGGTCGCCGCTCGAGCCGATCGGCAATCCGATGTTGGCCTTTGTCGGTCCGGGCTCCTATGCGGAGCGTGCCGATCATCCCGATCACGCTTTCGACGGATTGGTGAAGATCGTGCCCTTGCGCGTGGCGACGGATTTCTTTGTTGCCAAGGAAGATCCTCAGCCTGTCGGCATGAAGGTCAAGGGCGCCGATGGCGTCGTTGGCGGCACGGTCAAGGATGTCTGGATCGACCGGTCCGAATATATTGCGCGTTATTTTGAAATCGAACTGGCGAATGGTTCGGGCTCCGTTCTGGTGCCGAACAATTTCTGCCGCGTCGATGGCGACAAGCGCGAGATTCGTGTTGCGGCCGTTCATGGCGAACATTTTGCCATCGCGCCGCGGACGAAAAACCCCGATCAGGTCACGCTGCTCGAGGAAGACAAGATCTCCGGCTTCTATGGTGCGGGCACGCTTTATGCCAATCCGCAGCGGAAGGAACCCATCGTATGAGCGAGCACGAGTTCGAGCCGGTTCCCGGCCTTCCCGAGCAATTGCCGAAAGACGAACGACTTCTCTGGCAGGGGCAGCCGCATTGGCGGCCCCTCGCCATGCGCGCCTTTCGGCTGCGTGAGGTGATGATCTATTTCGCTTTGTTGATGGTTTGGCAGGCGGCTTCGAGCTGGTTGGATGGATCTGGTGCGCTGCTTGCCCTTCAGAATGCCATGGCTCTGGTGCCTTTGGCGCTGGCTGCCATCGCATTGCTGGTGGGCCTGGCCTATGCATCGGCACAAACAACGCTTTATTCGATCACGGATCGACGGATTGTGCTGCGGATCGGCATGGCTTTGCCGGTGACGCTGAACATTCCTTTTACCGTGATCGACGGTGCTGGGGTTGCCACGCATCGCGATGGCAGCGGCGATATTGCCATGCAATTGCGCAAGGGCGACCGGCTTGCCTATCTCGTGCTCTGGCCGCATGTGCGCCCCTGGCGCTATGCGCGCCCCGAGCCCATGCTGCGCGCGATTGAAAATCCGCAAGCAGTAGCTGAATTGCTGTCAAATGCATTGGCAGGGGCTTCGGCCAAGCCGATCCATGCGAGCGACAGCAGTGTCGCGCAGGGGCTGCGCGGCAATCCGGCGCCTTTGGCATCGTGAGGATATGATGAGCGAGATTTTCGCAGGTCAAACCGCTCCAAAACACCTGCTTCATGCGGGCGCGGCGATCGTTGCCATTTCGCTGATCTTTGCAGGCGTGGCGCGTTACACGGATTTCGGTGCGGTGCGCGTGATACATGCGCCCGTGAGCGAATCCGCGAACCTTCGTTTTCTCGACAATCAAGGCGGCGGTGTTCGGGTTGAGACGGAAGGCGGTCGCACAATCGCACAATTTGGCATTGGCGAAGGCGGCTTTTTACGGGGCGTGATGCGCGGGCTCGCCCGCGATCGGCGCTCGCGCGATGCCGGTTCAGACATTGCTTTTGAACTGGCACGTCGCGCCGACGGAAAGATAACACTTACAGACCCGGTCAGCGGGCGTATCATCGAGCTCGATTCATTCGGGCCAACGAATGCAGGACTTTTCGCAGGACTACTCGAAAAAGCGGGGGACAAGAAATGATCGGCTCACGCAAGACGCATGATATTCCCTGCACGGTTGAGATCGCGCAGACGCCAGACAGCCTGCGGGCCTATGTCACGCTCGATGGCATGGATCCGGGGCCGGGCGACAAGGTGATTGTCCACGGTGCGCCGACCAGGATCGGGTTCGGCGAACAGGGTGTTTTTCATTGTACCGCGACCATTATCCATGCCGGCCCCATCGGCCGCATGACAACAAGATTCCTGTCTTATCTAGAGCTGACCGAACTTTATGAGATCGGTTTTTCTGCTGGGAGCGCATCATGATTCCGATGGAAGGTGGCGGCGCCAATGTGGCCGTAAAATCCGTTCTGGAAGAAACCATTCTCACGCCGCGCTTTTATACGACCGATTGCGAAGCGATGAACAAGCTCGACATTTCATCCGTGCAAGCGGAATGGGATGCGATGATGAACGAAATGCGCGAGGATCGGAACAAGGATCACTTCAAGCGCACGGATGAATTCAAGATGGACATGTCGCAATTGCCCGAAGGCTTGCGGCGCGATTTCGTCGATTTTCTGGTCAGCTCGCTGACGTCGGAATTTTCCGGCTGCGTTCTTTATGCCGAAATCAAGAAGCGCATCACCAACCCTGAAATTCGCGATCTCTTCGCCTTTATGGCGCGCGATGAATCCCGCCACGCCGGTTTCATCAATGAAGTGCTGAAGGATTTCAACATCGGCATCGATCTTGGCTTTCTCGCGCGGGCGAAGAAATACACCTATTTCCAGCCGAAATTCATCTTCTACGCGACATATCTGTCAGAGAAGATCGGCTATGCGCGCTACATCACCATTTATCGGCATTTCGAGCGTCATCCCGAAAAGCGTTTTCATCCCATTTTCAAATGGTTTGAAAATTGGTGCAATGACGAGTTCCGCCATGGCGAGGCTTTCGCACTTGTGATGCGCGCCAATCCGAAACTTCTCGAAGGCCGCAATAAATTGTGGATCCGTTTCTTCCTGCTTGCCGTTTACGCGACCATGTATGTGCGAGATCACATGCGCAGCGATTTTTATGAAGCGCTCGGGCTCGATCCGCAGGCCTATGACCGCAAGGTCATCCATCTGTGCTCTGAAATCACCAAGCAGGTCTTCCCGTTCACGATCGATCTCGACAATGAGGCGATCTGGCAGGGTTTTGAGCGTCTGCGCCGCATCAGCGAAGCGACACAGGCGGCCAAGGAGCAGGGCGGTATTGCAGGCTTTGTGAAACGCGGTTTCCTGTCGGCTTCAGGAGCCATTGCTTTCGCGCGCCTGTTCATGACGCCGGTGCGAAACCATGAACTGCCCAAGCAGGTCGCCCTGCAGCCGGTCTGGTAGGAGAAGATGTTGCTCGCCTGCAGCCTCGCAGCTCTTTACGGCCTTTTTGTCTGGTGGTTTGCCACCGGCGCCATCCTCTATCTGGATGGTTTGCCCAAGCGCACCTTCCCGACAAGCATGCTGGGCATGACCGTTTTGGCTGGGGCGGGCCTCTTCGCCGTCTATGAATCGCGTTTCGATTCCGGGTCGGTCGGCGCCTATCACGCCTTTACCGGCGCCCTGGCCGTCTGGGCCTGGAATGAAATGGCCTTCCTGACCGGCTGGATCACCGGCCCACGCCGGGTTGCGGCCAGCGTCAATGCCCGCGGTCTGGAGCGGGCGGCGCAAGCCACATCGATGATCATCTGGCATGAACTGGCCATTTTGGTCGGTTTCTGTGCGCTTTGGCTGGCAGCTCTGGGTGGAGACAATCGTCTGGCGCTTTATGCCTACGGCCTGCTCTGGGCCATGCGCCTGTCCTCAAAGCTCAATATTTTTCTGGGCGTGCCGAATGCCCCGGTTTCATTCCTGCCGGAGCGCCTGCGGCATCTCGCCAGTTGTTTTAGGGAGCGGTCCATGAATGGTCTGTTCCCGATCGTTGTGACGATCGCCACGGCCGGTCTGGCGCTGCTCATCCAGCGTGCAATCGGTGCGGCCAGCGAGGGGGAGGCTATTGCCTATACCCTGCTTTCCGTGTTCATGGCGCTCGCCATCCTCGAACATTGGTTTCTCGTCCTGCCCTGGCAGTCCGAAAAACTCTGGAAGTGGGGTATGCGGTCCCACCTGACACGCCTGCCCGTCAAGGCGCCGCTCGCCGGCGTCGCCCTTTCTTCCTATGCTGATGCGCGTACCAAGGGGAGCCTGTGATGAATTACGAAGCCTTTTTTGCCGGGCAGCTCGACGGGCTCCGCCGCGAGGGTCGCTATCGCGTCTTCGCCGATCTCGAGCGTCATGCGGGCTCATTCCCGAAGGCCACCTATCACGGGCCGCAAGGCAAACGCCCGATCACGGTCTGGTGTTCAAACGATTATCTGGGCATGGGCCAGCATCCGGCGGTGCTCTCCGCCATGCATCAGGCGCTGGACTCGGCCGGGGCCGGGGCGGGCGGCACGCGCAATATTTCGGGCACGACGCATCAGCACGTCCTGCTCGAGCGCGAGCTGGCCGATCTGCATAACAAGGAAGCGGCACTTCTCTTCACCTCAGGCTATGTCTCCAATTGGGCGACGCTCGGCACTCTGGCTGCCGGCCTGCCCGATTGCGTCGTCATTTCGGATGAGGGCAATCATGCCTCGATGATCGAGGGTGTGCGCCATGCGCGCTGCGAAAAGCGGATTTTCAAACATAACGATCCGCGCGATCTGGAGCGCAAGCTCGCCGATCTCGATCCGGCGCGTCCGAAGCTGGTCATGTTTGAAAGCGTCTATTCGATGGATGGCGATATTGCGCCCATCGCCGAGCTCTGCGATGTCGCCGATGCCTACAATGCCATGACCTATCTCGATGAAGTCCATGCAGTTGGCATGTATGGTCCGCGCGGCGGCGGCATTGCCGATCGCGAAGGCCTGAGCCATCGCCTGACTGTTATCGAAGGCACGCTGGCCAAGGCCTATGGCGTGATGGGTGGTTATATTGCCGCCTCCGCCGCGCTTTGCGATTATGTCCGCTCTTTCTCGTCGGGCTTTATTTTCACCACGGCCATTCCTCCGGCGCTGGCAGCCGGCGCCTGCGCTTCCGTGAAACATCTCAAAAATTCATCGCATGAGCGTTCGCGCCATCAGGATCGCGTGCGCCGTCTGCGTGACGGGCTTGATCGTCTGGCCATTCCCCATCTCCACAATCCCAGCCATATCGTTCCGGTCATGGTGCGCGATCCTGTGCTGTGCAAGGCGATCTCGGATCGGCTGATGGATGAATTCGGCGTCTATATCCAGCCGATCAATTATCCGACCGTGCCGCGTGGCACGGAGCGTCTGCGCATCACGCCGTCGCCTCTGCATTCGGATGCCGATATCGAACATTTGCTCCATGCGCTCGATGCGATCTGGACCAGCATGGGCATTGCGCGCGCTGTGGTCGATGCCAACCATCCTCTGGCCCAGCTCTGCCCGGTCGCCGGACCGCTGCAGATGGATCCTGCCGATGTTGGCGTCGATGCCTGCCCCTTCATTGGCGACAAGCCTCTGGTCGAGGGCGAAAATGCCGAGGCGGTCGAGGCCTGATCTTCAGCCTCGGCACTGAAGGCAGCGGAGCGGCGAAGCAATCCAACGCCTTTGGCGCAAGGATGATTGTCGCTCGCATGGAGCGATCCCGTCATGTCGGACTTCGCATTTTTGCCGGAAGCCATTCTCGCACTGGTCGTGCTGGAATGTGCTGCGCTCATCTATTGGCGCATGAAGCGGGGCAGGGGGCCGGCCCCTCTCGATATTGTCGCAAATCTTGCCGCAGGCGCATGTCTTTTGCTGGCCGTGCGGGCGGCGCTTCTGGGCGATGTGGCCATGCTGCTCGTCTTTCTGGCAGCCTCGGGCCTCGCCCATGTCTTCGATCTCATGCGCCGCTGGAAATGATCGCGGCTCAACGCGCTGCAATTTCCGCTTTCAGCGCTTTTGAGACGCGCTGCGCATCGGCGGCCGGCAGAGGCAGATAGCGGGCGCCAAGATCCTCGGCCAGTTTTCGCGCGCGCGGTTGCGGGCGCGGCGATGTATCGACCAGAAGGCTGGCGATTGAGCGCGCGCGCACATGTTTTGCGATGGCGCTTGCATCTTGTTCCGCTTGTGCGCGATTGCCGATCCCCTCGCGCGTCACATTGGCCTGGCCATCGGTGAAGAAAACCAGAATTGGCGTATCGCCGCGCCGGGCAATGGATTCGGCAAGTTCGCTTGCCAGTGCAATGCCCGAGGCGAGCGGCGTGCCGCCTCCGCCCGGCAATTGCGCCAATTGCTTGCGCACACGTGCCAGCGAACGCGTGGGCGCAAGCAGCAAGTCGGCACTGCGTCCGCGAAAGGCGATCAAGGCCGCTTCATCGCGCCGCACATAGCATTCAGCAAGAAGCAATTGCACGGCGCCTTTGGCTTCCGCCAGACGATGCAAGGCCGATGAACCCGAAGCATCGACAACGAAAATCGTCGCGACCCGCGTGCGCTCGGCCATGCGCTTGATCCGCATATCTTCCTTGCGCATCAGAATGGGCGGTGCCTTGGCATCGGGCGCAAGCAGGCGTCGGCGCAAGACCTGTTTGGGCGCGGCCGCGCGCAATGTATCGATGAGCGCAAGCCGCGCACCGCCAGACAATTCGCCAGGGCGCGAACCGATAGGGCGCCCGCGCCGCAAAGTGCGACGCACGAGCCCGCTTTTGCCGCCCGCCGATCCGCGTCTGGGCGGCGTGCCCGCCACAAGCGCTTTCAGAAGATCGGGAGGAAGAGCGGCGCGCACGGCATCCGTCAGATTTTCTTCGCCCTGCGGAGTCGATGCAGTCTCATCTTCGGGCGTATCGTTGCGCGCCTCATCCTTCGGGCCTTCGTTATTCTCGGTTGTTTCGGGCGGCGGTTCGCTTTGATCTTCGAGGGGCGGCAATTGCCGGGCGCGCGGCGCCAGGACGAGCTGCACGGCCCTCATCAGATCGTCTTTTGCAATGGCCTCGCGTCCCGCCAGCACAGCGCAAATGCGCGCAACATGCAGCGCATGTCGACAGGCGCGGATGGACTCAATGCCGAAAGCAGCAGCCGTCTCGACAAGGCTCGCAATATGTTCGACGCCGGAGTCGACGTGCGGCAGCGCATGGCGCGCGCGTTCAATCGCCTTTGCTTTGGGCGCCGTGTCGAGATCGTCGAGAAGATCGGCTTTGCGCTCATCGAGCAGAAGGGCCGTGCGGTCGAGGATGGAAGCGGAGACACTTTCATCCTCCTCGCTTTCATCAAGTGCCAGAAGGCCGAAACTGGCTGGCGCTGCAATCGTCAATCCTTCGCGTTGGGCGATGAATTCACCGCGATCCATGGCTGCAACGACATGGGCGACATGGCTTGCCTGCATGCGTTCGCACATGGGCGCGATCAGAATTCCGCCATGGGCATCGGCCAGCAATCCGCGCATGGCGATGGGCCGTCCCAGCGCCAATGTCGCGCCAAGATCAAGCCCGCCGAGAAGTCGATCATCGGATATGGAGGGCGGCATGCGGCGCAGCGGCATGTCGGGCGGCAAAAGTTTTTTGACATGGTCGAGAAAAGCCTCGCGCGCCGGCCCGGCCCTGCCGCGATAGACAAGGCCCCCGACGCCAGCCGGATCGACTGCAAAAATGGCGGCGGCCAGTCCCGCGCTCATGCAGGCATGACTTCATCGAGCGCACGCGCGACGCGCACGCCGGTGTCGACTTCGTCCAGCACATTGCGGCGCAGACGATGGCGCAAGGCCAGAGGCGCCACGCGGCGCACATGCTTATCAGAAACTTTTTTCGCACCATCGAGAGCAGCAGCAGCACGCGCAGCGCGGATCAGCGTGATCTCGCCGCGAATACCGTCCGAGCCCAAAGTCATGCACAATTGCACGGCGCGTTCCATCACATCGTCTGGGACTTCAATATCGGGGAGAAGCGCCTGCGCTTTCTTGATGCGACGACGGATTTTTTCCTCTTCCTTCTGCCAGTGCGCGATGAAAGCTGCGCGGTCGCGCTCGAAAGCATCGCGGCGGCGCACGACTTCAATGCGGCTTTCAAGATCGCGCGGCGTTTTCACTTCGAGGCAGAGGCCGAAACGGTCCAGCAATTGCGGGCGCAATTCGCCTTCTTCCGGATTGCCTGAGCCCACCAGAACGAAACGCGCCGGATGGCGCAGGCTGAACCCTTCGCGTTCGACCACATTTTCGCCCGAGGCCGTGACATCGAGCAACAGATCGACAAGATGATCTTCGAGCAGGTTCACTTCATCGATATAGAGGAAGCCGCCATGGGCGCGGGCCAGCAGGCCCGGTTCGAATTTCTTTTCGCCCCCGGCCAAAGCGCGCTCAATGTCGAGCGCGCCGGTGATCCGGTCTTCTGTGGCGCCCAGCGGCAGGTCGACAACCGGCATGGGCTCAAGGCGCAGCTTCGGTTTCGTACCTGGTCCGCAGGACTCGCATAATCCAGCGCTGCGCTCAGGCGTACATTGATAGGCGCAACCGGCAATCACGTTCCGCTTGGGGAGCAGAGCTGCGAGCGCGCGAACAGCGGTCGATTTGCCGGTGCCACGGTCGCCGAAGACGAGCACGCCCCCGACGCCCTGATCGACAGCGGCGATCAGCAGGGCGGTTTTCATGTCTTCCTGGCCAACGATTGCGGCAAAGGGGTAGACGAGGCGCATTGGGACAGCTTCCAGTCATTTTGACATATTCATGTGTCAAACTGTCTGATCACGACTGGAAGATCAACGGCTTTGGTGAAGCCGGAAGGGATCGGATGAGTTTTTCGGATGTTTTCTCTCTGTTGGTCTTTCTCGGGCTGAATCTGGCGGCGGCCTCCAGCGGCGCCTTTTTCATGCCAGGTCAATGGTATGAAGATCTCAAAAAGCCGCGCTGGCGACCGCCGAACTGGCTGTTTGCGCCCGCATGGGCGGTTTTGTTTCTCATGATCGCAATTTCCGGTTGGCGGATTTTCGAGGCCCGCGGCATGTCTGCCTGGCCGGAGCTGGCTCTCTATGTGGTGAGTCTGGGGCTCAACGGAGCCTGGTCCTGGCTGTTTTTCGGCCGGCGCCGGCCAGACCAGGCCTTTTTCGAACTTGTGGCCCTGTGGTTGTCCATTGCCGCCATGATCGTGGTTTTCCTGCCCATCGACCGGACTGCCGGCCTGTTGCTGGTTCCCTATCTCTGCTGGGTGACTTTTGCAGGCGCGCTCAATTTCGCCATCTGGCGGCTCAATCGAGACGATATTTTGGTCAAACCCCGATGATCGGAGGCAGGTCAGGGTCCGTTTCGGCCTTTTGAATGTCGCTCTCGCATCACCGGTCGATTCAGCAAAATTTAACCTTTCTCCGGAACGCGGGATTAAAATTTGCCGCGCATCATGGGCCCACGACGGTGCAATGTCCGGCATGGTCCGGGTAAGCGGCATGAGGCCAGTCCGTCGTACTGGTGAGAGCCCAGTATGTCCCTCTGTTTCCTGAATGGGACATAGCTCATGACAAGCTTACTCACGAATGCTTCGGCCATTACGGCGCTTCAAAATCTGAATGCGACCAACCGGGCGATGCAGACGACGCAGGACCGTATTTCAACGGGCATGCGTGTCTCCACCGCTGCGGATAATGCAGCCTATTGGTCCATCGCAACCACGATGCGATCCGATAATGCTGCCCTGTCCACCGTCAAGGATGCGCTCGGCATGGGCGCGGCCACGGTCGATGTCGCCTCGGCGGCGCTGAAAACGACGTCCGATCTGGTCACGCAGATCAAGTCGAAACTCGTTGCCGCCCGCCAGCCTGGCATTGACCGGGCCAAGGTGCAGGCGGAAATTGCCCAGCTCCAGGACCAGATCCAGAGCGTGGCGGATTCCTCGACCTTTTCAGGCCAAAACTGGCTTGCGGTGGATTCGAGCGCGACGGGTTACAATGGTACCAAAGCCATTGTCGGATCTTTCACGCGGTCCGGTACGAGCGTTGCCATCGGCACCATCGATGTGGATGTGTCGAAGGTTGCCCTGTTCGACAAGGGTTCGTCGGGCGAGGGAATTATCGACAAGGCGCGCACGTCCGGAACGACCAGCAATGTCAAGGTCAGCGACTTCGACATTTCATCGCTTACGGATTCAAGCGCGGACCAGACGACCTTGACCAATTACATCAACATTGTCGATGCGGCGCTGACCGACATCACCACGGCGGCCAGCGATCTTGGCGCCGTGAAAACCCGGATCGGAATGCAATCCGAATTCGTTTCCAACCTGATGGATGCCGTCACAAAAGGTGTCGGCCAATTGGTCGATGCCGACATGAATGCCGAGTCGACGCGCCTCCAGGCGCTCCAGGTCCAGCAACAGCTCGGCGTGCAATCGCTGAGCATTGCCAACCAGTCGAGTCAGCAGATCCTGTCGCTGTTCCGCTAAACGAAACCTCCACCAAACCGGTCCGCGGCGATTGCTGCGGGCCGGAGCCAGGCACCTTCTTCAGGCGCGTTCCCACGCGCCTATCCGGCCACTCCCTGAAAGCCTTCTGACGCTTGATCCGCAGCGCGAAGAAGCGCAGAAGGGCGGGCATGGAAGACAGCGTCAAAACCCCGGACACAAATGCCGGCCGCACAATTGGCAAGCTCGAACTTTTTATGGGCTTTGCCGAAATGGCTTTGGGCGGCTTTGGCGGCGTGGCGACCATGGCGCGCCATGTCATTGTCGATCGCCGGCGCTGGATGGGCGAGCGCGAATATGCCGAGGTGATCGGCATGGGGCAGATCCTGCCGGGCGGGAATATTCTGAATATGGCAGTCATGGTTGGCGACCGCTTTCAGGGTCCGCTGGGCTCCGTGGTCGCCCTTTCCGGCCTGATGATCATCCCGATCCTGATCCTGATCGGCCTGACCATGGTCTATGAGCTTTTTGCCGCCAATGCCGATGTGCAGGCGGCAACTGTGGGGGCAGGGGCGGCTGCAGCGGGTCTGGTGATTGGCATGGGAATCAAAATGGGCCGCAATCTGCGGCTGGAGCCCATGCATCTGGGTTTTGCGGTTGCGACTTTCCTCGCCATGGGCGTGCTGCGTCTGCCCTTCGTCGGGACTGTTCTGGTCCTCGCGCCCATCTGTTTTGCTGCGACCTGGTGGAGGCGGCGCAAATGACCGAATCGCCTCTCATCAAACTGGCCGTCACCTTTGGCGCCCTCTCGCTCGTCTCGGTGGGGGGCGCCCCGGCCATGATGCCGGAAATCCACCGCCTGTCGGTCGAGGTCAATCCTTGGCTGACCAATGCGGAATTCGCCCGCGATTTTGCTTTGTCCCAGACGGCGCCGGGGCCCAATTTCATGATGATCTCGCTCGTCGGCTGGCGCGTGGCGGGGCTTGAGGGGCTCTTGGCTGCGACCCTTGCCGCAGTTATTCCCTCCAGCATCATTGCTTTACTGGTCGGCCGGCTCTATGTCCGCCTCGCCCGGCAGGACTGGTTCCCGGTCCTTCAACTGGCCCTGCCACCCATTGTTCTGGGCCTGATCGTGGCAAGCGGCGTGGTCACGGCGCAGGCGGCCGTCTCCGGGGCTCTGGGCGTCGGGATTGTCATTGTCTCGGCCTCCTTCATCGCCCTGACGAAGTATAATCCGCTCTATGCCATCGCCGGCGGGACGATTATCGGATTGGTCGCAGGCCGGCTCGGCTTCCTCTAGGGCTGCCTTTAAGGGCGATGTGATCCGACACATTCTTGCCACGTAAGACGTGCAGGGAAGCCCTCTGACACCTTGCGCCCTTCGCTGCGCTGCGATACTCCTCCGCCCGTCTCGCAGGCCTTTGCCATCCGGATTCCGGATCGGGGAAGAACCCTGCCGACAGCCTGGATTTCTCCAGCACTCGGGTCAGCGCATGTCGAGCCTTCTGTCAGACTACCTGCCGCTCGTGATCTTCATCGCCGTCGCCGGCGGTATTTCCGCAGCTTTGCTGGTGGCTCCTTTCGTCGTCGCCTATTCGAAGCCAGATCCCGAGAAATTGTCGGCCTATGAATGCGGCTTCAACGCATTTGACGACGCCCGCATGAAATTCGACGTCCGGTTCTATCTGGTGTCGCTGCTCTTCATCATCTTCGACCTTGAAGTGGCCTTTCTCTTCCCCTGGGCCGTGGCCTTCAACGATATCGGCCTGTTCGGCTTCTGGTCGATGATGGTCTTTCTCGGCGTGCTGACGATCG
>CAZHOK010000072.1:0-14539 GCA_964534115.1 uncultured Beijerinckia sp.
CGCAATGAACCATTGCGGCGTATTGCGGAAAATGACCGGCTTTTTCGAGCGCCACGAATGCGGATATTGATGCTTCAGCCGGCCGCGCGCGACCAGTGCATGATTGTCGATCAGCGCCTTGATGACCGCCTCATTGGCGTCGCCCTTGTCGCCCTTTTCATTGATGACGCGCTTGCCCTCGAAACCGGGCGCTTCCGCCGTATAGACGCTGTCATCGTCAATGGTGAAGGGAATGCGCGTGTCAATGCCACGCTCGGAAAGCATGCGGCCCGACGCCATCCAGATTTCAAAATCCTCGCGGCCATGCGAGGGCGCCGTATGGACAAAACCCGTACCCGTATCGTCGGTGACATGATCGCCATCGAGCAGCGGGACCTGGAAAGTGTAGCCCAGCGATGCGAGCGGATGGACGCAGACGCTGGCTTTCAGGACGTCGGCCGAAACATCGCCAACTTTGGCGAGCGTGATTTTCGACGTGGATGCGACGGCTTCAGCGAGCTTCACGGCGAGCACATATTTTTCGCCGACCTTCGGCCCGAAGTCGCGCTCATTGGCGGTGACTTCATAGAGGGCATATTCGATCTTGTGCGAATAGGAGATGGCGCGATTGCCCGGCAGCGTCCAGGGCGTGGTGGTCCAGATGACGACGGACGCACCTGCAAGCGCTCCAGACATCACCGGAAACTTCACCCACACCATATCGCTCTGGTGATCGTGATATTCGATTTCCGCCTCTGCCAGAGCGGTTTTTTCCACCACCGACCACATGACCGGCTTCGAGCCGCGATAGAGAAGTCCATTGTCCTTGAACTTCATGATCTCGCGCGCAATCTGCGCTTCGGCGTGAAAGGCCATGGTCGAATAGGGATGATCCCAATCGCCTGTCACGCCCAGCCGCTTGAATTCCTCGCGCTGCGTGTCGAGCCATTTTTGCGCGAAGGCGCGGCATTCCTGGCGGAATTCGACGACCGGCACATCATCCTTGTTACGCCCCTTGGCGCGATATTGCTCCTCGATCTTCCATTCGATCGGCAGGCCATGGCAATCCCAGCCCGGCACATAATTGGAATCTCGCCCAAGCATTTGCTGGCTGCGCGTCACCATATCCTTCAGGATTTTATTGAGCGCATGGCCGATGTGAATATTGCCATTGGCATAGGGAGGGCCGTCATGCAGCACGAAGCGCGGCCGCCCGGCCGATGTCTCGCGAATGCGCTTGTAGAGATCGATCTGCGCCCAGCGCGCCAGAATCTCGGGCTCTTTCTGCGGCAGGCCGGCGCGCATCGGGAAATCGGTGCGCGGCAAAAACAGGGTCTGCGAATAGTCGGGAGCGGAGGACTCGGTCATATCGTGCTGCGGCTCGAAGTGTGGGGAGGCGGAAAGCCCCTGAAAAACAGACGTGCGGCATAGCCCATTTCAGTCGTCATTGCGAGGAGCGAAGCGACGAAGCAATCCAGAAGCCTCACGTGGGGCCTCTGGATTGCTTCGCTGCGCTCGCAATGATGGCTCAGGCCAGCATCGCCCGCGCCTGTTCCACATCCTTGTCGATCTGGCGCACCAAAGCCTCCAGCCCGTCGAATTTCTCTTCTGCGCGAATCCAGCCGACAAAGCCGACTTCCAGTTCTTTACCGTAAAGATCCCCTTTAAAATCAAGGATATAGATCTCAAGCAGCGGCGGGCCATTATCGACGGTCGGGCGTCGGCCAAAACTGGCAACGCCCTTATGAACCACCCCATCCACCACCACCCGGACGGCATAAATGCCGTATCGCAGGCGGCAGGAGGGATCGAGCGCGAGATTGGCGGTGGGATAGCCCAATTCCCGCCCGAGCTTCTGCCCGTGAATGACCTCGCCGGTGACGAAATAATCATGGCCGAGCAGCCGGCGCGCGGCGCTGACATTGCCGGCCTCCAGCGCCATGCGGGTCGCCGCAGAATGGACGGCCTCCGGGCTGCCGGCGACATCGGCCAGGACTTTTTCGACGACTTTCACCGCAAAGCCGTGGCGCTGGCCTGCCTGTTTGAGAAAATCGGGCGAGCCCGCCCGTCCCTTGCCGAAGTGAAAATCATAGCCCACGACCGCGCCTGAAATATTCAGCCGGCGCACCAGCACATCGGCCACAAATTTCTCCGCCTCGAGCGTGGCAAGCGTCTCGTCGAAAGTGAGGACGAACATGGCCTCGACGCCGAGCCGGCCCAGCGCCAGCGCCTTTTCGCGCTCCGGCGTCAGCCGGAATATGACCGGGCGTCCGGCGAAAAAATCCGCCGGGTGAGGCTCGAAGGTCAGCACGGCGCAGGGGCGGCCCAGCCGCGCCGCCATGGCTTCGGCCGCGCGAATGACAACGGAATGGCCGCGATGCACGCCGTCGAAATTGCCGATCGCGACAACCGCGCCCTCCAGCCCCTTCGGCGGCTCGAGCGGGTTCTTCACGACAATGATTTCAGGAAGATTCACGGCAGGCGACAAGGGGACTCATCTTTCTGGCGGCGGGCACGAGGGCTGGCCGGCGGGGCGCAAATTGGCTTGCGCGCCTGCCCCCGTCAAGAAGCAGCTGGCGCGCTTTTCAGCTGGCCCGCAGCGCGCCGTGCCGGAACCATCACCAGCGCCTCGCCTTCCAGCACGATCTTGCCGTCCACCAAAGCCTCGCATTTCAGCTTGCAGCGCCGACCCTCTTCGACGAGTTCAACCACTTCGACACAGACTGTGACAACATCGCCAATGCGCACCGGCGCGCGAAACTGGAGCGTCTGCGACAGATAGACGGCGCCCGGCCCCGGCAGATACATGCCCAGCACCGCCGAAATCAGCGAGGCCGTATAAAGCCCATGGGCGATGCGCCCGCCAAACCGTGTCTTGCGGGCGAAATGATCGGAGAGATGGATCGGATTATGATCGCCTGACAAAGTCGCAAAGCCAACGACATCATTGGCCATGACGGTTTTCATCATGCTCTGGCGCATGCCCAGAGCCAGATCTTCGAAATAATAAGAGGTGAAAGGCGCGCTCATGGAAGCCAAGCTTCCCGCGCAACGCACCTTCCTGCAATTGGACTTAACGCCTAATCCCTACCAGACAAGTTCTGGAATGGCGGCTGTCGGATGACGCGGATTTTCAACCAGAAATTGCCGGTAAGCAGCGAGATCCAGATCTTTTTCCGGATGCAATTCGTCGCGATGAATGCCGCGTGTGACGAAGAGGGCATCAATGCCATAAGCAATTGCGCCGGCGACATCGGTGCGCATGGCATCGCCAATGCCGATGATGCGCTCACGCGCAACCGGCTTGCCGCGGATTTTCTCTGCCAGCATCAAAGCGCGTTCATAAATGGGCGAAAATGGTTTTCCCGCCTGATAGACGCGCCCGCCACGCTCTTCATAGGCCTGCGCAATGGCGCCCGCACAATAGATGAGCTGGTCGCCGACATGCACAACGAGATCGGGATTGGCCGAGATCAGATCGAGACGGCGCTCATGCATGAAAGCAAGCCGTTCGGCATAATCGTCGGGTGTTTCGCTGCGGTCATCGTTGAGGCCCGTAATGACCACATAACCGGCCTCTTCAAGCCCCACGAGATTGGGCTTTACCCCAGTTTGGCGCTCGGAAATCTCGAACAAAGTGTGATCGCGCTCGGGGCCGATATGGTGCAGCTTCTCGCCGGCCCGCGCCGCGATGAAGGCCAAGGTCACATCGCCTGAGGTGACCATGTCATCGAATGTGTCGCGCGGTACTTTGAGCCCGGCCAGCTGATCGAGAATCGGCGGATTGGGCCGCGGCGCATTGGTGATGAGAATCACCGTTCCGCCCCGCGCCCGGAAACGCTGCAGCGCCTCGCAAGCGGCCGGATAGCGCGCCTCGCCATTATGAACGACCCCCCAGACATCGCAAAAGGCAACGTCATAGCGGCTCTCGATCTCGGAAAATCCACGCAAGATGCGCGGTTGGGAAGAATTGGTCATGGGAGGCGGCTAAAGGCCCACCCTCTCCCTGTCAAGCAAAGGGCCCCGCGACAAATCCGGCCATCCCTGCTGCGGTGCAGCAAAAATTGTTCAGCTGGCGTTCATCCGCAGCTTTCCATCTTGTGAGCGAGATTCCGGCGAAACCTCGGGCCTGGGGCTTGACCCTGTCCGGGGGCGCGTGGAAGGTCAGGACAAGTAAACGCCTGTTAAGAAATGGCGGAGCGGGAGATGGGCTTTCACAATCCAGGCGACAAGCGCCGCAGCCGCCGCGCAGGGCACGGCCTTGCGGCCGGGCTCGCCCTCGTCGCGCTCGCCGCCTTCTCCCAGCCTCTGGGTGCCGCCTCCGACGCGCCCGTGAACGAGACCTGCCCCTCGGGCGGATCGATGGTGATGCGCGAAGCGCAGCTGGCCTCCTTCACGCAACGCCTGTCTGAACGCGCAACATTGCGCGTGCTCGCCATCGGCTCCTCCTCGACGCAAGGTGTCGGCGCCTCCACGCCCGCCAATAATTACCCGACTCGTTTCGAGGCAGGGCTCAGCCAGCATTTTGGCGCCAATGTCAGCGTCACCAATGCCGGTGTCGGCGGCGAAACGGTGGAAGCAACCATCGAGCGGCTCGAAGAGCGCATCACTGCAGAGCGTTTCGACCTCGTTGTCTGGCAGGTCGGCACGAATGATGCCGTGCGCGGCGGCGATGAAGAACGTTTCCTCTCTCTGCTCAAGCGCGGCGTGGCGGTGGTCAAGGCCAAGGAGATCGATCTCGTCCTGCTCGATCAGCAATTCTATCCCACCATCAAAGATCCGCTGCGCTACGAGCGCTTCGTCCGGATCATCGAGAAAGTGGGCGATGAAACCGGCGCGCCGGTTCTGTCGCGTTACCGACTGATGAAGAACTGGGGCGAGCGCGCGCCGCTGGATCTGCCGACAATGCTGGCCGGCGACGGGTTTCACATGAGCGACCGCGGCTATATTTGCCTCGCTCGCGCCATGGTCAGTGCCATGTCGGATCTGGTCACCGGCAGCCCGCTGCTGGCCCAGAGCTCCTCCTCGACCATCGCCGCCGCCCCGCGTCGCGCGAGCACGCCCTAGTCGGAAACTTTTCCATCGACAATCTGGACATGCCGGTCGGCTTGGGCTGCCAGTGCAAGATCATGCGTGACCACCACCACGGCTTTCTGCGCCGCGCCCGCAATCATTTCGCGCAAAATGGCAATGACCTGCGCGGTTGAATGCGTATCGAGATTGCCGGTCGGCTCATCGGCCAAAACAACGAGCGGATCATTGGCGAGCGCGCGCGCAATGGCGACGCGCTGACGTTGACCGCCCGACATTTGATCGGGCCTTTTGTGCATATGCGCCGACAATCCGAGCGAATCGAGAATCTCGCCAGCACGCGCGCGAATGCGCTCGCTCGACAAGCGGCCCAGTGCGCGCATCGGCAGGGCAACATTTTCCAGCGCTGAAAATTCCGGCAGCAAAAAATGAAACTGGAAGACAAAGCCCAAAGTCTCGAGCCGCAACCGCGCCATTGCCGCCTCATCGAGCGACCCCGTTGGCCGCCCGGCAATCGTCACTTCGCCGCGCGTGGGCCGATCCAGCAGGCCCAGAAGATACAGAAGCGATGATTTGCCTGAGCCCGAAGGGCCGGTAATGGCGAGAAACTCGCCCGGCATAATGTCGAGATCGACGCCATCGATCAGAGTGGCGGGCACTTCACCATCGATCACGCGGGTGAGGCCGCGCGCCGATATCAGCGGGGCGAGACTCACGATGCCCCCCGGATAATATCGACCGGCGGCACGGAAGCCGCCTTTCGCGCCGGGAAGAAACCGGCAATCACCGAAGCGCTCAAGGCGACAAAACCGGCAATCGCATAATGGAGCGGCGAATAGAGAACCGGCAATTGCGTCGTATCCATGAAGGGCGATTTGAATTCGATCAATGTCATGCCCCAGGTCATCGCATAACCGAGGCCCCAGCCGATGATGAGGCCCATGATTCCGATGATCATCGATTCCACGACAAAGATCCGGCGCACGATATAGGACGGGAAGCCCAGCGATTTCATAATGGCAATATCGCGCGTCTTCTCATGCGTGATGGTCGAAATGATATTGTAGGTGCCGAAAGACGCGACCATCAGGATCGCACTGACAACCGTGTACATGATGAAATTGCGGATCTGGAATGCCGAAAGCAGATCCTCATTGGCTTCAAGCCAGGAAATCGCTTTGTAGCCTGTCTCCGCCTCGATCCGCGCCGCCACATTGCGGGCATTCATCGCCTCTTGCGTCTTGACGCGCAATTCATTCACAAGCCCGGTCTGGCCGGCAAGAATCTGCGCCGTCTTGATCAAGACATAGGCCTGGTTCTCATCGATCCGCGTCACGCCCGCATGTGAGATTGCCACAACGGTTGCTGCCAGCGTGCGCCCGCCCCCCGATGTCAGCACGACATTATTGCCGATGCGCACCCCGATTTTGCGCGCCAGGCCGCTGCCCAGAATAATGGCATTGGAAGCTTTGTAGAGATTTTCCAGCGATCCCTGCCGGATCTGTGCAGGCAGTTTCGACACATTGGCTTCACGTTTTGGATCGATGCCCGTCAGGCTCACCGCCGTATCGCGCCCGGCAAAACGGATCACCGCTTTCGATTGGACCGAAGGCGCCACGGCGCCCGGCACCCAGCCTTCGAGCGCCGCCACAATGGCATAGGGATTTTTGATCCCCGGCCGCAGCTTCATCGTCGTCAGGCCATGGATTTCTGCCGCCTCGAAAAGAATATCGGCGGGCTGCCGGAGTGGCTCGCGGCGCTCGTCGGTCACCGAGACATGCGGCATGGAATCGACCAGCTGGGTGACGAAATCTTTCTGCGATCCTTCCATGATCGCTGCCATCATCACAGAAAAACCGACGCCGATGGCGACACCGAAAACGCCGACAAGAGTCTGGCGCAAACGGGCGCGCACATGCGTCAATGCAATCGAGAAGATGAGACCGGCCATGCCGCTCATCTGCTCTCCCCGCTTCTGACACGCACGCGCATGCCCTCATGAAAGGTCGCCTGATAGGGCGAGGCGACACGCACGTCTTCCGGCAGGCCTTCGAGAATTTCCATCGCACGCGTTCCGCGTATGCCGGTTTTCACCTCGAGCGCGCGCAAACGATCGTTTTCGATGAGGAACAATCGCTGGCCCGAAAGGGCCTCTGTGGGGACAAGCAAAGCCTTGTCGCGCTCGCGCGTGACAATATTGGCTTCCACGCTCATGCCGATCTTCAGCGGCGTCTCGGCCGGCAGATGGATATAGACACGGAAAGTTTTCGTCGCCGGGTCGCCCTTGGGCGTGATCTCGCCGACCTGTCCCAGCAAGACCTCGTCCTTAAAACCTTCATTGCGCAAAAGCACTTTCTGGCCGGTGCGCACGCGCGGAATATCCTCTTCGTTGACATCGGCGACAAGCCGCAGCGGCTTGGGATTGCCGACCCAGAACAAGACATCGGCCATAGCCGTTCCGGCAATCTCGCCGACTTCGCCATCTTTGCGCAGAATTATGCCATCCATCGGCGCGCGCAGAACGAGATCGGCGATACGATCCTCCTGGGCCGCAATGCGGGCTTCAAATTCCGACAATTGCGTTGCCAATTGATCGAGCGTGGTCTGTGCCGCGGCAGCGCGCGCCACAAGGTTGCGCGTGCGCTCCACATCGGCATTGAGCCGCGCCCGGCGCGCCTCCAGCTCGCGCAGCACAGCGCGCTCCTCGCCATCGTCCAGACGACCAAGCACATCGCCCTTTTTCACCGGCTGGCCCTCGCAATCGCAAAGCTCGACAATGCGCTTGCGCTGGATCGCAACCACCTTGGCCCAGCGCTCAGGCTCGACCGTGCCGGTGGCATAGACAACTTCCGCCGCCGTGCCGCGCATGGGCTTGACCGCACCGACCTGTGTCGCCAGCAGGCCGCTCAGCAGAACAACAGCGACCCCGCCTACCGCCAGCGCCAGAAGAAGGAGAAGAGCGAGACGAGGCAGGCGCATAAGAGGCTCACTTTTGGAGAATTCTGGTATCAACCATCTGCAAACTCGGCCCTGCCTTGCGCCGGGTCAAGGCCAGACCGCTTGCCCCACCCGCCCCCGGCGCTTATGAAGCAGGCCTGTTTCTTTCAGATCAGGCCCGAGTGAGCCCCGTGACCGACCAGAGCCCGAAACCAAATGTGAAAGCGCGCCTGCCGCGCGGACTTGCCGACCGTGGACCCGCAGACATTGCGGCGACCCATCGCATGGCATCCGCCATCCGCGAGGTCTACGAGCTTTACGGCTTTGAGGCGGTCGAGACGCCGTTCATCGAATATACGGAGGCCTTGGGCAAATTCCTGCCCGATCTCGACCGGCCGAATGAGGGCGTCTTCTCCTTTCAGGACGATGACGAACAATGGCTGTCGCTGCGCTACGATCTCACCGCGCCGCTCGCGCGCTTCGTGGCAGAGCATTACGACAGGTTGCCCAAACCCTATCGCTCCTATCGCTCGGGCTTTGTCTTTCGCAATGAAAAGCCCGGCCCAGGCCGTTTCCGCCAATTCATGCAATTCGACGCCGATACGGTGGGCTCCGCCTCCGTCGCTGCCGATGCTGAAATCTGCATGATGGCCGCCGATACGCTGGAAAAAGTCGGTATTGCGCGCGGCGATTACGTCATCAAGGTCAATAATCGCAAAGTCCTCGACGGCGTGCTCGAAGCCGCCGGTCTGGCGGGCGATGAGCGCGCCGCGCAACGTCTGATTGTTTTGCGCGCCATCGACAAGCTCGACCGTCTGGGCAGCGATGGTGTGCGCCTGCTGCTTGGCCCCGGCCGCAAGGATGAATCCGGCGATTTCACCAAGGGCGCAGATCTGTCTGCCGCCGCCATCGATCGCGTGCTCGCCTTTACCGCGGCGCGCGGAGCCAGCAATGAAGCCACCATCGCCAATCTGCGTGCCGCCGTTGGCAGCTCGGCGCGCGGCGCAGAAGGTTGCGATGAACTGGCTGAAATCGCCACACTTGTTGCAGCCGGCGCATATGAAGGCCGCGTGATCATCGATCCTGCCGTCGTGCGCGGCCTCGAATATTATACGGGCCCCGTCTATGAGGCCGAACTGACCTTCGCGGTGAAGGACGAACATGGTCGCCCGATGCGTTTCGGCTCGGTGGGTGGCGGCGGGCGCTATGACGGTCTTGTCGCGCGGTTCCGCGGCGAGCCTGTGCCGGCGACCGGCTTCTCCATCGGCGTGTCGCGCCTGCTGGCAGCGCTGACCGCCATCAAGAGCCCGCTGGCTTTTGCGCAGGACATGCGCGGACCCGTTGTCGTTCTCGTGCTCGACCGCGCTGAAATGGCGCGCTATCAGGGCTTTGTCGCGCAATTGCGCGCAGCCGGCATTCGTGCCGAACTTTATCTGGGCGCAGCCGGCATGAATGCGCAGATGAAATATGCCGACAAGCGCAAGTCGGTCTGTGCCGTCATCCAGGGGTCGAATGAACGCGACAAGGGCGAAGTCTCGATCCGCGATCTCATTCTCGGCGCCGAACTGGCTGCCTCGACAAAAGACCGCGCCGATTATCTGGAATTGCGGGCGCGCGCCCAATTCAGCGTCGCGGAAAGCGATATCCTCAAGGCAGTTCAGGAGGTTCTTGGCCGCCACGCGTAATCGCTTGACGCGGGCCCGATAAATGCCCAAGACGGGCATATTATGCGCTCGTGGATTTTTTTATGTCTTTTCCCGCTCCTGACCGGTGCGGCCGGGGCTGCTGGCGAGAAGATCGCCCTCACCTTTCCGGTCGATTGCCGGCTGGGCGAGACATGCGTCATCCAGAATTTCATCGATCACGACACCGGGCCGGGCTGGCGCGACCACCGCTGCGGCGCGCTCACCTATGATGGCCATAACGGCACCGACATCCGCTTGCGCGATCTCGCCGAGATGAAGCGCGGCGTCGGCGTGCTCGCCGCCGCGGATGGAAAAGTCCTGCGCACGCGCGACGGCGTGCCCGATGTGTCGATCCGAGCCCCCCCTGCGCCCGATCTGGCCGGGCGCGATTGCGGCAATGCAGTCGTCATCGAACATGCCGACGGCTGGGAGACGCAATATTGCCATTTGAAACGCGGCTCGATTCTGCCCCTGCCCGGCACGCGCGTCACGGCGGGCGAAAAAATCGGCGAGATCGGCCTGTCGGGGCGCACCGAATTTCCCCATTTGCACATCACCGTGCGGCACATGGGAAAAGTGATCGACCCGCAAGCACCCGACATGCGACCGGGCGAATGCCAGCACAAAGGTCGCTCCTTGTGGAAGGCCATTGAACCGGCGTCGCTGTATCTCGAGGCCTTCCCGCTGGCTTTCGGCTTTGCCGACGGACCGGTGACGCGCGAGGAAATCGATGCCGGAGGATTGGAGACGCGCATCCCGACGCGCCAGAGCCCCATGATTGCCGCTTATGTCAGTGTTCTTGGCCTGCGGGCCGGCGATGTCCAGATCCTGTCGATCATCGGCCCAAACGGCCGGATCCTGGCCGAGAACCTGCTGGAGCCGCTTGAGGGGCCCAAGGCCGTCCACTGGCTCATGGCCGGGCGCCGCCGCGGCAGCGAGGCCCAATGGCCGGCGGGCCTTTATCAGGCGCGCTATACCATCATCCGGGATGAATGGATCATCCGCGACGAACGCATTGTCCTCGATTGGTAAAGGGGTGATTGCAGGCTGGCCGTCAGCCTTCTATCTTGGCGCGCCCTTGCCGAGGAGAAAGCCCCCCATGAAATTGTGCCGAGCTCTCGCCCTTATGGCTCTTTCCTGCCTGCCGCTCCTGCCGGCGGAAGCCAGCGCGCAACAGGCAAAGCCAGCACAACAGCAGCCACAGCCGCTGCCGAAGGAAGAAAAAACCTTCCCGAAGGATTCCTCCTGGACGCTGCGGATGCTCAACGGCAAGCCTGTTCCTGCTGGACTGGAAGCGACCATGCGCATCGACGGCCAATTCCGCGGCGCGGGTTTTGCCGGCTGCAACACTTGGTCGGCGACCATGTGGCCCATACGCGGCCAGCGCTTTGCCGTTGGCGGCATTGCAACGACGAAAAAAGCCTGCCCGGCTCCGGCGATGCAATTTGAACAGGCTTTCCTGCGCGCTTTGTTCGATCAGCCGGTCTGGGACATGGTCAATGGCATGCTCGAAGTGAAAAGCGCCAGCGGCACGCTCAGCTTTTCGCGCGGCTTGTAAAATTCACTCGGCTGCATCGACACGATCGACCGGCGCAAATGCGCCGCCACCCATGCGCTCCATATGAATGCGACGCTTGTGGAAGGCCACCAGCGTCGAACGATGGCCGATTGAAATAATCGTCGTCTGCGGCAGCAAACGTGCAAGCGCGTGATAAATCTCCGCCTCCAGCTCCTCATCGAGAGCGGCTGTCGCTTCGTCGAGCAGCAGCCAATCGGGCTTGGCCAGAAGAGCGCGCGCAATGGCAAGTCTTTGCTGTTCGCCGCCCGACAATCGTTGCGACCAGACACCCTCCTCATCGATGCGCTCGGCCAGCAAGGGCAGATGGGCCGCCATCAGCGCCTCGCGAATTTGCGCATCTGAAAAATCCGCTTCCGGATTGGGATAGGTGACGGCATTGCGCAGCGTTCCCTGCGGCAGATAGGGCTTTTGCGGCAAGAGCAGCAGGCTGGCCTTTTCAGGCACACCGATATGGCCCTGACCGAACGGCCAGACGCCCGTCATGACGCGGAACAGAGTGGATTTCCCCGAGCCCGAGGGGCCGGTGACGAGCACCGGCTCACCCGGCTGGAAAATCATGCCCGTCGTCTCGACGATCGGGCGGCCATCGGGCAGACGGATTTCAAGACGCCCGATATTGAGCGCGTCGCCCGCATGCGGACGCGTTTCGATATGCGGGGGTTGCTGATCGAGACTGCGCGCCTTTTCGATCGTGGTGTCGAAAGAGGTCAGACGGTCCAGCACAGCCTTGAAGTCGGCGAGCGACGTATAATAATCGACAAAAAATGTCAGCGCCGTTTCAACGCGCCCGAAGGCTTGGGCTGTTTGCGTCATGACGCCCAGCTGAATCTTGCCCGCGAAATAGAAGGGCGCAGCGAAAACATAGGGAATGATCGGCGAGATCTGCCCATAGGTCGAGGTGAAAGCCATCAGCTGTTTGCGACGATGCACAATGGCAATGTAATTGCCGATGATGGCGCGAAAGCGCCCGCGCAGAGAATTTTGTTCCGCGCGTTCGCCGCCCAGCAACGCAACCTGTTCTCCATATTCGCGCAGCCGCGCCAGCGAAAAGCGGAAATCGGCTTCATAGCGTTGCTTTTCGAAGAACAGGCCAACCAGCGGGCGACCGATCCAATGGGTGATGATCGTGCCAAAAGCCGCATAGGCGAGCGCGACCCAGAACAGGAAGCCCGGCACTTTCGTCTCTGTGCCCGGAATGGTGAAATTGGCTGACAGGCCCCACAGAACGATGGAGAAAGAAACCAGGCTCGAGAGCATGGAAATCAGCAGGATCGAATAAGAGTAAATGCCCCTGCCCACAGAACCGCCATCGATGAAACGCGCCACATCTTCGGCAATGCGCTGATCGGGATTGTCGGCATCGGCATTGAGAAGACCCATGCGGTAATGCGTATTCCCGGCCAGCCAGCGCCCGATGTAATGGTTGGTCAGCCAGCGCCGCCAACGGATGATGAGCATCGACTGGACAACATATTCGATAATGTTGCTGGCCACGAAAATGAAGGCCCAGGGGGTGAAGACCCAGAGCAGCAAATTCCAGAAGGTCGTCTCGTCGCGCGCCTGAATGGCGTTAAACCAGTCGCGGTTGAAAAACGACAGGCGAACCGAAATCGCGACCTGCGCCTGATTGAGCACCACGAGGAAGACAACCATGGCGATGGCCGCCCGCCGCTCAAGCACATGAATCTGGCGAAACGGCCAGATTTGCACCGAGCCCTGATCCTGATTGTCGAAATAGCGGTCGGCAATGCCGGTGATCGAGCGGATGACCGGAATATGCGAAATGACAAAAACCAGAATGGCAAAAACGGCAACGGTGAACGGCAGGCCGTCAGGCAAAATGTAGCTCTTGGCCCATTCAGGCCAGAAACCGAGTTTGGATGCATAAAGCGCCAGACCGAAAACCAAAGTCTCGGTCGAAAAAATCGCGATGAAGATTTTCAGGAAGCTCGAAATTCTCTGCGCGCCGAAAGTAGCGCCGGCGCAAAGCAGACTGGCAATGCCAAGCGAAATCCCATTGTCGACTTTGTCGGCGCCGCCGAGCGCAAAACTGAGAATCGAAAAAGCAAAGACGGCGAGCGAGAGGAGCTTCATGACGGGTCTTTCGATCGGGATCGGATCATGCACGCGACCTATGCGCGAGACAGGAGCGCACAATATATTCTTGCAACAAGGAACGAGCCGAGCGAGCCGATCGCAGCGTCAGAGGGACGAACCCGACATGGCGCGGCCCAGCACGGAATCCTCCTCGCCGGTTTCGCCATTGACAGCAGCAATCAGGCGCGGCGATGGGCGGAAGGTCAGAACGCGGCGCGCCGTGATCGGATATTCCTCGCCGGTCTTCGGATTGCGGCCGACGCGCGGGCGCTTGGAGCGAACCGAGAAAGCGCCGAAAGCACGCAGCTTGACCGTCTCGCCGCGCACGAGCGCCACGCAGATCTCTTCAAGCGATTGCTCAACGACCTCGCGCGCTTGCGCACGCGACAGGCCAGGGCAAGCGCCATAGACCGCCTCGAGAAGATCAGCCCTTGTGGTGGTTCTGTTCGACATATTCTACCGGCTGCTGTGACAGGACCGCATCTTTACAGGCGCACGGCCCCTGCTTGCAACCGCCCCCCTTATGCCCCCGTACCGCAAGGGACCCTTCCTGGACGAGATTGCAGGTTACAGATACCGCACATCCCAATCAAACAAGGATTTAGCCCCTGAACGGCCGCTCCTGGCACAACACTAGCGGAACGAAGAAGGGCCGCCAACAGGCGGCCCTCCCTGACTTTTGGCCAATGGCCCGGCTCCAGGCCAGACCCGGAGGCTCAGCCGGATATGGACTTAGAAGTCCATTCCGCCAGTCAAAGTCGGGCAGGCCCGACTTTGACCATGTCTCTCTTGGGTTGGAATGGACTTAGAAGTCCATTCCGCCCATGCCGCCGCCGCCCGGCATGGCCGGCATGGCGGAGCCCTTGTCCTTCGGAGCGTCGGCGATCATGGCTTCCGTCGTGATCAGGAGCGAGGCCACGGAGGCAGCGTCCTGAAGCGCGGTGCGGACAACCTTGGCCGGATCGACGATACCGGTCTCGATCATGTCGACATATTGCTCGGTCTGGGCGTTGAAGCCGAAGGTCTGCGACTTGTTCTCGCCGATCTTGTTGATGACGATCGAGCCTTCGATGCCGGCATTGTCGACGATCTGGCGGATCGGAGCCTCAAGAGCCTTGAGGACGATCTTGATGCCAGCCTGAACGTCCGTGTTGTCGGAGGACAGCTTCGACACAGCGGTGCGGGCGCGCAGGAGCGCGGTGCCGCCGCCAGGAACGATGCCTTCTTCCAC
>CAZHOK010000073.1:0-14481 GCA_964534115.1 uncultured Beijerinckia sp.
CGGCTGCGGCGCGGACAAGAATGTCGAGCGATTTTTCCACCTGCGCGGGAGCCGGCCATTCTCTCTGCGCCTCTGGCGTCGCAGAAGGTGCGCGCGATCCGGGGGAGCTGGCCGCAAAATTATTTTTGGCAGGTGGGGCAGTGAAATCAGTCACGGGCTTTGTCCAGCGAATCACAGGGCCATTATGGGAGAAAGGCGCGCCCGCATAAAGGCACGGCGGGCATTCTGCGCCTGGGTTGCGTTATATCTAAAACTGACGAGAAGAAATTCATAAGATCAATAGTTTAGGAAAAGCATAGGTTAAATTTTCGCAACTCAAAGGCGCAGCTTTGCCACAAGTTGGCCCGCGTATTAGATTGGGCCTGTTTTATTTGACCGTGTTGATTTGCTGCCCTTGCGGCATTTTTTGTTTTTATTTCAGAGGTGTTTTGAAGATGAAGGCGGTACTTCTCGCCGGCGGATTGGGCACGCGCCTTGCCGAAGAAACCTCGTTGCGGCCCAAGCCCATGGTCGAGATCGGCGGCAAGCCGATCCTTTGGCACATTATGAAAATCTATTCCGCCCATGGCGTGAACGATTTCATTCTCTGTCTGGGATATCGCGGCTATCTCATCAAGGAATTTTTCTCGAATTATTTTCTGCACATGTCGGATGTGACATTCGATCTGGCGAAAAACAGTGTCGAGGTTCATCGGCGGCAGGCGGAGCCCTGGCGCGTCACGCTTGTCGATACGGGCGAGCATACGCAAACGGGCGGGCGGCTGAAGCGCATCATCGAACATGTGGCCGATGAGGAATGTTTCGCGCTCACCTATGGCGATGGCGTTGCCAATATCGACATTACGGCAGAACTTGCCTTTCATCGCGCCCATGGGCGTCTGGCAACGATTGCCGCCGTGCGCCCGCCCGGCCGTTTCGGCACAATGGCGCTCGACAATGAGCGCGTCATATCCTTTCGCGAGAAAGCGCAGGATGATTCCGGCTGGATCAATGGCGGCTTTTTCATCCTGTCGCCGAAAGTCGCGGATCTCATTGCCGGCGATGAGACGGTTTTCGAGCGCGAGCCGCTGGAGCAATTGGTGGCGCGCCGGCAGCTGCAGGCCTTTCATCATCATGGTTTCTGGCAGCCGATGGACACATTGCGCGACCGCAATCTGCTGGAGAGCGCCTGGGCCAGCGGCCATGCGCCCTGGAGGATCTGGTGAGGCCGGAATTCTGGAAAGATCGCAGGGTTTTTGTCACCGGCCATACCGGGTTCAAGGGCGCCTGGCTCGTGGCGCTTTTGAATCGCTTCGGGGCACATGTGACCGGCTATGCGCTGGAGCCGCCCACCAAGCCGTCTTTGTTTGAAGCAGCACAACTTCATGAGGGCATGGTCGATCTGCGCGCCGATGTGCGCGATGGGCCAGCGCTCAAAGAGGCCATGCGTCGCGCCGAGGCGGATATTGTCATTCATCTGGCCGCGCAATCTCTGGTGCGCGCTTCTTACAAGGATCCGTTGGGCACATATGAAACCAATGTCATGGGCACGGCCCATGTTTTGAATGCCGCGCGGAGTGCTGCACCTGATGTCGTGCTGATTGCGACGACCGATAAAGTCTATCGGCATGGCGAGCAAAATCGTCCGTTTCGCGAAGACGATCCGCTGGGCGGGCAGGCCGATCCTTATTCGGCGAGCAAGGCCTGTGCGGAAATGGTGGCGGCTCAATATATGTCCTATCTGTGCAACGCTTGCGCTGTTCTCACCGCCCGCGCCGGCAATGTGATTGGCGGCGGGGATTTTGCCGAGGACCGCATTCTGCCCGATGCTGTGCGGGCCTTTTCGCGTGGCGAAACACTCGCTTTGCGTTATCCGCAGGCCATCCGGCCCTGGCAGCATGTGCTCGATCCGCTCGCCGGCTATTTGACGCTGTGCGAAAGCAGTTTCAAAAAATCCCACGCATTTTCCGGCGCCTGGAACTTTGGGCCGGATGCTGCCCATGAATGGAGCGTCGAGGAACTCGTCGATGGTTTTGCGCGCCATTGGCCGGGCGCGGGCTGGCATTGGCAGGGCGGGGCACATTCTCCGGAGACGGATGTGTTGCGGCTCGATTCCGCCAAAGCGAATGAGCGGCTCGATTGGCGCTGTCGCCTTGAACTGGGCGAGGCTTTGCGCCGCACGGCTTTGTTTTATCAGCGCATGGCGAAAGGCGCAGATGTGCGCGCGCTCATGCAGGAAGAGATCGAGGATTATCTGTCGTGATGCGGATCGTTCTGACAGGCGCGGGCGGATTTCTGGGCCGCGAGATTGCGCGCGAATTGCGCGCGCGCGGACATCGCGTGGCTGGCATGCGCCGCCGTCTCGATGGCCAATCGCCCGATGATTTTATCGGCGATTTTCTGCAGCCGGAAAGCTACCGCGATTCTTTGCGCCATTTTGCGCCCGATATTCTCATTCATTGCGGCTGGCATGGCGTGCCCGCGCGTTCGCGCGATCTGCTGGATCAGCTCGATAATGTGCCCGCCGCCGTGCGTTTGGCAGAAGCGGGCGCCGACGCCGGCGCAAAGCTTGTCATCGGTCTGGGCACGCAGGCCGAATATGGCGCATATGATCATCCTGTGCGCGAAGATGAGATTGGCCGGCCCGTGACTCTTTACGCCATTGCCAAATTGGCAGCAGGCCAGGCTTTTTTGCGCGTGGCGAAACAGAAGAAAATCCGTGGCATCTGGGCGCGTATTTTCTCGCTCTATGGGCCGCGCGAAACCGCGCCCTCCATGCTGCCCTGGCTGGCGCGTGAATTTGCTTCTGGCCGCGTGCCCTCTCTCACCGCCTGTACGCAGGTCTGGGATTTCCTCCATGTGCGCGATGGCGCGCGCGCCATTGCCGATCTGGCGGAAAGCCAAAGCGCTGAAGGCCTGTTCAATGTCGCAAGCGGGAACGCCCCAATCTTGCGCGACACGGTTTTGCACTTGCGCGATCTGATGGCGAAACGGATCGCGCCCGATTTCGGCTCTGTGCCCTTCGGTCCCGACCAGATCATGTATCTGGCCGGAAATATCGCAAAGCTGCAGGAGGCGACCGGCTGGCATCCGCGCATTTCCATGGCCGAAGGCCTTGCCGAACTGGCGGAGGAAGCGCGCCAATCGCTGGAATAGCGCTCTCGCAAGCCACGGCCTCCTCGGCTATTCTGCACCAAAGCCCCGCTTGCAGGGGCGGGGAGGGCAGATTTCATGGCGGGCGGAAATATCCGGGTCGAGACGGGCGTGGTCTATGCCCAGCATGACGGACAGGAACTCAAGGGCACGCTCTATCGCCCTGCCGGCGAGGGGCCATATCCGGCTCTTGTCGCGCTGCATGGCGGCGGCTGGCGGCAGGCATCTCCAACCGTCTATCAATTTCTCGGGCCTTGGCTTGCCGAGCGCGGCTATATTGTTTTCGCGCCTGTCTATCGCAGCGCCAAAGTCGGCGAGCCGTCCTATCCCAAAGCCGTGCATGATGTGCGCGCCGCCGTGCAATTTGTGAAAGGCGCCGGCGCACGTATCGGCGTCGATCCTGAGCGCGTTGCCATTATGGGTGAATCGGCCGGGGGCCATCTGGCCGCGCTTGTGGCTCTGGCCGGCGATGAGCCGATCTTTCACGAACATGCGCCCATCAGCCAATATAGCCATGTGCCGATTGCGCTGCGCGCTGCCATTCCGATCTATGGCGTCTTCGATCTTGTCGCGCAATGGAAGCATGATCTGGTCACGCGGCTGGGCGACCAGAATATTGTCGAGCTGTTTCTCGGCACCCATCCGGCGCGCGACCGTCGCATCTGTTTCGATGCCTCGCCCATGTCCTATTGCATCGAGCGGCTGAACAAGCCGGCCTTTCTTGTCGCCTGGGGCACGCAGGACGATATTGTCGATCCGGCGACGCAATCCATTCCCTTCGTCGAAGCGTTGAAACAGGCAGGCGTATGGACACGCACCTGCATTGTGGAGGGCGCGCCCCATTATTGGGCGGGCGAGCCGCTGGATGAGACGGGTTCCTTCCCGGGCTTTTTCGCGCCGCGCTTGCTACGTTTCCTGAAGGCGCGGCTTTAAAAAATTCGAGGATTTTGATGACAACGACAAAGACGCAGGTCGGCATTATCGGATCGGGGCCCGCCGGCCTGCTGCTGGCGCAATTGCTGCACCGTTATGGCATTTCCAGCGTCATTCTGGAGCGGCGCGATCGCGCCTATGTCGAGGGACGCATTCGTGCCGGCGTTCTCGAACAGGGCACGGTCGATCTTCTGCATGAGGCGGGTGTGGGCGAGCGGCTCGATCGCGAAGGCATGGTGCACAAAGGCACTTATATTTCCATCGAGAACGAGCGCTTTGAAATCGATTTCGAGAGCCTGACCGGCGGCAAGCATGTCGTCGTCTACGGTCAGACCGAAGTCACGAAAGATCTCATCCATGCGCGCATGGTCTGCGGCGGCGATCTGCGTTTCGACTGCGAGAATGTTGTCATCCACGATGTGGAGAGCAACAGACCGCGTCTGACTTATGAGAAAGACGGGCAGTCCCATGACGTGATCTGCGATTTTATCGCCGGTTGCGATGGGTTCCATGGCGTTGCGCGCCAGACGATCCCTGCGCCTTTGCTCAAAACCTATGAGCGCATCTATCCGTTCGGTTGGCTCGGCATTCTGGCGGAAGCGCCGCCGGTTCTGGATGAATTGATCTATGCGCGCCATTCGCGCGGTTTTGCGCTTTATTCCATGCGCTCCACCAAAGTTGTGCGCCATTACATTCAGTGCCAGCCCGATACCGATCCGCAAGATTGGCCGGATGAGCGCATCTGGGAGGAATTGCGCCTGCGTCTGCCCGAGCAGGATCGCGACAGATTGCAAACAGGCCGCGTGTTTGAAAAAAGCGTCACGCCCATGCGTTCTTATGTCTGCGAGACCATGCGTCATGGCCGCCTGTTTCTGGCGGGCGATGCAGCCCATATTGTACCGCCGACCGGCGCGAAAGGGCTCAATCTGGCGGCCGGCGACGTGCATTATCTTAGCCGCGCGCTGGTGGATTATTACAGGACGAATTCGCTGGAAGGTCTCGATGCCTATCCGCAAAAGGCGCTGGCGCGCGTGTGGAAGGCGCAGCGTTTTTCCTGGTGGATGACATCCATGCTGCATAATTTCGGCAGCGAGGACGATTTCGATCAGCGCGTGCGCGGCGCGGAACTCGCCTACGTGCTCAATTCCCGCGCCGGCATGACAATGCTGGCGGAGAATTATGTGGGCCTGCCGTATTGAGATCCTTCGTCATTGCGAGGAGCGAAGCGACGAAGCAATCCAGAGCCTCACGTGTGATCTCTGGATGGCGCGCGCCTCGCTCGCAATGACGGCTGTTCAAGCGTTCTCGACGCCCAGGTCCCAGTCTTCCGGAATGAGGCCGGAAGATTGGCCGCCTTCGATATAATATTTCCAGAGCTTCTTCACATGCGGCACGCGTTTGAAGTCGCGCAGGAAGGAGGCAATGTCTGTATCCGACAGCGGGCGCACTTTGCCGATCGAGGCCGCATTATACATGGCCTCGCCGTTTTCGACGAAATGCACGGCATCGACGAGCACGGCGGGAACCGATTCAGCCGTCACCACCTGTCCATGCGCGCGGATCTGCATGGCGTGATGGGCGCCCAAAGTTTTGGCGACAGCGCGGCCGAGCGCAGCATTGGCGACGTGGGAAGGATCGTCATGCACCGGCATGCCCGACACCCAGCGCACGGCATGGTTTTTCAGCGGCAAAAGCTCGACGCCTTCGACCAATGTGAAGACATTGGTGATGTCATGATGGAAATGCGCGACGGAATTGATGTCGGGGCGCACGCGATAGATTTCGCCATGCAGAAAGACTTCTGCGGGCGGGCGCTGGCCGGGCGGGCCCGACAGCATTTTGCCGTCGTAATCGCAGACGAGCAGATGTTCCGGGCGCAGGCCTGAGCGGGGCTGGTCGAAGCCCTGGACAAGATAGGCATCGCGGCCGGGCAGGCGCGCGCTGACATGGCCGCTATAGCCCATGATTTTGAGATTGTTGAGCAGCAGCGTGCAGGCTGCGACTTGGTTGCGCAGCAGATTGTCGCCAGCAAGATCGGTCAAAATTCCCTCCGGGCTTTGTGTTTCACCCGGAGGAATGCGGCAAAGGTCGTGGAATGTCCAGTATCAGCCGGCTTTGCGGAAAAGCGCGCTGGCGAATTTCTTCACCTTGGTGGAGAAGCGGTGGCGGTTTTGCTCACGGTCCACCACCTCCTGGCTCGTCACCCAATTGAGCTGGATGGCGCGGCGCGGGCCTTCATGCGGCTTGTGGCCGTGCCAGCTGTTGTCGGCCCGGCGGAAGGCGAGCAAAGTGCCGCCATTGGGCGGGACTTCGGCCACATAATCGTCGAGATCGGTGCCCGAGCGCAGCAGACGCAGGCGGCCGCCGTCCGATTCCCAGCCCTCGTTCATATAAAGCAGAACGGTGATGAGCTTGGTCTTGGAATCCGTATGGATCTCGCCGTCGCGCGAGCGCACGAAGCCGCGCACCGTATACATGGTCGGGCGATCGGTGAGGTCGATGTCGAATTTCTTCTCAATCGCCGCCTTGAAAGCGGGGCCGTTGAGCTCGTCCATCAGCGCCGAGAAATGGCCGCTGATGTCCAGTTCCGCCGGCGGATGCGAGCCGGGGCCCGGCACTTTGGGATAATCGCGCGAGACGGCGCCAAACTGCTCCGGCAGGATGAAATTTTCCACGATCAGCCATTCATAGGGATCGCGCTGCAGAGGAGTGCGGTCAAGCTTGTCGAAATCGAGATAGGTCATGTCAGGTCCGCAAACAGCCGGAAAAGCGGCAAATCGCGCCGACCATGCCGCATGGTTGCCGGCTTTGCAACGCA
This sequence comes from uncultured Beijerinckia sp., assembly GCA_964534115.1. Classification (GTDB taxonomy): domain Bacteria; phylum Pseudomonadota; class Alphaproteobacteria; order Rhizobiales; family Beijerinckiaceae; genus Terripilifer. The sequence continues at coordinate 6,884 of CAZHOK010000073.1, forward strand.
AAGGGCGCAGGTCAATTCGGCGCAGGGCCAGCCTTGCCGTTGCGGCAGAATTCGCCCAGAATGGTTTCTGTTTCCGATGTGTTCGTTTCAGTAAGTTAAATGATTGTCATATCCAATGTTTCGCCTTTTGTTCTGTCGCTTTTTGGTGTCTGGCTCGCGCTTGGTCTGCAGCCGATGCCGGCCAAGGCCGGGTCATATTTGCAGGACGCGGGCAAGGGGCTCTGGATTTTCTCCACCCGCACCATGGAATCGCAGCTCGCCCATGACGGGGAGGGCTATATTGTCGATGCGCCGCGCTATCGAAAGATCGAAACGAGTCTGCTGTTTGAATATGGCCTGACCGACGATGTGACGCTGGTTCTCAATCCCGCTTTCAGCAATGTCAGGCTTGAGACCCCTTTCGGCGAGCGCAAGGCCGATCAAATCAGCTCTTTCGAGGCCGGCGCACGCTGGCTGCTCGCCGGTTTCGAGAATGGCGACCTGACCTTGCAGGCCCTGCTGCGCGTGCCTGGCCGGAGCGATCCGTTTTTCAGTCTGGAAAACCGGCCGCGGACGGAATTGCGGCTGGGCTTTGGCCAGCCGGTCTATGTGAATGGACGCAAGGGCTTTCTCGACCTGTCCGCGGCAGTGATCAAACGGCAGGAAGCTTTGCCGGATGAAGTGCGCCTCGATGCCACTCTGGGCTGGTGGATGGGCCCCAATCGCATGATGCTTGTCCAATATTTCAATACGGCCTGGCCGGGGCGCTATGCGCCAGCTTTCATCCCCCGCCACCATAAAATCGAGACCAGCACCGTCTTTCGGCTCAACAGGGAATGGTCGGTCCAGTTCGGGACATTCCTGTCTTCGGGCGGGGTGGCGACGCGGCGCGAGCGCGGCACGCTCATGGCCGTCTGGCGCCGCTTCTGAATCGCTGGATTTAACCTGCGCGCGGCGCTACAAGCGGGCCAGATTTCCTTTTTTCCAGACAGTGCGGGAACTCCATGGCGCGCCAATTCATCTATCACATGCAGGGCCTCACCAAGACTTGGCCCGGCGGCAAGAAAGTTCTCGAAAACGTCCATCTCTCCTTCTATCCGGATGCAAAGATCGGCGTGCTCGGCGTCAATGGCGCGGGTAAGTCGACGCTGCTGCGCATTATGGCGGGCATCGACAAGGAATTTACAGGCGATGGCTGGGTCGCAGACGGCGCGCGCGTCGGCTATCTGCCGCAGGAACCCAAGCTCGACGAGACTTTGGATGTGCGCGGCAATGTCATGCTCGGCGTGAAAGCCAAGAAGGACATTCTCGATCGCTACAATGAACTCGCCATGAATTATTCGGACGAGACAGCCGATGAAATGACCAAGCTGCAGGATGAGATCGAGGCGCAAAACCTCTGGGATCTCGATGCACAGGTCGATCAGGCGATGAATGCTTTGGGTTGCCCGCCCGATGAATGGGAAGTGGCCAAGCTTTCCGGCGGCGAGCGCCGTCGTGTGGCTATGTGCAAGCTTCTGCTCGAACAGCCTGAGCTTCTGCTGCTCGATGAGCCGACCAACCATCTCGATGCGGAAACGGTGAATTGGCTCGAAGGTCATTTGCGCAATTATCCGGGCGCCATTCTGATCGTCACCCATGACCGTTACTTCCTCGACAATGTGACGGGCTGGATTCTCGAACTCGATCGCGGCCGCGGCATTCCTTATGAAGGCAATTACTCCTCCTGGCTGAAGCAGAAGCAGAAGCGTCTCGAGCAGGAAGGCCGCGAAGACGAGGCCCGCCAGCGCGCATTGGAAGCCGAAAGCGAATGGATTGCTTCCTCGCCGAAAGCCCGCCAGGCCAAGAGCAAGGCGCGTATCTCGCGCTATGAAGAACTGGTTGCCAAGCAAAATGACAAGGCGCCGACAACCGCGCAGATCATCATTCCGGTGGCTGAACGCCTTGGTCAGAATGTCATCGAGTTCGAAAATCTCAACAAGGCGTTTGGCGACAAGCTGCTGATCGAGAATCTTTCGTTCAAACTGCCGCCCGGCGGCATTGTCGGCGTGATCGGTCCCAATGGTGCCGGTAAGACCACTTTGTTCCGCATGATCACCGGTCAGGAAAAGCCCGATGGCGGCGTGATCAAGATCGGTGAATCCGTCAAGCTTGGCTATGTCGACCAATCGCGCGATGCGCTGGATGGCAATAAAACGGTCTGGGAGGAAATCTCGGGCGGCAATGACATTATTTATCTCGGCAAACGCGAGATCAATTCGCGCGGCTATTGCTCGACCTTCAATTTCAAGGGCGCCGACCAGCAGAAAAAAGTCGGCATGCTCTCAGGCGGTGAGCGCAATCGCGTGCATCTGGCCAAAATGCTGAAGCTCGGCGCCAATGTCCTGCTGCTCGATGAGCCGACCAACGATCTCGACGTCGATACGCTGCGTGCACTTGAAGATGCGCTCACCGAATATGCCGGCTGCGCCGTCATCATTTCGCATGATCGTTTCTTCCTCGATCGCATCGCCACCCACATGCTCGCCTTTGAGGGCGACAGCCATGTGGAATGGTTTGAGGGCAATTTCCAGGATTACGAGGAAGACAAGAAGCGCCGCTTGGGGATCGACTCCATCGTGCCTAAGCGGCTGAAGTACAAGAAATTCTCGCGGTAATGATCGTGCGCACCCTTCTCCCGCTTGAGCGGGAGAAGGTGGCACGCCAAGCGTGACGGATGAGGGAGAGTCGAAGGGCTCTCCCTTTCTTTTTGGAATGAGCGGCCCGGTCTCCCTCTCCCATCTGCCTGCGCGGGAGAGGTGATGACGCAGCTTCCTTCGTCATTGCAAAGAGCGTGAGTCTGAATCAATCCAGAGTCGCAGGTGACATTCTGGATTGCTTCGCTCCGCTCGCAATGACGATCAGACAATCCTGATCGCCATATCCGGCAGTTTCTCAATCGAGCAGACGAGCACGTCACCCTTTTTCACTGGGCCGACATTTTCCGGCGTGCCGGAATAGATGATATCGCCGGCCTTCAACTCGAAAGCTTCCGACAATTTGGCGATCTGTTCAGCAACGCTCCAGATCATGAAGGAGAGATTGGCCTTCTGCTTCACCTCGCCATTGACGGTAAGCTGGATCGCACCTTGCTGGAAATGGCCAATCTTTTCGACAGGATGCAGCGGCCCGATGGGCGCCGACATGTCGAAAGATTTGCCTATTTCCCAGGGCTTTTTCTCATCGCCCATGGCGCGTTGAAGATCGCGTCGCGTCATGTCGAGGCCAACTGCATAGCCGTAGACATGATCCAGCGCCTTATCGATGGGGATATTCTTGCCCCCTGTCTTCAGCGCAGCGACCAGTTCGACCTCGTAATGATAATTTTTCGTCAGCGTCGGATAGGGATGATCCGCCGTCTCACCGACTTTCACATTCTGGATGGCATCCGTCGGCTTCTGGAAGAAGAACGGCGGTTCGCGCGTTGGGTCCGATCCCATTTCGCGCGCATGGGCTGCGTAATTGCGGCCGATGCAATAGATGCGGCGGACAGGAAAGACATCCGTCGTCCCCACAATCGGAATGGTTGTTTGTGAAACGGCGAAAATGGCTTTCGGGCCGGCTTGGGCGAGAGCTGGCGTTGCAGCGGCAGCGGTCAAGGATAGTCCACCGGCGGCCTTCATCAGATCGCGACGTGACGTTTTCATCGGGCTTTCCTCCTGGCGGAGCTTATGCCTGCCCCGCGTGGTGCAATTGGGCTGTGCGCGAGGGCGCGAGTCAAGCCGTGCTGTATCGATTTGAGGGCTTTGCAGCGCGCTGAGAAGCGATCATGATCGATCCCAAGCAAACAGGACCATCGGGAGGAAAATCATGCGATCCCAAGCCCGCATCTGTGCATTTGCAGCATTGCTCATCTCGTCTCCCGTTCTGGCGGATGACATCCTTCTCTTCGGTACTGGTGCGGTGCAGCATTCGGTGCAGGAGATCATCGCGGCCTTCGAGAAGGAAACCGGCCACAAGGTGATAGCAACATTCGGAACCGCCGGTGCAATTGGCAAAAGACTTGCCGCCGACGAGAAAGCGGATGTTGTGTTGTCATCAACCGGTGGACTGCGTGAGGCCAAAGCTAAACTCGCGGATGGAGAGCCTGTCATTGTCGGGCGGGTGCGCATGGGCATGGCGGTTCGCCAGGGCGCTGCCAAGCCTGACATTTCGACATCGGAAAAATTCAAGAACGTTCTTTTGGCAATGCCTTCATTCGCTTATGGCGATCCGGCTCAGGGCTCCACCACGGGCATTCATTTTGCCAAAGTGCTTCAGGACATTGGAATCGCCGAACAGGTGAAGGCGAAAGCCGTGCCCGGTCGCGACGGTTTCGATGTTGCCAAATCCGTGGCCGAGGGGCGCGCCATCATCGGCTTCACTCAGGCAACAGAAATCATGGCCGTTGCAGGCGCTGAAGTGGGAGGCTTTATGCCCGATGCCCATCAGCTCGTGTCATCCTATGCCATTGCGATGACGAAAGAGGGCGAGGCAAAGCCTGCTGCCAAGGCGCTTTATGCCGCCATTGCGGGCCCCAAGGGGACGGATGTTTTTGCCCACCATGGTTTTGAGGTGAAAAAATAAAAGCCAGTCGGCCTGTAAGCCGGGTTCTGTATGGCGCAGGCTTTCACCTGCGCGTGACGGCCATTCCTCTGGGACAATCGTTACCGATTGCCTCGAGCAACCAACCCGGGTGACTGGCCGGAGACGGCCCCGTTACGGTTTCCCGCAACGTGTCACCCCTATTCGGTTTTGCTCCCGGTGGGGCTTGCCATGCGACCCCCATTGCTGGCGGCCCGGTGCGCTCTTACCGCACCTTTTCACCCTTACCGCGGACGGATCCGAGGCGGTTCATTCTCTGTGGCGCTTTCCCTGGGGTCACCCCCGCCGGACGTTATCCGGCACCGTGTCTCCATGGAGCCCGGACTTTCCTCTGTCTTGCGACAGCGGCCGTCCGGCCGACTGGCTCAGGCGGGCTTAGAGCCCGCGCATCGCCGGGTCAAGCAATCTGCATTGATTGATCAAGATCAGATGACGCGACCCCGATGACATGGTTCAATCGAAGACTGGATGGGGCGCAGAAGAAAGGGACGTGGATCATGAAGAAATTCATTGTTGCGGCCGTTGCCTTGGCAGCTTTGCCGCTTGCTGGTTGCAATACGCCGGGCGAGCGCGCCACAGGCGGCGCCCTGATCGGGGGCGCGACTGGCGCGGCGATTGGCGGAATTGCGACAGGTCGCGGATCGGGTGCGCTGGTGGGCGGCGCTCTGGGTGCGGCCACGGGCGCCATTATCGGTGCGAATACGGCGCCCGCAGAGCGCGCGCGCTGCACGCGCTTTGCCTATGATCGTTACGGCGATCGCTATTGCGTGCGCTATGTCCGCTATTGAATTTTACACGTGCGGGGCGCTTTGCCCCGCATGCCTCTCCTGCGCTAGACAGGCTGTATGAGCCAGCCACGTCCGGATTCGCGCCTTGCATCGAAAGTCTTTCCCTCGCCCAATCACGGCGAGCGCAAAGGCGGGCCACCGGATATGATCCTCCTGCATTACACCGGCATGCCGACCGGTGCAGAAGCCCTGATGCGGCTGACCAATCCTTTGTCGGAAGTCTCCGCGCATTATTTCATCTGGGAAGATGGGGCAGTGCTGCAGCTCGTGCCGGAGGCGCGCCGCGCCTGGCATGCAGGCGTTTCCTCATGGGCGGGTGAAAGCGACATTAACTCGCGCTCCATCGGCGTTGAAATCGTCAATCCGGGACATGAGGGCGGCTCGCCGCCGTTTACCGATGCGCAGATCGAGGCCGTGATTGCGCTATGCGCCGATATTCGCTCGCGCATGATCATTCCCCAGCATCGCGTGCTGGCGCATTCGGATGTGGCGCCGGGGCGCAAATGCGATCCGGGTGAAATTTTTCCATGGGAGATATTGCACGCGCGCGGCATTGGCCATTATGTGCCGCCCACACCGATCACGGGTGGGCGCTTTTTTGCGCTGGGCGATGAAGGTCAGCCCGTGCAGGCCTTGCAGGCCATGTTCGCACTCTATGGCTATGCCATCCAGGTGACGGGCGTTTTCGATGAAGCGATGGAAAAAGTCGTGCGCGCTTTCCAGCGTCATTTCCGTCGCGAACGCGTGGACGGTGTGGCGGATGCCTCAACCATCACGACCTTGCGCGATCTGATTGCTGCGCGGCGCGATTAGAACCGCAATTCAATCGCAAGCTTGTCTTTCTTCGGCCGCATGAAAATGCCGCCCGGCGCGAGATCGCTCACCCACAGGCCGGCGCCCGGCTTGTGCCAGACAAGGATCGTATCGTTGACGACCGGCAGCTGAATCTCGATGGGCCTGCCACGATCGACCTCGCGCTTTTGCGGGGGCGGGGGGAGATCGGAGGGAGCGACCGGATCGGCCATGGTCTGGCGATCGAGTTCCGTGCAGACGCCACAGCCTTCGGCCACAGCCACTTGCGCCAGAGCGGGGGCGCTGGCGAGGCATGCGAGGAGGAGGGCGAGAGGTAAACGGGTCATCGACCGCAACTTAGCAGGAATCGCGGCAAAAATACGACCATTGCTTTCTCGCTCCGCTCCTCGCAATGCGGCGAGCCTCACTCCTTCCCCGGCGGAAGGACGGCGGCCTTCATGGCCTCGATCACATCATTGGGCTGGGTGGCCACATCGAGCATGAGCGCCTGCAAGTCCTCGCCGCCCATCGGATCGACGCCGAGTTTCCGGCGCTTGGCATCGTCGATGAAGCTTTGCGCTTTTGTCATGCGATCGAAGGCGGCGCGCAGAGCCGCCAGTCTTTCCTTCGGCACATCGGGCGTGGTGAGAAAAGCGCGGCCAATGTCGGAGGTGGCGGCCATGAGTTTCAGGACATTGCGGTCCTTTTCGTTGGATGCCAATTCGAGCACGGTCGGCACATCTGGAATTTCATGATAGCGGCGCAGCGCAATCGTATAGAGAATCCGGATCTTCTTCTCCTCGAACCAGTCCTGTTTCGTCTGCAGATAATCCCAGCTCGTCGAGCCAATCCCATCGGCCTCGCCCCGCTCGAGCGCCAGCCCCATGGCAGCAGAAGATGAATAGCCAAGAATCACTTTGAATTTGGTGCCAGTGAGCCGATTGAGCGCCCAGGGGATGGTCGCCGATGTGCCCGTTGCCGCATTGGCGGAGAGCACGGTTTCGGTTTTCTTGATCTCGTCGATCGATTGCGCCTTGGCATGTCTGAAGACAAGGCCGACCAGCACAGCCTGATCGGCGCGGCCGATCCAGCCAAATTTTTCCGGCTCGAATTTGCGGCTCTTGTCGGTGATTTTCTCAAGCACGAAAGTCGGCTGGAACAGAGCAATGGTCGAGCCGTCTTTCGGCGCGACATTATAGACATATTCAGCCGCCGCAATGGAGCCCGCGCCCGGCATGTTGCGCGGCACGATGGTCGGGCGGCCTGGAATCTGATCGGCCAGATGCTGCGCAACAAGCCGCGCCGAAAGATCGTAACCGCCGCCTTCGCCAAGTCCGATGATCATGTTCATCGTCCGGCTTTTGTAGAAATCTTCGATCGGGTCGCCGGATGCGGGACTCACGCTTGTTAATGGCG
>CAZHOK010000074.1:0-14433 GCA_964534115.1 uncultured Beijerinckia sp.
GCATGCTCTACAGCCTGCCCTCGCGCGAAGTGATCGCCGATGCGGTCGAATATATGGCCAATGCCCATTGCGCCGACGCTCTCGTCTGCATTTCCAATTGCGACAAGATCACGCCCGGCATGCTGATGGCCGCCATGCGCCTCAATATTCCAGCCGTTTTCGTCTCAGGCGGCCCGATGGAAGCCGGCAAATATATTCATGAAGGCGCCACCAAGAAGATCGACCTGATCGATGCCATGGTCGCAGCCGCCGACGATAGGGTGAGCGATGAGGAAGTTCAGGCCATCGAGCGCTCGGCCTGCCCGACCTGCGGATCGTGCTCGGGCATGTTCACCGCCAATTCGATGAATTGCCTCACCGAAGCGCTTGGCCTGTCCTTGCCCGGCAATGGCACGACGCTGGCCACCCATGCCGACCGCAAGCGTCTCTTTATCGAGGCGGGGCATCTCATCGTCGATATTGCGCGTCGCTATTACGAGCAGAATGATGAAAGCGTTCTGCCGCGCAATGTTGCAAATTTCAAAGCCTTCGAAAATGCAATGGCGCTCGATGTTTCAATGGGCGGCTCCACCAATACGGTGCTGCATATTCTGGCCGCCGCCCATGAGGGCGGGATCGATTTCACCATGGCGGACATTGACCGCCTGTCCCGTAAAGTGCCGGTGCTCTGCAAGGTCGCGCCGGCCATTGCCGATGTGCATATTGAAGACGTGCATCGCGCCGGCGGCATTATGTCGATCCTTGGCCAGCTCGAAAAAGCGGGCCTTATCCATCGCGATACGCCCACCGTCCATACGGCCAGCATGGGCGAAGCGCTCGATCGGTGGGATATCAGCCGTACAAACAGCGAAAGCGTGCGCACTTTCTTCCGCGCAGCGCCCGGAGGCGTGCCGACGCAGACCGCTTTCTCGCAGGACCGTCGCTGGGACGATCTCGATCTCGATCGGACGACGGGCGTCATCCGCGATGTCGAACATGCCTTCCTCAAAGACGGCGGCCTGGCTGTGCTCACCGGCAATATTGCGCTCGACGGCTGTATCGTGAAAACAGCGGGCGTGGATGAAAGCATTCATGTGTTTTCAGGCCCCGCACGCGTGTTTGAAAGCCAGGACGATGCAGTGGATGCCATCCTGCGCAACAAGATCAAGGCCGGCGATGTCGTTGTCATTCGCTATGAGGGGCCGCGCGGCGGACCCGGCATGCAGGAAATGCTCTATCCGACGAGCTATCTGAAATCGCGCGGGCTCGGCAAAGCCTGCGCGCTGGTCACGGACGGTCGCTTCTCTGGCGGCACATCGGGCCTGTCCATCGGCCATGCCTCACCCGAAGCCGCAGAAGGTGGCACTATCGGGCTTGTCGAGGAAGGCGATCGGATCGAGATCAATATTCCCAAGCGCTCGATCAACCTTGCGATCAGCGACGAGGAACTCGCCCGCCGCCGCGCCGCCATGGAGGCACTCGGCAAACAGGCGTGGAAGCCGAAAGCGCGCGAGCGTCAGGTCTCGACTGCGCTGCGCGCCTATGCAGCCCACACCACCAGCGCCGCACGCGGCGCTGTGCGCGTCGTGCCGGAAGAATAAAATAACGGCGCCTCAGGGCGCCGTTTTCTTATCGCCTCGTCATTGCGCGAAGCGCAGCAACGCGGCAATCTATTCTGGCCTCATGCGAGGCCTCTGGATTGCTTCGCGCCGCTCGCAGTGACGCCGACGACAACAAAAACAAAAGGCGAAGGCTCATGACAATTCGCATTCCCGCCCTCATCAAGCGCAACATGGCTCTGTTTGCGCTGTCGCAATCCTTCACGGGCGCGGGAATGCAATTCATCTACGGGCTCGGACCGCTGATGATTGTCAGCGTCAGCGGCTCGGCCGATCTGGCTGGCCTGTCTGTGGCCTTGATCGGGCTATCGCGCTTCCTGATTTCCTATCCGATCGGCAAGATCACAGATCATTATGGCCGCAAGCGCGGCATTCTTCTGGGACTTGCGCTCGCCATGCTGGGCACGCTGATCATCGGCTTTGCCCAGGACATTCGCAATCTGGCGCTCGTCATTTTCGGAATCCTCGCCTTCGGCATGGGCATGAATGCGGCCCAGCAGATGCGCGTGGGTGCAACCGACATGGTGCCCTCGCGACTGCGCGGCGAAGCGCTGGGCTATATTGCGCTCGGCACTTTTGCCGGCCTCATTCTCAGCCCGGCTGTGGTCAATTTGTCAGAGCGCATTGCTGCTAATGGGCGCTGGGATCCGCTCGTCCTGCCCTGGTACATGATGCCGGTGCTGATCGTGATCGGTGCTGTGCTTGTTTACTTTGTCCGCCCCGATCCGAAAGAGATCGGGATGAATCTCGCCCATTATTATCCCGGCTATGTCGAGCCGACCCATGCAGCGGGTAAAGCCAGCGATTTCTCGACCAAGAACCTCATGCGCCATGTGCCGACGCGCCTCGCCATCGTCACCAACAGTGCGGCGCAAGGAAATATGTCCATCGTGATGGTGCTGACCTCGCTCGTTCTGCACCACCACGGCCATTCGCTGACCGCCATTGCATGGGCCCATCTGTTTCATTCGGCCGGCATGTTTGCTTTTTCCATTCCCATCGGGCGTCTGGCCGATCGCATCGGGCGCGAACGTGTCATGTATCCGGGCGTCGTGCTGACCATTGTCGGCGCGGCCCTGGTGGCGCTGACCACCGGCTATGTCTCGATCACGCTCGGCACATTTCTGGTCGGCATTGGCTGGGCTGCCGCCAATGTCGCGGCAACCGCGCTTCTGGCTGATGAAGTGGAGACCGGCGCGCGTGGACGGGCCATCGGCACGAATGATTCCTGGGCGGGCGGCACAAGCCTCGTTCTTGCGCTGATCACCGGCCCGCTGATCTCCACTCTCGGACTGGCTGCAGCGGGCGTCTTTGCTGCTCTGGTGGCCGCTGTGCCGCTTCTCATGTATGCTGCTGAACGCTTCAAAGGCGGCAGCGGCACACAGACAGAACGCATGAAATGAGCAGCGCCACTCTTCCGCTTCCCCATGCCCTGCTTGGCGTTGCCATTGCTGCCGTATGGGGGAGCAATTTCGTCATCATTCGCGAGGGGCTCGAACATTTACCGCCGCTGCTCTTTGCGGGCTTGCGCTTTCTTCTTGTCTTTCTGGCCGCCCTTTTCTTTCTGCGCCGCCCCAATCTGGCCTGGAGCGAACTGGCTGCCTATGGTTTGTTTATCGGCGTCGGCCAGTTCGGCCTTTTGTTTCTGGCGGTCGATGGGCTGATCTCGCCGGGCCTTGCCTCGCTCGTGGCGCAGACGCAAGTCTTCTTCACCATCGGCCTGGCCATTTATTTCAACGGCGAGAAAGTTGCGCCGATACAATGGCTGGCGCTGCTACTGGCAGCCTCCGGCCTGATAGTCATCGGACTGAACAATGACAGCGAAACGACGCTGGCCGGTCTCTTCCTCATGCTCGGCGCAGCTTTGTGCTGGGCGCTCGGCAATATGGTCGCCCGACGCGCCGGACGTATCGACATGGTGGCCTATGTCGGCTGGTCGAGCCTGTTTGCTGCCCCGCCACTCTTGTTGCTCTCGCTTGTTTTCGAAGGGCCGGAGGCCATATCGCGCGGCGTGATGGAGGCCGATCTCGGCACATGGGGCGCTGTCATCTGGCAGGCCGTCGGCAATTCGCTTTTCGGCTATGCGGCCTGGGCCTGGCTGCTGGCGCGCCATCCGGCTGCTCTTGTGACGCCCATGGCGCTGCTCGTTCCGGTTTTCGGCATGGCGACCTCCTTCCTCTGGCTTGGCGAGCCCATGCCGGGATGGAAAATCATCGCCGCAGGGCTCGTGATGACCGGATTGGCGCTCAATCTTTTTTGGCCCATTTTTGCAAACCGGCGGAGCTAATCATGCAGATTTTCGCTCGCATATTGGATGGTTCCCGGTATTGCCAGAGGGAGAAGGGCCTATGAGCACGAAAGAGAACGAGCTTGCTTTGCGCGTCGAGGCGCTCGAAGTGACGCTCGCCTATCAGACGACAACGATTGAGGACCTGAACCGGGCACTCACCGAACAATGGAAGATCATCGACCAGCTGACCCGCGGCATGACACAGCTTGCCGATCGCATTCAGGCCGCTGAAAGTCGCGCCACTCTGGCAGGCCCCACAGAGCCGCCGCCACCCCATTATTGAAAGCCGGCTTGACGGGATCGCGCTTTGGTCTCGATGATGCAGCTTGAAGTCAGGCACAGAAAAACATGACATCAGACCGAGTAAGCCCCTCTGCCGGCCCGCGCCCATCGACGCGTGACGTGGTTCTGCTCGATCGGCAGGACAGGCCTACGGGCACGATGGGGAAACATGCCGCCCATATGCGCGGGCTCTACCATGCGGCCATTTCAATCATCCTCGTCGATCGCAGCGGTCGCCAATTGCTGCAAAGACGCGCGACAACCAAATATCATTGCGGTGGAATGTGGACCAATGCCTGCTGCAGCCATCAAATGGCTGGCGAAACATCGTTGGCGGCAGCACAACGCAGACTGCATGACGAATTGCGCCTGCGGATGCCCCTAAAACCCTTGGCGCGCGTGCGCTATCGTGCGCGGGTCGGGCATCTTGTCGAACATGAATGCGTCGATCTCTTCGTCGGCCTTGTCGAGGCCATGCCGCGCATCAACCCCAAAGAGGCAGCCGATATTGCCTGGCTATCGCCGGGCGATCCCCATGCACGCGATCCGCTGACGCCATGGTCGGCACTTTATCTTGATCTCTTCGGTTTCGATGTTCCGCGCGCCCGCGCCCTTGGCGAGGATGATGGCGCTGTGCACGATTGCGGCCCGCTGTTCCGCCTTTGAACCATTTCGGCGGCCCGCAGCTTCTATGTGCAACAGCTGCTTCCGAGATCGTCGAGGATGGGGCAATCGGGACGTGAATCGCCGCGGCAATCGGCGACAAGCTTTTGCAGCGTCTGTGCCATCGCCTGCATTTCGGCGATGCGCTTTTCAAGGTCCTGGAGATGATCCATCGCCACACGCCGAACTTCCCGGCTGGGTCTTTTGCCGTCTCTCCAGAGATTGATCAGAACGCGGATTTCCTCAATGGAAAAGCCAAGCCGCCGCGCCCGACCGATAAAACGCAATTCATGCACATCCCGCGGGCCATAATCACGATAGGAATTCTCCCGCCGCGCCGCCGGCGCCAGCAGGCCAATGGCCTCATAATGGCGGATCATTTTGGCGCTGACGCCGCTCTCGATCGCTGCAGCCCCGATATTCATATCTGTCCTTGACCTTCCAACGATGGGAAGGTGTACCCATAATCTGGAAAAGTATCAAGTGAGGCGGGTCCATGAGCGGCGAACATCAGCATCACGGCTCTTGCTGCAGCAGCCATGCCGGCCTGATGCCGCCCAAAGCAGAAAAGGCACTCGATCCGGTTTGCGGCATGAGCGTGGCCGTTGAGGGCGCGAAACATCACAGCCTCCATGGTGAACATGACTTCTATTTTTGCTGTGCCGGTTGCAAGACCAAGTTTGAGGCCGACCCCGACATCTATCTGACGCGCAAAGCCAAGGATCTGGTCTGCGGCATGGACGTCTCGACCGCCTTTGCCAAACACACGCTGCGCCATGCCAAGAAAACATTTTATTTCTGCTCACCCGGCTGCAAAACAAAATTCGAGACTGATCCCGAGCGCTACACCGGCGAAAAGCCTGCGCCACCACCCGAGCCCGTAGCAGAAGGCACGATCTTCACCTGCCCGATGCATCCCGAGATCAAACAGGTCGGCCCAGGCTCCTGTCCGATCTGCGGCATGGCGCTTGAACCCGATATGCCGAGCGCCGATGCGGGGCCCAATCATGAGCTCATCGATTTCACGCGACGGCTAAAAATTGCCGTTCCGCTTGCCCTGCCTGTGGTGGCGCTGGAAATGGGCGCGCATCTCATCGGTGGACATTGGCTGCCGCAGCAAATGTCCAATTGGATGCAATTTGCCTTTGCCACGCCTGTCGTGCTGTGGGCCGGCTGGCCTTTCTTCGAACGCGGCTGGCAATCGCTCATCACGCGTCACCTGAACATGTTCACGCTGATCGCCATGGGCACAGGCGTGGCCTATCTCTATTCCCTGATCGCAACATTCATCCCCGGCCTGTTCCCTCCCGCCTTTCGCAATCACGATGGATCGGTGCCGATCTATTTTGAGGCCGCCGCCATCATTATCATTCTCGTGCTTGTCGGACAGGTTCTCGAATTGCGCGCGCGCGACAAGACCGGCAGCGCCATTCGCGCTTTGCTCGACCTTACGCCCACAAATGCACGCCGCTTGCGGGACGACGGGAGCGAGGAAACCATCAGTCTCGACCAAGCCCATCTGGGCGACCGTTTGCGCATACGGCCCGGCGATCAAGTCCCCCTTGATGGAATTGTGCTTGAAGGCCGATCATCAGTCGATGAATCGCTGGTGACGGGCGAAAGCATGCCAGCGATGAAAGAGCCCGGCGCAAAAGTCATTGGCGGGACGATCAACGGGACAGGCAGTTTCATCATGCGCGCCGAAAAAATCGGGCGCGACACAATGCTGTCGAAAATCGTGCAAATGGTTGCCAATGCGCAGCGCAGTCGCGCGCCGATCCAGCGGCTTGCCGATCGGGTTTCGGGGTGGTTTGTGCCGCTTGTGGTCGCGAGCGCTGTAATGGCCTTTATCGGATGGTCGCTTTTCGGGCCCGAGCCGCGCATGACCTTCGGCCTTGTCGCTGCAGTGTCTGTTCTGATCATTGCCTGCCCTTGCGCGCTTGGCCTTGCAACGCCCATGTCGATCATGGTGGGCGTGGGGCGCGGCGCGCAAATGGGCGTGCTGATCCGCGATGCGGAAGCGCTCGAGCGCATGGAAAAAGTCGACACTCTGGTGATCGACAAGACCGGCACATTGACCGAAGGCAAGCCACGCGTCACCGCCATTGTGCCGACAGAAAGCGGTCATGAAACAGAGCTCCTCCGTCTGGCTGCAAGCCTCGAGGCACTCAGCGAACATCCGTTGGCAGCGGCTATTGTGGCGGCTGCCAAGCAGCAAGATCTTGCGCTTCTCAAAGTTGAAAATTTCGATCAACCAGTCGGTAAAGGCGCGCAAGGTTTGATTGCCGGCAAACAAGTCGCCATAGGCAATGAAAGTTTTCTCAACAGCCTCGGTATTTCGACTTCATCCATGGAAGAGGAAAGCGAAAGATTGCGGATGAGCGGTGCAACGGTCGTTTTTCTTGGCCACGGCCAGACGCTCGCCGGACTCATCGCCATTGCCGACCCTGTGAAGCAAACCACGCCAGAGGCTTTGCGTCGCCTCCGGCAAGAGGGCCTAAATATTGTCATGCTGACGGGTGACAATCGCACCACGGCGCAGGCGGTTGCGCAAGCGCTCGGCATCGAGCGCGTTGAGGCCGAAGTTCTGCCCGAGACCAAACGCGCCATTGTCGAAAAATTGCGCAATGAGGGCCGCGTCGTGGCAATGGCCGGCGATGGCGTGAACGATGCACCAGCCCTTGCTGCAGCCGATGTCGGCATTGCCATGGGCACCGGAACGGATGTCGCCATGGAAAGTGCCGGCATCACGCTTTTAAACGGCGATCTGATGCATATCGTCCGCGCGCGGCAGCTCTCAAAAGCGACAATGGGAAATATCCGCCAGAACCTTTTTCTGGCCTTCGTCTATAATGCAGCCGGCGTACCCATTGCAGCCGGTCTTCTCTATCCGATTTTCGGCCTTCTGCTTTCGCCTGTGATTGCAGCCGCCGCCATGGCTCTGTCATCCGTCAGCGTCATCACCAATGCCTTGCGTCTGCGTGTCCAAACCATCGATTGAGACTGAAAGAGGGAAAAACCATGCGCCTTATCCTGACCTTCGCCTCGCTCCTCATTGTCACCCCTGCAGTGGCCCAACACAATCATTCTGCCCCACCCCAGCAGCATAATCACCATGGCCATTCTGCGCAAAAACCAGCTACAGCTGCAACCAGCCCTTCAACAAAAGCCTATGCAGCGGCCAATGAGAAAATGCATCGCGAGATGGATATTGTCTTCAGCGGCGATGCAGATGCCGATTTCGTGCGCGGTATGATCCCTCATCATCAGGGAGCAGTCGACATGGCCAGAATCGTTCTCCAATATGGCAAAGATCCTGAGATCCGGAAAATGGCCGAGGCCATTATTCGTGAACAGGAAAAGGAAATTGCCCAATTCAACGAATGGCTCAAAAAGAAGCAGAAATGAAAATCGATCCGTTTTACCTGATTATCGATGGAACGCACTGGCTCGATCGCCTGCTGCCGCAGGGGGTCAAGCTTGTGCAATTGCGCATGAAAAATCGCTCAGACGTCGAATTGCGAGAGGAAATCCGTCGCGCCAAAAATCTCTGCGCACGCCATTCCACCACGCTTGTCATCAACGATCATTGGCAGCTCGCCATTGAGGAAGGTTGCGATTTCATCCACCTCGGACAAGAAGACCTAGTGGATGCCGATGTGGCAGCCATCCGCCGCGCTGGATGTCGACTCGGGATCTCCACGCATGATCCTGCAGAACTGGAACGTGCCTTGTCGATCAAGCCCGATTATGTCGCGCTCGGTCCGGTGTATCCAACCACACTCAAACAGCTGGATTGGGCACCGCAGGGCATTGCGCGAGTCAGCGAGTGGAAAAAATACGTCGGCGATCTGCCGCTTGTGGCTATCGGCGGCCTCACGCTTGAGCGTGCGCGCGCCGTTCTGGATGCAGGCGCCGACAGTGCCGCCGTCTCAACCGATGTTCTTGGCCATGCCGATCCGGAAGCACGAAGCCGGGCCTGGGTCTCCACGACGCGCACTGGCGCGTGATCGGCGTTTACGCCTTGGGCGAGGATGAGCTGCGCCCCGCACGGCAGCGATCGGAGCAATAGCGCACCTCATCCCAAACCTTTGCCCATTTCTTCCGCCAGGCGAAGGGCCGGCTGCATGTTGCGCAGATTTTCTGCGGAAGATCGCCCTTCTTGGTCATTTTGGCCACGTGTCTATCCTCTGAACCATATGCTGCCGGCGTGCGTATCGAACATCATGAGATACGCGCCCAGACTGAAACATGGATCAGCACGATGACAGCCCTCCGCCTTATTCTCGGAGATCAACTCACCCGCGAGATCAGCGCGCTCGATGGGCTGGATAAGTGCAGCGACATTGTTCTCATGATCGAGGCCGACGAAGAGACGCTTTATGTGCCTCACCACAAGCAAAAGATCGTCCTCATTCTGTCGGCCATGCGGCATTTTGCAGCCAAACTGGAGAAAGAAGGAATTCGTGTCGACTATGTGCGCCTGGACGCCAAAGGCAATACAGGCACGTTCAGTAGCGAGGTCAAGCGTGCCATTGCGCGACATCGACCGGACAAAATCATCCTGACAGAGCCCGCCGAATGGCGCCTGTTCGATGTCATGCGGAACTGGGGCACCGATTTCAAAAGACCTGTTGAGATCCGCGACGACGACCGCTTTTTCTGCTCACGCAGCCGATTTGTCCGATGGGCAGAAGGTCGCAAATCCTATCGTATGGAATTCTTCTATCGCGAGATGCGACGTGAAACCGGTCTGTTGATGGATGGCGACGAACCAGCGGGCGGTCAATGGAATTTCGATCACGACAATCGAAAAGCCCTGCCTGCCAAAACCAGACCGCCAAAACGGGAAAGATTCGAACCTGACGCGATCACGCGTGAGGTCCTCGACATGGTCAACAAACGTTTCGCCTCCCATTTTGGCGATCTTGAGACGTTCGGCTGGGCTGTCACACGCGAGCATGCTCTGGAAGCGCTCGATCATTTCATCGATTCCTGCCTGCCATTCTATGGCGATTATCAGGATGCGATGAAAAGCGGCGAGCCTTTCCTCTATCATTCAATTCTGTCGCCCTATCTGAATTGTGGACTTTTGACTCCACGAGAAATCTGCCGTGCAGCTGAAAAAGCCTGGCGTCAGAATGCTGCGCCACTCAATGCCGTTGAGGGATTCATCCGCCAAATTCTGGGTTGGCGGGAATATGTGCGCGGCATTTATTGGCGCCATATGCCCGACTATGCCCGCACCAATACGCTGAATGCACATCGACCGCTCCCTGATTTTTTCTGGAGCGGCAACACGAAAATGAATTGTATGGCGCAAGTCATTGCAGAAACGCGCGCCAATGCTTATGCGCATCACATTCAACGCCTGATGGTGACAGGAAACTTTGCCCTTCTGGCCGGCATCGACCCCGGCGAGATCGAGGCATGGTATCTGGCTGTTTATGCAGATGCCTATGATTGGGTCGAACTGCCCAATGTTCATGGAATGGTCATGTTTGCCGATGGCGGCCTTCTTGCCTCCAAACCTTATGCAGCCTCGGGCGCCTATATCGATCGCATGTCCGATTATTGCCGGAATTGCGCCTATGATGTGAAGTGCAAGAGCGGAGCGAAGGCCTGCCCCTTTAATTTTCTCTATTGGAATTTCATGATCGAAAATGAATCTGCACTTTCCAAGAACCCACGCATGTCCATGCCCTACCGCAATTTAGCAAAAATGGATTCGGAGCGTCGTGCAGAAATCAAGAGCGACGCAAGCCGCTTTTTTGAGCAATTGAAAAACGATGACGCAGGCGAGAGACAAATACCTTTGCTTTGATTATGGCTGATATGAGAGATCATGCCTTATGGCCAGGCCAAGAGCCTCTGCATTTGATGTCACAATAGAATGATGCGTTCCGTGGAGATACGACAACCGCACACAGGGTGAGAGTCTTTTCCATTGCTGTACATCTGTATCCAGATGCCGTCCATTCAGAGCGATAAAGCAGCTCACCGTTACATTGGTGGGAGCTGGCCGATAGCGTGAGAGCGTTCTCTGATAGGCCCAATGCGGTGATGAAACAATATCGGACTTCAGCGAAGATTTTTTACCGATATGGATAATCCTGCGCCAGGCGCGCGAAAATACATGGCTGAAGAGACTACCGAAACTGCCGTATCCCCGCATCCTGTGCCAAAAAGCCCGCATGGCTTCCTGCTGGATGACATCACCCATGCGACCTGGCACGGCCCAAGACATAAATCCAAAAAAATGGTGTGCCAGACGAAACGTCAATCGTGCATTGAGAGAGGGGGTTTCGATCAGAAGCAATTCGCGGACATCGACACGGGCCTGACGCAACAAATGCGTGAGCTGCCACGCCACAAGACCGCCATTGCAATATCCCCCGATAATAACCGGGCCTTGCGGCGCAATATTCCGGATCTCATCAAGATAAAGGGCTGCAATCTCCTCGATCGTCAGATCTGGACGATGCAAATCCTCATAAAAATGCAGAAGGTAAACAGGCCGTCTGAGTTTCTTCATATCGAACAGGCGCAAGGCATAAAGGCCACGGGTCGTATAATCGCCGTGACAGAAAAATAAGGGCGTTCCAATTCCATCCTGCACTTTTGTCAACCATTCACGACCGGGCTCGAGATCAAGACAGATCGTATCTGCGAGACTGCGTATCGTGATCTCTGCTGCCAGATGCGATTGTGGAAGCTTACGGCGCGCGATATGTTCAAGCTCACTGAGCATTTCGGCAGCTAGCAAAGAATCGCCCCCGCACTCAAAAAAATCGTCATCAATTCCGATATTGCTTCGGCCTAAAAGACGTGTCCATATCGCCAGAATTTGATGCTCAAGCATCCGATCGGCTTCGCTGATCGAATGGCGCTGAAAAGCTGCAAAACGGGCAGCCAATTCCTTTCGGTCGATTTTTCCGGTTGGCCCACGCGGCATCGACTCTATTTTGTAAATCGCTTGCGGAATCTTGAATCTTGCCAGCTGATCGCTGAGCGATTGCCTGATCTCCTGCGTGCTTGCCTGCTGACCCGGTCGCAAGACAAAGGCAGCAGCGACATTCTCCCCGAGCCTCGGATGGGGGACTGAAAAGACACCAGCCTCCAGAATAGCTGGATGACGCAAGATTGCTTTTTCGACCTCATAAGGGGAGACTTTTTCGCCTCCGCGGTTGATCATTTCTTTCGACCGCCCGACAATCGTCAGATAATTGTCTTCATCGAAAAATCCGAGATCGCCTGTCGACAACCAACCCTCGACATTTGGCAGCGGATCACGTCGATGCGCTGTCACATAACCTGGCGTTACGCTTGGTCCGCGAATGGCAATCTCTCCAACTTCACCTCTTTGCACAGGCAGGCCATTCTTACCCATGAGAATGAGTTCGCCATCGGGCACGAGACCGACTGTCCCAGGCTTGCGCAGACCGGGTGGCGCAGGATTTGCTGCCATGGCTCCGGCTTCGCTCAATCCATAATATTCGATCACAGGTACACCGAGTTCAGCTTCCGCCTCTCGCCGCAAGGAATCGGGGAGATAGGCTGCGCCGCATATTGCAAAGCGTAAAAATGGAATCTGCGGGCGCTCTGCCAGGCTTTTCCAGCGATCGATCATGTTACGAAGCGAAGCTGGAGCAATGGACAGAATGGTTGGCCTGATATGTTCGATCCATTCCGCTAGATCGTAGATTTTTTCCGGCCGCGGAATGCCAACGCTTGCGCCAATCAGGAGTGGCACGAAAAGAGCCGTCTTCAACCCGGCGGCATAATGCAGGGGCAATGTGCAAGGGATTCGATCATCGGGGGCGATATTGAACCATTTAGCCATTTTTCTCGCCATTGCGACGAGATTGCGATTCGTGACCGGAATGTGTTTGGGTTCGCCGGTCGTGCCGGACGATCTCAGCAATAAAGCAATTGAATCGATATTGGCCTGCCCATGATCTGATCGAATGAGCGACCCGCCAAGCTGCATGAAGTGAAGATCAAGACCAGCTCTGAAATCGGCCCTGACGCGCAACAGCCCCGCTTCATGGGCATCGATCGAAGCCGGCATGAAATCGTCTGCAGACACCAAAGCATCCATGGCCATGCGCTTTGCTTCTTCAGCAATCTCGCGCGCGGTAAGTGCGGGATTGAGCGGCACAAGCTGCACATGCGCCGCCAGCGCAACAACAAGCAATGCCCCGCAATATCCGGCCGGGACCAAAAGACCCACGCGCGACGAGGGTCCAAGACCCAGCTGCGTCAATTGCACGGCCGCTGAATCAATCAGATCGGAGAGAGCGCTATAGGTGACAGTTTCAAAGTCGGCTCCCACTAAGGCAGGCGCTTCCGCAGAGCGCGCGGCATGCAGTCGGATAGACTGATGGATAGAGGACCAATCCTGCGGCTCAGCCTCAGCCCTGACAGGATTCGCAAGATCGACGACATGTCCGCATGGACCGCACGCCCCGAACTCATCTTGCGCCATTCCCATCCAACCTCGAAGGATCGAGCCTCGCCCAGACTGAATGTATCTTTTTTTGAAGTATCGCAGATTATTACAAAAGCCCAATAAAAAAGTTGCTCTTGGGAAGATGAAATGATCCCGCTGGAGCAACGAGAAATTGCAAACATAAACTTACCAATAGACAAGGCGCAGCTTATTGGAGGAGTTCCTGAAGTTTTGAAATCATGATCACTCAATTGTAATACAGTATTAATCTGGGTTTATAAGATCATTCTCTCTTCGAGAGAAAGACCGCGTGCTGTATCAGTCTGTCAATAAGAAATATCTTTGATGTGTCTAAGCAGTCATAAGTCTTAGGTTTTTTCGATTTTTTTAGGATCCCGTGTTCAGCCAAAATCATGCGATCTGCCGTTAGCTTTTCCTAAATTTTGTCATCGGGTCGTGACATGCTAGATAGTGCTTGTCATCGTTGATAGACAGCGGCTCTTCCACGACGAACCCAATATTCTTCATTACGGACGCCGCGGCGATGGCGTGGTGCTAAAACCCGGTATGTTTTTTACCATCGAGCCGATGATCAATCTTGGCCGCCCGCATGTAAAAGTGCTGGCAGATGGCTGGACGGCCGTCACCCGCGATCGCTCGCTCACAGCGCAATTCGAACATACAATCGGCGTGACGCAGGACGGGGTGGAGATTTTCACTTTGTCGCCCAAGGGCTATCATCAGCCGCCCTATGCGATCTAGGCCACAATCTAGCAACTCTATTTTAGAATAATCATATTAATATCAATTACTTACGTCATTTTGGCTTTGTTTTGGAAAACACGTCCCCATTATGCGGTTTTCTGAACCAAGCTTGAGGCCTTATACGCGTCCCACTTTGCGATGGAGATTTGACGTTTTTGAATGGCGAGCTGCTCATAACGATGGAGCTTTAAAATTTGTAATGCCGGTTTTCTAGACGTCTTAGCGATCCGGAAAATCAACTTTTTCTGTTTCTCAAACAACCGCAAATCATCCTTTTCGCGCGGGCCGAACAAGAATGCGGGTTCGCCAGTAAGCATATATTCAAAAAATTCTTGCAAACATGTGTCGTCTAATAAGTCTGTTACGGGCAACGGACTATCTTT
>CAZHOK010000075.1:0-14217 GCA_964534115.1 uncultured Beijerinckia sp.
GCAATGACGACACTATTGCGCCATCGGGGGCAGCGGGCTTGCTGTTACGGGGGTATTTGCAACGGGCGGCATGGCAGCTTCAGCTGGGCTTCGGCGCGTTGCATCGATCATGGCGGCCACACCGGCATCGTCGCTGCGCGGTGCTGCGAGCTGAGCGCCAATCGTGCGCACGACAAGCGGCACATCGCCATAGAGCGAATGGCCGATGAAACCGGCCGATGTGCTCGACAGATCGTAGACTTTGACACCAAGGCGCGCGAGTTCCTCGCGGTCGCGCGTGTTGCGCGGATCCATGGCGCCCACGCGCGGACGCGCGCCCGCAAGACGGCTCGACAGATTGAGCGCGCGATCGTTGGCTGACACGAAGATCGACACATTGGCGCCCGACAGGCGCGACATTTGCTGACGGAAGACGTTGAGATCGATATCGGGCGCCGCCAACATGACATCGCCCAGACGCCCGCCCAGATTGCGTGCGCCCGCAATGGAATTTTCCCGCAGGGCTTCCATCGCCAACCACGAACCCATGGAATGGGCGAGAACATGCACACGCCCCACGCCCTCAACCTGGCTCAGATCGCGCATGAGTTTCTGCAAAGCATCGCGCGACGCCGTCGCGCTCTCTTTGTCCGACACATAAGAGAAGAGATTGGATTCCGACGGCCAGGTGAAGAGCACGGCAACGCCGCCAAACTTCCCGTCATTGACCAATTGCGCCACACGGAAACGCGCTTCATCGAGCGATGTGTTGAAACCGTGGACGTAAAGGAGAATGTCGCGGTTTGAGCCGATGCGCCCCGACAGATAGGTTGAGAGCTGCAGGCGGAATTCTTCCGGCTCCAGCGCATGGCCGCCCAGAACAGAAAAATGCTTTTTCGGATCGGGCTTGCCGAAGGAGGGCTCCTCAATCGCGCCGGGCCTATGGCCGGGCGGGATGGAAACCATGGACAGCGCATAATGTGCGCCGCCATCGGCCATGCTTTCGCCCTGCGTGCGCCCGTCGCCCCGCCGCGTTGAGGCAATAAAGACCGGCATGACCCGCGCACCGACATTCTCCGCTGCCATCGAGGCTGCTGAGGCACTCAATCGCGTCTCGGGCGCCGACCCGCAGCCCGCCACCAGCCCAGCAAGCGCAACGGACAGCGACAGAGCGACAAAAGACGGCAGACGGGCTTTTGGGAATAACACGGCAGGTTTCCTGAGGGCCAAGGACGGCATGGCTGAATGTGAATGGCCCCGCAAAACTTTCCAAAAGATTAATTGCAGAAAGAATCGCAGAACCAATGGGGGCAGAGCCTAAGCCGTGAAAAATGACGAGAATGGGACGAAGCCCGAAAAGATGAGGGTTTTGGCAGACCTGTGGCGCAAATGGCTCTCCCGCTGCTCGTCATTGCGAGGAGCCGAAGGCGACGCGGCAATCCATCGCACGCGTCACCAAAGATGGATTGCTTCGCTTCGCTCGCAATGACGACGGAGTGACCCCATCTCCGGGCCCGTCATTGCGAGGAGCGAAGCGACGCGGCAATCCAGAGCCGCGCGTCACCAAAGATGGATGGCGCACGCTTCGCTCGCAATGACGACGGATTGGCCCAACCTCCGGGCCCGTCATTGCGAGGAGCGAAGCGACGCGGCAATCCATCTCATGTGCGGCGAATCTTGAGCGCCTGTTTACGGGCAAAGCGGACATGCTAGATTTCGCACATGATCTCCCTTCTCGTCACCGGCTTTGGGCCCTTTCCCGGCGCACCGCAAAATCCTTCGGCGAAAATCGTCGAAGCCCTCGATACGCGGCGTCTGGCCCGGCTCGGATTGAGACTTGAAAAAGCGCTTCTGCCGGTCGTCTTTTCAGGCGCAGATGAGCGCCTCGCGGCCTTGATCGCGCAATATAGGCCGGATGGCATTTTGCATCTTGGCCTGGCCGCGCGACGCCGGACCCTCGGCGTCGAAATGCGCGCACATAATCGCCACTCGATTTTTTATCGCGATGCCGGCGGAAAACTGCCCAAGGCGCGTGCCATTGTTGCCGGTGCAGAGGACATACGCCGCTCACGCCTGCCGGTCGCGCGCATCCGCCATGCGCTCGCACGGCATGGCGCAAAAGCCCAATCCTCGATCGATGCCGGACGCTATGCCTGCAACCAGGTTCTTTATCTGACACTGGGTGCCAAAATCCGCGCGGCCGGCTTTGTTCATGTGCCACGCCCGCACCCATCGCTGTCGCTTGCGGCAATGATCGCAGGCATTGAGGCGGCCCTGATTGAAATGGCGAAAGACTTGCGCGCTCAGTGAGCGGTGGCGCGCATGGCTTTCGGATGGGCGGGCAAGGGCGCGCAATCCTTGCGGCCGGAATCATAACAGCGCCGCTCGCTCTCATGCTGAAAGAAAGCGCCCGCGGTCCAGGCCATGGCCAAGGCAAGGAACAGAAGAACTGCGGCGGAAACGAGATTCTGAAAATGGCGCTGGGCGTAATCCGTCTCATCCGCTCGCGGCTGCGAGGAATGGACAAGACCGGGAAAAGGCGTCCGATCGACCGGCAAGGCCTGCGCTCCAGTAAAAGACGGGTCGATCTTCGCCCCGCCTGCCTGCGGCTTCAAGGGCGAAAATGGTCTAATGGCAAAGGCGGCACAAAGATGTGCCGCCCGCCCGATCATGGCTCAGGCGTGGAAGAAGACCGTCTCGTCACCGCCCTGAATGCGGATATCGAGCTGGTAGGCATTGTCGCCAACCTTTTTGGCAATCAACGTGTGGCGGCGATCTGCCGGCACGAGATTGAGTATCTGGTCTTCCGCATTCGAGGCTTCATCCTCGAAATAGATGCGCGTGAAAAGATGGGTCAGCATGCCGCGTGAGAAAATGGTGACGGCGAGATGGGGCGCCTGCAATTTGCCATCGGCGCCCTTCACGCGGCCGGGCTTGACGGTGGTAAATTCATAAGCGCCTTCACCCAAAGTCTCGCAGCGGCCAAATCCCTTGAAACCGGAATTGCCCTTGCCGGAGCCCAGCGTCGAATGTTCTAGCGAGCCTTTCGCATCGGCCTGCCAGATTTCGATCATCGCATCGGTAATGCCGACGCCATCGCCATCGAGCACCCGGCCCGTCAGCTTGATTTTCGTACCCTCAATCCCCGGTCCGGTGAGATCGGTCGAAAAAATTTCATGCAGAGGATAGCGTGTCGGTGTGAGTGCATAAGCAAAATAGGGCCCGACAGTTTGGGAAGGAGTGACGCCAGACATTATTTCGTCTCCATCGGGGTTTCGTTTTTGCCGCGCAAGACAATGTCGAATGTGTAACCCAGAGCCCATTCAGGCTCGGTGACATCGAGATCGAATTTCGAGATCAGGCGATGGCGCGCATGCTCGGGCACTTCATTCATGATCGGATCGTAGGGGAAGAGCGGATCGCCCTCGAAATACATTTGCGTCACAACGCGCGAGAGGAATGACGGGCCAAACAGCGACATGTGAATATGCGCCGGACGCCACGCATTGTGATGATTGCGCCAGGGATAGGGACCGGGCTTGATCGAGGTGAAACGATAGCGGCCATTTTCATCGGTCACGACGCGGCCCGCACCGGAAAAATTCGGATCGAGCGGAGCTGGATGATCGTCGACCACATGCACATAGCGGCCTGCAGCATTGGCCTGCCAGACTTCGATCAACGTGTGCGGCACGGGACGGCCATCCTCGTCGAGCACGCGGCCCTGCACGATGATGCGCTCGCCCTGCGGCTCGCCCGCATGCTGGCGGGTGAGATCATTGTCAAATTCCTGGATGACCTCATGGCCATAAACCGGGCCGGACAATTCGCTCATCGTATGGGGCAGAATGATCAACGGCTGTTTGGGATGACGCTTGCCCGTCGAGCGATAGGTCGGCGCATCATGTTTGGGATGGGCTTCGAAAAAGCTTTCCCGCGGATAGATGAGACTCATGGCTTTGCTTCCATGTTGTGGCGTTTGCGGCTCAACCGATATGGCCAGCCGGAACGCAGATTCGTGTCAAGGCGCAGCTCAGGCCGCGTGTGCGGCTTTCGTCCTCGCCTGAATGTCGCGCAGCACTTCGAGTTCTTGGTGCGTGGGCGCAGGTGTTTCAGTGCACGTGTCGAAATATTTCGGCTCCCAGCCGCAATTCTCCGCAATCTCGGCGCGCGTCACGCCGGGATGAATCGAGCGGATGGTCATTTCCATCGTGCCCGGATCGGGCTCGAAGACGCACATGTCGGTGATGAGGCGCGTCGGCCCCTTGCTCTTCACGCCCAGCGCGCGACGCTCGGCACCGGTCGGGCCATGGCCCATGGAGGTGATGAAGGGCAGTTTGTCGAGAAAGGCGCGCTTGCCCATCGCCATGGTGATGAAGATTTCCTGGCAATTGGTGGCAATTTCCGGCGCACCGCCGCCGCCCGGCAGGCGCACCTTCGGCTTGTTGTAATCGCCCACAACCGTCGTGTTGATATTGGCAAATTTGTCGATCTGCGCACCGCCCAGAAAGCCCACGGTAATGCGCCCGCCCTGCAGCCAATAGCGGAACATTTCGGGCACTGACACGGTGGTGAGGGCTGTCTCGCAAAGTTCGCCATCGCCGATCGAGAGCGGCAGCACATTCGGGCGCGTCCCGATCGTGCCCGATTCATAGATCAATGTGATCTGCGGTGCATGGGTGAGACGCGCAACATTGCAGGCAGCGGACGGCGCACCAATGCCGACGAAGCAGACATCGTCATTCTTGAGCGCGCGTGCGGCGACAATGGTCATCATTTCATTGCGGGTGAAATCAGACATGATCAAGCGCTCCTCTTTGCATGGGCGGCAAAGGCGTCAGGCGTTTTGTCGAGAACATTTTCCTTCATCCAGGCCAAAAATGTCTCGCGGTCGCGCGAGATCTTGTCCCAGGCGATGTAGAAGGAATTGTCGCGCTTGTAATAGCCCTGCGCATAGGAGGGATGCGCCCCACCTTTCACAACGGAAATGGCGCCGACCGTCCAATGCGGCAGCACGGTCGAATTGAAAGATGGCGTACCGAGCTTGTCGACCATTTCTTCCACCGTGACGACTGTGCGCTTTGAGGCGAGCACGACTTCCTTCTGGCAGCCGGTAATGCCCTCGATCAAGACATTGCCTTCGCGATCCGCACGCTGCGCATGAATAATGCCGACATCGGGACGATGCGCCGGCACAGTCGCCAGAACTTCGCCAGTATAGGGACAGGTGACGCTTTTGATCTTCGGATTCACTTTCGGCAGATCGACGCCAATATAGCCGCGCAGCACGGCAAAGGGCAGATTGGCCGCGCCCGCTTCATAAGCATTCGCCATGGCGGCATGCGAATGTTCCTCAATGGCGAGCGCATTCGGCCAGGCGTTCTCAACCGCGTCGCGAATACGATGCGTCGAGCCCACACCCGGATTGCCGCCCCAGGAAAAGACGAGTTTTTCGGCGCAGCCCATGCCGATGAGCTGATCGTAGATGAGATCGGGCGTCATGCGGATGAGCGTCAGGCGCTTGCGGCCCTGACGAATGACTTCATGACCGGCAGCAAAGGGGATGAGATGGGTGAACCCCTCCATTGCAACCGTGTCGCCATCGCGGACATTTTCCGCAATCGCCTCGGCGAGACTCATAAACTTGGCCATCGAGCCGTCCCTGCTGGCGGATGAGCCGCCCTTCCCCCCGCCGGCCCTGTGCAGGCCAGTCGAGCACGTTGCCTTCACATGTTCGCAATGCGAACAATCATTCGGATTGTGAACAGATCATAAAGTGCAGGCGTGCGAGGGGCAACATGGGGGAGCGGGCATCCACCGTCTTTGACTTGGCGCAAGGAGGGGGGCTCGTCATTGCGAGGAGCCGGAGGCGACGCGGCAATCCATCTTTGCCGCAAAAGCAACGCACACCCCACGCAAGGCCAGCACCCGGAGATGGATTGCTTCGTCGCTGCGCTCCTCGCAATGACGAGTTGCGGGATCGCCTCTCTTGAGCTTTGCTGCGCCAATGCGCGATCCTGTCGTCTACATTATGGCGAGCAAACTCAGAGGCACGCTCTACACGGGCGTCACCTCGAACTTGCCCAGGCGCGCATATGAACACCGCGAAGGACTGACGCCCGGCTTCACAAAGCAATACGGCTGCAAGCTACTGGTCTGGTACGAGCCGCAGGCCACCATGCCTGACGCAATTGCGCGCGAGAAGCAGATCAAGGCTGGCTCGCGTGCCGACAAGATACGCCTGATCGAAGCCATGAATTTCGAGTGGCGCGATCTATACGAAGATCTCGCATGAGGCTGGCAAAAGATAGATTGCTTCGTCGGCCCCCGGCCTCCTCGCAATGACGAAACAAACACTCGTCATTGCGAGGAGCGCAGCGACGCGGCAATCCATCTTTCCCCACCACCCGAAGATGGATTGCTTCGTCGCCTTCGGCTCCTCGCAATGACGACAAAGTGGCCAACAAAAAAGGCGGGCCGTAGCCCGCCTTTCCAAACATGAAGAGCAAAAGCTCTCACGCCTTGCCCCAAACCTCTTCGGCCACCTGCACGACGAGCTTCAGCTTCGCCCATTGCTCTTCCTCGGCGAGCACATTGCCCTCTTCGGTTGAGGCGAAGCCGCATTGGGGCGAGAGGCAGAGCTGGTCGAGCGGGGCATATTTGGAGGCTTCCTCGATCCGGCGCAGCAGGTCGTCGCGGGTCTCCAGCGTGCCCGTCTTCGAGGTCACGAGACCCAGCACCACATGCTTGCCCTTGGGCAGGAAGCGCAGAGGCTCGAAACCGCCGGAGCGATCATTGTCCCATTCCATAAAATAGCCGTCGGCATTGACCTGGTTGAACAGCAGGTCGGCAATCGGCTCATAGCCGCCAGAGGCCACGAAAGTGGAGCGGAAATTGCCGCGGCACAAATGCATGGTGATGGTGAGATCGGCGGGGCGCCCGTCGATCGCTGCATTGATCATGCCGGCATAGATCTGGCCCTGCTTCTCCGGATCGTCGCCACGGCCGGCGAGCATTTTGCGCTGCTCGGGATCGCAGAGATAGGCGAAGGAGCAATCGTCGAGCTGCAGATAGCGGCAGCCTTCCGCATAAAAAGCATGCGCGGCCTTGCGATAGGCCTGTCCGAGATCGTGATAAAACGCATCCATCTGCGGATAGATGCCCATATTGATCATCTTCCGCCCGCCGCGATAATGCAGCATGGAGGGCGAGGGGATCGTCATTTTCGGCGTCTTGCTCGTATTCGCTTTCAGAAAGCGGAAGTGCTCGAGCATCGGGTGATCGGCAAAGTCGACACGCCCCATCACGCGCGGGGCCTGCGCCTTGGTCTGCACGCCGGAGAATTGAATTCCCTGATCGACATCGATCAGCTCGACGCCTTCCAGCGCGCCGAGGAAATCGAAATGCCACCAGGCGCGGCGATATTCGCCATCGGTCACCGAATGCAGCCCGATCTGTTCCTGCTTGGCGATGACCTTTTTGATCTCGACATCTTCCGTCGCCTTCAGATCGGAAGAAGAAATTTCACCGCGCGCATGTTTGATGCGCGCATCTTTGAGGGCTGCAGAGCGCAGGAGAGAACCGACATGATCGGCCCGGAAGGGCGGCTTGTTACGTTGCATTTTCTTGGTCCTCCAGCTTGTTCAATGTGCAGCCTGCGCCCCGGCCTTGCCGGCGACGCCGAGTAGATCGGCCAGTCTTACAGGATCTTGCGCCAATTCGGGAGAGGGTCCCTCATGGGCAATGGATCCGCGATCCAGAATAATGGCGCGCTCGGTGAGCGGCAGGATTTTACGCGCGCTCTGCTCGACAATGATCGCTGCCATGCGCTCTTCCACCACGACGCGACGGATGGCTGCCAGCAATTCCTCGACAATGATGGGGGCCAGCCCCTCCAGCGGCTCGTCGAGCAGCAAAACACGGGGATTGAGCGCCAGCGCACGCCCGACCGCCAGCATTTGCTGCTCACCGCCCGACAATTGCGTGCCGAGATTGCGGCGGCGCTCGGCAAGGCGCGGAAACAGGCCGAAAATGCGCTCCATCGTCCAGACGCCGGGCATGGCGACTGCCGTGATATTTTCTTCCACCGTCAGCGAGCGAAAAATATTGCGCTCCTGCGGCACCCAGCCGATGCCCGCATTGGCGCGCTGATCGGCGCGAAGATTTGTGATATCGCGCCCCCCCAGGTGAATCGCACCTGCGCGACGACGCGTGAGACCGACAATCGTATTGATCAGCGTCGTCTTGCCCGTGCCATTGCGGCCAAGCAAGGCCAAAGCCTCGCCCTCTTTCAATGCGAAGGAAATGCCGGAGAGAACCTGCGCCTCGCCATAGCCTGCTGCTATGCCCTCAAGCCTCAGCAAATCAGACATGGACGACCTCCTCGCCGAGATAGACCTGTCGCACGCGCGGATCGTTGGCGATCTCATCAGGCGTGCCTTCCACGAAAAGCGCACCATTGACGAGAACTGAAATGGTTTTGGCGAAGCGGAAAACAAGATGCATGTCATGCTCGATCAGAATGAGCGCGACATCTTGCGGCAAAGCTGCAACGACATCGAGAATTTGCTCGCGCTCATGTTCGGGCACGCCGGCCGCCGGCTCATCCAGCAGCAGAACTTTCGGGCGCTGCGCCAGAGCAACGGCAATTTCGAGAAGTCGCTGGCGGCCATAGGCCAGCTGGCCGACGCGTTCATGGGCAATATCGGCAATGCCGAGTTGGGCGAAGAGAGCCATTGCCTCATCGACAAAAGCGCTGTTGGTGCCGACCGGTCGCAACCACGCCCAGCCGGCATTTTCGCGCTCTGCAATGGCAAGCATCAACGTCTCGAGCGGCGTCAGGTCGGTAAAAAGCTGATTGATCTGGAATGTGCGCGCCATGCCCGCATGGGCACGCTGTCGCGCCGACCAATTGGTCGCATTCTGGCCATCGAGAAAAATCTCGCCGGATGTCGGCGTGAGCACGCCGGACAGAAGATTGACGAATGTCGTCTTGCCCGCGCCATTGGGGCCGATGAGCGCATGGCGTGCGCCCTCGGGCAGACGAAAATCGACATGGTCGGTTGCGATAATGCCGCCAAAGCGTTTTACCAGCTGGCGGGATTCCAGAACGATTTTGGCGCTCATCGTCCATCCCCCTTGCGCATGATCTTGTCGCGCAATTGCGCCAGCAGACCCAAAATGCCGCCGCGCACAAAAAGCACGAGACCGACAAGCGTCATGCCCAGCCAGAACTGCCAATATTGCGGCGTCACATTGCCAAGCACATCCTGCATGGTGCGGAAGACAACCGAGCCGATGAGCCCGCCATAAAGATGCCCTGCCCCGCCAAAGACGAGCATGAGCATGGCATCGGCCGAGCGATGGAAGGCGACATAATCGGGCGAGGCAAATTGCGTGGTCTGCGTGGCAAGGGCGCCCGCCACACCGGCATAAAAAGCCGCCACCGTGTAAATGGCAATCAGCCGCCCGTTGACCGGCATGCCGATGGCGCGTGTGCGCAAAGGATTGCCTTTGATGGCCTGCAGCGAAAGGCCGAAAGGCGAATTCACAATCGCCCGCGCCAGAACGAAAAGCACAAACAGCACAACCATGGAATAGACAAAGGCCGTGCGCCCAAAAAGATCGAATTCCCAGATGCCGAGCACAGGCAGCGGCAAAACGCCTTGCAGCCCATCGGATCCCCCGGTGATTTCTTTGGCCTGATTGACAATTTCCTCAACGATCAGCGCAACGCCGAGCGTCACCATCAGGCGCGTCATGTCGGAGCCGCGCAAGACGAGGAAACTGGTCAGCAGGCCGATCAGCGCGGCCACACCACCGCCGATCAACAGGCCGAGGATCGGATCGCTCCACATTGTGACGCCGGCGCCATGTTTGGCAGCAATGCCGGCTGCATAAGCGCCAATGCCGAAGAAAGCCCCATGGCCCAGCGTGACAATGCCCGCATAGCCGAGCACGAGATCGACGGAGAGCGCCAGCAGGCCCAGAATGGCAATCTCGCTGAGCAGCGAAAGTTTGGTCGGAAAAATCCAGTAGCAGGCGAAGGCCAGAATCCAGAAGGCAATCTCGGGCCAGCCCCAGCGCGTGCGCCCGGTCAAAACGGCGCGCGCGCGCATCGCTTCAGGCGAGATTTGATGTGTGACTTTGTCGCTCATGAAAGCCTCAACGCGCCGGTGCGCGTGCAAACAGGCCTTGCGGCCGCACGATGAGCACAAGCACCATGATCGTGTAAATGATGAAGCCGCCAATCTCGGGAATGTAATATTTGCCTGCAATATCGGCGACGCCGAGCAGGATGGAGGCGAAAAACGGTCCGCTGATTGTCGTCGTTCCGCCGACTGAAATGACGATCAGAAAAAAGATCATGTATTTCAGCGGGAATGTCGGATCGAAGGAGATAATGCCCGTGCCCAGCGCCCCGCCGAGCCCGGCAAGGCCGGAGCCGAAAGCGAATGTGACGGCGAAAATGCGTGTGACATCGATGCCCATGCCGCGCGCGACACGACCATCATCCACCGCCGCACGCAGACGCGAACCGAAGCGCGTCTTGCTCAGAACGAGCTGCAAGCCAAGGACGAGCGCGCCGCAAATGGCGATGACGAAAATGCGATAAATGCCGATGGAGCCGCCCAGAAAATAAACGCGGCCGGTGAGATAGGAGGGCAGGCTCACCATCTGCTGGGCGGCGCCATAAGCGTAATCGACAATGGCAATGGACACAAAAACAAGACCGATCGAAAAAAGCACCTGATCGAGATGCGTCTTGTCATAGAGATGCCGGTAGAGCGTGCGCTCCATCACAATGCCGAGCAGAGCCGCAAAAATGAAAGCCGCCGGCAGGCAGAGCAGAAAAGGCACGCCATGCTGCTGCATGAGCGTAATGGTGAGATAGCCACCCGCCATGGCAAAAGCGCCATGCGCAAGATTGATGAAATTCATCAAACCCAGCGTGACGCAAAGGCCCACTGCCAGAATGAACAGCAGCATTCCATAAGCGAGGCCATCGAGAAGAATCGTGAGCAAAGTGGTGGTCCTGAAAAAGGCAGGGTCATGCAAATGTGCGCGCCCCGCTTCTCCCTGCGGGAGAAGCTGTCGGCGGAGCCGACTGATGAGGGGCTACCATCATCAATCAACCGCACATGAGGGGCGCCGTGCTGAAACTGCCAGCGCCGCATCCCCTCATCCGGCCGCTGCGCGGCCACCTTCTCCCCAAGGGAGAAGGACGCCGCGCCAGCGGAGCTTTTGTCCTATTTCGGCTCGCTGCCGCGCACATTGGCGATGGTGGCGAATTCGACGTTCCAGAGCTGGCCGTCGACTTTCTTCACTTCGCGAATATAGACATTTTGAACAATGTCGCGGGTTGCCGGATCGATCGACATCGGCCCGCGCGGCGAGACCCAGGCCATGCCCTTCATCGCTTCGACGAGTTTCGTGCCATCCGTATCGCCATTGGTCTTGGCCAGCGCCTTGTAGATCAGCGCCATGCCGTCATAGCCGCCGACCGACATGAAATTCGGGCGCATATTATTGTTGGCCTTCATGAAGGCCTGCACATAGGCCTTGTTTTCGGGGCTGTCATGCGCGGCCGAATAATTATGCGACGTGACCATGCCGATGAGCTGGTCGCCCATGCCATTGAGCTGATCGTCATCGGTGACGTCGCCGGTGCCGATGATCCTGATGCCAGCCTTGGGCAATTCGCGCTCATTGACCTGCTTCATCAGATTGGCGCCCTGGCCCGAGGGCACGAAGAGGAAGAGCGCATCGGGCTTGAGATCCTTGGCGCGCTGCAGGAAGGGCGCGAATTCCGGATTCATCAAGGGAGCGCGCAGGCTGTCGAGAACCTTGCCGCCCTTGGCTTCGAATTCAGCCCTGAAAGCGCGCTCGGAATCGAGGCCCGGACCGTAATCGGTGACAAGCGTCACAACTGTTTTCACGCCATTGGCCGCCGACCATTGCGCCATGGGAATCGTGTTCTGCGGCAGCGTGAAGCTGGTGCGCACGAAATAGGGCGACGTGCCGACAATCGTCGACGTGCCGGCCGCCATAATGACGGCAGGAACCTTGGCCTGCGTGGCGACGGGGCCAACGGCGAGTGCCAGAGGCGTCAGGCCGAAACCGGCGAGAAAGGCGACTTTGTCATTGACGACAAGTTCGGTCGCCAGACGCCTGGTCTGGTCAGCAGAGCCCGTATCGTCCTTGACGATGAGCTGGATTGTCTTGCCGGCGACCTTGTCGCCATTCTGCGCCATCCACAGGCGCGCCGCCGCTTCGATCTGCCGGCCGGTGGAGGCCGAGGGGCCCGTCATCGGGAGGATCAGGCCGATCTTGACCGTCTGCTGGGCAAGGGCAGGCGCAACAGCGCCCGACAAGGCAGTGAGGGCGAGACCGGCGGAAAGACCCGCCACACCCTTCAGGATTTGTCTGCGAAACATTTAGTCCTCCCGAGAAAGCCGCTGGAGCTTTATTGTCCCCAGCCGACAAGAGCCGGTTGTTCCCGCCAGCCGAGCAAGGTTCTGCCCGACCAGCAAGCGCGACAATGAGAAAACCGGCAAGCGATCCTTTCACATGGATCGATGCAGGCCGTTCATGGCGCACTGGCGGTTGGTGCGAGCTAACCACGACCATCGGGCGGCGCAAGCCTTCTTACGGATGAACCCTCAAGGAATTGTGCGTATTGCGAACAAGCGAAGGGATATGCGAACATTCGCGGCACAGGATTCTGCATGAAAGCCAGAAGGATGCGGGCCCGAAAGCCATGAATATCCAGACCCCGGCCCCGATTTCCGAGGACGATCCCTCCTTTATCTCGGCTTTGGCCCGCGGCCTTGCCGTGGTGCGCAGTTTCGGACAGGGCCGGGAGCGGCTGACGCTGGCCGATATTGCCCGGGCAACCGATCTGCCGCGCGCCACGGTGCGGCGCTCCCTGCTGACCCTGCAATCGCTTGGCTATGTGGCGAGCGACGGCAAACATTTCACCCTGACGCCCTCCGTCATGTCTCTGGGCTATGCCTATCTCTCCTCCACGCCCTTGCCGCGCGCGATTCAGCCGACGCTGGAATCGGTGAGCGAGCGCGTGAATGAATCCTCGTCCTGCGCCATTCTGGACGGTGCCGAAATCGTCTATGTCGCGCGCGCAGCAACACGACGCATCATGTCGGTTGGATTATCGCCAGGCTCGCGCCTGCCCGCTTATTGCTCCTCGCTCGGCCGCGTTCTGCTGGCTGCCTTGCCCGAGGCCGATGCAGGCCGGCTTCTTGCGCAGATGAAACTGGACGCAATGACGCCGCACACCGTCACCAATGTCGGTGAACTTCTGTCCATTCTCGCGCGCGTGCGCACGGATGGTTTTTCCATCGTCGATGAAGAGCTCGAAATCGGCCTGCGCTCGATTGCCGTGCCGGTGCGCAATGGGGCAGGCCAGGTGGTGGCCGCCATCAATGTCAGCGCGCAGGCAGGCCGCATCTCACGCGAAAATCTCCTGCGCGACATTCTGCCTGTGCTGCAACAGGCCGCCGAAAGTGTGCGGCCTGCGCTGATTTAGGTGGCGCGTCATTGCGAGCTTGAGCGAAGCAATCCAGAGCCGCGCCTGAGGCAAAGATGGATTGCCGCGTCGCCTTCGGCTCCTCGCAATGACGACGACCTGTTGCTCACGCTCCTCGCAAGGGCGAATTATTTCGGCGGGGCCATCGCATCGGCGAGGCGCTTGCCGATATGTTCGGGCGTGGTGGAAATCATCTGCACGATTTTTTCCACCTGCGCGCCGGTCAGCGGCTCGATGTCGAGGCCGGACTTGCGCGCATCTTCGAGGAAGTCGGCATCCTTGACCATTTTATCGAAAGCCGTGCGCAACAGCGTGAGGCGCTCGGCCGGCACGCCGGGCGGCGCCATGATCGGGCGGGCAACATTTTTCTGCGCGAGGTAAAGTTCAAGAACCGCCCGATCCTCAGGCGTTTTGGCGAAATCGAGCGCCAGCGGCACGTCGGGCAATTCGCGATCTTTTTCGAGTGCGAGCTGCATGAGCAAAGTGAATTTCTTGTCGCGCAGATAATCGGCGCGGCGCTTGATTGTCGGCCAGGCAATATCGGCAATGCCCTGCAATTCGCCATTTTCGATGGAGAGCAGAATGGAGGACGAGCCCTTATAGCCGGTGATCACCTTGAATTTGGTGCCGATGACAGCATTGAGCACGCGCGGCGAGGATTCCGAATCCGCCGTCGGTCCCGCGCCGCCCAC
>CAZHOK010000076.1:0-14032 GCA_964534115.1 uncultured Beijerinckia sp.
CTGTCCGGATGCGAAAGCCGCGCAGGACTGGGAGGCCTATCTCGATTCCGTGCGCAAGGCGGGCTCGTCCTGCGGCGCCATTATCGAACTGGTTGCCGAAGGCGTGCCGGCGGGATGGGGTGCGCCCATCTATGGCAAGCTCGATGCGGAGCTTGCCTCTGCCCTCATGTCGATCAATGCCGTGAAAGGCGTCGAGATTGGCGATGGCATGGCGTCCGCTGCGCTCAGCGGCGAGGACAATGCCGATGAAATGCGCATGGGCTCTGACGGCAAGCCGGTCTTTCTGTCGAACCATGCGGGAGGCATTCTCGGCGGCATTTCGACAGGTCAGCCGATCGTCGCGCGTTTTGCGGTGAAGCCGACATCCTCGATTTTGACGCCGCGTCGCTCCATCGATCGCACCGGCGCGGAAGTCGATATCCGCACCAAGGGCCGTCACGACCCTTGCGTGGGCATTCGCGGCGTGCCGGTTGGCGAGGCAATGATGGCGATTGTGCTGGCCGATGCCATGCTGCGCCATCGCGCGCAAATCGCCGAACAGCGTCCCTGGCCGTTCAAGGACTGATTATTTTTTCGTCACCAGCCCGACAATCGGGCCCATGGCCGGGCGCAGAAAATCAGAGCGCCCGAGATCTGGCGCATGCAGGCCCGAAATCGTTCCGTCGAGATAAAGCGCATCTGGGCAGCCGAGCCGGTCGCGGAAGAAAAGCGCGAAAGCGAAAAATGTGACCGGCGCATCTGAAATGACAAAGCGCACACGTCCATCGCGACAAAGTCCCACGCCATTGCGGATCTTTCGCGACTCCGAATCCGGATCGAAGCGTGGATGAATGGCGCCGCCAATGACCAGCATCGGCCCTGATTGTGTGGCAAAAATCGGTCTGGCCTGCAGATTTGCAAATTGCTGCGTCTCGCTGACATGGGCGCCGCGCGCATCGATCCAGAACACACCATTCGGTCGCAGATGGAAATTGCCTGGACCTGCGCGGCGATTGAGCGATGCTTTTTCTTCGCCATTCTCGACATAAAGGCCGACCGGCCTGCGATCGGGATGATACATGCCGCCATTCATCGCGAAGACGAGTTTTTCGCCGCGCACGGCAAGTTCGCGCTCCAGCGCGCTGAAGGAGCCGAGAGTCTCGCCGTTGCTGCTTTTGAGAAAGATGCGCAATCCTTTGTCGTCGCGCGCCGTTGTGCAGATGGAATAAGGCACATCGGCTTCTGTCATCATGCTGCAAGGCGCTGCTTGCGCGGGCACAAGCGCAAGAAAAAAAGCAAAAGCGCCGATCGAGCCTCTCATCGCGTCGTCATTCCCGAGAGCATCATCACATGGGCGGCGACGGAGGCCGCCAGCCCTTCCAGATCATAGCCGCCTTCCAGCAGCGACACGAGCCGGCCTTTGGAATGTTTTTCTGCCAGATCCATCAATTTGCCGGTCGCCCAGGCAAAGTCGGCTTCGACCAGATTGATATTGGCCAGAGGATCGCGCCTATGCGCATCGAAACCTGCCGAAACAATGATGAGATCGGGTGCGAAAACATCGATAGCCGGCAGGATGCGGCTCGTCATGGCCTCGCGAAAAGCTTCGCCCGCATCGCCGGCGCTGAGCGGTGCATTGACAATTGTGCCGCGCTCGCCGGTTTCAGTCTTGGCGCCGGTGCCGGGATAAAGCGGCATTTCATGCGTGGATGCATAGAGCACGCTGCCATCGGCCCAAAAAATGTCCTGCGTGCCATTGCCGTGATGGACGTCGAAATCCATGATCGCAACACGCTCGGCCCCATGCACGGATTGCGCGTGGCGCGCGGCAATTGCGGCATTGTTGAAAAAGCAGAAGCCCATGGCAATGGCTGTTTCTGCATGATGTCCGGGCGGACGCGTCGCAACGAAAGCATTGCTGACGCGCCGCTCCATCACTTCGTCCACCGCACGGCAGGCGCCCCCGATTGAGCGCAGCGCTGCATCGAATGTGCCCGGCCCCATGGACGTATCCGAGTCGAGCCGCGCCAGCCCCTGATGCGGGGAGGCCTGTTCGATCATTTCGTAATGGGTGGCGGGATGGACGCGTAAAATCTGTTCGCGCGTCCCCAAGGGGGCATTTTCGCGGGCCAGATGCTGAAATCTTTCATGCTCCAGAACGCGCTCGATGGCGCGAATCCGGTCAGGCCGCTCCGGGTGGCCCGGTCCCATGTCATGGGCGAGGCAGTCGCGATGGGAAAGAAGCAATGTATTCAATCTGTTACCATCCTCAACGTCAGGCCGTCCGAGGCCGGACTGTCACGCAGGAAGCCCGCCATGTCCATCGAGAATCGCGTCGTTTCTGGCGCGCCATTTGATCTCGCCGGGCTCTGGCACAGCTTCCGCTTACGCATCAGGCCTGATACGGCCGATATGCCTCAGCGGCATAAGTGATTCGCATTTCTGACCGGGCCGTCCTTCGTATGCCATTAATGAAACTTGCAATTGTGTCATTGGTCGCTTGCGTGCTGGCTGGGTGTAGCACCTTAACGCCCGTGCCGGACCCTCAGATGACGGACCGCGATCGTCGCCTGATTGCCCAGGTTCCCGATCATCCGCTCGATCCCATCTATGAGCGTTATGAGGTCATCGATCCCACCGGTGAGGCCCCCGGTACGATTGTCGTCGATACGAAACAGCACTTTTTGTATTTCGTCCTGCCCGGCAACCGCGCCATCCGCTACGGGGTGGCAACGGGCGCTGACGATCAGGCCTGGACGGGAACGTCGGTTGTCGCCCGCAAGGCGAAATGGCCCCATTGGATGCCGCCGGCTTCCATGGTTGCGCGCTGGCCCGAGCTGCGTCCGACCGCAGAGGAGGGCGGCCTCAAGGGTGGCCCTGACAACCCGCTCGGCGCGCGGGCGCTTTATCTCTATCAGGACGGGCGCGACACGCTCTACCGCATCCACGGAACCAATGAGCCTGAAACCATTGGCTCGGAGGCATCGTCGGGCTGCATCAGAATGCGCAATATCGACGCGATCGATCTTTACGAGCGCGTTGCCTTGGGCGCCAAGGTGATCGTCAGATAGAGCCGATCAGGCGGCGAGATCGTCGCCGCGCAAAACCGCGGGCAGATCGCGCGTGGCTTCTTTGGCATCGGGAATATCGCGCAATTGCAGCGCGGCGGAGACGGCCGAAATGCCGATTTCGCGATAGAGGCGCTCAAGCAGGTCGCGGGCATCCTTGGTGGCTTGCGGAAGGGGCCGTGTGATCTCGTACTCGGACATGGGGAACTCACTCGTGCTGCAATGGGGCGAGTTTCCGCTGTCTCGGTTAAGGCTGACTTAACTGCAAAGCCGGCCTTCTCACAAAAATTCTAGAAAAGAGCTGATGATTCCGGCATCGGTTTAGCTATTGTTTCATCGGTTCGGGCTCAAATGGGCCCCGGCGCGCAAAATGACTTTGCGTCAGCCTCGTTTTGAAAGTTTGTTTAATGCCTTTCGACGCCATTCTCTTTGACAAGGATGGGACACTCGTCGACTTCGACCGGACCTGGGGTCCAGCCGCCTATGAGGTCATGATGACCCTTGCAGCGGGTGATGACACAGTCTTCCGCCGTCTCGCCGAGGTCAGCGGTTTCAATATTCGCGACCGCAAATTTGCAACCGGTTCGCCTTTCCTGACCGGCGCGCTGGATGTTTACGGACCCCTATGGGCGAAGGCGCTGGGCCGGCGCGATCATGCGCGCTTGCGCGAGGAAATCCTCGGCCTGTTCCGGATCACGGCCCTGAATTCGCTCACACCCATCGGCAATCCGGCGGCTTTGCTGCGTGGCCTGGCCGGCAAGGGCTACAGGCTTGGCATTGTCTCCAATGATTTCGAGGCCTCGATCCGTTTGCAGGCGGGCAGTCTGCAGATCGATGAATGGCTCGATTTTTATGCCGGGCGGGATTCCGGTTTTGGCGCCAAGCCGGAGCCGGGCATGATCACCGCCTTTGCGGCGCTTTCGGGCATTGCGCCGGAGCGGATCGCCGTCGTGGGCGATACGATGCATGATGTGAAAGCGGCCCAGGCTGCCGGAGCCTTTGCCATTGGCGTGCTGACCGGTCCCGATCGGGATGAGGATCTGGCCAAATATGCCGATTGCGTCATTGAGAGCGCGGAAGATCTGCCGGCGCTTTTGCTGCACATGCGTGGAAAGCGGTTGGCTTCAGCCCATATCTGAACGGCGGTTGCGTCGCGCATCGGGCTTTTCGCTCTGCTCGCGCACAAGATCGCGCAAGGATCCGAGCAGACGATTGAAGGTGGCGAGATCGGCATCCGGCATTTGCCCCAGCGTCTCGGTGACAAAGCGGCGCTGAATGTCGATGCCCTCTTGCGCCAGCTTCCGGCCTTCGGGCGTCAGATAAATGGCATGCGAACGTTTGTCGCCGGGAATGGAGCGGCGCTCGACAAGCCGGGCCGCCTCCAGCCTGTCGATCAGGCCCGAAATATTGCCTTTGGTCACATAGAGGCGTTCGGCCAATTCCTGCTGACTGATCCCTTCACGCTCGGTCAGCGTGGTGAGCACGTCGCATTGGGGAACCGAGAGGCCAAGCGCCCTGACTTTTTCCGTGATCGCGAGATTGATGCGCGTTTGCAGCCTGAGCAGGCGAAACCATACGCGTTGTGCATGTGCCTCGTCTGTCATTCCAATCCTCGCGTCTGGAGCTTTGGAGCCTAGAGGCGGCGGGGGCTGCGGGCAAGGCCGGGCTTGCTGCTGGCGTCCTGCCCGCCCGCGCGCTAGAGGATGGCCATGCATCGATTGAGCGTCGAACAGCCTTTTGCCCCCCTGGCCCTCTGGTGCCGCAGGCTTGCCCTGTTTGCGCTTTTTGTGGCCGGCATCGGCGTGAGCCTGGCGAAATCGGGTCTTGTGGATCCCCTCTCCAGCCTTGCCGTTCTGGTATCTGCGCTGCTGATGGCCTTGCTCGCCGTGCTTTTTGGTTTTTTGTCCTTCGTGTCGATCTGGCGTTCGGGGCGGCGGGGCGCGGGCATCGCCTTGGGCGGGCTGGCCATGGCATGTCTGCTGCTGGCATTTCCGATTTTCAGTCTGGCTCAGGCAATCCGCCTGCCGGTGCAGAACGATGCCTCAACAGATCTGGTCGACCCGCCTTCTTTCTCACGCTCGGCTGCGGCTCTGTCGGCGCGTGCCGGCCATGTGCCGGGCGATCTCCGGCAGGACTGGCGCGAGGCGCAAAGGCGCATATGGCCCGATCTGCAGCCCATTGTG
Organism: uncultured Beijerinckia sp.; assembly: GCA_964534115.1. Lineage (GTDB taxonomy): Bacteria > Pseudomonadota > Alphaproteobacteria > Rhizobiales > Beijerinckiaceae > Terripilifer. Next base: position 5,231 of record CAZHOK010000076.1, read on the forward strand.
GTCAATCGCGACATGCCGGAGGCCTGGGCGCTGGTGCAGGCGACAGTGAGCGCGCTCAATTGGCGCGTGATCGAGCAAGAGGCGCCGGGTGAACGCCAAGGCCAGGCGCGCCTTGAGGCGATCGATTATACGCCGCTGTTTCGTTTTCCCGACGACATTGCCATTCGATTGCGCTCTGCCCATGGACAGACCCATATCGACATGCGCTCGGTCTCACGTTTTGGCCAGCATGATCTGGGCATGAATGCCAAACGCATCCGGAAATTTTCAAGCGAATTGCAGGTGCAGCTCGGCGCAAAGTGAGGCGCATCGTCATTGCGCGGAGCGTGAGCGACGAATCTGTTGCTGCTTTCGAGATGGATCGCGCGACCCCCACCCCTAGCCCCTCCCCGCAAGGGGGAGGGGGACAGATTGCGCATTGCAATCACGTTTCACTTGAGCGTGAAACGCGCCTCCAGCATGGCTGCGCCGACATCAGAGGCAACAAGCCCGCCTGCGACGAGATCTTCCAGATGCGCCAATACCGAGAGGGCCGCAGCGCCCTGCAGTTTGGCGTCGAGCCCCTCATAAATATGCGCGACGATTTCAGCGATCTGTCTGTCGCCAGCCTCGAGCCGCTGCAGGATTGCGCTCTCGCGCTGTTTTCGATGGGCAACGAGATGTTTCATATAGCGCTGCGGATCGGTCACCGGATCGCCATGGCCGGGATAGAAAATCGTCTCGCCGCGCGCGCGCAATTTTTCAAGCGAATCCATATAGGCCGCCATATTGCCATCGGGCGGGGCGACAATGGTTGTCGACCAGCCCATGACATGATCGCCTGAAAACAGCGCATCTTCCTGCGCCAGCGAAAAGGCCAGATGGTTGGAGGCATGGCCGGGCGTTGCCACCGCTTCCAGCGTGAAACCGTCGCCTGAAAAGATCGCGCCATCGTGCATGATGTCATCGGGCGTGTGATCGAGATCATGGCTTGCATCGAGCCGGCCGGAGGGCGCGTTCTCGATGGTGACATGGGGCGCACAGCCGATGATCGGCGCATGTGTTCTCGCCTGCAAAAGCCGCGCACCGGGCGAATGATCGCGATGTGTATGGGTGACGAGAATGGCCTCGATCGTCTCGCGCTGCGTTGCAGCCAGCAGGGCTGCAATATGGCTTTCATCGGCAGGGCCGGGATCGATCACAGCGAGGCGGCCTTCGCCGACAAGATAAGTGCAGGTTCCGGTGAAGGTGAATGGCCCGCGATTGGGCGCAATGAGACGGCGCACGCGCGGCGACAGGCGGGCAATCTCTCCGGAGGGCGGGGGCGTGCTCATAAGAGCGATCTTAATCGCGATGCGCGCTCAATGGAAATTGCGCCCGCGCGGCAATATGCGGCGCGCCTCTTCCCGCACCGGATCGAGGGCAGGCGGCAGGGCCGGGGCCTCATCGCTCAAGCCTGCAGCGGGCTTGGGCGCGCTTGCCTTCTCGCGCATCTGCGGGCGCCTGACCTCATCGGCGCGCGCCAGCCCCGAAACATCGCCGCCCTGCGCCGAGAGAAGCCAGAGCATGGAGGTCAGATCCTCCACCTGTTCGGCGACGACATGAATGACCCCGGCCTCATTCTGCACGCGCCCGGTGATGGCGACGAAACGTGCGCCGATGACAATGGCGCGCTGCGCCTCGAAAATTTTCGGCCAGACAATGGCATTGGCGACGCCTGTTTCGTCCTCGATGGTCATGAACAGCACGCCCTTGGCCGAGCCGGGACGCTGGCGCACCAGCACGAGGCCCGCAACGGTCACGCGCGGCAATTTCCACGCGGGCAGGCGCGCGGTCGTGGCCGGTGTTGCCACATGATCGAGATCGGCGGTGCGCAAAATACGCCGCCTGTCGAGCTGGGCCCGCAGGAAAGAAACCGGATGGGCTTTGAGCGACAGCGCGAGATGGCGGTAATCTTCCACCACTTCCTCGCCCGGCGGCATGGGCGGCAGATGCGCATCGGGCTCGAGCTCGCGCGCATCATCCATGCGAAACAGCGGCAGATCGTCTTTGTCGCCGGCGCGATTGAGACCGCGCACGGCCCAGATGGCATCGCGCCGGTCGAGCCCGATAGAGCCAAAAGCATCGGCTTCTGCCAGATGTTCAAGCACCACGGGCGACAGACCCGTGCGCAGCCAGACATCGCGCATGGAATCGTAACCCTTGCCCCGCAGCGCGACGAGCTTGCGCATATCCTCCTCGCGCAGGCCCTTCACCTGCCGCAAACCGATGCGGATGGCATGGCGCGATTGAATGAAAACACGCTGGCTTTCATGCCTGCCATGCAATGGCAGCACAGCATTGTCGACAGGCTCCAATGTGTTGTCCCAATCGGAATGATTGATATCGGCCTCGCGAATTTCCACGCCATGGTCGCGCGCATCGCGGATGATCTGGGCCGGCGCATAAAAGCCCATCGGTTGCGAATTGAGCAAAGCGCAGGCGAAGACATCGGGATAGCGGCATTTCATCCAGGCGGAAGCATAGACAAGCAGCGCGAAAGAAGCTGCATGGCTTTCAGGAAAACCATAAGTGCCAAATCCCTCGATCTGGCGGAAACAGGATTCGGCAAAGTCGCGGTCATAGCCGCGCGCTGCCATGCCCTCGACCATTTTTTTGTGAAACGTGCCGATCGTGCCGACTTTTTTGAATGTCGCCATGGCACGGCGCAATTGATCGGCTTGCGATGGCGTGAAGCCTGCCGCGACAATGGCGATTTTCATCGCCTGTTCCTGAAACAAAGGCACGCCGAGCGTTTTGCCCAAAACGCTTTCGAGTTCCTTTGACGGATAGGTGACTTTTTCCAATCCCTGCCGGCGGCGCAAATAGGGATGCACCATATCGCCCTGGATGGGGCCGGGGCGCACAATGGCGACTTCAATGACAAGATCGTAGAAGGCGCGCGGCTTGAGCCGCGGCAGCATGGACATTTGCGCACGGCTCTCGATCTGGAACACGCCAATCGTATCGGCGCGCGAGATCATCTCATAGACGCATGGCTCTTCTGCCGGAATCGTCGCGAGTGTGAGATCGCGCGCATAATGGCTGCGCAGCAGGTCAAACCCTTTGCGCAGGCACGACAACATGCCCAGCGCCAGCACATCGATCTTCAATATGCCGAGCGCATCGAGATCGTCCTTGTCCCATTCAATCGTCGTGCGGTCTTCCATCGCGGCATGGGCAACCGGCACGACTTCATCGAGCCGCGCGCGCGTGATGACAAAGCCGCCCGTATGCTGCGAGAGATGGCGCGGAAAGCCGGTGAGTTCTTGCGCCAGCGCCAGCGTCTGTTTGAGGCGCGGCTCGTTGGGATCGAAACCGATGCGGCGGATTTCGGCCTCGTCGAATGTGCCCGAGCGCCAGCCAAAGACGGCGCCCGATAGAGCATTCAGCGCATCTTCCGAATAGCCGAAAGCCTTGCCGACATCGCGAATGGCCGATTTGGCGCGATAGGAAATGACGGTGGCGGTCAGCCCCGCGCGCAGCCGTCCATAGCGCGCGTAAATATATTGAATGACCTCTTCGCGCCGCTCATGTTCGAAATCGACATCGATATCGGGCGGCTCCTTGCGCTCGGGCGAGATGAACCGCTCGAAAAGGAGATCGTGTTTTGTCGGATCGACCTCGGTAATGCCGAGACAGAAACAAATGGTGGAATTGGCCGCCGAGCCGCGCCCCTGGCACAAGATTCCGCGCCCGCGCGCAAAGCGCACAATGTCATGCACGGTGAGGAAATAGGCGGCATATTTCATCTGCGCCACGAGTTTCAATTCGTGCCGGATTGTTGCGGCGACCTTTTCGGGCACGCCATCAGGATAACGAAAACGCGCACCCTCCCATGAAAAATATTCGAGCGCCTCCTGTTCGCTGGCAAATCCCTCGCGCACTTCATCGGGATATTCATAGGCAAGCTCATCCAGCGAAAAGCTGAGGCCGTTCAGAAAGCGCTGCGTCTCTTCAATGGCCTGCGGCGCCTCGCGAAAGATGCGCGCCATTTCACGTGGCGACTTCAGATGCCGCTCGGCATTGACGGCCAGCTGCGTGCCGGCAGCATCAATCGTCACGCCCGCGCGCGTGCAGGTGAGAATATCGGCGAGCGGGCGACGCATGCTCGTGTGCATATGCACATCATTTGTCGCCAGCAGCGGCAGCCGGTGTTTTGAGGCCAGCGCATGGCGGGCGATCAGATCGCGCCGCATGGAGCGGCCATAGGTCATGCGCGCAGCAATCCACAGACGGTGTGGAGCCAGTTCTTTCAGCGCCGCAATGCGCGCATCGACGGTCGCGCCATCTGCCGTCATCGGGCCGCTTGAGACGGGAAGCAGCGCCCATTGCAGGCCTTGCGCATGGTCGGCAAGATCTTCGAAAAAGAGTGTGCAGGCGCCTTTTTCCGCGCGCAGATTGCCGCGCGTCAGCAGGCGCGAGAGACGCGCATAAGCAGCGCGGTTTTGCGGATAGGCGAGAAGATCGGGCGTGCCATCGGCAAAGACGAGACGCGCGCCAATGGCGAGTTTGAGCCCTTTGGCGGCGGCCTCGTTTTCGCGGGCATAAACATGCGCGCGCACAATTCCCGCCAGCGAATTGCGGTCGGCAATGCCGATGCCAGCAAGGCCAAGAGCAAGCGCCTGCGCCACCATTTCCTCGGGATGCGAGGCACCGCGCAGGAAAGAGAAATTGGTGGTGACAGAAAATTCGGCATAGGCGGTCATGGCGTCACGACCCCGTCATGGCGAGGAGCGTGAGCGACGAAGCCATCCAGAGCCGCATGTGTTGCTCTGGATTGCTTCGCTGCGCTCGCAATGACGAGGCAAAGGTTGCGCCTTTGTTATGCAAACAGGCCATGCACATACCATTTCGGTCTTGCGGTTTCGCTGGCGTAAAGTCCTTCGCGAAAGAGCCAGAAGCGTTGGCCCTCTTTGTCTTCGATGCGAAAATAATCGCGTGTCAGCGCCTGTGTTTCCTGGCTCCACCAGAGCGGCGAAATGCGCTCGGGGCCTTCGAAGGCTGCCACTTCATGGGTGAGACGCCGCCAGCGGAAACGCAAAGGCGGGCCATCGGGTACGGAGGCAATGGCCTCCACCGGTTCGGGGCGCTCAAACAGGCGCAAGGGCCGCTCCGGCGCCTCGCTTGATGTGTCGCTTGCAAGATCGAAGGCCGAGGCCTTGGACGATGATCGTGCAGCGGGAACAGCGAGCACGGCATGTTCGGGCCAATGATGATCCTGCGGCTCAAGCCGCAACACGCGGCGCGTGCCGAGCCGTGCGCCTAGCCGGTCGAGCAGATCGGCCATGCGTGCGGCGCGCTCATCTTCCGACAGGCCGAGATCGCCCTGTTTCCTGCCATTCTGTTGCAACATTTTCTGCGCGGGATCGAGCGGATCGGCCTGCGTCACGGCCAGACGCACAAGATCGAAACCATAGCCCGCATCGAGCGGATCTTCATCGCGCGTTCGGCCCGCTGCTTCCAGTCGCTCGTGGAAGAGCCGCGCCATGGCAGCAGGATCGCGCACAGGCCGGCTTGTGCCGGCATGAATATGGCGCACCGCGCCATCGACGCGAAACAGCGTGACGCAGAGCCGTCGCGCGCCTTCTCCATGGCGCTCCAGCATGTGGCAAATATCCTGCCCCAATGCAGCAATCGTCGCCTCAATATGATCGCGCGCGGCAATGCCCTCGGCAAAGCGTCGCTCGACAATATAGGCAGGCGCTTCAAAGCGCGGCGAGATCGGATGTTTCGCATGGCCCAGCATGGCGTCCAGCGTGTCGAAAATTTTTGTGCCATAACGCGCGGCAATGGGCGCGCGCGGGCGCATATAAATATCGCCGATCTGTTTCAGCCCCGCGCGTGCGAGCGCGGCCACATGATTTTCATCGAGACGAAGCGCTGCTGTGGGCAGGGGTGTGAGCAGGCGCATGAGCGCCTTTTCATCCTGCGGCGCCATGCGGGTTTTCGAAAAACGCGCCAAGGCCCAGGCCGCTTCCGGCGTGGCGGCGGCTGCGGTGACGCCGGTTATGCTTTGGCGCGCGAGACGCTCCTCGATTTCGCGCATGGCTTTTTCGATGCCGCCAAACAGATGCGCCGCACCGGTCATGTCGAGCATGCAGCCATCGGGCGCATCGCGTGCGGCGAGCGGGGTAAATCTGCGGCACCAATCGGCAATGGCGGTCAGGCGCTTGTCATAGGCGGCTGCATCATGTTCGCGAAGGTCGAGATCGGGCGAAATGGCGCGCGCATCCGACAGCGACATGCCCATATGCAGGCCGATGCGGCGGGCGACAGGATCCACTGCGACAAGACGCATGGCGCCTTTTGCTTTTGCATAAGCAGCGCGGGGGCGCGCCAGATCAGGCGCGCTGCGCGTGCCCGTCTCGATCGCGAGCAGCGGCAGATGCAATGAGAGATAGAGGGTCGCGGAATTGGCCATGTCCATGGTCCCAGATGATGGTGCGTGTGGTGTCCGTATCGAGGCCGCGCATGCGTCCGGCTTCGACGCCCGCTTTCGCGAAACGCAGGCCGAAATGCGCGGGGCCCGGCACGGGGCGAATGCCATGGGCGGGCGCAGCCGAGGGGCGGGCAGAAATTTCAAAACGCATGCGCGCGCCATTTTGTGCCATCGCGCGACGAAACGAACCCGGCGGATGAATGAGAATGGCGGGCGTACCGCTGATGCGCGCGGCTTGCGTGATGCGCCGCGCGGCGACCAGATCGAATTTTTGCGCAGCCGAGCCGAGATCGGCCACTACGGCGCAAGCCGCGCCGCAGCGCAGCGCTTCTTCCAGCGTCCACAGCAAATCCGCCCCGCCCGGCGTGCGCAGAAAAACGATCCGGCGCAGGGGCAGGCCATGGGCAGCCAGACCCGGCCCATAGGGCGCGCCATTTTCGCGGGTGGAAAATTCATCGCTGGCCCAGAGGATCTCGCCCTGCATTGCATCGGCGAAAAGCCGCGCCAGCCCCAAAGCAAAGCCGGTGGCCGCCGCCACATCGCCCATGCGCAAGGGTGCGGCCTCATAAAGCGCGCCCGAGAAGAGCCCGCCGAGCGCCAGATCGAGCGCCGCACCCCCGAAGGCGATCCGTCGCACGGGGGCAGGGGCGCTTCCCCCGCCCGCCTGTTCGAGTCCTGCGATTGCATCCCGCAAAAAGCGGATCCGTTCCGAAGCGCCGGGGTCCGACATCGGGTACCTAAGCCTTTGTTCATGATTTGTTCTTATCAAAAGGCCTTTTGGGGCGGAGAGTCAAGCGGGGGCCTGCTTCTCCCGTGGGAAGAGCTGTTGGCGGAACAATTCCGCTGCTGCCAATTCTCCTGCCGCCAAGATGGATTGCCGCGTCGCCTTCGGCTCCTCGCAATGACGATAGGCTCGCGCCTCGGATTGCCTGCCTGCATCGGCCCCGTTACTGGTACCCAAAACAGGGGAGGCACGAGTGAGCGGCGACCATCTGAAAGCGCGCGACCTGCGGCTCGAGGGGCGCACGGCCATTGTCACGGGCGCGGCGCGCGGAATCGGCAAGGCGATTGCCCATGCGCTGGCGCGCGCTGGCGCCAATGTTCTCTATGCCGATATTGATGGCGGCGCGACGGGCTTTGCCACGCGCGATATTGCCGGCCAGCCCGGTTGCGGGCGTGTGCTGGGCGTGCCTTGCGACATTACCGATCCGGCGGCCTGCGAGCGCACCGTCAGCGAGGCTGAGCGGCTGTTTGGCGGGCTCGACATTCTCGTCAACAATGCCGGCAAAGGGCCGGTGCATCTGGAAAAATCGCCGCGCACCAAATCGCTGAAATTTTTCGAGGCCGATCCGCGCGCCTGGGCCGATGTCATTCAGACCAATGTGATCGGCACTTTTCTCATGGCCCATTATGCTGCGCCTCTGCTGATCAAGGCGGGCGCGCGCGGGCGCATCATCAATGTCACCACCTCGCTCTCGACCATGCAGCGCAAGACCAATTCGCCCTATGGCGTGTCGAAAGTGGCGATCGAGGCGGAAACATTGATCTGGTCGAAGGATCTCGAAGGCACGGGCGTCACCGTCAATACCGTTCTGCCCGGCGGGGCGACGGATACGGATTTCGTCTCGGCACCGACGCGCATGCAAATGCGCGAGACGGGGCGCACCATATTGGCGCCAGAGATCATTGTCTCGCCGGTGCTCTTTCTAGCCTCCGATCATGCAGCCCAAGTCACGGGGCGGCGTTTTGTCGGAAAAGACTGGGATGATTCCCTGCCGCTGCAGCAAGCGGCTGAACAGGCGGCCGAGCCGCCGGTGTTGCGTCCAGCCCTCGATGGCCGGGCGTAAAGAGAACAGATAAACATTGGAGGATATGGGATGATGCTTTTGCGGACGACGGCGATGGCCGGCGCTTTTCTTGTTGCTGGCACGCTGGCTGCGCAGGCGCAGGCCGAATTCTACAAGGACAAGCAGATCACGATTGTTGTCGGCTCCGAGCCCGGCGGCGGTTATGACACGAATGCGCGCGTGCTCTCGCGCCATCTGGGCAGGCAGATTGCCGGCAATCCGACTCTTGTCGTGCAAAACATGCCGGGCGCAGGCTCCATTGTCGCGACCAATTTTCTCTACAATGTCTCACCCAAGGACGGGACATCGATTGGCGTGATCCAGCGCGGCATGATCATGGCCAAAGTCACGCAGATCCAGGGCGTGCGTTTCGATCCCGAAAAGATCAACTGGATCGGCAATATGTCGTCGGATGCGGCACTGATCGCTGCCTGGCATACATCGCCGCAGAAAAAGGCAGAAGATCTCTTCACCATGGGCATGGTGGTGGGCGGT
>CAZHOK010000077.1:0-10190 GCA_964534115.1 uncultured Beijerinckia sp.
CTTTCCTCGACGAGGACTTCATTGGTGGGCGAAGCATCGATGCCGCGCTCGATGATCTCGATATATTCAGCCTTGTTATAGGCAATGCCGCCGCCTGTGCCGCCCATGGTGAAGCTTGGGCGAATGATGGCGGGAAGACCAATGTCATCGAGCACATCAAGCGCCTGCGTCAGCGTCTTGATCTGGTGCGAGCGCGGCGTGTCGAGACCGATCTTGGTCATCGCATCGCGGAACAATTCGCGATCCTCGGCCTTGTCGATGGCCTCAGCGGTGGCACCGATCATCTCGATGTCATATTTTTCCAGAATACCCATCTTTTTGAGCGAGAGCGCGCAATTGAGCGCGGTCTGGCCGCCCATGGTCGGCAGCAATGCAAAACCGCCGGGAACGGCATAGCGCTCCTTTTCGATGATCTTGGCGACGATCTCGGGCGTGATCGGCTCGACATAGGTACGGTCCGCCATGTCGGGATCCGTCATGATCGTCGCCGGGTTCGAATTGACCAGGACGATCCGGTAGCCCTCTTCGCGCAAAGCCTTGCAGGCCTGCGTGCCGGAATAATCGAATTCGCAAGCCTGGCCGATAACGATCGGGCCCGCGCCGATGATGAGGATGGGCTGGATATCTGTCCGTTTCGGCATGATCGTCCGGTCTCTTGGCGGGCCGACCCGAGGGTCGCCGCGCGCACAAAAAAAGGCCGCGCTGTCGGCCTGGAAATGGCCGGAGCGCGTCCTCCGAAAACCCGTCAGGGCGTTCAGGCGGGAGCCCCTGCCCGAAAGTTGTCGCTGATTTAGCCCAAAAGCTCACAGCTGGGAACCCCCCGCCGGCTCGATCTCCCCAAGCGAAATCGTCGCCTTATTGCGCCTGGACACGATAAAGCGTGCGCGTACCCGCCGCCGGCATGGCGATCCAGGAACTGAAGGCCGGCGTGGGCTCGCTGCCATCCTTCACGACGCGCCAGAGCGGCTGATCGCGCGAATCGCGTGCATGGATCTGGACCTGCCCGATTCGCCCGCCCTGGCCATCGGCCGCCCCGCCGCCCGAAAAACTGATCCAATAATAGCCGGGCCGGACAATGTTGAAGAAAACCTCGCGCTGCGCCTGCACGCCCGCGGGCATGTCGGCGCAGAAATCCACCGCATTGGAAGCCAAAGGCAGGGGGGGCGGCGGATTGGACAGATTGTCCGCCCTCACCCCACGCGCATCCGTCCAGACCGGCGACGATTGAGGGCTGGCGCCATTGGCTTCGGGATGGAGGACCGATTTGTCCGAATCGATAAAGGCGACGACGAGATTGGAATAGGGGTCGGGACTGCCGCCACGCAGCAGCGGCGGATCGCGGGGCAGACCGAAATAAGAGCAATAGGCGCCATTCGTCTGAGAGACGCCGACCGAATAGGCATAGCGCAGGGAATAATGACCGGGCGCAAAGAGGAAGGGGCGCGTCATCAGGCGATTGCCAAACCGGCCATCGGGCGTCGGCACATCGAGCGCAACAAAGCCCTCGGCGCTGGAATAGACCACCGAATTCTGGGGCGCCACGGTCCATCCCGAAGGCAGCGACGACCAGGCGCCATTGCGCCCTGGCGAAACAGCGATGGGATTGTCTCCGGTTGCGGAGAAAACATCCTCGAACAAAAGCTGATCGCGCGACCAGGGCGAATTATCCGCAACAGGGCGCGGGGAGCCGTCGTCATAGGCGCATGGATCGCGACAGACAACCATGTTGGAAATGGCGCCGGCGCGCCCGTCGGCGCGGCCCTCGGCGCGAAATGTCAGCCAATAATCGCCGCGCACGGCAATATCGACTTTGATAATCCGCTCGATCCAGCGTGCTCCGGAATTATAGCAGGCATCGATGCGCGCGACATTCGTCAAACTCGCCTCTGTCGGCGGCACATTGCCGACATCGATGGTGAGATAGGCTGAGACGAGACTTGTATCGGAGGCCGCATCGGCGTCGCGCGCCTTCATCCAGTCGACATCTTCAAGCCGTGTCGCGCAAAGCCAGGCTGGCTCAATCATGCGGTTTGCACTGCCGTCGCGGTACCAATAGCGAATGTGATGCACGCCCGGTTCCGCCGAAAATCTGCGCGACACGAAAGAATTGATCGCGCCTGAATCCAGCTCCAGGGCCACGCGCAGATCGTCAGGGGGCGCCGATGCGCCGAATATGCGGGTCGGCACAAGACGCAAGGCCCCACCCGAGGGCGCACGGGCAAAACCATTGGTGGCCCAGCCTGCCATGCCCGCCAGCGTTTTTGCACCAGAGGCCAGAACATCGTTTTCGTAAGTTTCGAAACGCTCTTCAAAAATGGCGTCGCGGGCGATCCAGCTCGCCGATGCGCTGCCGCGCAGATTGAGTTCCGACATGCCGGCAAGCCGCAGGAAAACCGTTCCGATGGCCGCCTCATATTCGATATTGACCAGATATGTATTGGTGGCCGGCGAGCGGGTCATGGAAAACTGGGTTCGCACATTGCGCACGCTCGGCTTTTGCGCATTGAAGACGAGATCGGCGCGGCTGCGGCCGCGCGTCTCAAATTCGAGATCGCTGACTTCTGCGCGCGCCGCACGCAGGGCCCGCGCTTGGGCAATGGCGGCTGCAGCCGCCGATTGCACGGCAGCATCGAGGCGCTGGCGCGCATAGAGGCTCATGCCGAAATCGACTGCCGCGCCGGTCAGCGTCAGCAAAGGTATGAGAGCAAGCGCCGAAAACACGGCCACATTGCCGGCGCTGTCGCGACGCCAGAGCGCAAGAAGAGACAGGAAACGCCGCATCACGGACATGGCGCAACCTCGCCAAGATCTGCGGACGGATCGAATTCAAGATCGCCATAGAGCGGCGGCAGAAAGGCCTGCCGCAGAATATGGCGCGAGGCAAAAAGCGAAGCGAGGACAGCCGGCCGATAGGGATAGACCAGATCGACTGCCACCAATGAACCGCTGCCAAAAACACCCTCCGGCAACGTGCCGGCACCGGGCGTCGATCCCGGCTGCAGGATCGCGCAGGAGCGCAGGAGACCGCGTGCCTCCAGCAATTCGCGCGAGCCCGCCGTGCCGCCGGACCATGTCCACACAACGCGCGCACGCGTGTAAACACATGTGTCGCCCGAAATGCAGCTCTCGCTGTCAGGCTCGAAACGCAGATAGGTTGCCTGAATGCCAATGGACTCGCGCCAAAGCGCGCCATGGTTTTTTTCCAGCTCGGGAAAAGTCGCAGCGACAATCTCGGCATCCTGCGACAAAGCAGAGCCGCCGATTGGCCTTGCACGATGCGACAGGACGACCGCCAAACCTTCCGCCGCAGATGCAATCTGATGGTCCTGCCGGACATAACGCTGGATCTCGAAACCCACCACGAGCGCCGGCAGGAGAAACGCCAGAAGGAAAGCCGCCTCGACCAAAGTCACGGCGCGCGTATCGGCCAGGAAAAGCGCCGCCCGCCCTCTCATGTGCAGGCCCTCGTTTGCGCATCGGGCGCATTGCGCAGGCCATTGCTGGCGATGAAATAGGGCGTGCTCAAAGGCGTGCCTGCCCAGATGCGCGAAAGCAGCGGGACCGGATAGGCGATTTGCAGAAGGCGCACCTCATGGGCTGCACCCGGACACCATTTCGCACCCGACACATTCGTGCCGGTGATGCGCTCCGACGATTGCGGCGACGACAGATTCACGATGATATTGCCGCAATTCAGCAGGACGAGATTTTTGCAGACAACCTCGCTGCGGAAGGATTGCGCCGTATGATCGGCGGCCCGGACTTCACCCGTGCGCAGCAGCAGAGCGGTCCGTTGGGCGATGCGTTCGACCTGCTGGAGATGCAATTGGTTCGAACCGAGCTCGAACATGGCGATGAGCAACAGGATCATCGGCCCGGCAAGCATGGCGAACTCGACCGCTATGGCGCCCCCCGTCGCAGCAAAAAATGCTTCTGAGCGGGCGCGCAAACGGGCCAATCGCGAAAAGAAAAGGGCGCGGACGGCAATGACCAAACAGAAAACTCGACCATTCAAAAGGACTGAAAATACGAATCGGAATAGTGCAAAACAGTAACGGAACGCATAACGCATAGCTTTCGTTCCGTCAGACCGAAACGGCCCAAAATAGGCAAAACCAAGCCAGAGACCTGACAATCAATTGTCAAAAAACAGAGTTTTTGGATCGCGCGGTCTTTTTGGCGGCCGGCGGCGATAAATTTTTTTACCGCCAAACCGGCCCCTCGGATCGGGCTGATGACAATTGCCGGGCTCAGGGCTAGGAAGACGCCATGTCTCTTTCGCGTCAGATGTCTTCTTTCGTCGCCGTCGGCCTCGTTGCGGCGGTCGCTCATTATGGCGCGCTGATTGGCCTGGTGGAGATTTTCGCCTGGCAGGCGGTGCCGGCAACGCTGGTCGGCTTTCTGTTTGGCGGAGTGACCTCCTATCTGCTCAACCGCCGCCATGTTTTTCCAACCGACCGGAGCCATGCGGCGGCGATCTGGCGTTTCGCCCTTGTCTCGAGCGTCGGCTTTGTCCTGACCTGGGGGCTGATGAGCCTGTTTGTGAACCGGCTGGCCATCCCCTATCTGCCGGCGCAGATTCTGACCACCGGGCTCGTCCTGTTCTGGAGTTTCCTCGCCAACAAATTATGGACTTTCAAGGCCGGATAGGCCCATCATTGCGCCAGCGCTTGCCATATTGACCGACGTTTTCTTTTAGGCTTTTCCCGATGGGCATTTTTCGCCTGATGCTGATGGCTGGCCTTGCCGGCGGCGTGCTTATTCTCAACATACAGCTCGCCATATTCGGGGAGTCGCTGAATGTTTATTCGCGCACCATCGCCCAAGGGGCGGTGCGCGAATGTTTCTATTATCGGCCGGTCGAAATTTTCACGGTCGAAACCGATCCGGAAAATGCCTGCCCTCAACGCATCGGCAGCGCGCGCGGGCCCTGATCAGGGCCATTTCACCGAAGGCGGCATGGAGGAGAGAATCGAATCCACATTGCCACCCGTCTTCAGCCCGAAAATCGTGCCGCGATCGTAGAGCAGGTTGAATTCGACATAGCGCCCGCGCCGCATGAGCTGCTCCTCGCGCTGTTCGGGCATCCAGGGCAGGAGCAGATTGCGCCGTGCAATCTGGCTGTAGGCCTGCACGAATGTCTCGCCGACATCGCGCGTGAATGCAAAATCCGCATCCCAATTGCTATTGGCGGAATCGCCGGCGGAATTGAGATAATCGTAAAAAATGCCGCCGATTCCGCGCGGCTCATTGCGATGTTTCAGCCAGAAATATTCGTCGCACCATTCCTTGTATTTTTTGTAATCGGCAATGGCATGGCGGTCGCAACAGGCCTTGTAGGCCGCATGAAAATCCTTCGCATCGATATCCTCCTGTGTGCGGCGCGCCATCAGCACAGGCGTCAAATCGCCGCCACCGCCAAACCAGGCTTTCGACGTGACGACAAAACGCGTGTTCATGTGAACGGTCGGCGCATTCGGATTCCACGGATGGGCGATCAGCGAAATGCCGGAGGCCCAGAAACGCGGATCTTCCTCGGCACCTGGAATCTGCTTGGCAAATTCCGGCGCAAATGTGCCAAAGACGGTCGATGTGTGAATGCCCGCCTTTTCGAAGGCGCGGCCGCGCAGAATAGCCATGCGCCCGCCGCCGCCCGGCGTCCCGTCATGATTGTCGCGGCTCCAGGGCTTGCGCTCGAAACGGCCGGCGTGGCCCGGCGCTTCATCGTGCAGAGGCCCGGGCGCCTCATCCTCGATTGATTCGAAGGCATCAATCAGCTTGTTCTGGAGCTCTTCGAACCAGGCCCGGGCCTGCCCCTTGCGCGTTTCGATATCCGTCATGCTCATATCTGCTGTTCCCCCAATTGGCGCAGAGCCTCCCCCATCGCCATCGCGGCTGCAACCGCAACATTCAGCGAGCGCAAACCGGCGCGCACCGGGATGACCACCCGGGCGTCGGCTGCCTCATGAACATCGACCGGCGCCCCTGCCGATTCCCGTCCCACCATCAATATGTCGCCCGGCCGATAGGCGAAATGGCAGTAATTCTGCGCTCCACTGGTTGTCAGCAGAACCAGACGGCGCCCGGCTCTGGCGCGCCAGAGCTCAAAATCGGCAAAAGAAATATGCCGGTCGATTCGCACATGGTCGAGATAATCCATGCCGGCGCGGCGGAAATGGCGGTCAGAGACCGGAAAGCCCGCCGGTTCGATAATGGCGGCATCCAGCCCCAGACAAGCGCAGGCGCGCAGCATCGTCCCCGCATTTTGGGGAATGTCGGGCTGATAGAGAGCCAGCATAAGGGCGGCGGGGTCGCTTTGATGATCCATGGCGGTCTGGTCTGGGGCCCCAATGGCTGAAAATGGGCCGGTTATACCCCGGCGAGCGACCGCAAGGGCCGGCGGCCCGCAGCCAAAAGCGGAGCCATGTGCATTTCACCATGTCACGACAGCGTGACTATGGACAAGCGCGGCGAGAGGTGCCAAAGAACGCCCGCCCAGCAGCAGCTTCCCGACCTTCCTTGGCTTATCGGCCGAGGTGGCGATGGGTCGCATTGTGGCGCACGGGAGTCGACCGTATGTGACCGGGTGACCGGTGCGGACGTCCCCGGGAACCCGCTGCCGGATCGCGCGCCAAAGATGAGCGCAGCGCTGCCGCCGCAGTGGGGGCGTTTAGGACAGGATTTGGGGGTTATCGTGGCAGATTCAACGACGGTCGAGCCGACCCGCAGGGATTTTCTCTATATTACGACAGCTGCAATGGGCGCTGTCGGCGCCGGCGCAGTGGCTTGGCCGCTCATCAGCCAGATGAGCCCGGACGCCTCCACGCTGGCTCTCGCCTCCACGGAAGTCGATCTCTCGGCCCTGGTTGAAGGATCGAGCATGACCGTCAAATGGCGCGGCAAGCCGGTCTTCATCCGCCACCGCACCAAGAAGGAAATCGAAGAGGCTGCCGCCACGCCGATTGCCCAGCTGCCCGATCCGCAGGCCGATGCACAGCGCGTCAAGAAGCCGGAATTTCTCGTCGTGATCGGCGTCTGCACCCATCTGGGCTGCGTGCCGCTCGGCCAGCAGGGCGATTATCAAGGCTGGTTCTGCCCTTGCCACGGCTCGCACTACGACACGTCAGGTCGCATCCGCAAAGGCCCCGCTCCGAGAAACCTCGAAGTGCCGACCTATTCCTTTATTGCCGATACGAAGATCAAGATCGGCTGAGGCTTTCCCGACACCCGGATGAAGCCGGGCGTCGCGCGTCAAACGACATCTGCTGAACTTCGAACAGAGTGATTCACATGAGCGGACCTTCCACCTACGTTCCCAAGAGCGCCATCGGCCGCTGGTTCGAGAGCCGGCTCCCGATCATGGGCCTCATCCACAGCTCGTTCGTTGTCTATCCGACACCGCGCAACCTGAATTATTTCTGGACCTTCGGCGGCATTCTCTCGCTGATGCTGGGCCTCCAGATCATCACGGGCATCGTGCTCGTCATGCATTACACGCCGCATGTCGATTACGCCTTCGCCTCCGTCGAGCACATCATGCGCGACGTGAACTGGGGCTGGCTGATCCGCTATGCCCATGCGAATGGCGCGTCGATGTTCTTCATCGCCGTCTATATTCACATGCTGCGCGGCCTTTATTACGGCTCCTACAAGGCGCCGCGCGAAGTGCTCTGGATTCTCGGCGTCATCATCTTCCTGCTGATGATGGCCACAGCCTTCATGGGCTATGTGCTGCCCTGGGGCCAGATGTCCTTCTGGGGCGCGACCGTCATCACCAATCTCTTCTCGGCCATTCCGCTGGTGGGCGATGCCATCACGATCTGGCTGTGGGGCGGCTATTCGGTCGACAATCCGACCCTGAACCGCTTCTTCTCGCTGCATTACCTGCTGCCGTTCATGATTGCGGGCGTTGTTATCCTGCACGTCTGGGCGCTGCATGTGACGGGCCAGAACAATCCGACCGGCGTTGACGTGAAAGACGTCAAGCGCGACACCGTGCCCTTCACGCCCTATGCGACCGTCAAGGACGGTTTTGCCATGGTCGTGTTCCTGGCCTTCTTCTCCTGGTTCATCTTCTATGTGCCGAATTATCTCGGCCATGCGGATAATTACATTCCCGCCAACCCGCTGGTGACGCCCGCTCACATCGTTCCGGAATGGTACTTCCTGCCGTTCTACGCGATCCTGCGCGCGATCCCCTCGAAGCTTGGCGGCGTCATTGCCATGTTCGGCGCGATTGCGATCCTCGCCTTCCTGCCCTGGCTCGATACGTCGCGCGTTCGCTCGGCGGCTTTCCGTCCGGTCTACCGCGTCTTCTTCTGGGTCTTCGTGCTCTGCTGCATTGGCCTGGGCTATCTGGGCGCCATGCCGGCCGAAGGCGGTTATGTGATCGCGTCGCAGATCCTCACCTTCTACTATTTCGCTTTCTTCCTCCTCGTCATGCCGCTGCTCGGCCTGTTCGAGACACCCAAGCCATTGCCCGCATCCATTGCCGATTCGGTGCTGATGCGCGGTGGCGGAGGAAGCGCCATGGCGACCGGTGCGGCCTCCGCACCGGACACCAAGTAAGCCAGGCTGAACGACGGGAAACGATGAAAATGATCAAGACCAAATTCAGCCTTCTCGCTCTTGGCTTTGCGGCGCTCGTCGCCGCAGCGCCGGCCCAGGCCGCCGGCAGTGCCAAAACGCCCGAGCGCCAGACCTGGAGCTTTGCCGGCCCGTTCGGCTCCTACGATCGCGCTCAATTGCAGCGCGGTTTTCAGGTCTATCGCGAAGTCTGCGCGAGCTGCCATGGGCTGCAGCGCATTGCCTTCCGCAACCTGTCCGATCCGGGCGGTCCGATGTTCTCGGAAGCGCAGGTCAAGGCTCTGGCTGCGGAATATAAGGTCAAGGACGGCCCGAACGATGCGGGCGAAATGTATGAGCGCCCCGGCCGTGCGTCGGATCGCTTCCCCTCGCCCTTCCCCAATGAAATCGCGGCTGCTGCTGCGCTCGGGGCTGTGCCGCCGGACTTTTCGGTGCTCGCCAAGGCGCGTTCCTATTCGCGCGGCTTCCCGCTCTTCCTGATCGACGCCCTTCCGATTCCCGGCGGCGCCTATCAGGAGCATGGCGTCGATTACATTTTCGCTTTGCTGAACGGCTATTCGAAGCCCGACGATCCGAACTGGAACGATTATTTTCCGGGCAACAAGATCGGCATGGCCAATCCGCTCGGCGATGGCGTCGTCGAATATACGGACGGCACGCCCAAGACCGCCCGCCAATATGCGGCCGATGTGGCAGCCTTCATGATGTGGACGGCCGAACCCAAGCTCGAAGAGCGCAAGAAGACCGGCCTGCGCGTCATGGCCTTCCTGCTCGTCTTCGCCGGCCTGCTCTACTACACGAAGAAGAAGGTCTGGGCCGACGCCCATTGATCTTCGCACAGCACGGAAATGCAAAAGGCCCCGGTTTTCCGGGGCCTTTTTTGATGGGCCATACCTTCTCCCAGAGGGAGAAGGTGGCTGCGGAGCAGCCGGATGAGGGGTTAGAACGCCAAAAGAAAAGGCCCCGCCTTTCGGCGGAGCCTTTTCTAATTTCAAAGAGTGTAACCCCTCACCCCGATCCTGCGGATCGACCCTCTCCCTCTGGGAGAGGGTGTCATTACACCAGGCTCGCCGTGAAACGCTGGATGCGCGTGCAGGCGTCTTCCAGTGTCTTCACCGAAGCGGCATAGGAAATGCGGAAATTGGGGCCAAGGCCAAAGGCCGAGCCATGCACAACCGCCACGCCTTCTGCCATCAGCAATTCGGAGATGAAATCCTCATCATTGGCGATGACCTTGCCTTCTTTCGTCTTCTTACCGAGTGCCTGCTGGCAGGACGGATAGACATAGAAAGCGCCTTCCGGCGTCGGGCAGGTGAGATATTTCGCCTGATTGAGCATGGAGACGACGAGATCGCGACGCTCCTGGAAGGCCGCCTTGAACACAGGCAAATGTGCCTGCGAACCATCGAGCGCTTCCACCGCCGCCCATTGGGCAATGGAGCATGTGCCTGACGTCTGCTGGCCCTGCAGAAGGTCCATCGCCTTGATCAGCTGATCGGGACCGGCCGCATAGCCGACGCGCCAGCCGGTCATGGCATAGGCTTTCGACACGCCATTCATGGTCAGCGTGCGATCCATCAGATCCGGGCAGACCTGCGCAATGG
>CAZHOK010000077.1:10200-13907 GCA_964534115.1 uncultured Beijerinckia sp.
GCAATGGTCGTATATTCGAAATCGCCGTAGCAGAGATGCTCATACATATCGTCAGTGAGCACCCAGACATGGGGATGGCGCTTCAGCACGTCGCCAACCGCCTTCAATTCGGCGCGTGTATAGGCAGCGCCGGTTGGGTTCGACGGCGAATTGAGGATCAGCCATTTCGTGCGCGGCGTGATCGCTTTTTCCAGCGCTTCGGGCTGCAGCTTGAAATGATGTTCCATCGTGCAGGGCACGAAGACCGGATTGCCGCCGCACAGCAGCACCATATCGGGATAGGACACCCAGTAAGGCGCGGGAATGACGACTTCATCGCCGGGGTTCATCGTCGCCATAAAGGCGTTGAAGAGAACGTGCTTGCCACCCGTGCCGACAATCGTCTGCGTCCACTTGTAATCGAGGCCGTTCTCACGCTTGAACTTGCGCGCAATGGCTTCGCGCAAAGGCTGGATGCCAAGGACCGGCGTATATTTGGTCTCACCGCGTTGAATGGCGGCAATGCCGGCCTGCTTGATATTGTCCGGCGTATCGAAATCCGGCTCACCCACCGACAGGGAAATAATGTCGCGGCCCGCATTTTTGAGGTCGCGCGCCTTCTGCGTCGCCGCAATGGTCGCGGAAGGTTTCACGCGGGAAAGGGCGTCGGCGAGGAAGGCCATGTCGTTGCTCCGGGAAGAATCTCATTCGGAAGGATCCCCTTTCGGGGAGACGGCGGAAACTAGTGCCATGCAGCGGATGGGGCAATGATTTTATCGGTTCATCTCCCCCCTCTTCCCCCGGAGAAGGCTGGCGCGCAGCAGCATCGCGCCCCATATTGCACCCATGCCGAAGAGCCCCCCGAAAAAGCCCGCCGCCAAGCGCACGCCTGCCAGCAAGGCCTCCAAGCCCGCTCTCCAGCCGCTCGCCCATCATCTGGCTGAATTGCTGAACCCGGCTCTGGTGCGGGCCAAGGGCTTCGGCGAGGCCCCGCAGGCCGGATTTGACGCCGGAAATGTCAACGGGCTCGATCCGAAACTTGCCGGCCAGCTCGGCCTCGATCCTTCGGCCGATGTCGATTTCACCCCGCCCAAACCCAAACGCCAGCGCCCCACAGCACCGCCAGGCGAAATGTTCGGCTCCACTGCGACCAGCCAGTCGCTGCGCGACCTTCTGGAAGCAGGCGACCCCAATCTGCGGGAGGCAAAGCCGTGGACGCCGCATCGACCGTCCCGCCCGGAAAAATCGGAAGGCGGCATCCGCTTCAAACTCGTGTCCGAATATGAGCCGCGCGGCGACCAGCCCGCAGCCATCGAAGAACTCGTCAAAAATATCGACAATCGCGAGCGCGATCAGGTTCTGCTCGGCGTCACAGGTTCGGGCAAGACATTCACCATGGCGCAGGTGATTGCACGCACCAATCGTCCGGCCCTCATTCTGGCGCCGAACAAGACATTGGCCGCGCAGCTCTACGGCGAATTCAAAAGTTTCTTTCCCGACAATGCCGTCGAATATTTTGTCTCATATTACGATTATTACCAGCCGGAAGCCTATGTCCCGCGCACGGACACCTATATCGAAAAAGAATCCTCGATCAACGAACAGATCGACCGCATGCGTCATGCCGCAACGCGCGCCTTGATCGAACGCGATGACGTCATCATCGTCGCCTCAGTCTCCTGCATCTATGGTATCGGATCGGTCGAAACCTATACGGCCATGACATTCTCGCTGAAACTCGGCGAGCGCATCGACCAGCGCCAATTGATCGGCGATCTTGTTGCGCTTCAATACAAGCGCACGCCCGATTTTTCACGCGGCGCCTTTCGCGTGCGCGGCGATACGATCGAAGTCTTTCCCGCCCATTATGAAGATCGCGCCTGGCGGATCGGATTTTTTGGCGATGAAATCGAAAGCCTGGCCGAATTCGACCCGCTCACCGGCAAGAAGACGCAGGATCTCGAATTCGTCAAACTCTATGCCAATTCGCATTATGTCACGCCGCGTCCGACCTTGCTGCAGGCCCATGCCGGCATCAAGAAAGAGCTGAAGCAAAGACTCGAAGAACTCCATGCGCAGGGCCGCCTGCTCGAAGCCCAAAGGCTCGAACAGCGCACGACATTCGATCTCGAAATGCTGGAGGCAACCGGCTCCTGCGCCGGCATTGAAAATTATTCCCGCTATCTCACGGGGCGCAAACCGGGCGAGCCGCCGCCGACCTTGTTCGAATATCTGCCCGACAATGCGCTGGTCTTCACCGATGAGAGCCATGTCACCGTGCCGCAGATCGGTGGCATGTATCGCGGCGACTTCCGCCGCAAGGCGACACTGGCCGAATATGGTTTCCGCCTGCCCTCCTGTCTCGACAATCGGCCGCTGCGCTTTGAAGAATGGGACGCCATGCGTCCGCAATCCATTCATGTCTCGGCAACGCCGGGGACATGGGAGATGGAACAGACGGGCGGCATTTTTGTCGAACAGGTCATTCGACCGACCGGGCTGATCGATCCGCCTGTCGAGGTGCGCCCGGCGCGTGCGCAGGTCGACGATGTGCTGGGCGAAATTCGCGAAATGGCCAGAAAAGGCTATCGCTCGCTGATCACCGTTCTGACCAAACGCATGGCCGAAGACCTGACCGAATATTTGCACGAGAATGGCATACGCGTGCGCTATATGCATTCCGACATCGATACGATCGAGCGTATCGAGATCATCCGCGATTTGCGGCTGGGCGCTTTCGATTGTCTTGTCGGCATCAATCTGCTGCGCGAAGGACTCGATATTCCCGAATGCGCTTTTGTCGCGATTCTGGACGCCGACAAGGAAGGGTTTTTGCGCTCGGAAACCTCACTCATCCAGACGATTGGCCGTGCCGCACGCAATGTCGATGGCAAGGTCATCCTCTATGCCGACCAGATCACCGGCTCGATGGAACGCGCCATGGCAGAAACCAGCCGCCGCCGCGAGAAACAGCAAGCCTATAATGAAGAGCACGGCATTACGCCGGCCACGATCAAGCGCGGCATTCAGGATATTCTGGGCTCGGTCTACGAGCAGGATCATGTCACCGTCGACATGGGCCTCGCCGACAAACCCGCCATCGGCCATAATTTCCAGACGACGCTCGCCGATCTCGAAAAGCGCATGCGCGAGGCAGCCGCCAATCTCGAATTCGAAGAAGCCGCACGCCTGCGCGACGAAGTGAAAAGATTGCAGGCCACCGAACTCGCCATCGGCTCCGATCCGCTCGCCCGCCAGCAGGCGGTAGAAGATCAGGCGGGCGGTTTTCAGGGCTCACGCAAATATGGCGCCGCCGCCAACACGCCACCCTCCGCACGCGTGCGCAAACCGACAGACGAGGACATGGGCCCGCATAATCTCGGCGGCGGCGAAGCGCGACCGAAGAAGCGACGCTAACGCGCTGTCATTGCGAGGAGCGAAGCGACGAAGCAATCCAGGGGCCTCACGTGTGATCTCTGGATTGCTTCGCTCCGCTCGCAATGACGGCGGAAAGGGCGCGTCCTTCTCCCAGAGGGAGAAGGTGGTCGCGCGAGCGACCGGATGAGGGGTTACTCCCTCACGAAACAAGAGCCTAACCCCTCACCCGCCTGCTGTCGCAGGCACCCTCTCCCTCTGGGAGAGGGTTTGCGCGCTCGTCATTGCGAGGAGCGCCAGCGACGAAGCAATCCAGGGGCCTCACGTGTGATCTCTGGATTGCTTCGCTCCGC
>CAZHOK010000078.1:0-13619 GCA_964534115.1 uncultured Beijerinckia sp.
ATAAAAGGCCGACATGGCCACCGGTGGCGACAGGAAGGCAGCCTGCAGGTTCACGAAGACGAGCACACCCCACAGGATCGGGTCGATGCCGAAATGCTTCAGAAGCGGCAGGAAGATCGGCACGAAAATGACGATGATTTCCGTCCATTCCAGCGGCCAGCCCAGAACGAAGATGATCGCCTGCGACAGGATCATGAATTGAAGCGGTGTGAGGTCGAGCGACAGGACCCATTGCTCCAGCAGGGCCTGCCCGCCGAGAATGGCGAAAACGCCGGAGAAAAGCGCCGAGCCGACAAACAGCCAGCAGACCATGGACGTGGTCTTGGCGGTGAGGAACACGGCCTCCTTGGTTTTCTTCCAGTCGAGCGTTCGGGCGTGATAGGCAAGCAGGAAGGCGCCGGCAGCGCCCACAGCCGCCGACTCGGTTGCCGTCGTAATGCCGAAAAGAATGACGGCGAGAACGATAAAGGTCAGCAGGCCCAGCGGGGCAACGGAATCGGTGAGGAGCTTGATGACCTCGATCCGCTCGCTGGTCATCCGCCGGTAATAGCGGAACATCATGGCTGCTGCTGCAGCAACGCACAGACCGAACCAGAGATAGAAGTTTTCCGGCGGTCCCTTCGGCTCTTCGGCTGCAGCGGGTTCAAGATCGATGGAGCCAAGCTGCTCCAGTCCTTCCGGTGCCACGAAAACCTCTGCCTGCTGATGGATGATGACATACCACCAGGCCAGCGCGAGGGTTGCAGCGACGATTGTAAAGGGGACCAGCGCATAGAGCAGGCGCTTGAAAATCACGCCATAGGAGAGCGGCATGCCGCCCGTCGTGATGGCGCGCATGGGCGCTGGATTGAGCAGCGCCTTCAGGACAGCCAGAAAACCATTGCCCGGATAGGCTTTGGAGAAATCATGGGCCCAATCCGGCATCGGAACGGTCAATTGCTCCACCGGGACTTTGGGGGCGATCTTCGGATTGATCAGCGCCCAGCCGATAATATAGACGAGATAGAGCAGGGCGAGGAAAAAGCCCGGGAACATGGTGGCGGCATAGAGTTTGACCACCGATTGTCCGGCCACCGCTGCATAGACGATGATCATGACGGAAGGCGGGATCAGAATGCCGAGCGTACCGCCGGCGGTAATGACGCCCGAGGCAAGCTTCACATCATAGCCTGCGCGCAGCATTGGATTGAGCGCAATCACACCCATCAGCACAACCACCGCGCCGACGAGACCGCTGGCAATGCCCCAGAAGGTGCAGACAAGAAGCGTGGCCACAGCCAGCGATGCGGGAACATTCCGGAAGGCGAGCTGGACGGAATAGAACATTTTGTCGACGAGCGCGCCGCGCTCCATCACATAGCCCATTAAGACGAATAACGGGATGGATATGAGCACGTCATTCGTCATGGCGCCGTAAGTTCGCTGCACCATAAGATCGAAAATGCGATTGTCGAAAAAGCCCTGTCCGGAAACGAAAAAGGCGTAATAGCCAAACACCATGCCTAGGCCCATCAATGTGAAGGCCGTCGGAAAACCGAGCATGATGAAAAAGACGATGAGCCCCAGCATCAGGAGGCCGACTGCGGGATCGCTCATTATTTATCTCCCAGGCCGCGCTGGCGGGCTGCCTCATCGATCTGGGCAGCTTTTTCCATCGCGAGCTTGCGCGAGTCTTCATCGATAAAGGTGGAATTGGCGAGCTGTTCGCTCACGACGTCGATTTCCGCGACATCCTTCAGGCGGCTCGGCCATTCGCCGGTCTTCAGGCAGATGACGCAGCGCATGATTTCAGCAACGCCCTGAAACATGACGAGCGCGCCGGCGATGGGAATGATCGTCTTGAACGGATAGACGGGCGGGCCGTCAGCTGTGACGTTCGAATGTTCGAGAATGCGCCAGGACGCGCCGGCAAAGGTCCAGCCGGCATAGATCAGCGCTGCAATGCCCGGAAGGAAGAACAGGATATAGAGCGCGAGGTCGAGAGCCGCCTGCGTGCGGGGCTTCATCGACGAATAAAGAAAATCGCCGCGCACATGTCCATTCTGTGCGAGCGTATAGGCGCCGCAGAGCATGAAAAGCGAGCCATAGAGCATATTGCTGGCGTCGAAAATCCAGGCCGTCGGCATGTTCAGCGCATAGCGTTTCACGACTTCTGCGCAAACGAGCAACATCAGGCCGACGACAAGCCAAGCTGCGGCCTTGCCGAGCCATGTGCTGATGGCGTCGATCCCGTGCAACAATTTTTGTGTGTTCATAAACCCGGCTCCCAGCCGAAAGATAACGGGACCGGCCATTGGCCGATCCCGTGCCGTCTTTCTTAGAGCTTGCGGCCGACGCCGTCACGACCCCAATAATGGTCATAGGCCATGCGGCGGCTGACCACCGTGTCCTGCTCCCATTGTGTGGTGCGGCGAGCAAAGGCGAGCTGCGACTGGATGATTTCCTTGAAGAGCGGATTTTCAGCCGACTTCTTCTGGATGATCTGGTCGTAGACTTCGAGCTGACGCTTCAAGATAGCGTCGGGCGTCTTGAAGAAGCGGACCTTGTCGTTGGTCTGCATCTCAATATAGTCCTTCGAATAGCGGTCGACCGCTTTCCAGGACATGTCGGCGCTTGAGGCTTCAACAGCGTTTTCGATGATCGTGCGCAGCTTGGCCGGCAGAGCGTCGAACTTTGTCTTGTTGAACATCACTTCGAACTGTTCGGCGTTCTGGTGATAGGACTGCAGCATGCAGACCTTCGAGACATCCGGGAAACCAAGAACGCGATCCGAAGATGCATTGTTGAATTCCGCTGCATCGAGCAGGCCGCGGTCCATGGCGGAGACGATTTCGCCGCCCGGAAGCGCATTCACCGCCATGCCCATAGCTGTGAACATGTCGATCGAAATACCGACGGTGCGATATTTCAGACCCTTCAGATCTTCCAGCTTGGTGACCGGATTCTTGAACCAGCCGAGCGGCTGCGAGGGCATCGGACCATAAAGGAACGATTGCACATTGGCGTTCACCGAAGCGTAGAGCTTGTTGAGCAATTCCTTGCCGCCACCATATTTGTGCCAGGCGAGCAGCATGTTGGCGTCCATGCCGAAGCCCGGACCCGAACCCCAAAGCGCAAGCGCATTCTGTTTGCCGTAATGATAGACGAGCACGCCGTGACCGCCGTCGAGCGTGCCGGAGGACACGGCATCGAGCAGGCCGAAGGCTGGCACGACCGCGCCGGCCGGCAGAACTTCGATTCGCAGGTCGCCGCCGGTCATGTCATTGACCTTTTTGGCGAAGTCGTTCGCATATTCGTGGAAAATGTCTTTTGAGGGCCAGGTGCTCTGCCAGCGCATGCTGATCGGGCCCTGGGCTTTGACGACCGCCGGGGCGGCGACCATGGCGGCGCCCGACAAAGCTGCTGTTTTGAGGAATTTCCGGCGTCCGGTCGTGACCTTGTCGCCCGACTGCTTATCAATCTCGTTCATGCGTCCCCTCCAAGAGATCGCCCCACGCGGGGGTTTGTTCAAATCAATGCTACTGTTTGGATTTTCTTCTTTTATGCCGGTTTCCGTTGGATGTTTTTTGCCACTTAGCAAAAGACTTCCTATCCGTCACGTCCCCCGATCCGGTCGTCGCATCACGCCAGTTCCGCTCCCGCTCGTCAATGCGCCATGAAGCTAATAGAGCGGCGATGTCCTCACATCTTTTTGGGGTCGGTTTCAGGCGATGGGTGTTACGCGAGCAGGGGGGACATGGTTCACTCGACGGGGATTGTTGCAGGAGTGCCGCATTTGGGCGCGCAATGGTCACTGTGCACAAAAAAGGGTCGCTTCCGCAGCGCGCTATTGATAGGGCTCCGCACAAGCCTATTTCCCTACCCGCCCGGTGCGGGAAATAACGCGGCCATTTCAGGGCGATGCATGAAAGGTGAGAGTGGAATGTCGGTTGAGAAGAAGCATGTCTTGACGCGTCGCCTGTTTTTGGCAGCAGCCCCCTTCGGTCTGGCCGGCTGCGCCACGTCGGGACAGCAAGCGCCGACCCCGAGCCTTGTCTCTGCCTTCGCCGGCCCCTATGGCGAATTCGAAGATAATGGGATCACCGTCCCGGCTATCGATACGAGCGAAATCGACCCGCGTTTCCTGCGCCAGACGGTCGATTATACGGGTTCCCGCGCGCCGGGCACGATCATCATCGATACGCCCAACCGGCATGTCTATCATGTGCGCCCCGACAAAAAGGCGACGCGCTATGGTTGTGGCGTCGGCAAAGCCGGCTTTGAGTTCAAGGGCGGCGGGTCCGTCGGCCGGACTGCCGTCTGGCCGCGCTGGGCTCCGACGCCGAACATGATTGCCCTCATGCCCGAGCGCTACAAGCCGGTGGCAGCCGGCATTCCGGGGGGAATTGAAAATCCGCTCGGGGCGCGGGCGCTCTATATCCATCGCGATGGGGCCGAGACGAATTACCGGATCCATGGAACGAATGAGCCCGATTCCATCGGCCTGGCCGTCTCCAGCGGCTGCATCCGCATGTTCAATCACGACGTCATCGATCTGCACCGCCGGGTTGCCCTGGGATCTCCGATTGTTGTCATCCAGTCGGGTTCGGTGGCTGGGGCCTGAAAGAACACCCGTAGATTCGACAAAAAGCAGCTTTGAACTAGATTAAGCCCCTCAACTGTCTCGATAATTAAGACAGAATAGAATTTGGGGCTCAACTTGCTGCCGCTTGGAAGATTTCCGGCTCTACGCTCCGGAGGGCCTGCTGACGCCTTGAACAATATTCGCAGCCGTCATCCGGGCGCCCGCGCGCTCGTGCCTGTCGGCGGTCGCGAGCCTTGGACAATCGACATTAATGCGGTGAGCCTGGGGTCCATCCGCATTGCTGTCAGCGACGCGTCCGCCTTTACGATCGATCATCTTGACGATGGCTTGGTGCGGATTTTGATGCCGCTCAACATGCCCGTGCGCGTGCTCTCTGGCGGTCTGGCCAGAGAATGCACGGCCGGCGAGGTCTGGTTGCTTCCAGCAACAGGGCATCGTCTTCATGTTCCCGAAGGTTCGAAAACCATTGTGATCGCTGTTCCGGCAAGCGCGATCCAGGACACTCTCCTCAGTCTGGATCTCGAATGCGACCTGCCGTCGGTTCTCGAGCGCAGATTTCGCACCCACGCCAAGGCAACAGGTCTCTTGCGGCGTCAGCTCACGGAAGTTTTGCGCGCTTTCGATGAAATGCCCGATGCAATTATCGACCAGATGCGCTTTCGCAGCGCACATGAGGAATTGCTGCTCTTGAGCCTTGCCGATGAGATCGCACGCGATTGCAATCCTGCTGCCTCGCGACCGTCTCATGTGTCGCGTGCGCTGGAATTCATGCAGGCAAATTGTTCCGACGAGGTCGGACCGGCCGCCATTGCGAAAGCGGTCGGTTGCGGATTGCGCAATCTGCAACTCATGTTCAAGCGCGAACTCGGCATGACGATCACGCAGGCTTTGCGCGATCTGCGATTGAAGGCTGCACGCGCGCGCCTTCTTCGTCCAGATGATGGCGATACGATCACCACGATTGCCAGCGATTGCGGCTTGTCTCATCTGAGCGATTTTGCGCGCCATTATCGTCGTGCTTACGGCGAAAAGCCGTCGGCGACTTTGTCTTCGGCAAAACGCGCAGTTTGAATTCGATCAGCGCGCGGGAAGGACAGCACCGGCGTTTCTTGCTGCCTGACGGGCATCTTCTCCCAATTCCTCGATCTGGTTCGGCAGGTTTCGCCGCGTTTCCGGATCGATCAGAGCGATGGGTGCGCTGAGCGTAATGGCGGCTGCACGGCCAACCGCAGCAGCTGCGCCGGTTGTGATGAGGCTGATGCGGTCGCCAAGCCCGGAATCTGTTTCATGCAGGATTTGTCCAGCAGCCAGACGCCCGCCGATCAGGCGCACGATTTCGGGACTTTCGGCAAATTTCCCGTGGTTCAGGCGGTCTGCAGATTTGAGCTCGGTCAGATCGACAATCTGCAAACCTTTGGCGCTCAGGAGCGCGCCATAGCGCGGATCTTTCAGATCGATGGCGCCGAGCCGCGGATTATTGCCCCAGATTCTGGTCGAGAGGGCCAGCGCCCTGTCATCGCGCGAGACAAAAATCACGAAGGGCGGTCGTTTGGGGCCAATGGCTTCGACTTGCCGGCGGAACACATCCACATCGACATCGGGGGCGGCCAGCATCACGCTTTTGATTTTGGGATCGATCCGTCCACTGCGGATCGACATTTGCCGCAGAGCCTCAAGCGCCACCCAATTGCCCATGGAATGGGCGAGAAGCGTGATTTCACCAATTGCCGGGTCGCGCGCCAGTCCGCGCAACAAGTCTTCCAGAGCGTCGCGAGAAAAATTCGCGCTTTCACGATCATATGTATATCCGAGCAATTGGCCGCGCGAGGGCCAGGTGAACAGGATGGGCAGGGCCGGCGCGTCGGAATCATGGACGATTTGAGCCAGGCGATAGACAGCTTCCTCAAAGCGCGTGTTGTAGCCATGCACGAAGACGAGCACGCGGCGGTGTTTGGTTTTCGCAAGCCGTTGCTGCAGGCGTGCCAGGGCCGGGCGAGGGGCAAGCTTGTCGGCAGAAACCGTGACAAAATCCCGGTCTGGATCTCCAGGCAGGGCCGATGGCCATTGGACTTCGCCAATCGTGCGATGGGCCGGGATTGAAACGCTGATATCGGCATAGCCGATGCCGTTCCCGCGACTGCCGTCGAACATTTCTCCCGTCGGAACGCCCGTATCGCCGCGGGTGGTGACGGCGAGAATTTCGATTGGCTTGGCGTCGCCTTGCTGAATCGCCGTCGGGAGAAGCACGCCGGTCGGTCGCCCCCCGCAGCCTGCCAGCAGGCTCGCTGCGAGGGCAGCAAGAAGAAGATATTTCACGCCATGGCCTCGGAAACGGGGGAAGCCCCAATGTGATAAGGCCAGCCCAAGTGGCAAACAAGCGAGCCGGGAGCAGATTTTTCGTTTTCACGCTCAGGCTTCGCATCCGTGATAGTAACCCCATTCAAAATTTGTAAATTATCGGCCGAGCTTAAGTCGTGTGACGGGAGTGAGTTAGTGCAGCCTCGCAAGGATAGGACGCTCACCCGGGCCGACCTGGCCGATGCCATTGTCCGAGCGACAGGCCTGCCGAAGGCGGATACCGCCAAATTTGTCGCCCAATTTCTCGATCTGATCTGCGAGACCTTGCTGCGAGGAGAGCCTGTCCTCCTGTCGGGTTTTGGCAAATTCACCATTGTGCCGCGCGCCGCCCGTCGGGCCCGAAATGTCAGGGCAGGGGTAGAGGTCATGGTCGCCCCCCGGCTTGCCCTGGTTTTCCGGCCAGCCGCCGGCCTGGTCGAGCGGCTCAATGCAAATACATCCGCAACCTCGACCCCGGACGGGGCGCGGAAGTCTGCATCGGCCTGATTGCGTCGCCACCTTTTCGTGAACAAGCAGGGTTTTTCGGGTGTGGAGCTCCGCTCGACGCCAGCGAGACCTTGAAATGGCGGCATTCTTCCGTAAGTCATGGCCTCCAGCTGTTTGTCCCCGATCGGGCGGGCGGTTGGAAAAAGGGTAAGGCCCGAACCAGCGGGTTCTCTTGAGGGAGTTTGGCATGCCGGATGGGCAGGCGCTCGTTGAAACACGCGCCGTAACGAAGACGTTCGGTTCCGTACAGGCCGTCCGGGATGTGAGCTTTACGGTCGGCCGCGGCGAGGTCATCGGTTTTCTCGGGCCAAATGGCGCCGGGAAATCGACGACGATGAAAATCATCGCCGGCTTTCTGGAGCCGACATCGGGCGAGGCCTTTGTCGCCGGCCATGACAGCCGCCGCGAGCCCATCGCCGCGCGTCGTCATCTTGGCTATCTCCCGGAGGGCGCACCCGCCTATCCGGATATGACGGTGGCCGATTTCCTCGATTTCGTCTCGGGCATGCGCGGCCTCAGCCGGCAGGAAACCAACCGGCGGCTTGCCGAGCTTGTCGAGAGCATCGATCTGGCAGAGGTCTGGAACCGCCGCATCGAGGCGCTGTCCAAGGGTTACAAGCGCCGCGTCGGCATTGCGCAAGCGCTGGTACATGACCCTGACGTGCTGATCCTCGACGAGCCGACGGATGGTCTCGATCCGAACCAGAAACATGAAATGCGGGAGCTCATCCGCACGCTGGCGCCCACCAAGGCGATCATTGTCTCGACCCATATTCTCGAAGAGGTCGAGGCCATCTGCACGCGCGCCATTGTCATTGCCAAGGGGCGCATGATGGCCGATGCCACGCCGGCCCAATTGCTGGCGCGCGCGCCCCATCGCGATCCTTCCATCCCTCAGCTGGTCAAGACAACGCCGCTCGAGGATGCTTTCCGTCACATTACGCTCGAACAGGCCGGGGTCTGACCGCCATGAGAAGCCTGCTGATGATCTTCCGTCGCGAATTTGCCGCCTATTTCTCGACGCCGCTGGCGGCCGTTTTTCTTGCCGTCTTTGTCGCGGTCTCGTCCGGCATGACCTTTTTCGTGTCGAATTTTTTCGACCGCGGGCAGGCCGATCTGTCCAGTTTCTTCACCTGGCAGCCATGGCTCTTTCTTGTTCTCATGCCCGCTGTGGGCATGCGCCTGTGGGCTGAAGAGCGTCGCCTCGGCACGATTGAATTGCTGATGACCTTGCCCGTCGCGCCGTGGAAATTCGTGTTCGGCAAATGGCTCGCCGCTTTTGCCTTTGCCGGTCTGGCGCTGGTTTTCACCATGCCGCTCTGGATCACGGTGAATGTGCTGGGCTCGCCTGACAATGGCGTCATTCTCGCGTCTTATCTTGGCGCATGGCTGATGGCCGGGGCTTTCCTCGCCATTGCGTCCTGCGTTTCGGCGCTGACGAAAAATCAGGTGCTCGCCTTTATCGGCGCGGTGATCGTCGGCTTTCTCTTCGTGATGGCGGGTTTCGATCTGGTTCTCTCGGCCGTGCGGCCTTGGGCGCCCGATGTGATCTTGCAGGCGATTGCCTCCATGTCCTTCATCGGACATTTCGGTCGCATCACCGACGGGGTCTTCGAAGCCTCGGCGCTTGTTTTCTTTGCTTCCCTGATCGCCTTCGCGCTCTGGCTCAATGTCCAGATCCTCGATGCGCGCAAGGCCGCGTGAGGGGGGAGATATGACCAAGACATTCACCACAGCACGTCTCGTCATCATCGCCGCAATTCTCGGCGCGATTGTTTTTGTATGCGTCAACATCATTGGCGCCAGCACGATGCGCGGCGCACGCATCGATCTCACGCAGCAAAAACTCTATTCGCTGAGCGCCGGTACGCAGACCATGGTCGGGGCTCTCGCTGAGCCGATCCGCTTCCGTTTCTTCATGTCGTCGGGCCTGACGCGCGAAGCGCCGCAAATTGCAGCCTTTGCGGCACGCGTGCGCGCCATGCTCGATTCCTATGTTGCGGCCTCCAAGGGAAAAATCATTCTCGAAATCATCGATCCCAAGCCCTATTCGGAAGAAGAAGACAGGGCGGTTGCTTTCGGCATCAGTCCCATTCAATCGCAGCAGAGCGGCGATCGGCTGTTCTTCGGGCTTGCCGCGACCAATTCGACGACAGGCAAGGCGACCATCGGTTCCTTCTCGCCCGAGCGCGAGGCCTTTCTCGAATATGACCTGACGCGCCTCGTCTCTGAACTCGACCGCAAGGGCAAGGCCGTCATTGCATTGATCGATGGGCTCAACCTGCAGGGCAATCCGCAGATGGGCATGCGCGAGCAACAGGTGCTTGTGCAGATGAAACAGTTTTTCGACGTGCAGCGCCTGCAGGGCGATGTCGAGAAACTGCCAGACAATACACGCGTGCTGATGGTCGTTCAGCCGCAGGATCTGCCTGAAAAGACGCTTTACACGATCGATCAATGGGTGATGAATGGCGGTGCGACGCTGATTTTCGTCGATCCGCATTCGGAAAGTCAGGTCGGCCCGCGCGGAGCGCCGCCGCCAGACACATCCTCCAATCTGCCCAAATTGTTTGAGGCCTGGGGCGTCAAATTCGATCCGAAAAATGCCGTTGCCGATCCCGGTTTTGCCTTGCAGACCGAGCGCATGATCAATGGCCGTCCGGCGCAGATGAGCAATCTGCCATGGATTGCAGTCCATGATGAAGGTCTGCGCAAGGATGATGCAATCCTTGCGCAGCTCTCTGCCATGGTTTTGACGACGGCCGGTTCTTTCGAGACCTCCAAGCCGGGCGTCTCCTTGCGCCCGCTCGTCACTGCATCGAAAAAGGCCGGCATTCTGCCAGCCGATTCCATGCGCGAGCGCACGACAGATCTGCGCACTTTGCTGGTGAAGATCGAGCCGGGGCCAAATCCGCCGGTCATTGCAGCGCGTCTGTCGGGCACGCTGGAGAGCGCCTTCCCCAAAGCGCCTGAGGGCGTCACGGGCGAGTCGCTTGTCAAGAATGCCAAGCCGGTGAACGTCATCCTCGTCGGCGATGCTGACATGTTGATGGATCGCACCTGGATTCAGCGCCGCAATGTTCTCGGCTCCGAAGTGGCGCAGGCTTTCGCCAACAATGGCGATTTCGTCGTCAATGCGGTTGAGCAAATGGTGGGCGGCGTCTTGCTCGCCGATCTGCGTGGCCGCGGCGTGTCCTGGCGTCCCTTCGAGCTGATCCAGCAGATCGAGCAGGAAGCCAATCAGCGCTATCGCGCGAAAGAGCAATCGCTGCAGGAAAAGCTGAAAGACGCGGAGCAGAAACTGCAGGAGCTGGGACGCGGTGCGCAGAAGGGCACGGAAGTGCTGACCCGCGAGCAGGTTCAGACGATCGAAAAATTCCGCTCGGAAGTTTTGGCGACGCGTGAGGAATTGCGCGCCACGCAATTTGCCCTGCGCAGCGAAGTCACGAGCCTGAAAAACAGGATTATTGCGGTGAATGTCGCCGGTGTGCCGATCCTTGTGGGCATGATTGCGCTTTTCCTCGCATATCGGCGGCGCTCGCGCAGTCTGCCTTCGAAACAGGTTTGAGGGAGAGCCGGTCATGAACGTCAAGCAAGTCGGCATTCTCGCTGTTCTCGCCGTCGCCGCCGTGGGCGCAACCTCAGTGGCCATGCGCAGCGGGCCGCAAGGTTTTGCAACCGATCGCCGTGGCGAGGCCATGTTCCCCGGCCTCACCCAGCGCGCCAATGATGTCGCGTCAGTCACCATACGCGATTTCGAAAAGACCTTTGTCGTCGAGCGCAGGGAGAATGGTTTCTTCGATCGCGATTCCGGCTATCCGGTGAAGCCTGAAGCCTATCGCGACCTCGTCGCCGGCATATCCATGCTGTCCTATGAGGAAACCAAGACTTCCGATCCCGCCCGCTATGGCGATCTTGGCCTGGCAGAGCCCGGCGGGGCACCTGAAACAGCCGGGCGCGATGTGACCTTGCATGATGCCAAGGGTGGCGTGCTGGCCCGCGTCACAGTCGGCAATCGCGACAATACGGTAGGCGGTGCACGCGGCGGCACATTTGTGCGTCTGCCCGATCAGAAACAGAGCTGGGTTGCGCGCGGCGAAGTGCGCGTGCCGATCCCCCATGCGGCCTGGTTCGAAATCAATCTGGTCAATGTCCAGCGCGATGCACTCGAGAGCCTTCACATGTCTGGCGGCGGCCTCGATGAAATCCAGGCCGTCTCTGCCAAACAGGGCGATGACATCAAGCTCGCCAATGCTCCGGAAGGACGCGATGGCGATTCCAGCAAGCTGATGCGCCTGTCCTTCATGGTCGATCCGATTTCCTTCCAGGACGTGCGCAAAGTGACAGGCGAGCCCAAGGCCGATGCGCGGCGCATGGTCGTTGTCTCCCGCAAAGGCTATCGCATCACTTATACGAGCATCGGCGAATTGTCCGATGGCTGGGTGCGCTTCAAGGTCGAGGCGACTTCAGATCAGGGCAAGGCAGAGGCCGACGATCTGCGCGCGAAAATGGAAGGTTTCGACTTCAAGCTCGCAAGCCATGAAGTTGATATGCTCGGCTGGGGCCTGAAAGACGTCACCAGCGAGCCCAAGAGCTGATCGCTCTCGTTTGTGCCGGTCTGGCGGGGGTGAATGCTCCCCGTCAGAACCCGTAAATGCGCCACGTATAGTGCCAGTTCTCCGTCACCGGCTTGCCCTCGGCTTGCAGGAAGCACTGGAACGTGCCGACTGTATCCTTTTCAAGCCTGACATCGAGCATGGCGCGGAAGCCATTGATCTTCGGGTGCGGGATCAGGAATGAGCGCACCAGCTGCGATTTCTGCGCCGAGGCCACGATGCGCACGAGATCGGGATGTTTCAGATAATAAGCAAGATCGCCGCCGGTAAAATCGACAATGAAACGGCGTGAATGATCGAGCATTTGCTCGTGCCCGCCGAGCGCGCCTGCTGGCGCATTATAGGTTTCGCGCACATAGCCCAATCGGTGCAATGACAATCCATCATGCATCGAGCGGATTTTATAGCCGAAGGTAAAACGTTTGCCGGGCTCGACCAATCCATCGGGAATGAAGGCGCAGACAATATTGTCGGCCGTCTCGTCCTTGGTGGCGAGTTCGACAAGCTCGACTTCGCCCGTTCCCCAATCATGCGATGGCTCGATCCAATAGCTCGGCCGCTCCTCATAGGTCAGTTCAATATCGGCATAATTGGCATAGTCGCGATCGCGCTGCATCAGGCCAAAGCCCTTGAGCCCGGAGACGCGGAAGCGTTGCACTTCCTGGATCAGCGGATTTTTGAGCGGACGCCAAAGCCAGCCGCCGGCCTCGGTGTGAATCAAGAGCCCGTCTGAATCATGCAGTTCAGGGCGGAACTCATCATATTTGTTCCGGTCATTCATGTGCCGGTCGTTTTCGCCCATCAGGAACATGGACGTGAGCGGCGCCATGCCCAGACGCGCAACAGGTTTGCGCGAGAAGAGCGAGGCGGTCACATTGATGGCCGTCTCATCTTGCGGATAAATGTCGAATTGATAAGCGCCGGCCAGCGACGGGCTGTCGAGAAGCGCATAGATCGAGAGTTTGTCTCCGCCATTGGTGGGCTGCTCGATCCAGAATTCCTTGAAGAAGGGGAATTCTTCATTGTCGTCGAGATTGCCTGTGCCAATGGCAAGACCGCGTGCCGACAGGCCGTATTTCTGATCGCGCCCGAGAAAGCGGAAATAGCTCGAGCCGACAAAGGAGATCAGCTCGTCGAAGGAGCGCATGCTGTTGAGCGGAAAATGAATGCGGAAACCGGCATAGCCGAGATTGGCTGGCAGATTTTTCCCGAAATTCGGATTCCCGTAATCGAAATTTTTGACGGAATATTCGTAAGGCTTCGAAATCCCGTCATGGACGAGATGAAGTTTCACTTCTTTCTTGAACAAATGTCCGAGGTGGAAGAGGCCCAGCTTGTAGCGACCGTCGGGATCGCGGATGGGATCGGGCTCATTTTTGTAGCGGATGACGCGCCAGGCATCCCAGTCGAGCGCTTCGATCTCGGGGGGCAGATTGATCTTGGGTTGCTGATATTCGGCTTCGGCCAGGAGGCGGGCACGCTCGACCACGGTTTCAAAGCTGAAGCGGGGGCCGTCATTGCCGGTGCGCTGGCCGTTCTGCGCCTGTGCAAAGGCGGCCGGCATGGCGAGGACA
>CAZHOK010000079.1:0-4486 GCA_964534115.1 uncultured Beijerinckia sp.
GCGGTGAAGTCCACCCGCCCGGTGAAGGCGGCGTCGACCGTCAGGCCGATCCGGGAGTTCGCCGGCCGGCCGCCGGGGCCGCCTCCGCTCCCGGTGCTTCCCGTGATGGGTTGGGCGAAGGCGGGGAGGGCGGCGGCCAGAAGGACAGCGCGCAGGAGGTGGAGGAAGCCCGTGCTCATGATTGGAAGCTAATGCGGCTTGCGGGCGACGTCAAAGTGAATCAGGAACGACAAACACAAAAAGCCCCGGCAGACCCTGCCGGGGCTCAAAGGCGACCGAAACGGTCAATCAGCCCTGACGAGCCTTGAAACGCTTCTGGGTCTTGTTGATGATGTAGACGCGGCCCTTGCGGCGCACGATCTGGTTGTCGCGATGGCGACCACGCAGAGATTTCAAAGAGTTACGCACCTTCATGATCGTCCCCGAACAGGTTTGGAGGCGAGGAGCGACCCGCCTAGAAGTTTTCGTGCGGCGTCTATGCCCCATTTGGCTCTCCGGATCAACCCGAAAGTGGCTATTGTCCCGCCTCGTCACCGAATCGCGCTCAATCCGGAATGTCCATGCCAAGCCATCCCCTTGCCACAGCCTTGTCCGCCGCCCGCCTCACCCGTCTGCCCCATGTCTGGACGCCGGCCGATGGGCCCGATGACCAGATGCAGGCCTATCGCATTCAGGCCGAGACGGCCGCTCTCGTGGGGTCGCGCCCGATCGGCTGGAAAACCGGGTTCGACCCACAAGGCGCACCGATCGCCGGGCCTCTGCTGGCCTGCGACATGCGGGAAAATGGCGGCATCTATCATCTGGCGCCGGGCGAAGAGGTGATTGTCGAGGTCGAATTTGCCATTCGCCTCGCCCGCGATCTCCCGCGCGGCCAGACATTTTCGGTGGCGGATATTCTGGCGGCAACGAGCGAGATTCTGGTCGCACTCGAACTGGTGGGCACGCGCTATGCGAATTTCGATCATGTGCCCTTTGCCGCCCGATTGGCCGACAATCTCAACCATGCGGCCTTTGTGCCGGGCGAGGGCCGCAGGGATGTCAGCGCCGTGCCGCGCAAGGGGCAGACACTTCGCCTGATCGTGGATGGCGTCACATGCGCAGAACATGCCGCCGTTCATGGCGATGATGAGCCGCTGAAAGCTGTTGCAGCCTTTGCGAGTGAGCA
This sequence comes from uncultured Beijerinckia sp., assembly GCA_964534115.1. Taxonomy (GTDB): domain Bacteria; phylum Pseudomonadota; class Alphaproteobacteria; order Rhizobiales; family Beijerinckiaceae; genus Terripilifer. The sequence continues at coordinate 1,166 of CAZHOK010000079.1, forward strand.
GCCCGACACGAGTGAGGGATTGCGCGCCGGACAATTCATCACCACGGGTTCGCTGAACAAGATTTTTCGCCTGTCGCGAGCAGCCCAGATCGTGGCCGAGATCGAGGGGCTTGGACGCGCAAGGCTCGATCTTACATAAAAAAAACCCCCGCTTTGCGGCGGGGGTTTTGCTTCCATTGGCGCTTTGCCGATCATGTCGGCGGCGAGATGATTTCCTTGGCACGCTTGATCGTCTCTTTTGGCGTGGCAAAGAGTTTTTCGACCACTTCCTGCACGCGCTCACCCGAAGAGGGGAGAATATCGAGGCGGCTCTTTTCCGCATCGTTGAGGAAATCGGGATCCTTCACGGTCTTCATGAAGGCTTCACGCAAGACTTTCACCTGCGCCGGATTGGCACCCGGAGGGGCAATATAGGGCCGGCCGAAAATCTGCTGGCTGAAGACCATTTCAACCGCCTTGCGATCGGCCTCGCTCTTGATGAATTGCCACAGATTCGGCACGCCGAGCTGATCGAGTTCCGGTTCGGATTCGAGCCCGTTCTGAACGAGAATATTGATCTTTTTCTCTTTCACCCAGGCCGGGCGCTGCGACTTCAGGCTCGACCAGTCGAGACCGCACATGCCGTCCACTTCGCCGCGTTCCATGGCGAGGAAAATATCGACCGTGCCCTTGTAGCCGCTGACGACATCGAATTGCGCGCCGGCCGTGTTGCGATGGAGGAAGGCATAATCGCGTGTTGAGCCGCCTGCCGCGCTGGCGCCGATGACGACGCGATTCTTCTGCGCATCTTCAAACGTCTTGATCTTGGATGAGCCGAAGGTCACGCAGACGCGCGTGCCGCTGTCGGCGCTGCCCAGATAGACGAATTTGGTCGGATCGAAGAGGCCCTGCTGTTTTTCTTCCAGCAAAGGCCCGATGATGACGCCGGGGAAAAGCGCGCCGATCATTGTGCCGTCCTTCGGCGCAACGGACGAAAGATAGGCGGCTGCCGTGCCGGAACCCGCGCCTGGCTGATTGCGCGCGATAAAGGTCGGATTGCCGGGGATGAACCGGCCCATGTGACGCGACAGCGAGCGCGCATAAAGATCGTAGCCGCCCCCGGCATCGCCGCCGATCAGAAAGACGATCTGCTTGCCGGCATAAAAATCATTGGCGGAGGCCGGCGCGGCAAGAAGACCAAGTGCGGTTCCAGCGGCGGCGACCATAACGCGGAACGACGAGCTCCGGCGAATGAATGACATTGTGACGCTCCCTCTTGCGACCGGCGGAGTCATTGACGACCTCTTCGACCGGACTTGCGGATTTTATCCCGGAAATGGGCACGGCGTGCAACTCACGTCCCTGAAAACGACAATCCCGCATCGCCTGTGGGGCGACACGGGATCGAAGACCCCAAAAGGGGCGGAATGGGCGGGAATACGCGAGACTCGATTTCCCGGCACCGAAAATGCGCCAGATTTCTCTAACGTAGGGTTAAGCCCGGACCGTTTGGCCGACATGGAAGGGCCAAGACCATTGGCCTGCCCTGTGGAAGACAGGGGCGGCCCGAAGGCCGCCCCCTCCCCTTGGCCTCAGCGACCGAAGGCGGCCGCAAGTCTTTGACCGAAAGAGCGCACGGGCGGATCGTTGGGCGTGGAATCGGCCCTTGCCAGAGCAACCGCCCGCGCGGCGCCATCCAAAGTGAATTTGGCGACCAGCCGACCCAGATCATTGGCCTTGTCGGTCAAGGAATGGCTGGCATTGGTCGTTTGATCAACCATGGCAGCATTTTGCTGCGTGCTCTGGTCCATCTGGTTCACCGCAGAATTGACCTCGCGCAGGCTGACGGCCTGATCATGCGCAGATGTGGCAATCGCCTCCACCAATTGCGTGACGGCTGCAACCTGCTGACCAATCGAGGTGAAGGCCTCGCCCGTATGGCGCACAAGACCGACGCCCTGCTCGATCTGCGTGCTCGATGTCGAGATCAATCCCTTGATCGCCTTGGCAGCCTCGGTCGAGCGCTGGGCAAGGCCGCGCACTTCCTGCGCGACAATCGCAAAGCCGCGCCCGGCTTCGCCCGCACGCGCTGCCTCGACGCCTGCATTGAGCGCCAGCAAATTGGTCTGGAACGCAATTTCATCGATCATGCCGATGATCTCGCCAATCTGGCGCGACGATTGCTCGATCGTATCCATGGCGGTGATTGCATCGCGCACGACCGTACCCGAGCCATCGGCTTCCTGGCGCGCTGCAGTGACAGCGGCACGGGCCTTTTCCGACATTTCGGATGTCTTGCGCACCGCATCGACAATGCCATTGAGCGCCGCCGATGTCTGTTCGAGTGCAGCAGCCTGCTGCTCGGTACGCCGGGCCAGATCGTCGGCCGCAGTCGTAATCTCGCGGGCTCCGTTGTGAACCGAATCCGTGGCTGAGGAAATGGACTTCAATGTCGCCGCCAGAGCCGTGATGGAGGCATTGAAATCGTTCCGCAGTTTTTCATATTCGGGCGCCATGGGCTCATCGAGCCGGAAGGCGAGATCGCCGCGCGCAATATGGTCGAGCCCCATGGCCAGAGATTCAATGACGCGCTGACGCTTGAGATCGGCTTCTTTTTCCAAAGCCTCGATACGCTGGCGCTCCGCCTCATTGGCGGCCCGCTGGTCCTCCTCGCGCTGGCGCGCCAGCTGGCGCTCCATGGCACTGGTGCGGAACACGGCGACAGCATGGGCCATGACGCCGATTTCATCGGCACGCGCCGTGAAGGGGACTTCTTCATCATAAGTGCCCTTGGCAAGACGCGACATATATTCAGCCATGCCGAGAATGGGGCGAATGACGCGATTGCGAATGGCGACAATGCCGAAAATCACGCCGATCAGAACGAGACCCGCGGTGGCGATCAGAATATTCTGCCACAAGTCGCCCGCCGCCTGAGCCTCGGCCTCCGAACTGGCGAGGAATTTGTTGGCATCGACCACAAGCACATCCACGAGGCGGCGGTGCTCGGTATAATGTGCCGACAATTCCTTGATCGTGCGCTGAACGCTTTGCTGATCGGCGCGCGCGACTGCGGGCAGATATTTGTCTTCCAAGACAGTCCAGAATTTATCTGCCGATGCGGAAGATGCCGCAACCTCCGATTTCAGGTGAGCGGGCAGATCGCTGCGCGCCCAATGCGCACGGCGGTCTTCGAAATCCTTGCGCAGCGGAGCGAAGCGCTTGCGCGCCTCTTCCAATGTCACGCGCTCGTCGGCGATCAGATTGGCGTTGAGATAGGCCTCAATAATATAGAGCGGTGGCGGCAGCACATCGGCAACGAGATCTTTTCCGGCAATCATA